>NZ_CP023018.1:35574-635574 GCF_022406875.1 Ectothiorhodosinus mongolicus
ACCACCAGCGTGGACACGGTCAGCGCACTGGCGGCGACCGGTTCGATCTTCGTGACCGAAGCCAACGGCGTGACGGTGGATTCTGTGGCAGTAACGGTGCGTGACTTCAACGCTAATGCCAGCACCACGGAAGTGGCCGACGCCCTGCAATCCGATCTGACTACCGGTGACGATGGTGACATCGTGCTGGTGGCCACCCTGGGCGACATCGTGCTCAATGACGGTACCGCGACGAACGCGGGGCAAGCGGTAAGTGCGGACGGCAGCGGCTCTGTCCGTCTTGAGGCTACGGCGGGCAGTCTGACGGCTAATGCCGGTGCGGACATACTCAGCGGCTCTGGTGATATCACGCTGCGCGCAGGTGAGGGGATAAGTCTGGGTGCCAACGTAGATGTAGTCACAGCCAGCTTAGGTACTATTAGCATCAATGCGGTTGGGGGCGCTTTGACGATGGCTGGCAACAGCAACGTGACCGCCAGCGGCAGCAGCGCGCGTTTGGCGGCAGATGGCAATCTGACGGTGGGCAATGTGCAGGCCACCAACGTCAGTCTGGTGTCTGGGAACGGTGCGATCATCAACGCTGCAGGCAGCGAGATGAACGTGACCGCCACGAACCTGCGCCTGCAGGCCGAGGGCGCGATCGGCGCCAGCGACAGTCACCTCACCACCAGCGTGGACACGGTCAGCGCACTGGCGGCGACCGGTTCGATCTTCGTGACCGAAGCCAACGGCGTGACGGTGGATTCTGTGGCAGTAACGGTGCGTGACTTCAACGCTAATGCCAGCACCACGGAAGTGGCCGACGCCCTGCAATCCGATCTGACTACCGGTGACGATGGTGACATCGTGCTGGTGGCCACCCTGGGCGACATCGTGCTCAATGACGGTACCGCGACGAACGCGGGGCAAGCGGTAAGTGCGGACGGCAGCGGCTCTGTCCGTCTTGAGGCTACGGCGGGCAGTCTGACGGCTAATGCCGGTGCGGACATACTCAGCGGCTCTGGTGATATCACGCTGCGCGCAGGTGAGGGGATAAGTCTGGGTGCCAACGTAGATGTAGTCACAGCCAGCTTAGGTACTATTAGCATCAATGCGGTTGGGGGCGCTTTGACGATGGCTGGCAACAGCAACGTGACCGCCAGCGGCAGCAGCGCGCGTTTGGCGGCAGATGGCGATCTCACGGTGGGTAATGTCACGGCTTCTAACGTCAGCTTGGTTTCTGGCGGAGCCATTATTAATGCCGCTGACAGCATCAAGAACGTCACCGCCACGAACCTTCGGCTGCAGGCACAAGATTCCATCGGTGTTGCAGGCCGTCATCTGACCACCAATGCGGACACGATCAGCGCTCTGGCTTCTACCGGTTCGATCTTTGTGACCGAAACCAACGGCGTGACGGTGGATTCTGTGGCAGTAACGGTGCGTGACTTCGACGCTAATGCCAGCACCACGGAAGTGGCCGACGCCCTGCAATCCGATCTGACTACCGGTGACGATGGTGACATCGTGCTGGTGGCCACCCTGGGAGATATTACCCTGAAGGATGGGCACGACGATGACGGTATTGCTGTCAGTGCCAACGGTACCGGCAACGTGCTCATCCGTGCCATGGACGGTTCCATCGAGTCCAACGCGGATATCCTGTCAGACACAGGTCACCTCACGCTAAGGGCCGAAAACAACATTAACCTTAATGAAGAAGTTGATGTGGTGACGGGTGCACCCGGCACGATAAGCTTCAATGCAGTTACGGGCGCTTTGACGATGGCTGGCAACAGCAGCGTGACCGCCAGCGGCAGCAGCGCGCGTTTGGCGGCAGATGGCGATCTCACGGTGGGCAATGTTACCGCTGACGATGTGAGCCTGGTATCTGGTGCGTCGATCATCAACGCTGCGGGCAGCACGATGAACGTGACCGCCACGAACCTGCGCCTGCAGGCCGAGGGCGCGATCGGCGCCAGCGACCGTCACCTCACCACCAGCGTGGACACGATCAGCGCACTGGCGGCGACCAGTTCGCTCTTCATTACAGAGACCAATGGGCTGATCGTAGGAGATGTGGCGGTAACCGTCTCCGAGATGGGAGATTCGGGGCAAGTTTCAACGGTCGATGATTCAGTATTAAGTGGCCTTAAGGCTGAAACTGCCGAAAAGATGATATTCGTGACCTTGGATGGAGGGGATTTAACACAGGCGAATGGTTCGCCAATCTTAGTTGGCCGGTTGCGTTTAGATGTTGATGGCGGCATCGAGCTCAATGATGCTGATAACTCCATTGAAGAAATGGCGGCAACAACGACAAATTCAGGCATCAGCTTTCGAAATCAAGGTGCACTTAAAATAACAACCTTAGACGGCATTTCGGGATTTGATTCGAACTCAAATGATATTCGGGTTTGGGCAGGCGGTGATTTGCGACTTGCCGAAGATATCAATGCCGGTACAGCAAATGTTTATATCGTGTCTGACGGAGGAGGTGTTGAATCTCTTCACAGCGGGCCCTCGGGTGACGGTCCTTTCGCCAAGATTCAGGCTAATCGGCTGGGAGCGAAAGCTCGAGACGCAATTTTATTACTGGGTGACAATGAGATTGATGTGTTTGCCGGCTCAGTGACTGTGTCTGGCGATGGCCTTGAATTTGTCAGCAGCGGATCGTTGACTGTTGGTGACTTAGGCACACTAACCGTGGCTGGCATCGATATTGGTCCCTTGGCGGGTATTACCACCAATGGTGGTGATATTGATCTGGTACTGGAGGCCGCTGGTTCTGATCCCGGCATGCTTTCCTTGATGAATGCGATCAGTACTGGATCGCGCAGCACGGGTAATGTATTGCTCTTTGCTGATGGCGATATCTTGATGAGCGCCAATGGGGCGGGGGTGACTGCTAAGAGACTCACTATCGATGAGGCCTCTGGTGGTGATGTGCGCCTAGCTCATCCGCAGAACCCCGTGAGCTTAAATGCCGCTCGTTTGTTTAGTGAAGGCGCCAATGATGTCGCTGAGTTTGTGGCTCTTGATGTAGGTGGTGTGGTTCAGTTTGCCAACCGCGGGGACTTGTCACTGCCTGTCGGCGTCGTTGGCAACAATATTTGGATTCGCGCTGAGGGTGACCTGACTGTGGGCGGCGGCGTAGTGGCCGGTCCAGGTAACTCACCGCAGAATGTGGTTTTGGCGGCGGGTGGGGCGTTCCGCAATACTTTAGGGGCAAGTGCTATCTCGGCCTCTTCGGGTTGGGTGATTTACGACAACAATCCACTGAATGATCTGTCGCGATTGGGCGGGTTGATTCCTCAGTATCGCTTCTTCTCAACCACCTATGATGATTTGCCCATTCCTCTGATGCCCATTGGTGGCAATGTTTATGTCTCGACCATGCCGCTGCAAATCCCGGAGACCTTCTTCCGCGGCCTGCATGGCTCGGATGCGGCCTTGGGTACCGGGGCTGTGGCGCGCAACTCGGCACCTGAGGGGGCGAGTACGGCATTGATGAGCCAAGGCGCCGATCGCGGCGCTATCATTCCGGGAGGCAATTACTCTATGCCTCTACAGCCTTGGACCGGGGTGTTTGGTGGTCGCCTCGGCAGTATGCCGCGTCCGATAGGCGGTGCCTGGGTGGTGGGATCTGCTGCGGATAATACCGATGGTTTGGCGGCGCCTTTGTCGCTGCAGCTGCGGCCTAATGTGCCATTCCAGGCCTCGTTGGAGAATATTTTGGGTGGGGCCGAGCTGTGGTCCGCCAACCTCTCTGATGGTCAGGCTTTGCCTAGCTGGCTACAGATTGCCGATGTTGATGGCATGCGAATCTTAACGGGTCGGCCGCCAGCAGATTTTAGTGGGTCATTATCTCTGGGACTGTTGGTGCGCGACGTAGGTGATGGCTTCCTAAAACTCATCAATATTGAGATTGATGCCAATCTGGGAATAGCTCAGAATTAACCTGAAATATTGCAGTTAAATAACTGATCTGAGGATGTGAAACCGAATGACTGAAAAAAGCAGTGTGAAAGTAAAACCCGAAGTGGCGACCGCTGAGACGCTGGGCAATCAGCCCAAGATCCATTGGGATGAGAGTGATATGCAGTCGGTGTATGCCAATGTCTGTAATGTCATGGGAACCCGCGAGGAAATCTCCTTGGTGTTTGGCTCCAATCAAACGCTACAGCCCAAGCCCGGTGGTGAGGTGACCATTAAGGTCTCGAATCGGGTGATGCTGACCCCGCATGCCGCCAAACGCTTTGCTTTGTTGCTGAAGATGGGTTTGGATCAATACGAACAGAAGTTTGGTGAAATCAAGTTATAAACCTTTGATGCCATCTCCATGAGCAGCACCGTTCAGCCCCTGAAGGCCTCGCGCCAGCAGGCCTGGTTGCGGCTGCTGCAGGAGGAGTCTGAGGCAGTCTTTTATGCTGCCTGGCTGAGCCTGCTCGCCGACAATATGGACGGCGTGGCGGAGATGGCTTTGGTGCTGGGGCCGGCCAATCAAGGCCCTTTTGCGCCAGTGGCCAGTTGGCCCCACAAAAGCCCCTGTAGCGAGGCCCTGCAGCAAAGCTGTGAACAGGTCTTGGAAATGCGTCGGCCGATTACCCGGTCGGTGGAGGGACGAGCGTTTATGGCCATTCCCGTGCAGCGCGGCTATGACATGCTGGGCGTTTTAGGGATTGGCTTTGAGCAGTCCCAGATCGCCGAATCCGCGCGCACCTGGGCGTATTTGGGTTTAGGTTGGTTATTGGCGCACCCCTCGACACAGCCGCGCCAAGAAGGCGGTGGTGAGCTTAATGAGCGGCTGTTACTCCTATTAGACCTGATGCTCTCGGGGCATGCCGAGGAAAAACCCCGTGAGGCGTTTCAGGCGGTGTTGTCTGAGGCGGCCATTAAGCTGGGGTGTGACCGCATCTCTTTGGGCACGCTTAAAGGCAAAAGAGTGCGCCTGCAGGCCATGTCCTCAGCCGCAGACTTTGCCAAGAAAATCGATTTAACCCTGGCGCTAGAGGCGGCCATGAACGAGGCCACCGATCAAGGCAGCCGTCTCATGGTGCCCGCAGATGCAGAGACTTTGGCCACGGTGCGGGCGCATGAAGCGCTGCTGCGCGATCATGGCAATGAAGCGGCGTTGACTGTGCCGTTTTTTATTGAATCGGGCCATTGTGGGGCACTGTGTTTTGAGTGGGTTGAGGCCCCCAGTACCGATACGGTGGGCTTGGCCGAGGGCTTGGCGGCGGTGGTCGGGCGGGTATTGTTAGAGCGCGAGCTGGCTGATTTATCGACTTGGGGGATGCTGCGGCGGTCGGGTTCGCGGGCTTTACATCGCTTGTTTGGGCCGCGTTACTTGGGGCGCAAGCTCTTGCTCTCGGGTTTTTTGTTGTTGGCGTTGTTTTTTACCTTTGCGCATGGTCAGTTTCGTGTCTCTGCCGAGGCGGGCCTTGAAGGCACCGTGCATCGCACGATCTCTGCGCCGTTTGATGGCTTTGTGGCCGAGTCATTTTATCGCGCCGGGCAGGTGGTTGATGAGGGCACAGTGCTAGCGAGCTTGGATGATCGGGATTTGCGCTTGGAGTATCTGCGCTGGTCGAGTCAACGGGCGCAGTTTGAACGCGAGATGCGCTCCGCTCAGGGAAGGCGCGATTCTGCGGGTGCACAGGTGGCCGAGGCACAGATGCGCCAAGCGGAGGCGCAGATGGACATGGCACGTATCCTGCTCGAGCGCACCGCCATCGTCGCGCCATTTGCGGCGGTGATTACCGCGGGAGATTTATCGCAAGATCTGGGCCGGCCGGTGCAGCGCGGTGCCTCTTTGTTTGAGTTGGCGCCCGTGGCCGATTATCGCGTCGTGGTCGAGGTTGATGAGGGCGATATCGCTGAAGTGCTCGAGGGTCAGCGAGGGAGTCTGGTCCTCAAGGCGTTTCCCGAACAGAAGTTCACCTTTGATGTGAGCTTGGTGACCCCGGTCTCAGAGCCGGGTGATGGCAAGAACCGTTTTCGTGTCGAGGGCCGGCTGTATGAACACAGTGAGGCCATGCGACCGGGGATGCGCGGCGTGGCTAAGATCGATGTGCGCCGTGAGCGATTGATCTGGATTTGGACCCGGGATATGCGTCACTGGCTGCGCCTGCAGCGTTGGCGCTGGTTGGGTTTTTAAGCATGTCGGATCTATTCTCCACTTCCTGGTATCGAGTGGCCGATGCGGTGCCGCGTCTGCGTACCCAGGCGCGCGTCTTTCGCCACGTGTATCGCGGTGAGGTCTGGCACTTAGTCCAGGATCTCGGCAGCGGTAAGTTCCTGAGGCTAAACCCAGCCGCCTACCATGTGGTGGCTCTAATTGATGGGGTACGACCCCTTGAGGAGATTTGGCAGCATGCATGCGAGGCTTTGGGCGAGGAGGCGCCCAGCCAAGATGATGTAATCCACCTGTTAGGGCAGCTGCATCAGGCCAATGTGCTGGTCTCGAATCGCTTGCCGGATATCGAAGAGCTAGAGGAGCGGCGCGAGCGCAACTGGAAGCAGCGCCTCAAGCAATACATCGCTAACCCCATGGCCTTGCGCTTCCCGCTGATCGATCCAGATCGGTTTTTGACGCGGCTGATGCCCTTATTCCCGCGCTGGGCCTTGCCCTGGATGCTCTTGGTTTGGCTGGCCTTGGTGGGCATGGGGCTGTTCCTGACGCTGCGTCATTGGGGGGATATTACCGCCGACATCACGCGCCTTATCTTCACGCCCGAATATGTGTTGATGCTGCTGATTGTTTTTCCGCTGCTCAAAGCCATCCACGAGATCGGTCATGGCATCGCCATCAAGCTTTTTGGAGGGCAATGTCATGAGATGGGCATGATGCTGTTGGTGCTCATGCCGATTCCCTATGTCGATGCCAGTCATGCCACGGCATTTTTGAATAAGTATCAGCGCATCTTGGTGGGCGGAGCCGGGATGATGATTGAGTTGGCGATTGCCTCGGTGGCGCTGTGGCTGTGGACCATGGCGGAGCCGGGATTGATGCGCGTCTTTTTGCATGAGGTGGTTTTGGTGGCGGGGGTGAGTACGCTGTTGTTCAACATCAACCCGCTTTTGCGCCTCGATGGGTATTACATGCTCTCGGATTGGTTGGAGATTCCGAATCTGGGGCAAAAATCCAACCGCTATTTTGGGCATGTGCTGAAAAAGTATGTCCTTAGGGCGAAAAAGCACCTGAATCCCCCGGAAACCGAACATGGCGAGGCGCCATGGCTGTTTTCTTATTCGGTGCTGTCTTTTTTATATCGGATGTTTATTGTCACGGTGATCGTCTTGTTCGTGGCGCAGCAGCTTTTTTTCATTGGCATGTTGCTGGCCGCTTGGGCGATCTACATGATGCTGGTGTTGCCGCTGGGTAAAAGCCTTAAAGCCGCTTGGTTTGATCCGGCTTTGGCTGAAAAGCGGGGCCGCTTGGTCTCGGCCAGCACCGGCTTTGTGTTGGTCATGGCTTATTTGATATTGCTTGTGCCGCTGCCAGCAGCCACCGCTGTGGAGGGGGTGACTTGGATGTCGGAGCGCTCACAACTGCGCGCCCCAGCCAGTTGTTTTGGGTTACAAGTGCTGGCCAATCCGGGACCTGTGATGCGCGGTCAGCCTTTGGTGGTCTGTGAAGATGAATTATTGGATATGGCTTTAGCCGAGCTACAGGCCAAGCGCGATGAGCATTTGGCGGATCTGGCGCGGGCGGATCGCCAAGATCGCGTGCTGGCGATGAACATCCGTGAAGAGCTGGCATACACCGAGGCATCGATTGCTGATTTGCAGCGCCGTTTGGCCAATCTCGAGGTGCTTAGCCCGCATGCCGGTCGCTTTGTTTTGGCTTCGCGTCGGGACTTTGTGGGCCGGTTTTGGCAACGCGGCGACATCATGGGGTATGTAGTGGATCCTGAGCGCTTTACCTTGATGGTGGTGGTCCCGCAGCGCGATGCCAACCGCGTGCGCGAAGATCTGCGCAAGGTGTCCTTACAAGCGGCCGATACACCGGGTCGTCTGCACTCAGCTCGGCTGGTGCGTGAAGTGCCAGCCGCTACCGATGAGCTGCCTAGTATGGCTTTGTCTCTGCAAGGCGGCGGGCGCATTGGTGTCAATCCCCAGCCCGACAGTGAAGGCATGCCGCGGGCACTCCAGCAACTGTTTGTGCTGGAATTAACCCTGGATGACCCCGAACCCATATCGGCGTTTTTGGGTCAGCGCGTGCATGTTCGTTTTGCGCATAGCCCCGAGCCCTTGGGGCGGCAGATCTATCGGGTGGTGCGCGATGTGTTTGCCGAGCGGTTCTTGATCTGATGTTTGCTTTACTGGCTCGCGGCACGCGTTATCCCCAACGTATGGAGTGGGAGGAGCGGCGCTTTTTGGATCGCGTTTGGGACCGCAGCGCCAGTTTCTTGCGCCGCTGGTCAGTAGGCGCTTCATGGCGACAGCGACGTTTTGCGGCAGCGGTGCTCGATGCTGAACAAGAACTCAAGGGTCTAGAGGCCAATGCCCTAGCCGAAGACCTGCAGTCTTTGCGTTACGCCTTGCGCCGTGATGGACCTTTAGATAGCTTGCTGGCGCGGGCGTTTGCGCATGTGCGTCTTAAGTCGGTCGAGATTTTGGGGCTAGCGCATTATCCAGTGCAGCTGCGTGGCGGCTATCTCTTGACGCAAGGCTTATTGGTGGAGATGGACACGGGTGAGGGCAAAACCTTGACCGCGACCCTACCGGCGGCGGTGATGGCGTTATCGGGTTACCAAGTGCAAGTCGTGACCGTGAATAATTACTTGGCTGAGCGCGATTGTGAGCAGATGAGCCCCTTATTTGCGGGGCTGGGTCTGAGCTGTTCGGTGGTGCGCGAGGACAGCGAGCCGCCCGAGCGCCAAGCCGCTTATGCCTGTGACATCACCTACTGCACCGGCAAGACCCTCACCTTTGATTACCTCAAGGACCGCATCGCCATGCAAGCTAGGGTACGACCCCTGCACATGTTTATGGATAGTTTCACGGGACGTTGGCAGCGCAATGTGTTGTTGCCGGGGCTGCAATATGTGGTGGTGGATGAGGCGGATAGCGTGTTGATTGATGAGGCACGCACGCCTTTGATTATCTCCGCGGTGGGCGATAGTGAGAGCGAGGAGGCGTTTTATCGGCAGGCCATGGAGTTGGCGCGCCAGCTCGAGCCCGAGGCGCATTTTTTGCGCGACCCGGACGTGCGCAGCTTTGATTTGACACGCGGTGGGCGGGCTTATCTTGAGGCAGCAGCCACGGACATGAGCGGTTTGTGGCGCAACACCTATCGGCGCGAGGAAGCGGTGCTGCAAGCCTTGTCGGCCTTGTATTTATTCAACCGCGATCAGCATTACATTGTCGCGGATGAAAAAATTGTCATCGTCGATGAACACACGGGACGTAGCATGCCGGATCGTTCTTGGGAGCGCGGCATGCACCAACTCATCGAGATTAAAGAGGACGTGCCGCTGTCACCGCCGCGTCTGACTTTGGCGAAGATCAGTTTCCAGTTATTTTTCCAACGCTATCTGCGCCTGGCGGGGATGTCAGGCACGGTGCGTGAGGTGGGGCGTGAGATGCGCGGTGTCTACAAAGTCTCGGTGGTGCGCGTACCGCCGCATCGCCCCAGTCAGCGTCGATGCCTAGGCCGTTTTGTCTGTGCGGATGCGGAACAGAAGTGGGAGAGGGTGGTGCAACGCATCCAAACGCTATTGACCCAGCAGCGCCCGGTGTTGGTCGGCACTCAGTCGATTGCTAATGCCGACCGCTTATCGGCGTATTTACATGAGGCAGGCGTAGTACATCAGGTATTGCATGCCCGCCAAGATGAGGCTGAAGCCGAGGCCAATATTGTGGCGCGCGCCGGGCAGGAGGGGCAGGTGACCATCGCCACCAATATGGCGGGCCGGGGTACGGACATTAAATTATCCGCCGAGGTCGCCACTGCCGGGGGGCTGCATGTCATACTGACCGAGCGGCATGAGAATCGGCGTATCGACCGACAGCTAATCGGCCGTTGTGGGCGTCAAGGCGAGCCGGGTTCTTGGGAGGAGATCAGTTCGCTGGATGATGAGCTGGTAAAACATTTTTGGGCGCCGGTGCGCGATGTCTTGCGCACGGGTTTGCGTCAGTGGCCTGAACGGGCGGTCGTGCAATGGTCAGCCCGGGTGTATTACCGTTTGGCGCAAATCCGCGTGGAGCGCCAACATCGACGCATCCGAGCACGGCTGTTGCGCGCTGAGTTTAAGCTGCGTCGGTCTTTGTCATTTTCCGGACGAATGGAGTAAGCAAATGCGTTGGTGGTTTTCTGCCTTGGGTATGGTGCTGTGGTTGCCTATCGGTGCCCAGGCCGCGGCTTTGAGCTGTCTATTGGAGCCTTCGGTGGATGTGCATGTGGGTGTGGCCTCGGAGGGATTCTTAACCGATGTACGCGTAGATCGCTCGGATGTCGTGACCCGAGGCCAGGTTCTGGCGCGGCTTAATGATGGTGTCGAGCGCGCTTCGGTGGACTATCAGCGTACCCGTGAGAGTTTTGCCCAGCGCCGGGTGAGCCGCACCGAGGATTTTCGCGAGCGGCGCTTGATGTCCGAGCAGGAATTGGATGAGATTGCCACCGAGCTACAATTGGCTAGAGCTGAACTGCGCGAGCGTCGGGAACGTCTGGCTTTGCGCGAGATCCGCAGTCCCATCGACGGCGTAGTCGTTGAACGCTTAAAAAACACCGGCGATTTGATCAATAACGATCAAGTATTTCGCCTTATGCGCCTGGATCCTTTGTTTATCGAGGTGGTGATGCCACTGGAGAGTTATGGGCAGTTTGCTCTCGGACAAAAACACTCCATCACCGTGCATCACCTCGAAGAAATCCATGAAGTCGAACTCATCAATGTGGACCGGGTGATCGATCCTGGTAGTAACACGTTCCGCTTGCGTTTGAAATTAGACAACCCCGAACAGCGCATTCCATCGGGGCTGCGTTGTGAGTTTCATTTAAATGCATTTTAAGCGATATAGCTAAGGAGTTATTTATGTCGATGTTATTGTTTTATGAGCGCCCCGTTGCCCTCAATCGTGAAACCCACAAGGGTCATAAAGTCAAAGGGCCTAGCGACTACAAGTTCGCCGCCAAAACCAATTCGGTAGTGCTAGCCGGGATGGAATTTTTTGAAGCCTTAAAGAATTACCCTATCGTCTTTACCAGCAGCGAGGATGCGGTGGTGCCGGTGGCTGTGTTAGGTATCCGCGACCAGGAAAACCTGTTCGTTGATAGCGAGGGTAAGTGGGCCGATGCCTATTTGCCGGCATTCGTGCGCCGCTACCCCTTTGTTTTGGCCAACCGCCCGGAAGATGCCGATCAACTGATGATTTGTGTGGAGGAATCGGCTTTGAACAAAAAGCAGGGTGAGGCGCTGTTTACTAAGGAAGGCGAGGAGAGTGATTACTTAAAGCGTGCCACTGAGTTCATGCAGCAGTATCACATCCACTTTCAGAAAACCCGCGAGTTTGGTCAGCGCTTAAAAGATCTGGGACTGCTGCAGCCCATGAGCGCGCGCATCACGCTAGCCGGTAGCAGCGATGAGATGGTCCTGGGTCAGTTCGAGGTGGTGGATGAACAAGCTCTGCGCAAGCTCTCGCCAGAGGATATCCACAGCTTGTTTGATTCGGGTTTTCTCGGCTGGATTTATGCGCACCTAATTTCTTTGAGCAACTTCCAGCAGTTGACCCAGCGGGTGCAAGCCGCGGCCTAAGGGCCGAGGTCTGGCTTGAGGGTGATAGGAAGCCTGTGGAAGGGGGATCGACGGTTTTCGGCCGACCCCCCCCTTCTGTGGCTTAGCGCAATCCGTTACTGGCGGCGGTGAAACCGCGCAGCGATTTCTCGATCACTAAAACCTCGGACTGGCCAAAGCCGCGAAAGCCAATGCGCAGTTCGTTACCGGCGCGCATGCGGTTAAACCAAGTGTCATCCAAAGGGAATAACACCAAACATCCATCGGGCAGACAGGTTTGGTAGGGCAGCTGGATTTCCTCGCCCTCGTCTATGGTTATGGCAATACCGGAGCGCAGGTCAATCCCTAAAGGCATAACGATTTGCAGCAGGCGTTGGCCGTTGGGCGTGATACCGATGTTGGTTTGTACCAAGCGCTGTTCTCGACCGTTGTCCCGTTGGGAAAGGGTTTGCACCATTTCACAGCGCTGTCCATCGGGCGTTTCGGCGCACAGCAAAATCCAGTCGCCATGCTCGGTGGTGGTGACATTGTTCGGTAGGTCGCCGAGTTGCTGCTGAGCCCAGGCGGGCGCGGTTATGATCAGTAAAGCAGCGGCAGCGACAAGACCGGCAAAGCGCGAGATAACTGACATGCGTATGACTCCGTTGAAAGATGGGTTATTTTATCGCGTATGGCGGCGAGAGTGTGAGTACTGAATGAGCGAGCTTGAGGTGAAAACCATTTATGGCCAGGCGATAGGCGCTTGGCTTTCGTCACTGGCTCAGCTGCGCATCACAGTGTTTCGCGAATTCCCTTACCTGTACGAAGGTAACTTGGCTTACGAAGCCCAGTATTTGCAGATCTATGTGGATAGTCCGCGCAGCATCGCCGTACTGTTATTAGACGGTGACACCTTGGTCGGTGCTTCCACAGGTTTACCTTTGGCCGATGAGACGCCCGAGTTCACCAGCCCCTTCCACGCCGCGGGTCTGGCCGCCAAAGATTATTTTTACTGTGCCGAGACGATTATTTTGCCGGCTTACCGGGGTCATGGCCTTTATCGCGGCTGCTTTGAGGCCCGCGAGGCGCGTGCCAAGGAGTTGGGTCTGAAATACAGTTGTTTGGCTTCGGTGCTGCGTCCCGAAAACCACCCGCGGCGGCCAGCGGATTATCAGGCTTTGGATCCGATTTGGCAGCGCTATGGCTATACTGCGCGCCCGGATCTACAGATGTCACTGGCCTGGCAGGATCTGGATGAAGCGGCCGAGTCTCCCAAAGCCCTGCAGTTTTATATCAAGCCTTTAACCTGAGTGGGCGACGCAGCAAATAGGTATCCATAATCCAGCCATGGCGGGCGCGAGCTTGCTGGCGCGTGGTGATAATCTCATCGGCCACCTGCATCACTGGGCCCTGGATCAAGAGCTGATCGGGCGTGCCCAAATAGGCGCCCCAAAAAATCTCCATCTCTGGCTGCATCACGTGGGTGAAGCTGCATTCTCCATCTAGCATCACCACCACGGCATCCAAATCGGCAGGAAAACCTGCTTTTAAGGCTCGGCCTGTGGTGATGTGGATGGGCTCACCGATGCGATTCAGCGGCTCGGCAAATGCGGCAGCTAGGGCTTGGATGCTGCTGATGCCGGGGATGACTTGGGTTTGGATCGCGCACTGGCCGCGCGCCTCGATCTGGCGCATCAGCCGCATCGCGCTGTCATAAATACTGGGCTCGCCCCAAACCAACAGGGCGCCCACGCCGCTCTCCGATAGCGAGGTCATTAGGGCCTCTTCTAAACGCTCGGCGCGCTGTTCATGCCAATGTTGCACATCTTGGTGGTAATTCGGGCTTTGGGCGCGCGGTGGATCATTTAGGACCATCGCTTGCGCATCAGGGCGGGCATGCCGCTGAAAAAGCGCTTGGCGGGCGGCGATTAAATCGTGAGTTTCTTCGCGTTTGTCGAGAAAAAAGAACACATCGACGGCTTGCATGGCTTCTATGGCCTGCAAGGTGAGATGCTGGGGATCACCGGCACCGATGCCGATTAAAAAGATTTGGCGCATGTGGCTTATTATGCCTGTGGGCGAGTCCATGCCAAAAGCCCAATGATAAACGACATGGTTTGTCGCTTGGCTGTGAATAATGTTGGGAACATCGACAACGGGGTTTTTAGATGGGGTCAGTGGAGATTAAATCGGGGATGTTGCTGGTGCACAGCAACCAATCCGAGCGCCTGCGTGATCTGATGATCGATTTGATACGCGCCCAGCCCTTGGCGCCTTTGGAAACCGAAACCGTGCTCTGTCAAAGCAATGGCATCGCCCAGTGGCTGAAAATTGCTTTGGCGCGACGCGATGACGGCAGCGATCGGGCAGGTCTTGGGATTGCTGCGGGGCTTGAGGTGTTGCTGCCCTCACGGTTTATCTGGCAGGTGTATCGAAGCGTGCTGGGTGGCGAGGCCGTGCCAGAAGAATCGCCCATGGATAAGCCGGTGCTGCTGTGGCGCCTGATGCAGCTGTTATCACAATGGGCAGATCAGCCGGCCTTTGCGCCGCTAGCGGCCTATCTCCAAGAAGATCTTGATCAGCGTAAGCGCTTTCAGCTGGCGCAGCAGCTAGCCGATTTATTCGATCAATATCAGGTGTATCGGGCTGATTGGTTGACCGCTTGGGAGCAGGGTGAGGATGTGCTCTTGGATCAACACGGCGCTCGCCAAGCTCTGGGCCCTGAGGATCAATGGCAGGCGCATGTGTGGCGGGCCTTGCAAGCTGAAAACGATTCATCGACGGGGCGCGCAGCGATTCACGCACGGTTTATGGCGCACATGGCCAAGGCTGCTGACAGTGAGCGCCCGCCCAATCTGCCGCGGCGTATCTTGGTATTTGGCTTATCCAGTCTGCCGCTGCAGTCCTTAGAGGTGCTGAGCGCGCTCAGCCGTTGGTGTCAGGTGGTTGTAGGGATTCATAACCCCTGCCGCGCGTATTGGATCGATAGCTTGCCTGAGGCCGATCTCATCCGCCAAGAAGGTGGTCGCGCCCTAAGTGCCGCTGATGGCGAAAATCTCTATCGACAAACTCAGCCTTTGCTGGCCAGCTGGGGCCGCCAAGGGCGCGACTACATTCGCTTGTTGATGGACAAAGAATCTGCTGCCGACCGGGCTCAGGCCGAGTCTTTGATGGCGGGGTTTGGGCATAAGCTGGAATTGTGGGATGAGCCTGAGAAGGCGTCGCTATTGGGACAGATCCAAGCGGATATTTTGGAGTTGCGCCCGCCCGATGAAGCAAAAATGCATTGGCCGCCCTTGGATGCGCACAAGGATCGCTCGATTGTCTTTCACAGCGCCCACAGCGCACTGCGCGAGGTCGAGGTGCTGCATGATCAGCTGCTCGCGGCGTTTAACGAGAATTCGGATCTAAGCCCGCGGGATGTGATCGTGATGGTGCCAGATATCACTGCCTACGCACCGGCGATTCGCGCCGTGTTTGGGCTTTATGACAATAAAGATTCGCGCTATATACCCTTTAGCATCGCCGATCAGTCGCCCAGCCAGAGCCAGCCGATGATCGCGGCATTGGAGTGGCTACTCAGCCTGCCGCAAGCGCGCTTTAGTTTAAGTGAGGTGGCTGCCATCCTCGAGTTGCCTGCCGTTTGTCGGCGCTTTGGCCTTGCGCCCGAAGAGGCGCCGCGGCTTTTACATTGGGCCCAAGCCGCGCATGTGCATTGGGGCCTGCATGCCCTACAGCGAGAATCCTTGGGTGTGCCCATTGCCGGCGACGTTGCCGATATTCATACCTGGGTGTTTGGTTTGCGTCGCTTGTTATTGGGCTATGCGGTTGGCGATGCCCCGGAGGATTGGCAGGGCATTCAGGCTTTTCCGGATATTGGCGGTCTGGAGGCCAGCGTGCTGGGGCCTTTGGCGGAGCTGCTTGAGGCGCTTGATGGGCTTTGGCAGAGCCTGCGTCAGCCGCGTTGTGTCGATGCTTGGGCGGAGACTTTACAAGCCATGCTCTTGGATTTTTTTGCCCCCCTAGGCCAAGACGAAGAGCTCGCGGTATTGCAGCTGCAAAGCGCTATCGAGCGCTGGCAACAACAAGCTCAAGACGCTGAGTTCACCGAGTCATTGAATTTGGATATCGTGCGCGAACATTTACTGATGGCGCTTGAGCCTCAAGGTCTGAGTCAACGCTTTATGGGAGGGGCGGTGAGTTTTGCGACGTTGATGCCGATGCGCGCTATTCCTTTTCGCCGCATGTATTTACTGGGCATGAATGATGCCGATTATCCGCGCAGCCGCGTGCCCTTAGATTTTGATCTGATGGCACGCGAATACCGCCCTGGAGATCGCTCGCGGCGTGAGGATGATCGTTATTTGTTTCTCGAGGCATTGTTGTCGGCGCGCGAGCATCTGCACATTTCTTGGGTGGGCCGAAGCATCACCGATAACACACCCAAGCCGCCCTCGGTGTTAGTGCGCCAGTTACAAGACCACATTAAGTCGGCGCGTCGCTTTGCCGCAGAAACCCATTTTGAGGACTTATGCGTCGAACATCCGCTGCAGGCATTTAGTCCCGCCTATGTGCAAAACCATCCTTACCTGCTTACCTATGCAGCACAGTGGTATCCCGAAAATATGCCGACGCCAAAAGCCGATGTGCCACTGCCCGAGTGGCAGCGCGAGGGGCCTTTGGATCTGGCCGAGCTGCGCGAATTTGCGAAAGCGCCGGTGAAGACATTCTTCCTGCGCCGACTCAAAGCCCGCCTCGATCCGCAAGAGTTGGCGGTAGAGGATGATGAGCCATTTGCGATTCGCTCCCTGCGTCGCTGGCAGCTGCAACAAGAGCTTTTTACTGCGCAGCAAAAGCGCATCGATGGCGATGCGGAAGTAGCTTTGGTCGACAAGGACATATTGGCGCGCTTCGTTCGCAGTGGGGCTTTATCTCCAGGTGGTTTTTCAGCCTTACAAACCGAGGAGCTTTCGACCCAAAGCAGTGCTGTGCTCAGCGTGTATCAGGAGTTGCTGCAACACTGTGGGCCGCTCAGCCCTGATCGTATCGTCATTTCCATTGACGATACGCCGGGCCTGCACGACGAACTTGGCGGCATTCATATTGATGCTTTGGGACAACGCAGCCGAATCGTTCTGCATACCAGTCGGCTATTGAATGATAAACAAAAGCAGCTGCAATCCAGCGTCGTGCCCGACTGGATGACGCACCTGGCGCTGCAGGCCGTGGGTGAGACCATGCCGAGTTACTTGCTGGGCGCTGAGGCAGTGCTTGTTAGCCTGCCTGTACTTGAGCGCAATGTGGCCCTGAGCCATCTCAAGGCCTGGCTCACAGCTTATCAACAGGGCATGACTCAGCCCTTACCTTTGGATGTGCCCACAGCACTGGGGTATTTGTATCAACCACAGATCAAGGACGTCACCAAACAATATGAGGGAAGCGCGGGTATCTATGGCGCGGTGGGGCGCGTTGAGCGCGACGCCTATTTGGCCAGGGCCTACCCCAATATCGAGGCCTTGTTGCATGGGCAACGAATCTTAGAGGGGAGCATGTTTACCCAGCTGGCAGAGCGTTTATTGCGGCCGCTGCTGGATCACGCCACTTGGAGCGCCTCATGAGTCAGTCCGCCGAACAAGCCCGGCCACTCGAGGCCTTGAGTCTGCCGATGCGTGGCAATGTGTTGATTGAAGCCAGTGCCGGCACTGGTAAGACTTTCACCATCGCCAGCCTTTATGTGCGCTTAATCCTTGGTCATGGCGAATTGCCTCAGGCTGGGCGCACCTATCTGCCCGAAGAGATCCTCGTGGTGACGTTTACCGAGGCCGCCACCGAGGAGTTGCGCGATCGCATCCGGGCGCGCTTGGTTGAAGCGGCGCAGTGTTTTGCTGCAGGCGCTCATGATAGCGATGGGTTTGATCAAAGCCTGCTGGATATCCGCGCCGAATATGCCGCCGATCTATGGCCGGCCTGTGCGCAGCGCCTGCAGTGGGCGGCCGACAGTATGGACTTGGCGGCGATATCCACCATCCACTCTTGGTGCTACCGCATGCTGCGGCAGCATGCTTTCGGTAGTAACAGCCTGTTTCAACAAACCCTAGAAGAAGACACCAGCCTATTAATGCGCTCTTTGGTGCGCGATTACTGGCGTATCCATGGTTTTGCCTTGGATCAGACCTTGGCACAGGAGTGGGTCAGCCATTGGAAAGACCCGGATGCCTTAGAAAAAGCCCTCAAGGGCCTTCTCAAGCACGCCGATTTACTGGATGAGGAAGAACAAGAGCCCAGCGCCATGCTGCAAAGCGTTCGTGCCCAGCGACTGGCGGTCCTAGCTGCGATTAAAGCGCCATGGCAGCAGTGGGCCTTGGACCTGCATCGGGCTATCGATGATGCAGCCCAGCGGGGGCTGACCAACGGGGCTCGACTGCGCAGCGGCTCTTATCCCGTGTGGATGGCCGAGCTCAAGGCTTGGGCCCATGACCCCGAACAAATCCTCCCCAATATCAAAGCCGACAGCAGTTTTTGGCGAACGCTGACGCTCGATGGCATCGGCACGGCCTGGAAGAAAAATGCAACCCAAGAGCACCCCTTGCTCACCCATCCCGCCCTTCAAGGCGTGGTGCACCTCCAAGAAGCATTAGATGAGATCGAGCGCGAACAGCAGCAGCTCAATCAGCGCCTGCTGCAGCACGCCGCGCGCTGGGTCCTGACGCGCTTCGAGGAGGTCAAAAGACAGCGCGGCCTTTTAGGATTTGATGACTTCCTCAAGCGCCTGCGCCAAGCCTTGTATGAAAAACGGGGTCAGACCCTAGCGCAACGCATCCGTCAGCAGTTTCCGATTGCCTTGGTGGATGAGTTCCAAGATACCGATCCGCAGCAATACGCCATTTTTGCGGCGATCTATGGCGATTCTAATAGCCCCAGCGGGATGGGTGAGGACGGCCAAAGCAGCATGCTTGAGACGGCACTGTTGCTCATCGGCGATCCCAAACAGGCTATTTATGGGTTTCGCGGCGCCGATATCCATACCTATCTGCAGGCGCGACGCGATTGTGCCGGTCAGATCTATACCTTGGATCGTAACTACCGCTCCAGCGAGGAAATGGTTAAGACCGTCAATGATTTGTTTACCCATGCCGATGAACAGCAAACTCTAGGCGCGTTTTTATTTGGCGGTCGTGGTACCAGTCCCATTCCTTTTCAGCGGGTCGAAGCCCAGGGGCAGGCGCGGCAGTGGATGGTCAAGGGTGCTGCCAGCCCCGCTCTGTCGTTTTGGGCCTTACCCCCCAAGGAGGGCAAAACCTCAGGCTGGAGCAAGGAGGCCTATCAAGATCAGATCGCAGATGTCTGCGCCACGCACATCGTCGAGCTACTAAATCTGGGGCAACAAGGCCAAGCGGGCTTTTTGGGGGAGGCCTTCGCACCGGTGATGCCCGGGGATATCGCCGTCTTGGTCAATAATCGGGATGAGGCCCATGCTATGCGCCGGGCCCTGCGTCGCCGCGGGGTGCGCAGTGTGTATCTATCTGATCGCGAATCCGTCTATGCCACACAAGCGGCGCGCGATATGCAATTGTGGCTGACGGCCTGCGCTGATCCGTTTAATGTGTCGGCCGTTTCTTCGGCCTTGGCCACCAGCACCCTGAAGCTCAGCTGGTCCGAGCTTGATGCCGTGCATCAAGAGGCACAGGTCGGCGAACAACGCCTGTTGCAATTTCAGGGCTATCAGATGCTCTGGCAGCGCCAAGGCGTGCTGCCCTTGCTGCGACATTTTATTCAGGACTTTGCGTTGCCCGCGCGCCTCTTGGCAGAAAAAGATGGCGGCGGCGAGCGCTTGCTGACCGATGTTTTGCATCTGGCGGAATTGCTACAAGAAGCCAGTGCGTTGCTCGAGGGTGAGTGGGCTCTACTGCGCCACTTGGCGGAGGAAATCGCTGCGGCACAAGAGCCGGGGCGCAGCGGTGCCTGGCAAATGCGGCTAGAGAGCGATGAACACCTGCTCAAGGTCGTCACCGTGCATAAATCCAAAGGCCTGCAGTATCCGCTGGTGTTTTTGCCATTTGCCGCCGGAGTTCGTAAGGTCAACGAAAAACGCCCCCCCTGGAGCTATCACGACCATAACGGTCAAACCCAGCTCAGCTTTTCTTGGAATGAAGAATTGGCGCAACGGGTGGAGCGCGAGCGCTTGGCCGAAGACCTGCGCAAACTGTATGTGGCTTTGACGCGCGCGGAATTCGCCACTTGGGTGGGCATGGCGCCGCTCAAGGAGACGGCCACGAGTGCGCTGAACTACCTTTTGGGCTGTAGCGCCGATGCGTCGCTGCAAGGCGAGCGCGTGCAGACCTTGTGCACCGAGTCGACATCGATGAGTCTGTTGCCAGTGACGGTGGATGAGCAAAGCTTTAGCTATCAACAGCAAACTCAAACTCTTGGCGAGCCGCGCCTGTCTCGGCCTGTGTTACGCCAGGATTGGCGTATCACCAGTTATTCGGCGCTGAGTGTGCACGCGCCAAAAACAGCGGTGGATGAGGATTCGCCGCGGGCTGACCGGCTCTGGGAGGAGCTCACCGAGAACATCCCTGATACGCCACAACAAAAGCCGGCTCCGGGCAGTATCCACGCGTTTCACCGCGGCGCCATGGCCGGCAATATGCTGCATGAATTACTGGAATGGATGGCGCATGAGGGGTTTGCGTCGCTGGCCCGCGAGCCTGAGCGTTTGCGCGATACTGTGGCACGGCGCTGTCAACGTCGCGGCTGGAGCCAGTGGATTGATCCGCTGCAGGATTGGTTGATGCGTTTGCTGCGGGCGCCTTGGCCGCTACACGGGCTGACCGGGTGTGGGCCTTGTTTGGCCGAGCTGGGGCAAACCCTGCCAGAGCTGGAGTTTTGGGTAGGCACGACACGAGTGGATGTCGACGCATTGGACCGCTTGGTCCGCGAACATACGCTCAACGGCCTGGCCAGGCCACGACTCAAGCCCCAAGCGCTCAATGGCCGGCTCAAAGGCTTCATCGACTTGGTGTTCGAGCATCAAGGGCGGTATTACATCGCCGACTATAAGTCTAATTATCTGGGCCCTGATCATCGTAGTTATGATCATGAGAGTATGGGCAGGGCGATGGCGAAATCTCGCTATGACCTGCAGTTCGTGCTCTATCTTCTGGCTTTGCATCGCCTGCTGAAGCAGCGCTTACCCGATTATGACTATGCCAAGCATATGGGCGGCGCGGTCTATGTATTTTTGCGCGGCGCGGGAGAGCCGGGCTATGGCATTTATAGCGAGTGTCCACCGCAGATCTTGATCGATACCTTGGATCGTTGGTTTGACGGTCAAGCGGGGGAGGGCGCATGAACACGTCACAAAATACCTTGATCGCCCCGGCACAAGCGTTGCAGAACTCAGATCGGATGCTGAAGCTGTTAATTCAGTGGCGAGAGGCCGGGTGGCTGCGCGCCATTGATGTGGCTTTAGCGCGCTTACTGGCTGATACACTAGAAGATGCCCCGTCACTGGCGCTATTGGCTGCCGCTTTGTGCAGTCATCAAGTTGGGCGAGGCCATGTGTGCTTAGATCTGGCGGCATTGATGGATGACCCGTCTGCGGTTTTGGGGATGCCTAACGATAACCATCACGACGATGAGGGTGTTTGCCGCCCCGAAGCCTTGGTGCAGGCGCTGACTCTCGGCCAGTGGCAACAGGCGTTGCAATATCCTCCATTATTGTCTTTAGGCGCACCCTTGATCTGTCGCGTTCAACGCGTCTATTTACGCCGTTATGATCATGCCGAGGCGTTGTTGGCCGAGCATTTATTGAAACGCTTGGCGCCCTTAGAAGGCGTTGATGCCGCGCTTTTGACAGACACTGCAGCGCGCTTATTCAGTGCTCAAGACGAGGATCTAGGTAAAGCCGACCAAATGCGCGCCTGTGTCACCGCTGCCCAGTCGCGTTTTTGTTTGATTACCGGTGGACCAGGTACTGGCAAAACCAGTACCGTGCTCAAGCTCCTAGCGCTGCTTTTAAGCGTTCATGCCCAGCAACACCCTGAGGACAGCCTACCGCGCATCCGCTTATGTGCCCCCTCAGGCAAGGCCGCAGCCCGACTTACAGACTCTTTGGCACAGCGGCTGGATGAGCTAGACCTCGGGCAAATCCAAGACCCCGAGCGCATTAAAGCCGCTATCCCTCTGCAAGTGGACACATTGCATCGGCTTTTGGGGCGCCGCTTAGGTAAACGTCAACCGCACTACAACGCTGAACGACAGTTGCCCGTTGAGATCCTGATAGTGGATGAAGCCTCAATGGTGGATTTAGAGATGATGGCGGATTTATTGCAGGCGCTGCCTGCGCAGGCGCGCTTAGTCCTGTTGGGGGATAAAGACCAGCTGGCTTCAGTGGAGGCCGGTGCCGTGTTAGCCGAGCTTTATGAGAGCCAGCGGCCGACTCTGTGCGAGCGCGTAGTCACTCTGCGTCATAGCTATCGTTTTACTGCAGACAGCGGCATCAGCCTTCTGGCCAATGCTGTGAATCAGGGTGATGCGCCGGCGGTAGAGGAGATTTTCCAACAGGATCGAGAAGATCTGGATCGGCAACGCCTGGATACCCTGCATGATCAATATTTTTCCCAACAGCTGTGCAGCATCGTTCCATCTGGCGGATATGGCGCCTATTTACTGCAACTCAAAAAGCAAAGGCCTGCCCCGAACAGTGCAGATTCAGAGTACCAGCGCTGGGCGAAAGAGGTCTTACAGACCCACCAACAGTTCCAAATATTAGCAGCTGTGCGTCAGGGAACACGCGGGGTCGAGGGTCTGAATCGACACATCGCCGAGCTGCTTTATGTGGCCAGTTTTATTGACGCCAAAGAGGGCTGGTATGAAGGTCGCCCTATCTTGGTGACTCGAAACGATCATGTGTTGGGCGTGATGAATGGTGATATCGGCGTTGTCTTAATGGTCCCTGAGAAGGACACAGATGAACTCAGACTGCGCGTGGCCTTTTTGCGCCCTGAGCTTGAGGGTGGGGTTTTGTGGGTTTCCCCAGCGCGGCTGCAGTCAGTGGAAAGCGTTTATGCTCTGACAGTGCACAAGGCACAGGGCTCAGAATTCGCGCATACCATGCTGGTTTTACCAGAGCACCCCTCACCGGTATTGACCCGTGAGCTGGTGTACACCGGTATTACTCGCGCCAGTCAACGCTTGAGTTTGGTAGAGCCGGGCAGTAGTGAGGTCCTGCAAAGCGCATTAAAGCGACGCGTGGCGCGTGCCAGCGGTCTGGCTCATCGCTTGGATCAGCAGCCATGATGGGGTCAGACCCCATTAGCCCAAATGGGTCTGACCCCATTCGTCCGCTTGCCCTGGGTTTGGGCTTTCAAGCTGGAGCGAGTGTCGCGGAGTTGCGCGCTGGGCTAGCGCAATTTCAGGGCCAACTGGGCATAGCGCCGGGCGCTGCTGTGGTGCTGGCGGTGGTTGATAAACGCCTGAACTCAGAGGGTCTGCGGGCCTTGGTGGCGCAATCGCAAGTGACCTTGGTGCCGTTTAGTGCCGCGGCTTTGTCCCAAGTGAGCGTTCCGCATCCGGCCACACGGGTGGCACAAAAACTGGGCACACCCTCCGTGGCCGAGGCTGCCGCGCTTTTGGCGGCGGGCTATCCCAATGCTGAGCTGCTCGTGCCCAAAACCCGAATTCAGGGGGCGTTGGGCGCTTGGATGACTTTTGCCGCGGCGCAGCCTCTTATGCCTCGAGCGGCCTGCTAGGTACCACAAAAGGTGTTGAGCACACGTTCTTCAGGCTTGGGTGGTTGCATGTAAGAAGCGTGTTCAGCGGTTTCGGTAAAGGGCTGAGTGATGACCGCCAAGAGTTGCTCAAAGACCGCAAAATCGGCTTCATAAATTGCCGCATTTAACGCTTTTTCGACCTGATGATTACGCGGAATCACCGCAGGATTGATCGCACACAAACGTCGGCTGAGCTCGTCAGGGTCTTGAGTCTCACGTGATAGGCGCGTTTCCCAAAGCGACAACCAATTATCGATGGCCGCTGGGTGTTCACACAAAGCCCGCAACTCTGGGCGCTTGTCCGGCGATACGGGCAAATGACTCAATAGCCGGAAGAACAGGGTGTAATCCACACTTTCACGCGCCATGATCTCCAGTAGTTCCCGGAGTAGGGTTAAATCATTGGCCTCTTCGGTACGCATCCCCAACTTAGCGATCATGCGCTCCAACCAAAGCTGTTCGATTTGTTGCGAGAAGGCCTGCAACAACGCTACAGCTCGCTCCACCGCCTCATCCGACTCCATGCCCCCCAAAGGCAGCACGCATTCGGCAAAGCGGGCTAGATTCCACTGCGCCATCTCCGGCTGATTGGCAAAGGCATAGCGCCCGCGCTGATCGATGGCGCTGAAGACCGTGTTGGGATGGTAGTGATCCATAAAGGCGCAGGGACCGTAATCGATGGTTTGTCCGCTAATCGCCATATTGTCCGTATTCATTACCCCATGGATGAATCCAAGACTCATCCAATGCGCCACCAAACGTGCTTGGCGTTCAATCGCCCAGGACAGCAGGGCCCAGTAGGGCTCTGGTGCCTCAGCCAAATCTGGAGCGTGACGCGCAATCACATGATCGGCCAGCAGCTTTAATGAGTCCTGATCACCGCCCATCGCAAAGTATTGAAAGGTGCCGACGCGGATATGGCTGTGGGCAACGCGCGTTAATACCGCCCCGGGCAAGCGTTCCTCGCGGTAGACCACCTCACCCGTACCGACAGCAGCCAAAGCGCGGCTGGTCGGCACGCCCAGCGCATGCATGGCTTCACTCACCAAGTACTCGCGCAACACCGGGCCCAAGGCGGCGCGGCCATCACCGGCGCGCGAGAAGGGGGTGGGCCCCGAGCCTTTCAGGTGAATATCATAGCGCTGTCCCTCGGCATCCATCGTCTCACCCAAGAGCACCGCACGGCCATCCCCCAAACGCGGCACGAAATGCCCAAACTGATGACCGGCATAGGCCATCGCCAAAGGTTCTGAGCCGGGTAGCAAGACGTTGCCGCCCAACACCTGTGCCCACTGTTCAGTGGTTAAGGCCTCGGCATCAATGCCCAGTTCTTCGCATAAACCGCGGTTTAATCGATGCAATACTGGCTGACTTACCGGTGTCGGCGGGGTGCGGGTATAAAAGGCCTCCGGCAAGCGAGCATAGCTGTTATCAAAGCGGATAACATTGGCAGTATTAGGCAGTTTCGGGAAGCTCATTGGGACCTGGGGGCTATTCCTGAGTATTTTACTAAGGTTAACATTAGTGTGTATCTGTTTCGCAAGCCCCATTTTGGAGAGTTGTCGTTCTATGTTAAGTCCCTGCATTAAAGTCTGTCAGATCGACGCCCATGCCGAGGTATGTATCGGCTGTGGCCGCACGGAAGCAGAGATTGGCGCCTGGTCGATGTACAGTGATGCAGAGCGACTGGAGATCATGGAGCGCGTCATCGAGGAGGGCTTTAGTGACCCAGACTTCCTGGCGCAGAAGGAGGGCGCCACGCAGAGCGAATCCCCCCAAGCCAGTGCCAATGGCAGGCAAGCACCGCCGCCGCCTCAAGCTGTCTATGTCCCGGTTGATGCTCGTGAGATTGAGGTGCGTGAGGCCTGCCGTAAATATCCCGCCAGTGTGCTGATTGATGGGATTCCCTACGGCGAATCCGTGTTGGCCATGGTGTATACCTTGCAGCGTATCGTCGAAGAAGATCTCGATGGACATACTGCTAAGTCGCTAGCACGCCAAGCCCTAACGGGGTCAAAAAATGGGGTCTGACCCCATTTGAAGTTGCTTTCTGTTGGGGTCTGACCCCGTTTGTGTTAGAGTTGCGAGGCTTAATTCATTTAACGCGCACGACCCTTTGTAGCGGCCGGCGCAGGAGAGCTGTTAATGCCCACCATAACCCTTCCCGATGCCAGCCAGCGGCATTTTGACGCCCCTTTGTCGATCGCAGCCATCGCCGCAGACATTGGCGCAGGACTAGCGAAGGCTGCCATTGGCGGCAGAGTTGATGGTCGCTTGGTCGATACCTCTTATGTGGTCGGTGAGGATGCAGAGATCGCTATCGTCACCGATCGTGATGAAGACGGCGTTGCCATGATTCGGCATTCCACCGCGCATTTGATGGCGCAAGCCGTCAAACAGCTGTATCCCGGGGCACAGGTCACCATCGGACCGGTGATCGACAATGGCTTTTACTACGATTTTGCCTATGAGCGGGCCTTTGATCCGGAAGATCTGGAGAAGATCGAGGCGCGCATGCGGGAATTGGCCAAAGCCGACTATCCCCTAGAGCGTTCGGTGATGCCGCGTGCTGAGGCCATTGCCTACTTCCAAAATCTGGGTGAGGACTACAAAGCCGAAATCATCGCCGATATACCCGAGGATCAGGAACTGTCTTTATACACGCAAGGTGATTTCACCGATTTATGTCGGGGGCCGCATGTCCCGAGCACCGGTCGCCTCAAAGCGTTTAAGCTGACCAAAGTTGCCGGGGCGTATTGGCGCGGTGATTCGAATAACGAGATGCTACAGCGCATCTATGGCACCGCCTGGCCTAACAAGCAGCAGCTGGAAGAGTATCTGCACCGTTTAGCGGAAGCCGAGCGCCGTGATCATCGCCGCATCGGTCAGGAACTGAATTTATTCTCCGTGCAAGAAGATGCCGGTGGCGGCCTGGTGTTTTGGCATCCCAATGGTGCGCGTATTCGCCGCGCTATTGAATCGTATTGGTTTGAGATGCACGAGAAAGCGGGTTATGAGTTTTTGGTGACGCCGCACATCGCCAATTTGGATTTATGGAAAACCTCAGGCCATGCCGACTTTTACGCCGAGTCCATGTATGAGCCCATGCAGGATGACCATCAGTCCTTTCAGCTCAAACCTATGAATTGCCCGTTCCACGTGCTGATCTACAAGGATCGGTTGCGCTCTTATCGCGATCTACCGCTGCGTTGGGCCGAAATGGGGACGGTCTATCGCCGCGAGATGTCCGGCGCTTTGCATGGCTTAATGCGGGTGCGTGGCTTTACCCAAGATGATGCCCATATCTTCTGTCGCGAGGACCAAATTGAGGATGAGATTCTGCGCATTCTTGATCTCACACTGGATGTGTTAAAAGCATTTGATTTCAAAGAGTTCGATATCAATCTTTCTACACGGCCTGAAAAAGCCGTGGGCTCCGATGCGATTTGGGAGCAGTCGACCGCTGCGTTGCGAGCGGCTTTGGCACGTAAGGGCCTGGACTATGAGGTCGATGAGGGCGGCGGTGCTTTTTACGGCCCCAAGATTGATATTAAGATTCGTGATGCGATTGGTCGGCAGTGGCAGTGCTCCACGGTGCAGCTGGATTTCAATCTGCCTGAGCGCTTTGATATGGAATATGTGGGTGATGACAACAGCCGGCGCCGGCCTATCATGATCCATCGCGCTTTGCTGGGCTCGGTAGAACGATTCTTCGGTGTGTTGATCGAGCATTACGCGGGTTACTTCCCGCTTTGGCTGGCGCCTACCCAAGCAATGGTGCTGACCATTACCGATCGACAGGACGATTACGCTCAAGAAATTGAAAAAAGCCTGAAAAATCGCGGTTTTCGTGTGGCAAGCGACTTGAGAAACGAGAAGATCGGCTTTAAAATCCGCGAGCATACTTTGCAGCGCGTACCGTATCTATTGGTGGTCGGTGATCGAGAGATGGAATCCGGGGCCGTGGCGGTGCGTACGCGAGAAGGCAAGGACTTGGGTAGCATGCCGTTAGAGGCGCTGGCTGAGGTGCTTGCGAAAGAGGTCGCGTCACGCGGTCAAACTATTTTGGAGGATTGAAGTATCAGCGCTGGAAAAGAAACCCGCCTTAATGAGCAGATCCTGGTTCCCAAGGTTCGCTTAATCGGTGCCGATGGCGAAAACCTCGGTGTAGTCAGCACTCCGGACGCTTTGAAAGTGGCTGAGGAGGCGGAACTGGATTTGGTGGAAATCGTGCCAACCGCGGAGCCGCCGGTTTGTCGGGTGATGGACTTTGGTAAGTTCCGCTTTGAGCAGAGTAAGAAATCTCAAGCGGCGCGCAAAAATCAGAAACAAGTGCAGGTTAAAGAGGTTAAGTTTCGACCGGGTACGGACATTGGCGATTACAACGTCAAACTTCGCAATCTGCAGAAATTTTTGGAAAACGGTGACAAATGCAAGGTCACGATTCGTTTTCGCGGTCGTGAAATGGCTCACCAAGAGCTGGGAATGCAACTCTTGGATCGTATCGAGGCCGACTTAGAAGAATTGGCGGCTGTTGAACAAAGGCCCAAGTTGGAAGGGCGGCAAATGGTGATGGTGCTAGGAGCCAAGAAAAAATAAGCAGTTTATTTCGGACGTGCGGGTAAACGGTACACCTTCATGTCTTTCATAATAGGAGTCCAAAGATGCCGAAGCTGAAGACCAATCGAGGCGCTGCTAAGCGCTTCACCAAGACCGGCTCGGGAGCGTTTAAGCGCAACCAGTCGCATCGTCGTCATATCCTGACGAAGAAGAGCACCAAGCGTAAGCGCCATTTGCGCGGCGCCAGCCACGTCCATGATTCGGACGTCGCAGCCGTACGCCAGATGCTGCCCAATAGCTAAGCCATTCTCAGGAGATTACGACCATGCCAAGAGTTAAAAGAGGCGTCACCGCGCACGCCCGTCACAAGAAGGTGCTGAAAAAAGCCAAAGGCTATTACGGCGCCCGTAAAAATGTTTATCGCGTTGCCACTCAGGCCGTCACTAAGGCTGGCCAGTACGCATACCGCGACCGTCGTCAGCGCAAGCGCCAGTTCCGCGCCCTGTGGATTGCCCGTATCAATGCTGCGGCGCGTCAATTTGAGCTGTCCTACAGTCGCCTCATCGACGGTTTGAATAAAGCCGGCGTGGAGATTGATCGCAAAGTGCTGGCTGATCTGGCGGTACATGATATCGCTGCCTTCGGCCGCATTGCGGAAAAGGCAAAAGCCGCGCTCTGAGGTCTGCCGACAGGTAGATTATGGTGAAAAAGGGGACGGTTTTTGCCTTCCCCTTTTTTATTGTCAGGCTTGAAAATAAAAAGGCGCTTTGTGGAATCCCTCTCAAAAATTACTGAAGCCGCTTTGGCGGCGGTCAAACAAGCCGATAATCTGGTTCGTCTGGACGAGCTACGCGTGCATTTCCTCGGCAAGAAAGGCCTGATCACTGAACAGCTTAAGACCTTGGGCCAATTGCCCGCCGAGCATCGGCGTCAAGCTGGGCAAACCATTAATGAAGCCAAAAATCTGATTGTCCAGGCACTCGATACTAAGCGCGATTCGCTCCAAGCGGTCGAGCAGGCTGCACGCCTGAGTGCCGAAAAAGTCGATATTACTTTGCCGGGTCGACGCCAATCACCGGGCGGCCTGCATCCAGTGACACGCACCATCGATCGTATTGTGCAACTCCTTGAGCCTTTGGGGTTTGTGGTGGCCGAAGGCCCGGAAGTTGAAGACGATTACCATAACTTTGAGGCGTTAAATATTCCTGCGCATCATCCGGCACGCGCCATGCATGACACCTTTTATTTCGACGCCCATCGACTGTTGCGCACACATACCTCGCCGGTGCAGGTGAGGGTGATGCAATCTCAGCAACCGCCACTGCGCATTATCGCCCCGGGACGGGTTTATCGCTGTGATTCGGATTTAACCCACAGCCCGATGTTTCATCAAGTGGAGGGTTTGATGGTCGATGAAGGCGTGAACTTTGCGCATTTGCGCGGCGTACTCGACCAATTTCTGCGCGCCTTTTTTGAACAAGACAATCTCAAAACCCGCTTCCGGCCCTCGTATTTCCCATTCACTGAGCCCAGTGCTGAGGTAGATATCCAATGCGTGCATTGTTCCGGGGAGGGCTGCCGCGTTTGTAAGCACACCGGCTGGCTGGAAGTCATGGGCTGCGGCATGGTGCATCCCAAAGTGTTCGAACACGTTGGTATCGATACTGAGCGCTACACCGGCTTTGCCTTTGGTTTGGGCGTGGAGCGCATGGCCATGCTGCGCTATGGCGTGAATGATCTGCGCCTGTTTTTTGATAATGATGTGCGCTTTTTGCGCCAGTTCGCTTAATTTCGGCGCAAAGGAAATCATCGCATGAAAATCAGTATGGCCTGGCTGAATGAGTGGGTGGATCACGGTTTAGATGCTGTCACTCTGGGGCATAAACTGACCATGGCGGGTTTGGAGCTGGATGCCATTGAACCCGTTGCCGGTGGCTTTAGCGGCATCGTTGTGGGAGAAGTTTTATCGGTTCAAGCCCATCCCAATGCCGATAAATTGCGCATTTGTTTGGTCAATGACGGAACCGCCGAGCCTAAGGCTGTGGTTTGTGGTGCGCCCAATGTGCATGAGGGGATGCGCGCACCTTTTGCTCCGGTGGGCTCGGTGTTGCCCAATGACTTTAAAATTAAACCCATTAAACTGCGCGGTGCGCCTTCTAATGGCATGTTGTGCTCCGCTCGTGAGTTGGGTCTGTCTGAAGATCATATCGGTCTGATGGCCCTGCCAGCCGATGCGCCGGTGGGCAAGGACTTGCGCGCCTATTTATCGCTCGATGATCAGGTATTAGAAATCGACCTGACGCCTAATCGTGCCGATTGTTTGTCGATAGCGGGTATCGCAAGAGAAGTGGCGACTCTGACGGGTAAAGATCTGCATCCGGTATCCTGTGAGCCGGTGACTGCCGCCAGTGACGCAACTTTTCCCGTAAGCCTGGAAGCAGCGTCTGCCTGTCCCGTGTATGTGGGTCGGGTGATCAAGGGTGTCAATGGCCAAACGGCTACCCCGCTTTGGATGCAGGAGCGTCTGCGGCGCGCAGGCATTCGTAGCCTGGGGCCTTTGGTGGATGTCACCAATTATGTGATGCTGGAGCTGGGGCAACCGATGCATGCTTTTGATCTGGCGCGGCTTTCTGGTCAAATCCACGTGCGTCAGGCCAAAGCCGGGGAAAAACTCACCCTGTTGGACGAATCCGAGGCCGAACTCAGCCCTGAGGATTTGGTGATTGCCGATGATCAACAGGTGCTGGCATTGGCGGGTGTCATGGGCGGACAGATCAGCGGCGTTGATACCCAAACCCAAGACATTTTCTTGGAGTCCGCGCATTTTTCTCCCATGGCCATTGCCGGTCGCGCCCGCGTCCATGGCCTGCATACGGAATCCTCGCATCGCTTCGAGCGTGGTGTTGATCTCGAGCTGCCCATGCGCGCTCTAGAGCGTGCTACAGCTTTATTCTTAGAGATTGTTGGCGGTGTACCGGGCCCAACTCAGTGTCATCAACTCGATGACGTGCCCGGCGCCGGCAACACGATTCATTTCCGGCCAGCGCAGGTGAAGCGCCTGCTGGGCATCGACCTCAGCGCAGAGCGCATGCAAGACATCCTGCAGCGCCTCGGCTGCCAAATAAAAATGGGGGCAGACCCCAAATTGGGGTCTGACCCCATTTGGCAGGTCGCTGTCCCCAGCTATCGCTTTGATCTGGCCATTGAGGTGGATCTTATTGAGGAGCTGGGTCGGGTAGAGGGCTATGAGCAACTGCCCTCGATCATGCCGCAACAGTCTGTACAGATGCCACGGCCTGAAGAGCAGCGCTTGAGTCTCAGCCGACTGAGACATGCCTTAGCGGATAGGGGTTATCTCGAAGCCATTTGTTTTAGCTTTGTAGATGCCGAACTGCAGAATCAACTTGAGCCTGGCGCCAATGCCTTAGCGCTGGCCAATCCCATCTCCGCTGACTTGGGGGTGATGCGCCTGAGTCTTTGGCCGGGTCTGATTCAGGCAGCGCGACACAACCTCAACCGCCAACAAGAGCGCATCCGTTTATTTGAAACTGGCCTTAGTTTTGTGCCACAAGGTGATGAATTAAAACAGGAGATGCGCATTGCTGGTTTGATTTACGGACCGCTTTATCCGCTGCATTGGGACTCGGCCCCGCGAGCTGCTGACTTCTTCGATATCAAGGGCGATGTGGAAACCCTATTGGCATTATCGGGCCTAGATGAGCGTGCGGAGTGGCGGGCTTCTGAGCATCCAGCTTTGCATCCGGCTCAAAGTGCGGCCATTTTTCTTAATGGGGCATGCGTCGGCCATTGCGGCAGCTTAAATCCGCTACTGGAGCGTGAGCTAGATCTGCCCTCAGGCGTGTTATTGTTTGAGTTGGACTTAGAAGCCATTCGGCTAGGAAGCTTGCCGGCTTATTCAGTGTTAAGTCGTTTTCCTGCGATCCGGCGCGACTTAGCACTATTAGTAGATGCTGAAGTGCCGGTGGCGAAAATGTTGGAATGTATACACAAAAATGAGCATACCCTTTTAAAGCAGGTGCATATTTTTGACCTTTACACTGGGAAAGGCGTACCCGATGGTCGAAAAAGTGTCGCTTTGGGCTTGATTTTACAGGACTTATCATCCACCCTTACGGACGAAGAAGTGGACGCCATGATCCATACGATTGTGTCAAATTTGCAACAAGACTTGGGTGTGACCCTTAGGGTTTAATGTTATGGCATTGACCAAGGCCGAAATGGCTGAACACCTCTATGAGGAGTTGGGCCTGAACAAGCGCGAAGCCAAAGAGCTCGTTGAGCTATTCTTTGAAGAAGTGCGCACCGCCCTCGAGGATGGTGAGTGGGTCAAACTCTCGGGCTTTGGCAATTTCACGCTGCGTGACAAAAACCAGCGGCCCGGCCGCAATCCCAAAACCGGCGAAGAAATCCCCATCACGGCTCGCCGTGTGGTGACCTTCCGACCTGGGCAAAAGCTCAAGGCAAGAGTGGAAACCTATGCTGGAAATGGCAAATAACAGTGAACTCCCGGTCATTCCGGGAAAGCGCTACTTCACCATTGGCGAGGTCAGCGAGCTGTGCGCGGTCAAGCCGCATGTCTTGCGTTACTGGGAGCAGGAATTTCCGACACTGAAGCCCGTTAAGCGACGGGGCAACCGTCGCTATTATCAGCGCCATGACGTCTTATTAATCCGCCAAATCCGCAGTCTGCTCTATGAGCAGGGTTACACCATCGGTGGCGCCCGCCAGAAGCTTTCCGGCGATGAGGCCAAAGAAGACGTCACCCAAAGCCTGCAAATCATCCGGCAAATGCGCCTCGAGCTGGAAGAAATCCTCCACACCCTCAAGCGCTAAAACAAAGACCTCGAAGCGGAAGTATGCGTCCGCTTGAGGCTGGAGTGATGTTGGCTGGGAGGTTGTTTGGTCGGGGCGAGAGGATTTGAACCTCCGACCACCTGCACCCCATGCAGGTGCGCTACCAGGCTGCGCTACGCCCCGAAAGCTCGGCATTATAGGCAATGAGGCTGGCTAAGGGAAGGGCGCTGCTCACCGCGCCAAGCGCGCCAGATGGCTTTGATAGCGGCGCATGACCCATAGGTGGGCAATGGCTTGGGTCCAAATATAAACATACCAGGGCAACCGAGGCGCAAAATCGTGGATAGCGGCCATGGTATAGCGGCCCTCAAGCACGCAATGAAATTCAAAGCGAGGCAATCCCGAACCTTTGCCAGCCAAGAGCCCCCCTTTGACTCGGTAAATCTGCCGCTCGGCTGTGCTGAGCTGAGTATCCAAACACAGTTTTAGCAGCGTGAGTTGTGGAAAGCGAAGACCAATCTCCACGCAATGATCGCTGTCCCATTGGGTTTTAACCAGTCCGCCGCAACAACTGCCCAACCAATCCCAGTAATTACGCGCCACCCAAGCAGAATCCATGCCCGGCGGCAAAATGATCCGTTGAATAGAGCGCACAAGGCTCGCCTGACGCAGGCCTGATTTTAATTGCGGCTCAAACGCTTGGCGCGGCCCGGGTTTGACGCGTCGCGTTGTGCCATCCAGCGCTTCTTCCAATGCGGCATCAAACCCCAACAGGCCCTCTGCAATTCGATCTTGCAACGCATTGGGCTGTAAATCCGCGTCAGCAGGAAGGCTGCCAATCACTTGGCCGGCCAGCGCGATGGGTGCGCCGGTTATCCAGCGAATACTCCAAGCCATAAAACGCTCGGGCAGCCATGGAACCCGCACAAACCGGCGTTTCAGGCCCAAACGCGTCGCGGTAATCCTGAGTAACTGCTCAAAACTCAGTTTATCGGGCCCCGTCAGATCATAGCTGCCGCGCCAGTGCTGAGGCTGTTGCAGCACCACACGTAAAGCGCGAATGAGATCGCGTAAAGCAATGGGATAGGTGACAGAACGCGCGCTGGGCGGCAGGTACAAATACCCTAAACGGCGCACCAGCTCGACCATCAGGCGTGTAGCGGTGCCACCCGGTCCAACCACGAGCCCGGCACGCAAAACCGTCAGCGGTGTGCCTTGAGATTGCAGCGCCAACTCCACCTCTCGATGACTCCACAATAAGGAAGAAATACGAAAGCTGCGGGGCATCAGGCTACTGAGGTAGACGATCTGGCCTAGCCCACTGGCCTTGGCCGCGCGCGCAAAATTATCAGCCAGCACCAGATCCATATCCCGCGGCTCTGCCTGGGTGAGGCGCGAAGAGGGGCGCAAGGAGTGCACCAAATAGACGGCCGTATCAAAGCCGCTTAAGGCCTGAGTGAGCGCTTCTAGATCATAGAGATCACAATGCTGCCACTGCACCTTATCGCCCAAAGGCGCCGCTGCCGCCAAAGCCGGCGAACGCGTTAGCGCGACCACATCGAACTCATCGCCCAATGCTTGCGCTAAGGCTTGACCTATAAACCCGCTGGCGCCGACCAAGACCACGCGCCGACCCGAATACTGTGAGACCCCTTCAGACATGCGGCACAGTGTAATCCATCATGCGAGCCTCAGTGGCGATTGCATCTAAAGCCATTTACCATGCGCGCCATGTCATTCAATGATGAGAAACCAATCCATACGTTTTGTGTGGCGCCGATGATGGACTGGACCGATCGGCACTACCGCTATTTGGCCCGTCTGCTGAGTCGGCATGCCTATCTGTATACGGAAATGGTGACCACGGGGGCTATCTTGCACGGTGACAAAGACCGCTTTTTGCGGTTCAACCCCGAAGAGACGCCAGTGGCCTTGCAATTGGGTGGTTCAGATGCGGCTGATTTGGCGCAATGTGCGCGCCTGGGCGAGCAGTGGGGTTATGACGAAATCAATCTCAATGTGGGCTGTCCTTCGGATCGGGTCAGCAGCGGGCGCTTTGGTGCCTGTTTGATGGCCGAACCTGAGACTGTCGCGCAGGCGGTGGCGGCGATGAAGGCGGCGGTGGATTTACCGGTGACGGTGAAATGCCGCATTGGTATCGATGCGCACGACAGTTATGCGTATTTACGCGACTTTGTTGGGCGCGTGGTGCAAGCCGGGATGGATACTTTAATCGTGCATGCGCGCAAAGCTTGGCTGTCAGGGCTAAGCCCAAAAGAAAACCGCAAGGTGCCGCCCTTGGATTACCCGCGCGTTCACCGTTTGGCGACGGAATTCCCGGATTTATCGGTGATCATCAATGGCGGTTTTACTGATCTTGAATCAGCTATGGCACAGCTTGAATATGTGGATGGTGTGATGCTTGGCCGCGCCGCCTATCAGCAGCCTGGGCTTTTGGCCCGTGTCGATCGCCTGTTCTATGGATCAACAGAGGCTGATACCGATATTCGGGCCTGCGTGCTGCATTATTGTGATTACGTGGAGAGCCAATTGTCACACGGGGTTCGGCTGCCCACGCTGATCAAGCCATTGCTGGGCCTTTTTGCTGGCCAACCGGGCGCTCGGCAGTGGCGACGTCACTTAAGCGAACAAGGGCACCAGCCAGGAGCCGGCACCGAAGTCATTCATCACGCACTGACCCATACTCGCTAGATGCGGCGGGCTTGGGCGGCAGCGTTGCCCAGATAGTTTGCTGGGGTGAGGCGCTTGAGTTCGGCCTTGGCAGTCTCGGGGATCTCCAAAGTGTCGATAAAGGCCTCGAGCCGCTGCTGATCAATGCACTGGCCGCGCGTTAAGTCCTTGAGCTTCTCGTAGGGCTTTTCCACGCCATAGCGGCGCATCACGGTTTGGATGGGTTCAGCCAAGACTTCCCAGTTGGCATCTAAATCCGCGAGCAGGCGCGCACTGTCGACCTCTAGCTTGCCAATGCCCTTGTCTAACGCTTGGTAGGCGATCACAGACCAGGCAAAGCCCATGCCGATGTTACGCAGCACGGTGGAGTCGGTCAGATCACGCTGCCAACGCGAGATGGGCAGTTTTTCGGCCAGATGCGTGAGCACGGCGTTGGCCAGACCCAAATTTCCCTCAGCATTCTCAAAATCAATGGGATTGACTTTATGCGGCATGGTCGAGGAGCCGACTTCGCCGGCCACAACCTTTTGTTTGAAGTAACCCAGTGAGATATAGCCCCAGATGTCGCGCGATAAATCGATGAGGATGGTGTTAAACCGCGCCAGTGCATGAAATAACGAGGCCATATAGTCATGTGGCTCGATTTGGATGGTGTAGGGGTTCATCGACAGCCCCAGACCCTCGATAAACTCTTTCGCATGGGCTTCCCAGTCGATATCTGGATAAGCGCTAAGGTGGGCGTTGTAATTGCCGACAGCGCCGTTGATCTTGCCCAAAAGCACCACATCCGCCACTTCGTTGCGCACCGCGCGCAGGCGATGCACCACATTGGCCATTTCTTTGCCCAGCGTCGTGGGTGAGGCGGGTTGGCCATGGGTGCGCGAGAGCATGGGCTGATCGGCTTGCGCATGCGCCAGGGAGCGCAATTGTTCGATCAGGGCATCCAACATCGGCAGCAGCACCTGACTGCGCGCCTCCCGCAGCATCAGTGCGTAAGACAGGTTATTGATGTCCTCTGAGGTACAGGCGAAATGCAAAAACTCACTGGCGGCGGCTAGCTGGGGGTGTTGTTCCACACGCTCCTTGAGGAAATACTCCACCGCTTTGACATCGTGATTGGTGGTGCGCTCAATGTTTTTCACGCGCCGCGCGTCTGCTTCGGAAAAGCTGGTGATGATCTCATCCAAGACGGTGAGGGTGGCGGCATCAAAGGCCGGCACTTCGGTCACCTTGGGTTCGGCGGCCAAAGATTTCAGCCAAGCGATTTCCACCTGAACGCGATGGCGAATCAGCCCGTACTCGCTAAAAATCGGCCGCAGCGCCGCGGTCTTGTCGGCATAACGTCCATCCACCGGCGAGACCGCCGTGAGCGTCGATAAATCCATGAGCCAGCCCTTTATGCTTGCAACAGCCGCTCATTGTACCTGAAGAGCGTCGATCTCAGGCAGCCGCCAGTTGCCTCAGCACATAGTGCAAGATGCCGCCATGACGGTAGTACTCCCATTCCTTGGGCGTATCGATGCGCACCCGGGCTTCGAATGGGGTCTGACCCCCTTGGTTATTGTGGGCGGTGACCACCACGGTGTGGGGCTCGTCATCGAGGCTGCTGATGTCGAAGGCTTCGTAGCCATCTAGGCCGAGCTCTTGCGCGTTTTGGCCGGGCAGAAATTGCAGTGGCAAGACGCCAAATCCAACCAAGTTGGAGCGATGGATGCGCTCAAAGCTCTCGGCGATGACAGCCCTAATGCCTAGCAAGCGCGTGCCTTTAGCGGCCCAGTCGCGCGAGGAGCCCGTGCCATATTCTTTACCGGCCAGCACGATGAGCGGCACATCCTCATTGCGATAGCGCATGGCCGCGTCATAAATGCTTATACGCTCGCCGCTGGGGATGTGCGTGGTCCAGCCGCCCTCAGTGCCTGGCGCCATCTGATTGCGCAGACGCACATTAGCAAATGTGCCGCGCATCATGACCTCGTGATTGCCGCGGCGTGAGCCATAAGAATTAAACTCTTTGGGTTCGATGCCATGCTCTTGTAGATAACGGCCAGCAGGGCTATCCGGATGAATACTGCCGGCCGGGGAGATGTGGTCGGTGGTAATTGAATCTCCAACTTTGACCAAGCAACGCGCACCACTCATTTCTTGGATAGCCTCGGGATCCATCCTCATATGCTCGAAGTAGGGCGGGTTTTTCACATAGGTCGAGTCCGTCCAGTCATAACGCTCGGAGGTTGCCGTGGCGATTTTCTGCCAGTTGGAATCGCCCTGAAACACATCGGCATACTGGTCGCGATACATGGCCGAGGAAATATTAGCACCCAGCAGCTCCGCAATCTCCGCTTGGGTGGGCCAGATGTCCTTGAGCATCACCGGCTGGCCATCTTTACCTATGCCCAGAGGTTCGCTGTAGGGGTCAATGTTCATGGTGCCGGCCAAGGCGTAGGCCACCACCAGTGGCGGTGAGGCCAAGTAGTTGGCGCGCACATCGGCATGAATACGCCCCTCAAAATTGCGATTGCCGGAGAGTACGGCGGTAGCCAACAGCTTGCCTTGATGAATGGCCTGACTGATGGGCTCAGACAGAGGTCCGGAATTGCCAATACAGGTGGTACAACCAAAGCCCACCACATTAAAGCCCAGATCCGCCAACGGCTTAAGCAGCCCGGCTTTCTCTAAGTAGGCGGGTACCACTTGAGAGCCCGGCGCCAAGGAGGTTTTCACCCAAGGTTTGGGTTTGAGGCCCAAGGCTTGGGCTTTTTTCGCCACCAGCCCGGCGGCCAACAAAACCGCCGGATTGGAGGTGTTGGTGCATGAGGTAATGGCGGCAATCACCACGGCGCCATGCGGCAGTTCATATGTTGTGTCCTCAACGGTGTAGCTGACCGTGGCATCAGCCGCCACCGCATCGGGGGTGTCCGCCAAATGACTTTTTAAAGTCTGCTCATAGCTGCTTTTCGCTTGGGTCAGGGCGATCCGGTCCTGAGGACGACGCGGACCAGCTAAGCTGGGCACGACTGAGCCCAGGTCCAGCTCCAGGCGCGCGCTGTAATCGGCCTCACGAGCGCCGGTTTCACGCCACAGGCCCTGCGCTTTGGCGTAGGCCTCGACCAGCTGTACCTGCTCAGTATCGCGACCCGAGAGGCTGAGATAATTCAGGGTTTCTTGGTCGATGGGGAAGATGCCGCAGGTGGCGCCATATTCCGGGGCCATATTGGCAATCGTGGCGCGGTCCGCCAGAGGCAGATGATCCAAGCCATCGCCGAAAAACTCGACAAACTTACCCACCACGCCTTGTGCGCGCAGCATCTCGGTGACTGTCAGTACCAAATCGGTGGCGGTAGCGCCCTCAGGCAGGCGGCCGGTCAGTTTAAAGCCCACCACTTGTGGAATTAGCATGGAAATCGGCTGCCCCAGCATGGCGGCTTCGGCTTCGATACCGCCCACACCCCAGCCCAAAACACCGAGGCCATTGATCATGGTGGTATGCGAGTCAGTGCCCACCAAAGTGTCGGGATAGGCCTGCAGGCTGCCGTTATCCTCACGCACGAACACGGTCTGCGCCAGATATTCAAGATTGACCTGATGCACGATGCCAGTGCCTGGGGGTACGACCCTAAAATTATCGAAGGCTTGTTGGCCCCAGCGCAGGAACTGATAACGCTCGCGGTTGCGGTGGTATTCCAGCTTAATGTTGAGGTCCAAGGAGTCGGCACCCCCAAAATGATCGACCATCACCGAGTGATCGATGACCAAGTCGACGGGGGTCAAAGGGTTGATACGCGCTGGGTCTTTACCCAAAGACTGCATCGCATCGCGCATCGCCGCCAGATCGACCACCGCCGGCACGCCGGTAAAATCCTGCAGCACCACGCGCGCTGGCGTGAAGGCAATTTCCTTGCTGGGCTCGGCTTGAGCATCCCAATCCAACAATGCCTGGATATGCTCTTTCGTGACATTGACGCCATCCTCCGTGCGCAGCAGATTCTCTAACAAAACCTTCAGCGAAAAGGGCAGACGGTCAATGTCATGAGTGGCCCGTAAGGCGCTGAGAGAGCGGATGTGAAAGGTCTTACCACCTACCGGCAATGTGGTCTGGGTTTGGAAGCTATCTGACATGGTGAGTCTCCTGGCGGTCTGGCCTACCCAGTGGCAGGCAAAGACTTAGTTGTTTTTAGCTTGCGCGCTGTCAGTGGTCGCCATCGGCGCCTTAGGCTAGAATGCTGCTCTGCAAAAACCAATGGTGTCAAAAAGCCACACCCACAGCAGTCATATTCCACACAACCGGAATCGCCGGTTACTTCGGAGGGGGATCCGCCATGCTAGAAGCCTATCGCCAACACGTTGCTGAACGCGCCCAAGAAGGGATTGTACCTAAGCCTCTAGATGCCGACATGACGGCTCAGCTGGTGGATCTGCTGAAAAACCCGCCCGCCGGCGAGGAAGAGTTTTTATTGGATTTAATCACCCACCGCGTGCCCCCGGGTGTGGATGAAGCCGCCTACGTGAAAGCTGGTTTTCTCTCGGCCATTGCGAAAGGCGAGGCCAGCTCGCCGCTGATTGATGCCCGCCACGCCATCCGGTTGTTGGGCACCATGCAAGGCGGCTATAACATCGCCACTTTGGTCGAACTGTTGGATGACGCCCAGCTGGCTGAAGCGGCTGCCGAAGAGCTCAAACACACATTGCTGATGTTTGACGCCTTTCATGACGTGCAAGAGCGCGCGGAGAGTGGCAATGCTCACGCGAAAAACCTGGTTCAGTCCTGGGCCGATGCCGAATGGTTCCTCAATAAGCCGGAAGTCCCTGAAAAACTGACGGTCACCATTTTCAAGGTGCCGGGTGAGACCAATACCGATGATTTGTCGCCGGCGCCTGATGCTTGGAGCCGCCCCGACATTCCGCTGCATGCCAAAGCCATGTACAAGATGCCCCGGGAAGGCATCACCAATGCGCAAGAGCAGATCGAAGCGCTGAAACAAAAAGGTCACCCCGTCGCCCTCGTGGGCGATGTCATGGGCACCGGATCTTCGCGCAAATCCGCCACCAACTCGGTGCTGTGGTACATCGGTGATGATCTCCCCTATGTCCCGAATAAGCGCTTTGGCGGGGTGTGTTTGGGCGGCAAAATCGCGCCGATTTTCTTTAACACCATGGAAGATGCGGGAGCTCTGCCCATTGAGTTGGATGTCGATGGCTTGAACATGGGCGATGTGGTGGATATTTACCCACATGCCGGCAAGGTTTGCCGTCATGACACGGACGAAGTCATTACCACCTTCGAACTGCGCACACCGGTGATTCTGGATGAAGTGCGTGCTGGGGGTCGTATCCCGCTGATTATTGGCCGCGGCCTGACCGATCGTGCGCGTGAGGCACTGAGCCTTGAGCCCTCCACCGTGTTTAAGCGCCCACAAGCCCCGGCCGACAGCGGCAAAGGCTTCACGCTGGCGCAGAAAATGGTGGGCAAAGCTTGCGGTGTTGCTGGCGTTCGCCCGGGTACTTATTGTGAGCCGCGCATGACCACCGTGGGATCTCAGGACACCACCGGCCCCATGACCCGTGATGAGCTCAAAGACCTGGCCTGTTTGGGCTTCCAAGCCGACTTGGTGATGCAGTCATTCTGTCATACGGCGGCATACCCCAAACCGGTGGATGTGAGTACCCACCATACGCTGCCGGATTTCATCATGAACCGCGGCGGTGTCTCGCTGCGCCCGGGTGATGGCGTGATCCATTCCTGGTTGAATCGCATGCTGCTGCCCGACACCGTCGGTACCGGCGGCGACTCGCATACGCGTTTCCCCACGGGGATTTCCTTCCCGGCGGGATCTGGCTTGGTGGCTTTTGCCGCGGCCACGGGCGTCATGCCTTTGGACATGCCCGAATCGGTGTTGGTGCACTTTAAAGGTCAAATGCAGCCGGGCATTACTCTGCGCGATTTGGTGCATGCCATCCCCTATACCGCGATTCAGCAGGGCCTTCTTACCGTTGAGAAAAAAGGTAAGAAAAACATATTTTCAGGACGTGTTCTTGAGATTGAAGGTTTAGAAGATTTAACGGTGGAACAAGCCTTTGAACTCTCCGATGCCTCAGCTGAGCGCTCGGCTGGCGGTTGTACCATCACCTTATCGGAAGAACGGGTGGCGGAGTATTTGCGCTCTAATATCACCATGCTGCGCTGGATGATTGCCAGTGGCTATGGCGATGCCCGTTCCCTAGAGCGCCGTGCCAAAGCCATGGAAGACTGGCTGGCCAATCCTAGCCTGATGCGTGCGGATGCGGATGCCGAATATTCGGCGGTCATTGAGATCAATCTGAATGAGATCAAAGAGCCGATTTTGTGTGCCCCGAATGATCCCGATGATGCGCGTTTGTTATCCGATGTCACCGGCGATTCCATCGATGAAGTGTTTATCGGCTCATGCATGACCAACATTGGTCATTTCCGCGCTGCCGGTAAACTGTTGGAAAAATTTGGCGGCACCTTGCCAACCCGGCTTTGGGTGGCCCCGCCAACCCGCATGGATCAGCAGCAACTCACTGAAGAGGGCTACTACAGCATCTTTGGGAAGGCGGGCGCGCGAACGGAGATGCCCGGCTGCTCGCTGTGCATGGGCAATCAGGCGCGCGTTGCCGCGAAATCCACGGTGGTCTCGACCTCCACCCGAAACTTCCCCAATCGCCTCGGCGATGCCGCCAATGTGTATCTGGCTTCGGCGGAATTGGCCGCAGTGGCGGCAGTGCTGGGTCGCCTGCCAACGGTGGAGGAGTATCTGGGCTATGCGGCCGATCTCAACACCATGGCCGGTGAGGTCTATCGCTACCTGAACTTTGATCAGATCGCCGAATACCAAGATGCGGCGAAAACCGTGATCCCGGTGGTAGCGGCTTAAGCGTTGATCTGATGCAACAGGGCACGGCCCTCACGGACGAGGGCTTTGCGGCCGAATATGAGGCGCCAGCGAGCGCCTCCAGCTTGCTGCCATAATGTCGCGGCACGAATGGCGGTCAGCAGTAGCGTGCGGATGGTGGCGGCCAGTTTTGGGTCCTTAAGATAGGTGTTATCACCTTGCACCATAATGCGCGGTCCGAGGGTGCTGATACTCTCGCGGTAGGTGCTACCCAAGCGCTCGATAATATTCTCATGCAGCAGTCCAAAGCTCTCACTTTGGGCTTGAGCGACTTCAATACCACGGCGCAGGGCTTCAATGGCCTCGGGATTGCGCATCAACAAGCGCTGCAAATTCAACACACTCAGCACATAAGTGGCGGTTTCACGTTCAAGGCTTGCGTCCTTGGAGGAAAACTGTTCAACCATAATGCGCAGGCCCGGCTCGAGCGCGGCAACACCGCCGTAGACTTCCTCAATAGAGTCAGCGCTGAACTGAAATAGGCTGGTGACTAGCGGTGTCATCACCGCTTCATCGTATTCGCCTTTCCAAGCGATGCTGCGCACCAAGCTCACCGCTTGGCACAATGCGGATATGGCTAAAGCACGGTTGGTGTCATTGGCTTGCATGGGGAGTGTGTCAGCCGATTGGCAATAAATGAGGGCTTACTATAACCGAGATCAGCTGCGTTCCTGAATGACCCCACCGCCCAAACAGATTTCGCCTTGGTAAAGCACCACGGATTGGCCTGGCGCGATCGCACGTTGCGGCGCGGTAAACTCGATGCGGTATTGTTGCGGACGGTTCTCAAGAGCGCGTAAACGGCAGGCCTGAGGTTTCTGACGATAGCGGATCATCGCCTCATAAGCTTGTCCGTCAGCCAGGTCCTCAGCGGGAGGGGCGCCGGATACCCAATGCATGTCTTGAGCGATTAGAGCGCTGCCCAACAGAGCAGGGTGATCATGGCCTTGAGCGACGATCAAGCGATTCTTGGCTAAATCCTTATCCACCACATACCAAGGCGCTTCATCTTGGCCCGCCACGCCGCCAATTCCCAGGCCCTGGCGCTGACCCGGGGTGTAGAGCATCAGGCCTTGATGCTCACCCAAGATATCGCCATCGATACTGATGATCTCGCCGGGCTGGGCGGGCAGATAACGCTTTAAGAAATCCGCAAAACGCCGCTCGCCGATAAAACAAATGCCCGTGCTGTCTTTTTTGGCGTGGTTAGGAAAGCCCGCAGCCGCGGCGATGGCGCGCACTTCGGGCTTTGCTAAATCGCCCAGCGGGAAGTGGCTGACACATAACTGCTCTTGCCCGAGGGTATAAAGAAAATAGGATTGATCTTTGTTACGATCCCGGCCCCGCAGCAGCTGAAACCGGCCATGATCCTCAGCCACACGAGCATAGTGTCCTGTGGCAATGCCCGCGGCACCTAGCTTTCTGGCGTAATCCAAAAAGGCGCGGAATTTGATTTCGCGATTACATAGAATATCGGGATTGGGTGTGCGACCAGCGCGATATTCCTGAAGAAAATGCGCAAACACTCGATCCCAGTACTCGCTCGCGAAATTCACCTTATGCAGGGTGATCTCCAGCATCCGGCAAATGGCTTTGGCATCTTCTAAGTCCTCAGCCGCCGCACAATAGCCTGGCTCATCGTCATCCTCCCAGTTCTTCATGAACAGGCCTTCGACGCGGTAACCGGCTTCCAACAGGCGCAGCGCCGCCACAGCGGAATCCACACCGCCGGACAGGCCGACGATAATGCGCTCAGCGTTGGCGTTCATAGGGCCCTAAAGATCAATGAGTAGATCCAAAGGATAACGCTGTCCTTTGAGATAATCCTCGATACAGGTCAAGACCAGGGGACTGCGTAATTGCGTTGGATCAGCCCGCAGTTCCTCAACACCCACCCAGCGCCATCCGATAATGTCGTCATCGATGGTTCTGCCTGGCAATGGCTCAGATACCTGGCCACACACTGCCAGGCGCAAAAAGGTGAGGTTTTTCTCAGCCCAAGCCCAGCGGTAGAGGCCGGTAATGGCCACCGGTTGCAGATCGCGGCCAGTCTCTTCTAGGGTCTCGCGCACCACCGCCTGCAACAGGCTTTCGCCTTCCTCAAGATGCCCAGCCGGTTGGTTAAGCACCTTTCGCCCAGCTTCAAGCTCCTCAACCAAGAGGAATTTTTGCTGCTGCTCAATGACAGCGGCTACCGTCACTCTGGGGGTCCATACACTGTGCAAAAGTCTCTCCCGCATGGCTTCACGAAAAGGCTGGGGCGGTGCACACTACCGTAAACCACAGACTGTGTATAATCCAAACAGGTTTGTGACATGCCAATTCACGTCAGGCAAAGGAAACGCTATGGGCTTCGAACATATCAAAATCCCGGAACAAGGGACCCGCATCACAGCCAACGCTGACTTCTCCTTAAACGTCCCCGATAACCCCATTATCCCCTACATCGAAGGGGACGGCATCGGCGTCGATATTAGTCCGGTGATGATTAAGGTGGTGGATGCCGCGGTGGAAAAAGCTTACGGCGGGAAAAAACGTATCGCGTGGATGGAGGTTTACGCCGGCGAGAAAGCCACGCATGTCTACGGCGGCGATCATTGGTTGCCGACTGAAACCATGGAGGCGATTCGTGACTATGTGGTCTCGATTAAAGGTCCCCTGACCACGCCGGTGGGGGGTGGCATTCGCTCCCTCAATGTGGCGCTGCGTCAGGAACTGGATTTGTATGTCTGCCAGCGCCCCATTCGTTATTTCACGGGCGTGCCCAGCCCGCTGAAAACTCCCGAGCGCACCGATATGGTGATCTTCCGGGAAAACTCGGAAGACATTTATGCTGGGATCGAGTGGGCTGCCGAGTCGCCCGAAGCCAAGCAGGTGATTGATTTTCTCTTGAACACGATGGGTGTGACCAAGATTCGCTTCCCAGAGAGCAGCGGCATCGGCGTTAAACCGGTATCCCGAGATGGCACCCAGCGCTTGGTGCGCAAGGCCATTCAGTACGCGATCGACAACGACCGCGACTCGGTCACTTTGGTACACAAAGGCAACATCATGAAGTTCACCGAAGGCGCCTTTAAAAACTGGGGCTACGAACTGGCCATAGAAGAGTTTGGTGCCACGGAGCTGGATGGCGGGCCTTGGTGCACGCTGAAAAACCCCAAGACCGGTCGCGACATGATCATCAAAGACGTGATTGCTGATAATTTCTTACAACAAATCCTGCTGCGTCCACAGGACTACAGCGTCATTGCCACGCTCAATCTCAATGGCGATTACATCTCTGATGCTCTGGCGGCTCAGGTGGGCGGTATCGGTATTGCCCCAGGCGCCAATCTTTCGGATACCGTGGCCATGTTCGAAGCCACGCACGGCACGGCCCCCAAATATGCGGGTCTGGATCGGGTGAACCCGGGCTCGATTATTCTGTCTGCTGAAATGATGTTGCGTCACATGGGCTGGACTGAAGCGGCAGACCTAATCATAACCGGGCTTAGCGGTGCGATTAGCTCAGGTCGGGTTACCTATGATTTTGCCCGCGCGGTTGAAGGCACCACAGAGCTGAGCTGTTCAGATTTTGGTGACAATATTATTGACCACATGGCTTGAGGTGTTGAATTGCGCACAAAAGGCCGCACAATGGAACTATGAGTAAGGGAGACGATCACAAACCAGATCAAGATCAGGGCCAAGGCTTGGCATTGGACGAAGCCCGTCCTGAACTCAAGCCGCCACCGCGATTTAAAGTGTTGTTATTGAACGACGACTACACGCCCATGGAGTTTGTGGTCGAAGTATTGGAAGTGTTTTTCGCCATGGACCGGGAAAAAGCGACCCGGGTTATGTTGCATGTGCATACCCGAGGTAAGGGCGTTTGCGGGATCTACAGCCGCGATATCGCCGAAACCAAGGTGGCACAGGTCAATGACTACTCACGAGAGCACCAGCACCCCCTGCTGTGTGCGATGGAAGAGGCCTAGAGCAAACTATGCTAAACAAAGAACTCGAGTTTTCCCTGAACATGGCTTTCAAAGCCGCACGTGAAAAACGCCATGAGTTCATGACCGTTGAGCACCTGCTGCTGGCCCTCACTGATAATCCCACTGCAGTGAATGTGTTTCGTGCCTGCGGCATTAAGGTCGAAGCCCTGCGCGATGAACTCGTGGAGTTCATCGAAACCAATACTCCCAAGCTGCCTTTGCGCGACCCGCGCGATACTCAGCCCACTTTAGGGTTTCAGCGAGTTTTGCAGCGCGCCGTGTTTCATGTGCAATCCTCCGGCCGCAAAGAAGTCTCCGGCGCCAATGTGCTGGTCGCCATCTTCGGTGAGCAGGAATCGCACGCGGTGTTTTTATTGGGCCAGCATGATTTGGCGCGACTGGATGTGGTGAATTATATCTCCCACGGCATCTCGAAAAGTGGCGATGCAATGGATGAAGAGGCTGCTGCCAGCGGGCCCGAGGTGCAAGAAGGCGAGGAGGGTAAGGCCAAGAATGCCCTCGAAACCTACGCCACTAACCTCAATGAAATGGCGCTTCAGGGTCGTATTGACCCACTGATCGGTCGTGCTGAAGAATTAGAGCGCACCGTGCAAATCCTGTGTCGCCGTCGTAAGAATAATCCACTGTTTGTCGGCGAAGCGGGCGTCGGCAAGACGGCTATCGCTGAAGGACTGGCCAAGAAAATTGTCGATGGCGAAGTGCCGGAGGTATTGGCTGAGAGCACCATTTATTCGCTGGATCTGGGTGGTTTGGTGGCCGGAACCAAGTATCGCGGCGATTTCGAAAAGCGCTTAAAAGGCGTTTTGGCGCAGCTGAAAAAGGAGCCGGGTGCAGTGCTGTTCATCGATGAGATTCATACGATCATCGGTGCAGGCTCGGCCTCTGGCGGAGTCATGGATGCCTCTAATTTGATTAAGCCGATGCTGGCTACGGGTGAGTTAAAGTGCATCGGATCAACCACTTATCAGGAATATCGAGGTATTTTCGAGAAAGACCGCGCGCTAGCCCGACGCTTCCAAAAAATTGATGTGAACGAGCCTAGCGTGGAGGAAACCATCGAAATTCTTAAGGGGCTGAAAAGCCGCTTTGAAGAACACCATGACGTGCGCTACACCGTTAAGGCTCTGCGCTGCGCTGCTGAACTGGCGAGTCGCTACATCACCGATCGGCATCTGCCCGATAAAGCTATCGACGTGATTGATGAGGCGGGGGCCAACCGGCGTTTGCAGCCCGCCAGTGGCCGCAAGAAAACCATCTCGGTGCATGATATCGAGTCGATCGTGGCGCGCATTGCCCGCATACCGCCTAAAAGCGTGTCCGCCTCGGATATGGATGTGCTGAAAAACCTCGAGCGCAATCTGAAAATGGTGGTGTTCGGGCAAGATGAAGCCATCGAGACTCTGTCTGCTGCCATCAAAATGGCACGCTCGGGCTTGGGTGATGGCGATAAGCCCATTGGCTCATTCTTGTTTGCTGGCCCCACGGGCGTGGGTAAGACTGAGGTAACCCGTCAATTGGCCAATGTGTTGGGCATTGAGCTGGTGCGTTTTGATATGTCCGAATACATAGAGCGCCACACGGTATCTCGCTTGATTGGCGCACCTCCGGGTTATGTGGGCTATGACGAGGGCGGGCTACTGACTGATGCGGTTCTCAAACACCCGCATGCTGTGTTGCTGCTCGATGAAGTCGAAAAAGCGCATCCCGATGTCTTTAACCTGCTGCTGCAGGTCATGGATCATGGCACTTTGACCGACACCAACGGGCGTAAGGTCGACTTCCGTAATGTCATCCTAGTGATGACCAGCAACATTGGCGCTGAGCTGTCGAGCCGCAGCACTATGGGCTTTACCCAACAGGATCACTCCACCGATGCCATGGAGGCCCTAAAACGCGCCTTCAGTCCGGAGTTTCGCAATCGTTTGGACAGCATCATCCAGTTCAAGGCGCTGGACCCGGCCACCATCGTCAATGTGGTGGACAAGTTTCTCACGCAACTGCAAGCACAGCTGGATGAGAAGAAAGTGCTCTTGGTCGTGGAGGATGAGGCTCGGGCCTGGCTGGCCGAGCATGGCTATGATCCGAAAATGGGCGCGCGTCCCATGGCCCGCGTGATTCAGGAGCACATCAAAAAGCCGCTGGCCGAGGAAGTGCTGTTTGGGCGGCTATCTGAGGGCGGTGAGGTGCATGTCATTGTCGACAATGACAAACTGGCCCTGAATTATGAAACGGAAGCCGTGCCTTCTTAAGGGCACGGTTTTTACTTGTTTCGGTAAACGATCCGGCCTTTGGTCAAATCATAAGGCGTCATTTGCACCATGACCCGGTCACCGCGAAGGATGCGGATATAATGCTTGCGCATGCGGCCGGAGATGTGGGCGGTAACAACGTGACCATTGTCCAACTCAACGCGAAACACGGTGTTAGGCAGGTTCTCGAGAACCGTGCCTTCCATTTCTATATGATCTTCTTTGGGCATAGGCCCCTGGGGGTTGTGGAACGAAGCGCCTCATTATCAACACTGGCGCACATAAAACAAGCCCTAGGCGTGTTTGCACCTTTTCCGTCGATGCGCCTAAACTACGCGTTTTTCCCGTAGAGAGAGTAAGGAAACCCCATGCAGATTGCCTATGTATTTCCGGGTCAGGGCTCGCAGTCATTGGGCATGCTGGGCGCATTGGCACAGCGTTTCCCCGAGGTTGAACAGACTTTTGCCCAGGCCAGTGAGGTCTTGGAACTTGATCTCTGGAAACTGGCTTGCGAGGGTCCCGTCGAGGCGATCAACCGCACCGAAAATACTCAACCTTTGATGCTGGCTGCGGGCGTCGCGGTAGCGCGCGTCTGGGCGGCGCAAGGCGGGGCACCGGCGGCCATGATGGCCGGCCACAGTTTGGGTGAATATTCTGCTTTGGTGTGCGCGGGCAGTTTGGATTATGCACAAGCGGTGCGCATGGTGGCTGAGCGCGCTCGGCTGATGCAAAACGCCGTCCCTGAGGGTGAGGGAGCGATGGCGGCCATTATTGGTCTGGATGATGATGCGGTTCAGGCCGCCTGCAAAAGCGTGGCAGATGCGGGCGTGGTCGAAGCCGTGAATTTCAATGCGCCAGGCCAAGTAGTCATCGCTGGTGAAAAAGTCGCGGTGGAGGCGGCCATGCAAGCCGCCAAGGCAGCGGGTGCCAAGCGCGCTTTGCCGCTACCAGTCAGCGTTCCCTCGCACTGCCGCCTGATGAACAACGCCAGCCAGCAGCTGCATCAAAAACTCGAAGGCATCTCCGTGCAAACCCCAAAGGTTCCGGTACTGCATAATGTGGATGTTGCCAGCCACGAAGAGCCGGTTATTATTCGCTCGGCTTTGGCGGCGCAAGTGAAACAACCGGTGCGCTGGGTGGAAACCATTCAAGCCATGTCGGCTCAGGGAATAACCCGCATTATCGAAATGGGTCCCGGCAAAGTGCTTACTGGCCTCAATAAACGCATTGATTCGTCGCTAGAACTGCATTGCGTTTCGGATCCCGAAAGTCTTGAGGCGGCCATGCAACTGGGTCGCGCCGCCTGAATCAATAAAGGAATTTTCCGGACATGTTACTCACAGATGAAATCGCCTTGGTCACTGGCGCTAGCCGTGGCATCGGTAAAGCCATCGCCCTGCAACTAGCACAGCAGGGCGCCACCGTGATCGGCACTGCCACCAAAGAAGAAGGTGCTCAGGCCATTACCCATTGGATGCAGGCTGAAGGCGTGAAGGGCGAAGGCATGGCCTTGAATGTCAATGACGCCGATGCCATCACCCAAATCATCGATCAGATCAATGAGCGTCATGGCAGCGTCACCATTTTGGTGAACAATGCCGGCATCACGCGCGATAACCTGATGATGCGAATGAAAGACGAAGAGTGGGATGACATCATCCAAACCAATCTGACTGCGGTTTTTCGCGTTACTCGGGCCGTTTTGCGCGGCATGATGAAAGCGCGTAAAGGCCGCATTATCCATGTCGGCTCGGTGGTGGGATCAGCCGGCAATGCCGGCCAGACGAATTATGCCGCAGCTAAAGCTGGGCTGCTGGGATTGGCCAAATCCCTGGCGCGTGAAGTAGGTTCTCGAGGCATTACCGTGAACACGGTTGCCCCTGGATTTATTGATACGGATATGACCCGAAACCTACCGGAAGCCCATCGTGAAGCACTTTTGGGACAGATTCCGTTGGCACGATTGGGCCAACCAGAAGAGATCGCAGCGACTGTGGCATTTCTGGCTTCGCCTGCTGCGGCTTACATTACCGGCGAGACCCTGCATGTCAACGGCGGGATGTTTATGCCATAAGCAATACGGTAAAGTGGATCCACTGGATCGATTTCACTACAATAGCGGCGTTTTCATGCTGCATTTTTTATCCACAAGGGGATTGGCAAACAATGAGTAATATCGAAGAACGTGTCCGCAAGATTGTTGTGGAACAGTTGGGCGTTAAGGAAGAAGATGTCACCAACAGCGCATCTTTCGTCGACGATCTGGGCGCAGACTCGCTGGACACGGTCGAACTGGTGATGGCACTGGAAGAGGAGTTTGAAACCGAAATTCCTGATGAAGAAGCCGAAAAGATCACCACGGTGCAGCAAGCCATCGACTACATCAATGAGCATCTGCCCAGCGCCTAAGCTTGGGTGGGGTGATTGATGCAACCAATGCGGCCCGGCCCATGTACAAAGGGACGGGTTCGCATTTTGGTTGCTAAAGAAGACCAAGTAAGAGGGTTAGCATTTGTCTAAACGGCGCGTCGTCATCACCGGTCTGGGCATTGTCTCTCCGGTGGGATCCACCATCGAAACCGCATGGGCGAACATCACTGCGGGTAAAAGCGGTATCTCGGCCATCGATGTATTCGATGCCTCTGAGATGCCCGTACGCATCTCCGGAGCGGTGCGTGATTTCAATGCCGATGATTACATCACCCCCAAAGAGCAGCGCAAGATGGATACCTTCATCCATTACGGTGTGGCGGCCGGCGTTCAGGCCTTACGTGATTCCGGCCTCGAAGTCACCGAAGCTAATGCTGAGCGTATCGGTGTGTCTATCGGCTCAGGCATTGGTGGCCTGCCTTATATCGAAAAAAGTTACGACGCCTACCTCAAAGGCGGCGCTCGCAAGATTTCCCCGTTTTTTGTGCCCAGCTCCATCATTAACATGGTGTCGGGCAATCTCTCGATCATGCATGGCCTCAAAGGCCCAAATATCTCCCTAGTTTCTGCCTGTGCTACCGGCACCCATAGCATTGGTGATGCTGCGCGCATGATCATGTATGGCGATGTCGATGCCATGGTGACCGGCGGTGCCGAAATGGCGACCACGCCATTGGGTATCGGCGGTTTTGCCGCAGCTCGTGCGCTCTCGACCCGCAACGACGCTCCAGAACAGGCCAGTCGTCCCTGGGACCGCGATCGCGATGGCTTTGTGCTGGGTGACGGCGCTGGCGTGGTAGTGCTGGAAGAATACGAACACGCCAAGGCCCGCGGCGCGCGGATTTACTGCGAACTGGCGGGTATTGGTTGGAACTCTGATGCTTTTCACATGACGCAGCCCTCTGAAGGGGGTGAAGGTGCAGCGGCCTGCATGCAGATGGCGCTGAAAAGCGCAGGGCTGAATGCCGACCAAATCGACTATGTGAATGCTCACGGCACATCGACCCCGGCGGGTGATAAAGCCGAAACTATGGGTGTTAAGCGCGCCTTGGGCGATCATGCTAAGAAAATAGCGGTGAGTTCGACCAAATCCATGACCGGGCATCTTTTGGGTGCGGCCGGCGGCGTGGAGGCGGTGTTCAGTATCTTGGCCTTGCACCATGGCGTGATCCCCCCGACCATCAATTTGGACAACCCAGATCCGGAATGTGATCTGGACTATGTGCCGCATACAGCGCGGCAACAGGCAGTCAATGTCGCTGTGTCTAATTCTTTTGGTTTTGGCGGCACCAACGGCACGCTGATCTTCCGTAAGCTCTAAGGCCCGCAGCCATCCCATGACGCCTTCGCATGGGCCTAATGACCTGACTCTGATTCCCGGTGATGATCGCGGGATTAACTACGGCGATGGTGTCTTTGAGACCCTACGCGTGGCTGACGGAGCAGTCCTGCACTGGCCTTTGCATCGCCGGCGCTTACAGTGGGGCCTAGAGCGGCTTAAAATAGCCCTGACTGATTGGTCGACTTTGGAATCAGACCTGGCCCAAGCCGCCGGCGAGCACGAAGCAGCAGTATTAAAGCTGATTGTCACACGAGGCAGTGGCCCGCGCGGCTATCGCCCTCCCCAAATGACACACCCACGCTGGTTTCTACAGGTGGGGCCCATGCCCGATTATGACCCCGCCTGGGCCGAGCAGGGCGTTTTGCTGCGTTTATGCGAGACGCGCCTGGCACATCAGCCCTTATTGGCCGGCATTAAGCACTTAAACCGGTTGGAACAAGTACTGGCCAGGTCAGAATGGCAAGATGAGTTTCAAGAGGGCCTGATGTTGGATCAGGAAGGGCGGGTGATTTGTGGCACCATGAGCAATATATTTATGGTGCTGGGAAATCAATTGCTTACGCCCCAACTGGATCACTGTGGTATCGCTGGGATTACCCGTCAACGGTTAATGGCGGCGGCTGGCTTGTTGGGCTTTGCCTGCGAGGAGAGACCCCTATCCTTGGCGGATTTAGCAGACGCTGAGGGCTTATTCCTGACCAATACGGTTTTTGGGCTGTGGCCCGTGCGGCAATTTCAGGACCAGCAATTTGTTATCAGTGATGGGGTGCGGCGCCTGCAGCGTCTGTTGCAGCGTAAGCCGGCGAAGAGGCGCTGATGAGACGCTCATGGGTGCTAGCGCTGGTGTTGCCTTTTCTGCTGGGTTTGGCCTTAGTGGTGGATTATCAGCGCAGCTTGAACCGACCGCTGGGACTGGCAGAGCCCATGGTCTACCAAGTAGCCCCTGGAACCTCTTTGCGCCGCCTGGCCGCCGAGCTCAGTCAACAGGATTTATTACAAAGGCCGCGCTACTGGGAGTTTCATGCGCGTCGCTCGGATCTGGCAGCTCGCATTCGTGCCGGTGAATTCGAACTGCTTCCTGAGATGACGGCCAGGGATTTATTGACGCTATTGACCAGCGGGCAGATGGTGCAATACAGCCTCACCGTCCCCGAGGGCTGGACATTTCGCCAGTTATTAGTCGCCTTGCACACCCACCCTTACATCACGGTGACTTTGGAAGACGAAGAGGTAGCGGGGATTATGAACCTTCTGGGCATGCCGGATGCGCATCCCGAGGGTTGGTTCTTCCCCGATACCTATGCTTTTCCGCGCGGCACAACGGATCTAGAGTTTCTCAGGCGTGCCCATCAGCGTATGCAGCGCGCCTTGCATGAGGTTTGGGAAGAACGTCAGCCCAACTTACCGCTGCAATCGGCTTATGAGGCTTTGATTTTGGCGTCGATTATTGAGCGCGAGACGGGGCGAGCCGATGAACGTGAACGTGTCTCTGCGGTGTTCACAGAGCGCCTGCGCAGGGGTATGCGTCTGCAAACGGATCCGACGGTGATCTATGGGATGGAGCAATTTGACGGCCGCATTCGCCGCAGTGATCTGCGCCGCGATACACCTTATAACACTTATCTACATGCGGGCTTACCACCAACACCTATTGGCTTGCCGGGCTTAGCCTCGTTGCGCGCAGCGGTGAATCCCGCCGATGAAGAGGTCTTGTTTTTTGTATCGCGCGGTGATGGCTCACATCATTTCTCCAAAACTTATGAAGAGCATCGGCGCGCTGTGATTGATTATCTACTCGGAGGCGATGCCAGTCGTTATGGACGCTGATAAGCCGCTTAAGGGACGATTTATCACCCTGGAAGGCACGGAAGGGGTGGGTAAATCCAGCCATCTCGAGGCCTTGGCTGAGCATGTGCGCGCGCAAGGTCATGAGGTGGTCACGACGCGTGAGCCGGGGGGCACGGAAATGGCCGAGGCCATACGTGGCCTGTTGTTGTCGCCGGAGCTGCCGGCCATGCATGAACACACAGAGTTATTGCTGATGTTTGCTGCCCGCGCTGAGCATCTGCAACGGCTGATTCTGCCGGCTTTGGCGCGCGGCGCCTGGGTGCTGAGCGATCGCTTCACCGATGCCACTTATGCCTATCAAGGCGGGGGCCGCGGTATCGATGCTCAGCGTATTGCATCGCTAGAAAACTGGGTACAAGGCGATCTGCGGCCTGATCGCATCGTCGTGTTGGATGCCCCGGTGCAGATTGGTTTGGCACGGGCCGGTAAGCGTGGCGCTGCAGATCGTTTTGAACAGGAGACCGTGGACTTTTTTGAGCGTGTGAGAACCTGTTATCTGGCGCGTGCCGCTCAAGATCCGTATCGCTATCGAGTTGTGGATGCCAGTCAAGATCTTGAGACGGTCCGCGCTGCGGTGATTGCTGCTGTGGCGGATTCCTTATGACATCCACGGCGCCTGAATCAGGTCTGGATTTGGGTTTATTGCCTTGGCAACAAGATGCCTGGCGCGCTTGGCAGGAACGCATCTCAAGCGAGCAAACCCCACATGCGGTGCTTATTCACGGTCCTGAGGGCATCGGTAAAAGCCAATTTGCTCACGAGATGATTCGCGCACAGGTCTGCACCCAGCCCACCGCTGAAGGTTTGGCCTGTGGGCAATGCCATGGCTGTCGCATGTTGGCCGCGGGTGCTCATACCGATGTCACCACGCTTCGCCCGGAAGAGGGCAAGAAAAATATCCGCATTGAGCCAATTCGGCAATTAACCGAGTTCATGAGCTTATCGACGAGTCATGCGCCGCGCCGTATCGCCATGATCTGGCCTGCCGATGCGATGAATTTGAATGCCGCCAATGCCTTATTAAAGACTTTGGAGGAACCGCCGGGACCTGCTTTGATGGTGCTGGTGACCGCGCATCCTGCTCGGCTTCCGGCAACGATTCGCAGTCGTTGTCAGATGCTGCGTTTGCCTCGACCCGAGCGCGCTCAGGCCAAACAATGGCTGCTAGAGCAGGGGAGCACTCATGACTCAGATCTACTCTTGGCGTTGGCACAGGGCTCGCCTCTGCGGGCTTTGCAGTACGAGGGCGGAGACGAGCTGAAACACTGGCACCAGCAAAAGCAGGCTTTATTGGCCTTTCTGAGCGGCAAAAAGGGCTTGAGCGGCATGGCTTCGACGTACCCCATCGCCGCTGCCGGTGTTTGGTTATCGGCGATTCAGCTGTTTTTCTTGGACGCTTTGCGCTTGGCGATGAGCGACGACAGCGGGGCGCTATCGGGTATTGCCACGCAGGCGGAGACAGTTCAGCTGCTGGGTTTGTTTGATATCGAGGCGCTCAGCGAGCTACAAATCAAAATTATGGAGTTTCGGCGTTTGTTGGGGGGCAATCTGAATCCCGACTTATTTGTCGAGGACTTGCTGTTGAACCTACGAGATTGCACCATGGCGGCTTTGGCCAAGGCGAGTGCTTGATGTTTATCGATTCCCACTGTCATTTAGATAGAGTTGATCTTGAGGCCTTTGGCGGGGAAGTGCAGGGTGTCTTGAATGCGGCCAACGAGGCTGGTGTCGAGCACATGCTATGCATTTCAATTGACATGAATAATTACCCACAAGTGCTTGCTTTAGCTGAGAAATACGCCCAGGTTAATTGCACAGTGGGCATGCATCCCAACGCCCGCGAGGGGCATGAGCCCAGCATCGCCGAATTGGTGGAAATGGCGGCTCATCCGCGCGTGGTTGGCATCGGTGAGACAGGTTTGGATTATCACTACAACGAGGGTGATCTGACTTGGCAGCATGAGCGCTTTGAGCGCCACCTTGAGGCGGCCCGTCAGGCCCGGTTGCCGGTGGTGATCCACAGCCGCGCAGCGCCACGTGAGACCATTGAGGTACTTCGCCAAGCCCATGCTGAGGACTTTGGCGGCGTATTGCACTGCTTCTCGGAGGACTGGAACATGGCCAAGGCCGGCCTTGATCTCGGCTTTTACGTCTCTTTTTCCGGCATCCTCACCTTCAAGAGCGCTCAAGAACTCCGTGAAGTGGCTCGCAAAGTTCCCGCCGACCGCCTCCTGATCGAGACCGATTCGCCTTATTTGGCACCCGTACCTCATCGCGGCAAGCCCAACCATCCCGCCTGGGTGCGCCACGTCGCCGAGTGCCTCGCTGAAGTCCGCGGCGAGCCCCTCGAAGCCATCGCCGAGCACACCACCACTAACTACCACCGCCTCTTCAAGAAGGGGTACGACCCCACTAACGGGGTCTGACCCCATTAGTGGGGTCGTACCCCATTGTTGCTAATTCTACCGCGCGCTCTAAATGCGCGGCAGGCGTGTAGAAATGGGGTGAAAAGCGAATGGCGCCGCCACGCAAAGCGCATAGAACTCCCTGATCCATCAGCGACCGATACAAAGCGGGCAGGTCTATATCGGCATGGTTAAAGCTGACGATGCCCGCCCGGCGCAGCGGATCTCGCGGAGACACCACCTCGAACGAAGTCTGGTCCAACAGGTCGATGAGATATTCCACATTACGTTTTAAAGCGTCACCGACAAAGCCCATGCCCAGCTCCTCCAAGAGCGAAACACTGGCCTCTAGTGCATGGATACCCAGCAAATTACTGCTGCCACACTCGAAGCGACGCGCATCGGCGGCCACCGCCCAATCGCTGCGGTCGTAGTCACCTGCGGCTTCTAACATATGCCAGCCAAATTGGTTAAGCTTCAGGGCATCGCGCAACTCAGCCCGGCAATAAAACACCGCCAAACCCTCCGGGCCCAGCAACCACTTATGGCCATCGGCTGCCAGGAAGTCGATGTGACAGGCCTGAACATCCAAGGGCAGGGCGCCCAATTGTTGGATGGCATCGACACAAAACAATACGCCCCGACTTCTACAGGCTTCGCCCAAGCGCGGCAAATCCAAACGCAGACCCCGCGCATACTGCACCGCGCTGACACTCAGCAGGCGCGTTCGAGGATTTATAGCGGCTAATAAAGCGGCCTCAGGATCATCCGCGGAAATATCCACCTGCCGCACTTCCACCCCAAAGCGATACTGCAAGGACTCCCAGACCACGCGGTTAGACGGAAACTCATGCGTGGGCAAAACGATATTGTCACCTTCGGCCCAGTTCAGGCCGTAAGCCACCACCGACAAACCCTCAGAGGTGCTCTTGAGTAATGCGACATCCTCAGCGGCGGGAGCATTCATCAGCCGCGCCAGTCGTTCACGCAGGCGCTGCTCCGTCGCCAGCCACCGCGGATAATGGGAAGAACCCACCCGCATATTCTCATCAGCAAAGGCTTTGACCGCAGCGCAGGTACGCTTCGGCCAGGGTGCTACCGCCGCATGATTCAGGTGAATCAGCCCAGCCTCTTGAGGGAATTCATCAAACATATCGAGCGGACTCCTATGGGTCGGCAATTTGCACCCACATATCGGTATTTGTTAGGGTGCCCCAGCTTTATCGCACTATTTTAGGGCAACTGTGAAGGGGGCGACCCTTTCCGCTGGAATGGGGTACGACCCCATTTGGGGTCGTACCCCATTGGTTATGTTCTTGCCCGCACAACAGGAGAAAGAGATGAATTCAGTGGTGACACTGCATCGCAGAGATGCTTTGCGCTCATTTAATGCGCGCCCATTTCGCGTGTTTACCGATCGGCAGATGTCGCAGATATCACAACTGGCCAAACTACCAGAAGAGCAGCAACGCGCCATGCGCATCGTCGCCAGTGTGTTGCCTTTTCGTGTCAATGAATATGTGATCAACGAGCTCATTGACTGGCGTGCGGTGCCCCATGATCCGATCTTCCAGCTGGTGTTCCCGCAACAGGGCATGCTCAGCGAGAAGCACTTCGCGCGCATGGCCAAGCTGCATGATAGCGGTGCTGATGCCGCCCAAACCCGCATCCTAGCGGACCAAATTCGTGCTGAGCTCAATCCCCATCCGGCCGGACAAATGGAGATGAATATCCCACAGCTGGACGGGCAGAACATCGATGGTCTGCAGCATAAATACCGAGAGACGGTGTTGTTCTTCCCCAGCCAAGGTCAGACCTGCCACAGCTACTGCAGCTTTTGCTTCCGCTGGGCACAGTTTGTCGGTGATCGCGATCTGCGCATGGCCAGCAACCAGGCCGATACGCTTCAAGAGTACCTGTTGGCGCATCCTGAGGTTACCGATCTTTTGATGACCGGCGGCGACCCGATGGTCATGAAAACCCGCCACCTGTCGGCCTATTTGGACCCCTTAACCCGACCCGAATTCGAACATGTGCAAACCGTACGCCTGGGCACCAAATCCCTGACGTTCTGGCCGCATCGCTTTGTCACCGACGAGGATGCTGATGATTTGTTGGGTTTGCTGGCACGCTTGGTAAATGCGGGCAAGCATGTCTCGATCATGGCGCATTACAACCATGCACGCGAGATGAGCACCCCCATCGCCAGAGAAGCGATTCGCCGCCTGCGCGACACCGGCGTGCAAATCCGCAGCCAAGGGCCTTTGCTGGCGCACATCAATGACTCGGCCGAGACTTGGGCGGATATGTGGCGAGAGCAGGTCAAACTCGGCATCGTGCCTTACTATCTCTTTGTGGAACGCGACACCGGAGCGCGCTGCTATTTCGAAGTGCCGCTGGTGGGTGCCTGGGAGATTTATCGTCAGGCTATGCAGCAGGTTTCAGGAGTAGGGCGCACGGCACGCGGCCCCTCCATGAGCGCTGGGCCGGGCAAGGTCGAAATTCAAGGAGTCACGGAAATCCAGGGCGAGAAAGTGTTTGTCCTGCGTTTCATCCAAGCGAGAAATCCAGACTGGGTACAGCAACCCTTTTTCGCCCAGTACGATCCCAAGGCTACTTGGCTGGATCAACTCAAACCGGCTTTCGGCGCCGACAAGTTCTTCTTCAGCGATGAGTACGCCGCCATGACCCCAGACGCTCTTTAATCCTATTTTTAAAGCATCTAGTTGGATCAATGTCACCGGGCGCATATCATCAGCCAATGGGCAAAAATGATAGTTTGACCGCGCGGGACCTAGCGGTGGTATGGCATCCCTGTACGCAAATGAAGGATCACGAACATCTGCCGATGATTCCGATCCGGCGCGGGCAGGGCGTTTGGCTGGAAGATTTTGACGGCAATCGCTATATCGATGCGGTGAGCTCGTGGTGGGTCAATCTGTTTGGCCACGCCAACCCCCACATCAATGCGGCGATCAGCACGCAGGCGGCACAGCTAGAGCATGTGATTCTGGCCGGCTTTACTCATGAGCCGGTGATACGTCTTTCCGAACGTCTTGTAGAACGTGCGCCAAGTCCACTATCTCGTTGTTTTTACGCGGATAGCGGCTCTGCTGCGGTCGAAGTCGCATTGAAGATGAGCTTTCATTACTGGCTCAATCAGGCCAGGCCGGCGAAAACCCGTTTTATCTGTTTAAGCAATAGCTATCACGGCGAGACCATGGGCGCTTTGTCTGTGGGCGATGTGGCTTTATATAAAGAAACCTATAAACCGTTGCTGCTCGATGTCATCACTGTGCCGGGGCCAGACGCTTTCTATGCCGAACCCGGTGAAACCCCCAAAGACGTCGCTAAGCGCCAATTTAGTCACATGCAACAGGCTCTTGAACAGCATGGGGAAGAGGTGTGCGCGGTGATCGTCGAACCCTTGGTGCAATGCGCTGGGGGCATGCGCATGTATGACCCCGAGTATTTGCGCCTTTTAAGGCAGGCCTGTGATCAATACGGCGTGCACCTCATTGCCGATGAGATCGCTGTAGGATTTGGCCGCACTGGAACGTTTTTCGCTTGTGAGCAAGCGGATGTTACTCCCGACTTTCTGTGCCTCTCAAAAGGCCTTACGGGCGGCTATCTACCGTTATCTGTAGTGCTTACGCATGACCAGGTATACGAGGCCTTTTACACCGAATATGAACGCCTGCAGGCGTTTCTGCATTCTCACTCTTACACCGGCAATGCCTTGGCCTGTAGCGCTGCGTTGGCGACATTGGACCTTTTTGAGGCTTCCCCTGTACTCGAGCGTAATCGCATGCTGGCAGATGTCATGAGTGAGGCATTGGCGCCGCTGAAAGATCACCCCCATGTGGGTGATGTGCGCCAAACTGGGATGATCGCCGCCGTAGAAATGGTCAAGGACAAACTCGCTAAAACGCCATATCCCTGGCAAGAGCGCCGCGGCCTGAAGATTTATCAGCACGCATTGGCCAACCAAGCCCTGTTGCGACCGTTGGGTCATGTTTCCTATTTGATGCCGCCGTATGTCATCGAGCCTGAACAAATCCAGCATTTGGCACGCGTGATGGCCGAAGGCATTGATTTGGCGACGCGTGATTGACTTGAGGAGCTCGGGCTACCCGGGCATCAGAAACAGCGGCTTGCCTAGCGAATCATTTCCGCCTGGCCGGGGCGGGCGCGGGTTGTGCGCTGTTTAGGCCCTTTGCGCGCGGCGATACGCACCAACACATCTTTGTCTTCTAAAAGGCGCTGGCGCTGTAGATCGGTAATCAAGGGATTGCGGGCGATGAAATAGCGCAAATTCGGGTCCTGATCGCAGACACAAGCTTCCACTTGTTCAGAAGTTAGATCAGAGCGTTTGGCGCAATTGAGACGCACGGTCTGATTGGGGTCGGCCAGGAGAATGGCGACTTCCTCGGCGCGAAGGTCAACGCGACGTGAAAAATAAGTTTTTACCTGTGCGTGCTGATCGTTCACCAGAAAAGGACGCCATTGCGAATCCAAATCCGCTGAGAGGGCCAGTTCCATGCGCTGATCAAACGATAGGGCTTGATAGCGTTTCTGGTATTCAGACATAAGCACAAATAACACGGTGACAAAGCTCAGAGGCCGCATTCTGGGGGATTGGGGCCGGAAGCGCTACTCCCGAAGGCCCCTCTAAATTGCGCATAATATATATTATGTTAAATAATGGGGTACGACCCCATTTTTCGCATCTTGAAACCGGGGTCGTACCCCTTTTGTGCAGAAAGCGCGGATAATGGGTGCAGACTCATAACAACAAGTTGTGCGCAGGCATGGACAAGACCAGCATCAATACCGCCGCTCTGGACTATCACAGCGAACCACGCCCCGGAAAAATTTCGGTGGTCGCCACCAAAGGGTTAACCAATCAGCGAGATCTCGCTCTCGCCTATTCGCCAGGAGTCGCGGCCGCCTCAAGGGCCATTGCGGCTGATCCCTCGCAAGCCAGCAGGCTGACTACTCGCGCTAATTTGGTCGGCGTCGTCACCAATGGAACGGCGGTGCTAGGACTGGGGGATGTCGGCCCCCTCGCTGCCAAGCCAGTGATGGAAGGCAAGGCGGTTTTATTTAAAAAGTTCGCCAATATCGATGTCTTTGATATCGAGCTCAACGAGAAAAATCCCGACCGGTTGGTCGATATCATTGCGGCGATGGAGCCCACCTTTGGGGGTATCAACCTCGAGGATATCAAGGCACCGGAATGCTTTTATATCGAGTCGCGGCTACGCGAACGCATGAACATCCCGGTTTTCCATGACGATCAACATGGTACGGCGATTGTGGTGGCAGCGGCCGTACTTAATGCTTTATTCCTGACCGGCAAAGACTTGGGCCATATCAAATTAGTGACCTCTGGTGCCGGTGCCGCTGCCCTCGCCTGTTTAAACCTATTGGTTCAACTCGGTTTAAAACGCGAGAACATCTGGGTGACCGATATTCATGGCGTGCTCTACAAAGGGCGACCTGAGGACATGGATTCCATTAAGCAGGTTTACGCACAAGATACGGTCGCTCGCACGCTTGGCGAAGTGATCGAGGGTGCCGATATTTTTCTCGGCTTATCGGCAGGTAACGTGCTCAAGCCAGATATGGTGGCGAAAATGGGTAAGCGGCCGCTCATTATGGCGCTGGCCAACCCCGATCCAGAGATCCTGCCAGAGGAGGTTGAGGCTGTACGTACCGACGCCATTATGGCCACAGGGCGCTCGGATTACCCCAATCAGGTGAATAATGTGCTGTGCTTTCCGTTTATTTTCCGCGGCGCCTTGGATGTTGGTGCGCGTAGCATTACTGATGAAATGAAGGTTGCTGCAGTCAAGGCTTTGGCCGAGCTCGCCCGCGCAGAACCGTCGGAATTAGTGGCTAAAGCCTATGGAGAAGATGTCCCAGGTTTTGGTGCCAACTACCTGATTCCAAAGCCTTTCGATCCGAGATTGATCGTGAAAATTGCGCCGGTTGTGGCCGAGGCCGCGATGGCCTCCGGCGTCGCCACTGCGCCGCTTGAAGATATCGCTAACTATCGCGATCAGCTCAATAGTTTTGTGTATCAGACGGGTTTTGTGATGAAACCCGTGTTCGCGGCCGCCAAGGCTTCGCCGCGCCGGGTGGTTTATCCGGAGGGTGAAGATGAGCGGGTCTTGCGGGCCATCCAGACCGTCATTGAAGAAGGTATCGCCTACCCAATCATCATCGGCCGCCCCGATGTCATCGAGGCACGCATCAAGCGCATTGGGCTACAAATTCGGCCGGGTGAGGATTTCGAGATCGTCAATCAGGACTCAGATCCGCGCTATCGCGAAGTCTGGAACGAATACCACGATCTCATGGGCCGTCGCGGTATCACGCCCGAGGTCGCGAAATACCGCCTGCGCAGTAATACCACGCTGATCGGCGCCATGCTTTTAAGACGCAACGAGGCTGACGCGATGATCTGCGGCATGATCGGGCAGCACGCTTATCACCTCAAGCATATTAATGACGCTATCGGCTTGGCCACGGGCGTGCGCCATTACGCCACCATGAATGTGTTGATGCTACCGCAGCGCACCTTGTTTCTCACCGACACCTATGTCAATGAGAACCCCGATGCGCGCACCATTGCCGAGATCACCCTGATGGCAGCCGAGGAAGTGCGTAATTTTGGTTTAACACCCAAGGTCGCCCTGCTCTCGCATTCCAATTTTGGCAGCGTCGATTCGGAAAGCGCCCGCAAAATGAGTCAGGCCTGCTCTATCCTCGAACGTCTGGATCCCGAACTTGAGGTGGATGGTGAGATGCATGCGGACACCGCACTCAAACAGGAAATCCGCGACCGCTTGCTACCCGGTTCTCGGCTCAAAGGCGAGGCTAATCTGCTGGTTATGCCCAATATCGATGCTGCCAATATCGCCTTGAATCTGCTCAAGGCTACCAGTGGCGAAGGCGTGGGAGTGGGCCCGATCTTGCTGGGGGCTGCGCGACCCGTGCACATCATGACCGAGGCATCCTCGGTGCGCCGCGTCGTCAATATGACCGCGCTGGCGGTGGTCGATGCCAATCAGTATTTGCAGCACCAAAGCCGCTTCGCCATCCCGCAAGGCTAATTAATGGGGACAGACCCCTTTTTGGCAAAAAGGGGTCTGTCCCCATTAATTAATTTATACTGTATATATGTACAGTATACGATCTTCGGCGAACTCGTTATGGCTGGCCTGGCATCACCCTCAGGCATTACCTGAGGGCCTAGCCGAACAGGCTTTGCACTACAGCGATCACGTGCATGTGCCTGCACAGCCGCAGCTGCTGGCTTTAGAAATCGGTCGTAGCCTGCGCTGTTTTGGTGGCCTTGAGTCGCTCCAACAACAGATCACCAACGATCTACACGCCCTTTATGGCGCTATCGACCAAGCCATCGCCCCCTACCCTGCCGCGGCTTTATTGCTGTCGCGCCATCAACCGGGTAGCTCTATCACTGACGCCGACACTTGGTTGAATGTCCTAAAGCAGCTACCTATCCAGGCATTGGCGCTCGATAAAACCCTGAATCAGGCTCTGCAAGGCATTGGCATGCGCCGCGTGGGTGAGCTGCTCAAACTGCCGCGCAGCAGCCTGGCCCGGCGCACTGGTCCAGCACTATTGGCTTTTCTGGATGCGCTCCAAGGTCATCAGGTCATGGCGCTGAATCGTTTTCACAGTCGCCAGAGTTTTCGCTATGAAACCGAGTTTGCACAAGCCATACACAGCACCAATCGACTGCAACAGCCGATCACCAAGGGATTGAGTAGCCTGCTGATATGGCTGCGCGGTCGGGGCCTGAGCATCGAATCTTTGCAATTGCAGCTATGTCATGAAAAACAGCCCAACACCGTCTTAGACATTGGTTTGCTGGAACCCGGTCGAGATATGGCTCAGCTATTGGAGCTGTGCCAACTGCATTTGCAACAGCAACGCTTAATCGCACCCGTCACTAGCCTATTGCTGGAGAGTCGCTCATGTCTGCCTTGGTCAGCGGAGCACCGCTCGACACAGAGCTCGGTTGAGCCACTATTAGAGCGCCTGCAGGCGCGCTTAGGGGAAAAAGCCGTATTCGGCTTACAACTGCATGCCGACCATCGCCCCGAACAGGCCTGGAAGACCGCCTCTTTTGCTGCGCCCAAGGCAATGACAGTATCCTGTGCCACGACGACAGCCGCCCGTCGTCCCATTTGGTTGGTGTCTCGCCCCAGCCCCTGCCAAGCGCGCATCTCTATGCCGCCCCATCTTGAGCGCATTGAAACCGGCTGGTGGGATATGCGCGATGTACGGCGCGATTATTGCGATGCCACCAACGCTCAAGGACAGCGTCTGTGGGTTTATCAAGATTTGCGCGCCAAACATCAAGGCTGGCAGGTTCAAGGATTATTTGCCTGAGCCAACAATCACTGGCAGGAGTTCAATCGCCGTTTTGATGCGGCACCAAACGCCGGCGGCCGCCATCGCCAGGAAAGGGATATTCCATATTACGCGCTGCTGCCCGCGCCACGTCTTGACCATGAAAGCGCAGCACCAAATGCAGCGCCATATCAATGCCCGCTGAGATACCCGCTGAGGTGATCACCGAACCGGCATCAACGACAAACTCATCCTCCACCACCATCACTTCAGGAAATGCCTCGCGCATCCAAGGCAAGGAACGCCAATGCGTGGTGGCGCGTAAACCATCGAGCAGACCCGCCTGCCCCATCAGCATCGAGCCAGTACAAACACCCGCCAATAAAGGAATCCCGGCCCCGATCTGACGCAACCAATCGATCAGCACCGGATTATGGATCTCGGTGCGCGTGCCCTTACCCCCTGGCACCACCAATACATCAAAAAAGGGACAATCCGCGAAATCATGATCCGGCAGCACCCGCATGCCACCGGTTGTGGTCACCGGATCCTTGCTCTGTGCAATCAAGCGGATTTCAAAGGGTGACTCGGTTTCTGTGCGCTGCGCCTCATCCAAACGTGTGGTAGCGAACACTTCGAAAGGGCCGGTGAAGTCCAAGACCTCTACCTGCGGGAAAATCAGAATCCCCACCAAAGTACGATTTGCTTCAGATGTGTTCATAGGCACGGTCTCCTTGGTGTTGAGACAGTACAACATTCCTGCACTTTTTGTCTGGTCGAAAAAAAATGTTGCAATGCACAAAAAGATATTTTATGCTGCATCGCAACAAGGTCAGAAAAGCTTCTACCTTGGAATCTTTTTAAACCCTCGAAATCAGGAGATAGACCATGTACACCGAAATGTTCAACAGCATGCAGGATCAGATGGAAAAATTGGCCGCCCCCGTGCGTAAGTTCAACAACGCCACGATCGACCACATGTCCAAACTGGTTGACTACAACTTGACCACCATGCGCAACTACTCTGAAGTCGCCATTGAGCAGATGCGTGCTATGCAGACTGTTAGCGATCCTAAGAGCTTGCAGGCCTACATCAATGCCCAGGGCGAAGCTGCCAAGAACCTGAGCGAAAAAGTAGCCAAGGATGCCAACGAGTTGGTCGAACTGCAGCGCGGTTTCGCTGAGCAGGTTCAGAAGCTGAGCGAAGAAGGCCTGGCCACTGTGACCAAGCTGGAAACCCCAGTTGCTGTTAAGAAAAGCGCCTAAGTCCTAACTTAGCGTTGCTTTGAATGGGGTCTGACCCCTGCCAGGTTCACTGGTAGGAGTCAGACCCCTTCTTTATTTGGGGTACGACCCCAATTGGGGTCTGACCCCATTTTTTGCTTATACTGTTGATATATACAGTATAAGGAGAGATTGGCATGCTGCCCGCTTACGCCGAGCTGCAATGCGTCACCAACTTCACGTTTCTCAGAGGCGCTTCGCATCCTGAAGAGTTGGTGCAGCGAGCCGCTGAGTTGGGCTACGCTGCTTTGGCCATCACCGATGTGTGTTCGGTGGCCGCCGTGGTACGCGCCCACCAAGCCGCCAAAGAATACGGCCTGAAGCTGCTTATCGGCACACAAATCCAACTGACAGATCTACCCGGTGGCCAGCTGATGCTGCTGGCACGCAATACAAGCGGTTACAGCCATTTGTGCCAATTGATCAGTATCGGCCGCAGCCAAGCCGAAAAAGGCCAGTATTGCCTCAGCCTGGATAACCTCCCCAAAGATACCGATGATCTCATCGCGATTTGGGCCGTCGACTCCCAGACCCTGAATACACATACACCAAACCTACTCAAACCACTGCAAGAAAAATTCCCAAAGCGCCTTTGGCTGGGCGGCGGATTGTTTTGCAGCGCCACCGATGGCCAACTCATCCAGGATTTAGAAAATCTATCCGCCCACAGCGGCCTGCCAATTACCGCCGTAGGCGATGTCCACATGCATGTACGCGCCCGCCGCGCGCTGCAGGATGTACTCACCGCCATTCGCCTCGGCACCACCGTCGCCCAAGCCGGTCACGCCCTATTCCCCAACGGCGAACGCCATCTGCGCCCGCTTGAAGTATTAGCCCAGCACTATCCATCCCACTGGCTGGCTAATAGCCTTTCCGTGGCCGATGCCTGCCAATTCAGCCTAGACAGCCTGTGTTATCACTATCCACTGGATGATGTGCCCGAACACGAAGACGAAAACACCACCCTCAAACGCTTAGTCGACCAAGGCGCCCAAGCGTACTGGCCCGATGGTCTGCCCGATAAGGTCAGCCAGCTACTCGCCCATGAACTGAGCGTCATCGCCGAACTCGGCTATGCCCCCTACTTTCTCACCGTCTATGACATCGTGCGCTTTGCCCGTGAGCGCGGCATTTTGTGTCAGGGCCGAGGCTCTGCAGCAAACTCCGCCGTGTGTTACTGCCTGGGGATTACTGCGGTAGACCCCGCCAAATCCGATATGCTGTTCGAGCGTTTCATCTCCAAGGAACGCAATGAGCCGCCCGATATTGATGTGGATTTTGAGCATGAGCGGCGTGAAGAGGTGATCCAGTACATCTATAACCGCTATGGGCGAGACCGCGCAGCTCTGGCGGCCACAGTCATCACCTACCGTCGCCGCAGTGCCATTCGCGATGTCGGCAAAGCCTTAGGCCTTGCCCTCGATCGCCTGGATGCCTTGGCCAGCAATATGGCCCGCTGGGATGCGGGCTTGGCTGAGGAGCGCCTGCGTGAAGTCGGTCTGGACCCACAAGACCCTAGCATTGTGCGGCTCATGCAATTGGTCAAAGACATTTACGGCTTCCCACGCCACCTCTCGCAGCATGTGGGTGGTTTTGTCATCTCCCGCGAACCGCTACATACCCTAGTGCCTTTAGAAAATGCGGCCATGCCCGGGCGTACCATTATTCAATGGGACAAAGACGATCTAGACGCGCTGGGCCTATTGAAAATCGACGTCCTGGCACTGGGCATGCTCACCGCCATTCGTCGCAGCTTCGGCCTCATCGCCGAGCACACCGGCCAACAGTTAAGCCTAGACAGCATCCCCAGCGAAGACCCACAGGTCTATCAAATGATCAGTGCCGCCGATACCGTCGGCGTCTTTCAAATCGAATCACGCGCGCAAATGAGCATGTTGCCGCGCCTCAAACCGCGCACCTTTTACGATCTGGTGATCCAAGTGGCCATCGTGCGCCCGGGGCCCATTCAAGGCGATATGGTGCATCCCTACCTGCGCCGCAGCCAGGGTCTAGAACCGGTGCAATACCCACATGCTGATGTTGAGGCTGTACTCAAACGCACCCTAGGCGTGCCGCTGTTCCAAGAACAGGTCATTAAACTGGCCGTAGTGGCCGCCGGCTTTAGCGCCGGTGAGGCCGATGGTCTGCGGCGCGCTATCGCGGCTTGGCGGCGCAAAGGGCAATTACACGTCTTTCGTGAGCGCCTACTGCAAGGCATGACCGCCCGAGGCTACCCGCAAGCCTATGCCGAGCAGATTTACCATCAGATTTTAGGCTTTGGTGAATATGGCTTCCCCGAATCCCATGCCGCCAGTTTTGCTTTGCTGGCCTATATCTCCGCTTGGTTGAAACACCATCATCCCGCCGCTTTTGCCGCCGCCTTGATTAATAGCCAACCCATGGGGTTTTATGCACCCGCACAGTTGATTCAAGACGTCCGCCGTCATGGCGTGGAAGTCCTACCGGTAGATGTGTGTCATAGCCAATGGCATTGCACCCTAGAAGGCCCCACCGCAAAACCGAGTCTGCGTTTGGGTTTATGTCTGATTCAGCACCTGGGACAAGGCGCCGCACAGCGCTTACTAGAAGCACGCCAGCAACAAACTTTTAGCCATTGTGAGGATCTGATCCGTCGCAGCAAACTCGACCGCCGGCAAGTAGAAGCCTTAGCCGCTGCCGATGCCTTGCAATCCCTCAGCGGGCATCGCCATGCCGCGCGCTGGGATGCACTGGCCACCGAAGCGCCCCTGCCCCTGCTGGATGGGATACCCATTGAGGAACCCAAAGCTGCCTTACGCGCCCCCAATGAAGCCGAGAATCTATTAGCCGACTACGCCAGCTTAGGCTTAACCTTGGGACGCCACCCACTGGCTTTGATTCGTGAACAACAACCGCAATGCCCGACCCAAACTGCGCGCCAACTGGCGAATTTGGGCAATCGTCGCCGCGTGCGCTATGCCGGCTTAGTCACCACCCGTCAGCATCCGGCTTCGGCCAAAGGCACGGTTTTTCTCACTCTAGAAGATGAGACTGGACCGGTGAATGTTATTGTTTGGGCGCATTTGGTCGAGCGCTTTCGCCTGCCGCTATTACAATCCCAGCTGCTGGAGGTGCAAGGTGAGCTGCAACAGCAAGATGGCGTCATGCATCTCATCGCCCAACGACTGGATAATCGCAATGCCTGGTTGGGCGCTCTACACACCCGCTCACGGGATTTTTGTTAAATCCGGTTTGACAATAACCCCTCAAACTGGTCAGATTCAGATAGGCACCCCACAAAGAGTCCGGCACATGCGCCTTAGCAGGCTATTAATCGGGGTTTTATTCTGGGCTTCGGCTTCCCAAGTCAGTGCCCATGAACAAATTCGCGACTGGTGGATCACCGTCGAGGACTCCAGCGAACAGCTCACCGTCTTGGCTTTCACCCGCAGCGATGATGGCCACGCCTTCGCCATTGGCCAAACTCAAGAAGGCCCGATCAAAGCCGCGATATTGATTAATAACGCCCAACTCAGACTCGCCGATCAAGCCTGTTGCGTCGAAGCCCAAGTCATGGGGAACGGCGAGGCACCGATTATCTCGACCTATATCCGCCCCGGAGCACAGCGCGCCCAACAAGACCGCGAGACATTGGAGTGGGCTTTATGGCAGCCCGGCAGTGGTGAACCGCCCTCTGCGCTCGTTCAAGCGCTCATGCGCGGCGATACCGTGAGTCTGCGGGTTGAGGATGATTTTGGTGAACTGCATCAGCTCAGCTTCTCACTCAAAGGCGCTGGCGATGCTTTGCGCTGGATGATCGCCCAAGGACCCATGACCATCACCCATGACACGGTGGACACCCTCACCCAGCTCGCTGCCCATGAATGCCGCGGCGGCCGAGCCGCCATCGATCATTGCTTCGACAATATCGTCTCTTGCTGGGACCGTCAGCATGAGGGCGCCTCAGCCCTTGCCTTCCATGGCTGTTTGCGCGTCGCCGGTGTTATGGGGCCGCCACGCGCCCAAGCGGCGGAATAACCCGCCCTAAGGGATCAGTACGGTCGAGCCCGTGGTGCGTCGCGCCTCCAAATCGGCATGAGCTTTAGCCACATCTTTTAACGCATAGCGCTGGCCGATTTCGATCTTCACCACGCCCTGCTGCACGACTTCAAATAAATCCCGCGCCGCCCATTCCAACTCCTCACGCGTAGAGATGTAATGAAACAGCGAGGGTCGGGTCAAAAACAGCCCGCCTTTTTGCGCCAAAAGCCCCGGTGCAAACGGCTTCACCGCGCCTGATGCATTGCCAAAGCTCACCATCATGCCGCGTGAACGCAAGCAATCCAGCGAACCCATGAAAGTGGCATCACCTACCGAGTCATAAACCACATCCACACCTTTACCGCCGGTGAGCTCGCGCACGCGCGCCACAAAATCTTCTTCTTGATAATGAATCGGGTGATCACAACCATGAGCGGCCGCCAAAGCCGCCTTCTCAGCACTCCCCACGGTACCGATCACGGTAGCGCCCAAATGCTTGGCCCACTGACACACGATCAGGCCGACACCGCCGGCTGCCGCGTGAATCAACACAGTATCGCCGGGTTTCACGGCATGAATGCGGCGAATCAGATAATGCGCTGTCATGCCCCTAAGCATCATGGCTGCAGCCGTTTCATCACTGATGTCGTCAGGCAGTTTCACCAACTGTTCAGCAGGCATATTGCGCTCTTGAGCATAAGCGCCCGGCGGTGTCGCGGCGTAGGCGACCCGATCCCCTACTGATAAGTCCTGCACCTCAGCGCCGAGGGCTTCAACCACACCGGCCGCTTCCATGCCGAGTACGCCAGGCATTTGCGGCAGAGGATAAAGCCCCGTCCGGAAATACACATCAATGTAATTCAAGCCCACCGCGGTTTGTCGCAGACGTACCTGTCCTGGCTCAGGATCAACCACACTCATGGGCTCCCAGCGCATCACCTCGGGGCCACCGGTTTCATGGATTTGAATCGCAAAACTCATACCGCTTTTCCTTTAAAACGTAAAGACCCCCACTAGGAACTGGAGGCGCCAGCCGGCTCAGAATCGGGTAAGGCGGTCTCTGCCTGGCGATCTTTGGCCAAATAGAGATACACCGCCGGCACCACAAAAAGGGTGAACAACGTGCCGATGGTCATCCCCGCGGCAATCACCAAACCCATGGCAAAGCGCGCTCCAGCGCCTGCACCTGTGGCGATTAACAAAGGCACCATTGCTAATACCGTTGCTGCAGTAGTCATCAAAATCGGTCGCAGACGGATCCCCGCGGCTTTTTCGATGGCTTCACGCTTAGCTAGGCCCTCTTCCTGCAGCTTATTGGCAAACTCCACAATCAAAATGCCGTGTTTAGCGATCAGGCCAATCAGCGTCACCAGCCCCACCTGGGTGTAAATATTCAAGCTGGTAAAGCCCAAGCTCACAAAAATCAACGCACCGGCAATCGACATCGGCACGGTTACCAACATAATCAGGGAATCGCGGAACGACTCAAACTGAGCCGCCAACACCAAATAAATCACAATCAGCGCGAAGAAAAAGGTCATCACCAATTGCTGACCTTCCATGACCAGCTGTCTGGACTGCCCGGCGTAATCGACACTGTAGCCCGGCGGCAGTACATCGGCGGCGATCTTATCGAGCTCCGCTAAAGCATCGCCCAAGGTCACCCCAGGCCGAGGCACCGCCGATAAGGTCACCGCATTCAACTGTTGAAAGCGCTTCAGCTGTTGCGGCTGCACGCTGTGCTCTAGCGAAATCAATGTATCCAGAGGGACCAACTCGCCTTGCGCATTGCGGGTATAAAGATCCTTGAGCTGTTCAGCGTTGAGACGATCGACGCGCTGCAATTGGGGTACGACCCTATAGGATCGGTCCTCCATTGAAAACCGATTCACTGGCGCGCCGGCAAACAAAGCCGCTAAATCACCGGATAGGGTTTGCATGTCCACGCCCATCAGCGCCGCTTTCTCGCGGTCGATCACAATCTCGGTGCGCGGCCGGTCAATCTTTAAGTCCCCGTCAATAAAAATGAAACGCCCACTGGCCATGGCACGGCCGATCATCTCTTGCGCAATCTCCTGCATATTCTCCGGCACATCTGTGGAGCGGATCACAAATTCCACTGGGGCACCGCCACCAGCGCTGGGTAAGGACGGTGGCACTAAGGCAAACGTGCTCAAACCCGGAATCAGGTCCAGAGCGGGCTGCATGTCCTGCTCCAAAATCTCATGCGTACCACGCGAGCGCTGCTCCCATGGCGCCAACACGTAACCCGAAATAGCCAAATTGGTCAGACCACCAAACCCGTTGATAATAAACACATTATCCATCTCAGGGATATCGTCCAGGAAACGATTCAGAAGCGCTGTGTTGCGCTCCACCTGATCCAAAGTCGCTGTAGCGTCCGCCTCTGAGATGGCGAACACAAAGCCCAAGTCTTCCTTGGGCTCGAGCTCGGTGGAGCTGCTGACAAACAAGAAGTAACAAGATATCAACACAATCAGCCCAAACAACAACACCACATGCCGGTCATCCATGAGGCTATGCAAACGGCGCTCATAGCGCTGATGCAGGCCATCAAATCGTGCATCCAGCCAGCCCTCCAAACGACCCTTGCCGGCTTCGCCGCCACTGGGCTTGAGTAAACGCGAGCACAACATAGGCGAGAGCGTCAAAGCAATGACGCCAGAGAGAATCACCGATGCCGCCAGAGTAAAGGCAAATTCCGCGAACAGAGTGCCCGTGATACCACCGACAAAGCCAATCGGCAAAAACACCGCTACCAAACTGGTGGACATCGCCACAATCGGCCATGCCAACTCGCGCGCGCCCCTGAGCGCTGCATCGAATGGGGCCATGCCCTCCTCGATGTGTCGGTGCACATTTTCCACCATGATAATGGCGTCATCGACGACGATGCCGATGGCCAAAACCATGGCCAGCAGGGTCAACAGGTTGATAGAGAAGCCCAACAAAAACATCAAAAACAAAGTGCCGATCAAAGACAGCGGAATGGCAATCACCGGGATAATCACGCTGCGCATAGAACCCAAGAAGGCATAAATCACACCCACCACAATCAGCAGCGCAATGATGATGGTGATCAATACCTCGCGCAGGGCGCTCTCGATATAAAGCGTTGAGTCATAGACGATCTCGCCAATCAAGCCCTCCGGAAAGGCGCGCGCGATATCACTTTCCCAAGTATCACGAACCTCGGCGATCACATCTAAGGCGTTGGCATCGGGTGAGATCTCAACCCCAATAAATGTCGCCGTCAGGCCATTAAAGCTCACTGAGCTGTTGTAATTCTCTGAGCCCAGCTCCACATCGGCAATATCCCCCATGCGCACCAGGTTGCCGTTGTCTGAGCGAACCACCAACCGTTCAAACTCCGCCACGGTGGATAAGTCCGTGCTAGCGGTGAGCTCAACCGTCACAGCCTGGCCGCGAGTGACGCCCACGGGAGCCAAAACATTGTTTTGCAACAGGGCACGGCGCACATCATTACCGGTCACGCCGCGGGCCGCCATACGGTCGGGATCCAACCACAGGCGCATGGCAAATGTGCGGCTGCCAAAGATCTCAGCGCGCTGCACACCCGGGATCGTGGCAATCCGCGGTTCCACCACGCGCACCAGATAATCGGTGATTTGATTATTGTTCAGAACTTCCGAGTAAAAACTCAGATACATCGCCGCCACGGTCTCACCCACGGCCAGCTGCACCACCGGGTCTTCCGCTTCACCGGGTAGGTCACCACGCACCTTGTTCACTTGTGCAGCGATTTGTGTGAGTGCCTGATTGGGATCGTAATCCATGCGCAAAAAGGCCTCGATGGTGCTGACCCCTGAGACACTGGTGGAGACGATGTAATCAATGCCCTCTGCTGAAGCGATCTCACGCTCCAGCGGCGTGGTAATAAAGCCCTGGATGAGGCTGGCATCCGCCCCGGTGTATACCGTAGACACCGTCACCTTGGCATTCTGGATTTCCGGAAATTGGCGGATATTCAAATCCAGCCCAGCACGCAGCCCCAACAACAAAATAAACAGACTGACCACCAAGGCCAGCACGGGCTTACGAATAAAAACATCGGTAAAGCGCATGGCGGCCGCCTAGCTATCGATCGGGGTGGGCATGAGTTCTTCCGGCGGGTTCACCGCGGGATCATCAATAATCTCAACCACGCCTTCATTGCGCAGCTTCAATAGTCCGCTGGTGGCAACGCGCTCGCCGGCTTCCAAGCCCTCAAGAATAATCACCAAATCCCCACGCCGCTCACCGGTGCGCACCAAGCGCTGATAGGCACGCACGGCTCCCTCCTCATCCTCACGAATGGTGTAGACCAACTCGCCATAAGGCTGAAATCGCACAGCTGACTGCGGCAACACCAAGACATCAGCCACTTCACCCATATCTAAAGACACCCGCCCAAACATGCCCGAACGCAACAAACCATCGGCGTTATCCACCAGTCCCTGCAAGGCCAAAGTTCTGCTTCCGGCGGCTACGCTAGGCTCAATAGCGATGAGCTCGCCATCCAGCGGTTCCTCACGAGTCGCAGTGTGCAAAACAAAATGCTGGCCCGAGTACACATGCCGGGCATGCCGTTCAGCCACCGAGAAATTCACATGCAGCTGATCGCGCGTCTGCAGGCTAACAATGGGTTCGCCGGCGTTCACAAACTGCCCCTGGTTGACTTGCCGAATCCCTAGCTCACCGGCAAAGGGCGCACGCAACACCTTTTGATTGATTCGCGCTTGCTGCTCTTGCACCGCTGCGCGCGCCTGCCGGGCCTCGGTTTGCCGGCGCTGCAGGTCCGCCACCGAAATATTATTCTGTTCAGCCAACCGCTCGGCACGCGCCAATTCCAGTGCCGCCAGTTCACTGGTGGCCTCAAGACGCTCCAATAAAGCCTGTTCGGTACGCGTATCTAAGCGCAGCAGCACATCTCCTGCGGCCACGCGACTGCCACTGGCAAATAGGATCTCATCAACCACTCCGCCGACCTCTAAAGTCAGCATCGTGCCTTGCACAGCGGCCAAATCCCCCACGGCCTCTAGCTGTGGTTGCCAAGCCATGGTTCTCACCTCACTCACCGTCACCGCTGCGATCGGTGGCGGCAAATTGTCGAACAAATCAGTGAGAAAAGCGTTCAGCCAAGCTTTAAAACCGAAGATGCCCCCAAAAACAATGAGGACCCCAGCGAGCATGATGATCATGCGGCGATTGGATAGTCGCAATGGCATAGTGTTGATGAAGCCTTGATTGAAAGGGGCAGGCAAAGCCTGAGAAAGGAGATAGTGTAAGGGATTGTGGCACCATTCAGAAAGGCTACAATGACCCCGCTTGTGACATAGGACTAGTGACTCTGACTCAACAATCCACAGAAAAATCCCATCAGATCACACCAGGGGATGCTCAGCGATGGCTGGCCGCACAAACGGGGGCTGAGTCACGCTTGCTGCAATCGGCCGTTTTTGCTGGCGCGGTGGGTGGCTGGTTGGTGATCGCTCAGGCGGGGTTGATTGCCTGGATTCTGACGCAGATCTTGCTCCATAGCGCGCCTGCGTCAGCGCTATTGGGGGCTTTTGTTAGCTTGGCCGCGGTCATGCTGCTGCGTGTGACCCTTGGCTGGGTACGAGAGGTACTGGGACAACGCGCGGCACTGGGCATCCAGGGTCGTCTGCGGCAAGAGTTATTCGCGCACTTAGGGGCCTTGGGACCCGTACGACTGGCGGACTATCACAGCGGCAGTCTATCAGCAGCGCTGGTGGAACAAATCGAGGCCTTGGGCGGCTACTACCAACGCTATTTGCCGCAGGTGAAACTGGCTTTACTGATTCCTGTGGGCATTTTATTGGCGGCGGCTTGGCTGCATTGGCTGAGTGCACTGATTTTATTGCTCATCGCGCCTCTGATTCCGCTGGCTTTGGCGCTGTTTGGCATGGGTGCAGCGCGCATTAGCCGACGCCAGCAAGCCACCGTGGCGCGCTTGGGCGGTCACTTTCTCGATCGCCTGCAGGGTCTGGTCACGCTGCGCTTGCTCAATGCCCAAGGCGCCGCCGCCCGGGCCGTGTACGCCGCAGCTGATGGCTATCGGCAATCCAGCATGAAAGTGCTGCGCGTCGCCTTTTTGTCCTCAGCAGCCCTTGAACTGGTGAGTGCCGCGGGCATCGCCTTAGTGGCCATTCTTATTGGGTTTACACTCATGGGCTGGATTGACTGGGCATGGGCGCCAGAGATAAGCCTATTTGCAGGCCTGTTTGTGTTACTCATGACACCGGAATTTTTCGCGCCCCTGCGTCAATGGGCACAGTCTTATCATGATCGCGCCAACGCCATTGGGGCGGCGCAAAACCTCATACCCCTGTTGCATCGAGAGGCTCCGAAGGCCGCTCCTGTCCATACAAGAAACTTTTCGGCTGCCAAGCGTGAGTCGCAAACCGGTGCCGAAGTGCAATTGGACGATGTCTCGGTGCATTACGGCCGCGGCCAGCCCGCTTTGCATGAGGTCAGCCTCAGCATAAAGCCCGGCGAAAAAATCGCTCTAGTCGGCCCTTCAGGATCCGGAAAATCCACGCTATTGCATGTCTTAGCGGGATTCATCCAAGCCGATAGCGGTAGCGTGCACATCAATGGTGCCGACCCAGATCCTATTAATCAGATCGCCTGGGTGGGTCAGCGACCCCATGCCTTTAGCGGCACGTTGGCGGACAATATTCGCTTGGGCAACCCGGATGCCGATACCGGCAGTCTCGAGCATGCAGCCACCCAAGCGGGCGTCATGAAATTCGCCCGCGCGCTACCGGCTGGCTTGGACACGCCACTGGGTGAGCGTGGTCATGGTCTTTCTGGCGGCCAAGCCCAGCGTCTGGCTCTGGCAAGGGCCGTGCTGAAAAAAGCGCCTTTATGGCTACTGGATGAACCCACCGCAGGCCTAGATCCCGATACCGAGGCGCAGGTCTTGGACGCCTTAGAGCAATCGGTGCGAGCCGGCGCTACGGTCTTAATCGCCAGTCATCATCCGCGCGTGATGGCCTTTGCCGATCGCGTTATCCACTTAAGTGATGGCCGCGTCAGCGCGCCCGAGGCGGCATTGCCATGAACCATATCTGGCCTTTTGTGCGACAAGCGGCGCCGCGCCTGCCCTGGTTCATCCTTGGCATCCTGCTCTCCGTACTGGCGGTACTTGCCGCCATGGGTTTATTGGCCGCTGCCGGTTGGATTGTAGCGGGCGCAGCCAGCATCAGCCTGCTGGCGGTAGGCAGTATCGAGTTAGGCCGCTCTACCGGCCTGATTCGCGGCTTTGCTCTGACTCGCACGCTCGCGCGCTACGCCGAGCGTTTGGTGAATCATGAGGCGGTGTTGCGCCATCTCGCGGATTTGCGCCACTGGCTATTCATGCGCCTGGCACCTCTGGATCCCGCGACGCTGGCGCGATTTCGCTCAGCCGACTTGCTGCAAAGGCTGGTGGGCGATGTCGACACCTTGGATGGCATTTTCCTCAGAGTCATCACGCCCACGCTGACCGCCTTATTCACGCTACTGGTGGGCGCGATTGTGCTGGGCTGGCTGGCGCCGTTGACCGGGCTTTGGATCATTATCCTGCTCGCGGGTACCGGTATCGTCTTACCGCTTGTGGCTTTGACCATGGGTAAACCGGCCGGTGAAGCGCGCACCATTGCTGCCGCCCAAGTGCGTGAGTTGGCTATTGAAGGCGTTAAAGGTTTAGCAGAACTGCGGGTGTTTGGTGCTTTAGAAAAGCATAGCCAGGCATTGCAATCAGCTGAGGCAAACCGGGCCCGCGCCGAAGCCCGCCTTGCTGCCTGGGGAGCCTTGGGTGATTCCGCGGTACTATTGGCTACCTTGGGTGCTTTGTGGCTGGCGCTGTGGTTGGGCGCTGCGTGGGTGGCCAATGACCAGCTCTCGGCGCCATTGGTGGTCGTGATTGTGCTGGCTAGCTTGGCCATTGGCGAAGCTTTGCTGCTGTTGCCTGGCGCTTTTTTGCGCATCGGTCAAATTAATGCCGCGGCTGGGCGCTTGCGGCAAATCTCTGATACCACCTCTTCGCTACCCGAAGCCGCCCAACCCGCGCTTATGCCCACTGGCGAAGCGCTTAGCATTGACAAGCTAAGCCTCAGCTATCCCGGCCGAGAGGCCGTCTTACGGCAGGTCTCCTTTTCCCTGAAACGGGGTCGTACCCTATTAGTGACGGGAGCGAGTGGTTCGGGTAAGAGCAGCTTGGCGCAGGCATTGCTGCGCTTGGTGCCCATCGACTCAGGAGAGATGCAGATCGATACGACGCCGATTGAGGCGCTGCGCTATGAGGATTTGTACACGCTGGTGGGCGTGCTCAGCCAAGAGACGGTCTTATTTGCCGACACGGTGGCGGGCAATCTGCGCCTGGGCAAGACCGATGCGAGTGAGGACGAGCTCTGGGAAGCTTTGCGCCTGGCGGTTCTGGATGAGTTCATCCAACAACTGCCCGAAGGCTTGGAAACGCCGATTGGTGAGGGCGGCGCCCTTCTCTCGGGTGGTCAAGCCCGGCGTTTGGCGCTGGCGCGCATGTTGTTGCGGCAACCGCAGATCGCCATTTTGGATGAGCCCTATCGGGGTCTGGATGCAGGCACCATCGATCAGCTCAATCAGCGCCTAGCGCCCTGGCTGGCGCAGCGCTGCGTACTGGTCATCGCTCATGAGCCCAGCATGTCACCCCCAGCCAGTGAGCATCTGCAACTGCTGCAAGGACAACTCACAGGGGCGGCGCCACATGGCGGGTAATTTCTTCGAAGATCTCAAACCTGGCGCGAAAGAGCGCGTGGACGCCCTATTCCAAGGTCAGCATGCACGTATCGAGCGCATCGTCTCTCATGGCCACTGCTCCCCCGAGGGGTTTTGGTATGACCAAGGCGAAGCCGAATGGGTGATGGTGGTTCGCGGTCAGGCTATCTTGGATTTCAAGGAGCCCGAGGAGCGCGTCACCCTAACAGCCGGTGATTGGCTTTGGATTGCGGCTCAGCGCCCGCATCGCGTGCATTGGACCACGCCCGATGAACCCACCCTATGGCTGGGTGTATTTACCGGGGATAGCGCGCTTCCAACATCGCATAAGCCGCCCGAATCCCCATAGCCTCGCCGCCTTTTGGCCGACCCGGACGTGAACGAGTGTTGTAGGCCATGACGTCAAAATGCGCCCACAGCTGTTCTTGGGGCACGAAGGCTTTGAGGAATAAGCCGGCAGTGATGGCACCGGCATAGCCACTGCCACTGCTATTGGCAATATCAGCGATATCGCTGTCCAGCATATGTCGATAGGGATTGTGCAGGGGTAAACGCCAAACAGGATCATCGTTAGCCATGCTGTGCGCCAGCAAACTATCGGCTAGCGCATCATCGTCGGTGAAATAAGCCGCGATTTCCGTGCCCACGGCAATACGCGCTGCGCCAGTCAAGGTTGCAAAATCCAAAATCAAATCGGGCTTTTCTGCACAGGCCTCAGTCAGCAGATCACACAGTACTAAGCGCCCCTCAGCATCGGTATTGTCCACCTCGACACTCAAACCGCCGCGAGTGGGGATCACATCCCCGGGCCTAAAGGCTTGGCTGCCTATGGCATTTTCCACCGCGCCAATCAGCACCCGCAGACGCACCGGTAAGTGCTGCGCCATAATCAGCCGCGCCAAACCCAGGACATGCGCGGCCCCGCCCATATCCTTTTTCATCTGGCGCATGCCCTTAGACGGCTTTAAATCTAAGCCGCCCGAATCAAAGCACACGCCCTTACCCACCAAAGTGACTAAGGGATGCTGGGGATCCCCCCAACGTAAATCGAGACAGCGCGGTTCATGGGCGCTGGCACGACCCACCCGATGGATCGCGGGATAATTTTCTTTGAGCAGCTTATCGCCAACAATTTGGGTGAATTCGCCGCCGAAATGCTGTGCCAGCTCCTCACACACCACTGCCAAATGCTCGGGCATCATGTCTTCAGCGGGGGTATTGATCAGATCACGCACCAGCGCCACCGCCTCCACCGTATGCGTGATCAAAGCCACGTCTTGGAATGGCCAACCGGCCAATGACAAGCGCACATGATGGTTCTTGGGTTTCAGGTAACGCTCAAAGCGATATCCCGCCAAGCCCCAGCCGATCGCCGCCTTGCTGGCCTGTGCCTGTGACCAGTCAGACTCCAGCGTGTAAACGCCCGCTGGCAACTTCCCCGGTGCACTGGCCAAATGCCAGCTGGGGCCCTCGCTTTCCATCCCCACCAGTACCCGTGCGATCTCACCGCGATCACCTGGCAGCGCCAAAATCTGCCCGGGACGGGCCTTGAATTCATTGTGGCCGACCCAATCTCTCGTGTTCTGAGTTTGCCTTTCCAGCCACGACTGCAAAGCCTCGGGGTGTAAAGCCACCAATGGGGTGCCTGTGGCGTCGCTGGCCACCGAAAAACAGTGCTCCATGGATTTTCACCTCATCCAAACGAACCGCGAGTTTAGCAGACTCCGGCCATAATCCGACTGTGTTAGCATCAGCGCCCTATGACCCCAGCCCTGCATATCGAAAACCTCACCAAGACCTACAAAAACGGTTTTGTGGCACTCAAAGGCATTGACCTGAACGTTCAGCCGGGAGAGTTCTACGCCCTACTCGGACCCAATGGTGCGGGAAAATCCACCACCATCAGTATCATTGCCTCGTTGGTGAATAAATCAGGCGGTCGCGTGTCAATTTTCGGGCATGACATCGATACCGATCTTTATGCCGCCAAATGCTGTTTGGGTTTGGTCCCTCAGGAGTTCAACTTCAACGTGTTTGAGCCGGTTGGCGAGATCTTGGTCAATCAAGCGGGCTATTACGGGATCCCTCGGCGGGAGGCCTGGAATCGAGCTGAGCGCTGGCTGAAAAAACTCGAGCTTTGGGATAAACGCAAAGAGATCGCGCGTAACCTCTCGGGAGGCATGAAGCGGCGTTTGATGATTGCTAGAGCTTTGGTGCATGAACCCAAGCTGCTCATCTTGGATGAGCCCACCGCCGGCGTGGATATTGAGGTTCGGCGCACCATGTGGGACTTTCTGCGCGAAATCAATCAAGCTGGCGTCACCATCATCCTCACCACGCACTACCTCGAGGAAGCCGAGAGCCTATGCCGCAAGATTGGCATCATCGATCACGGCCAAATCATTGAAAACACCAGCATGAAAGCCCTGCTGGCCAAACTGAACACGGAAACCTTCATCCTCGATCTGGAACAGGCCCTGCCAGCCTTACCGAGGCTGGCGCATCCGCATCGCCTGCGGCAAATCGATGAGCGGACTTTGGAAGCCGATGTGGATAAAGACATCAGCCTCAACACCTTGTTTATCGATCTTCAGCAAAGCGGCATTCAAGTGAGCAGCATGCGCAATAAAAGCAATCGACTGGAACAGTTGTTTTTGAAGATGCTAGACGGGAGCCGCAACCCATGAAGACGGCTGCTCATCTTAATTGGATTGCTTTTAAAACCATCCTAATCAAAGAGATACTGCGATTTTCTCGAATATGGGTTCAGACCATCCTGCCGCCCGTCATTACCATGGGACTGTATTTCATCATCTTTGGTGGGCTGATCGGCGCGCGTATTGGTGACATGGAAGGCATGCGCTACATGGACTTTATTGTCCCCGGACTGATCATGATGGCGGTAATTACTAACTCCTATGCCAACGTTGTGTCATCGTTTTTCTCCAGCAAGTTCCAACGCCATTTGGAAGAACTGCTGGTGTCGCCAGTACCCAATAATCTCATCATCCTGGGATTCATCGGCGGTGGTGTGGCGCGTGGCTTGGCCGTGGGTTTGGCGGTCACTTTGGTATCGCTGTTTTTCAGCCCATTCACCGTACACAACCTTCCGGTGATGATCTCGGTGGTGGTATTGACTGCGATCCTATTTTCCCTAGCGGGTTTGATTAATGCGGTGTTCGCCAAAAGCTTTGACGACATCGCTATTGTGCCCACTTTTGTGCTCACCCCACTGACCTACTTAGGCGGCGTGTTTTACTCGATTAGCTTACTGCCCGAGTTTTGGCAGAACGTCTCGATGGTTAATCCCATCCTCTATATGGTCAATGCCTTCCGTTATGGGATTTTAGGAGTGACGGACTTCGATCTGGTCATCTCTTATGGCATCATTTTGGGGTTTATTGCGCTGCTTTACACGATCGCGTACCAGCTGCTTAGTCGCGGAGTCGGCATTCGCAGCTAACTCTTGCAGATACCGCACTCAGCGGCTTCACCGGTTTTCAGACACAGGATTCACATGGCTCAGTACATCTACACCATGAACGGCGTGGGCAAAGTCGTCCCGCCGAAGAAAGAGATTCTCAAAGACATTTACCTGAATTTCTTCCCCGGCGCCAAGATCGGCGTTTTAGGATATAATGGCGCGGGCAAATCCACCCTATTGCGCATCATGGCGGGCGTCGACACCGACATTATCGGCGAGGCCAGGCCCCAACCCGGTATTCACGTCGGCTACCTGCCCCAGGAGCCGCAGCTGGATGACAGCAAAGATGTGCGCGGCAATGTCGAAGACGGTCTGGGTGAGATCAAACAAATCGTTGATCGCTTTAACGCCATCTCCGAAACCTTTGCCGATCCGGATGCCGATTTTGATACCCTCCTGGCAGAACAAGCAGAATTACAGGACAAGATCGATGCTGCGGGCGCCTGGGATCTAGATCGCAAGCTGGAAGTCGCGGCCGATGCCCTGCGTCTGCCCCCTTGGGATGCCGATGTCAGCAAGCTCTCTGGTGGCGAACGCCGGCGAGTCGCCTTATGTCGTTTGCTGCTGTCAGCGCCTGACATGCTGATTCTCGATGAGCCCACCAACCACCTGGACGCCGAGTCTGTGGCCTGGCTGGAGCGCTTTCTTTCTGAGTTCTCAGGGACAGTGGTGGCCGTCACCCATGATCGTTACTTCTTGGATAATGTCGCTGGTTGGATTTTGGAGCTGGATCGCGGCCAAGGCATTCCTTGGGAGGGCAATTATTCCTCTTGGCTGGAGCAAAAGGAAAAACGTCTGGCCATTGAAGAGAAACAAGAATCCGCGCGGCGCAAGAATATGGAAGCCGAACTGGAGTGGGTACGCAGCAACCCCAAAGGTCGCACCGCCAAGAGCAAAGCGCGCTTAAAGCGTTTCGAAGAGCTCTCCTCAGCCGACTATCAAAAGCGCTCAGAGACCAAGGAAATCTATATTCCGCCGGGTCCTCGCTTGGGCGATGTGGTGGTGGAACTCGACGGCGTGTCAAAATCCTTTGGCGATCGCCTGCTATACGAAAACCTCAGCTTTTCTCTGCCTCGCGGTGGCATTGTCGGCGTCATCGGCCCCAATGGCGTGGGTAAGTCGACGCTATTTCGCATGATAGTGGGTCAAGAAACCCCCGATCAGGGCACGATTCGTATCGGCGATACGGTCGACGTGGCGTATGTCGATCAAAGCCGAGATGCCTTGGCAGACGCAAAGACCGTCTGGGAGGAAATCTCCAATGGCCAAGACATTATTCAAGTGGGTAACTATCAAATGCCCTCACGGGCTTATGTAGGCCGGTTCAACTTCAAAGGCTCGGATCAGCAAAAACGCATGAAAGACCTCTCCGGCGGCGAACGCAACCGGGTGCACTTGGCTAAGCTGCTTAAATCTGGTGGTAACTTGCTGCTGCTCGACGAACCCACCAATGACTTGGACGTGGAAACGCTGCGTGCGCTAGAGGAAGCCTTACTCGACTTTCCCGGTAGCGCTGTGGTGATTTCGCATGATCGCTGGTTCTTAGACCGCATCGCCACACACATGCTGGCCTTTGAGGAGGACGGCAATGTTGTCTTCTTTGAAGGGAACTACCAGGATTACGAGGAAGACCGCAAGAAACGCCTAGGCTCTGACGCCGATCAGCCGCACCGCATCAAATACCGCAAGATAGACGCCTAAACCAGCCGGGCCTAGATCAGACGGGGCGCTTTTTCTGCGTCACTACCCAGCACTGATCACAGGGTTTATTTTCGCTGACTGGGTTAGCTTCGAGGAACTTGGCGGTGGCCTTGTCCATGGTGGAGCAGTGCTTGTGGTACCAAGGCACGAATTCATCCAGAAAACGGCTTTTTAAGCCCTGTAGGCTGATTACACCCGCGTCCAAGTCGTCAACATAGCCAACCAGCTCTTCTAAGCGCTGATCGTGTTCCTGTTTATGGATCGGCAGAGGTGAATAGCCAGCGCGCTGCATCTCCAGCTCTTCATGACGAAAATGCTGCCGGCTATGCTCAATAAAATCGCGCAAATCGCGGCGCAGCCCCGGCGGCTCAGGGTCTGCATCTACCAAGCCTTCCAAGCTACCGACGATACGATCCAATAGCGCAAAGGCCTCTTCGTGGTCATCATCCATGAAGTCAACGCCTACTGCCGGCAGGCGTTCGAGAGTTTCTTTGTCGCTCATGGTCTTAAGACCTCGGATGCGCTGGTGGTTGTGTTAAACGATAGCATAACTTGGGTTGCTATCAAGCAGATTTAGATCAATTCTAAGTTTGCACAGTCCCAGCCGATTGTTCGATCTCATGGTTCGGTTGATCTACAGATTAGCCAGAATCGCTTGCTCCACCGCGCCGCGTTCCGCTTTCACCACAATAGGCGCACGACTGGACTGAGCAATAGCAGTATCAGGATCTTTCAACCCATGACCAGTGAGCGTACAAACGATGCTCGAACCCTCGGCAATGCGCCCAGACTCTAAGTCCTGTAAAACACCCGCTAGTGAGGTAGCCGAGGCCGGCTCACAAAAGACGCCCTCTTTCTCGGCGAGCAACTTTTGCGCCGCTAAAATCGCCTCATCCGAGCACTCATCAAACCAACCGCCGGATTCCTCTTTGACTTTCCAGGCATGGACCCAGCTCTGCGGGTGTCCAATGCGAATGGCGGTTGCCACCGTCTCGGGCTGATCCACCATCTCTCCGCGCATAAACGGCGCGCTGCCGGCCGCTTGATAACCGACCATCACCGGTCGATTGCCCGTGACAGCACCGCCAGCGAATTTGCAATGCCCCTGACAAAAAGCACAGGCCTCGGTGACATGATCTCCCGAGCCGCTGGTGTACTCGCAATAGCCAATCCAATGGGCGGTGATATTGCCGGCATTGCCGACCGGCAAACTATGATAATCCGGTGCCCGCCCCAGCTCTTCAATAATTTCAAAAGCCGCGGTTTTCTGGCCCTGGAGACGATAAGGATTCACCGAATTCACAATCGTCACAGGTGCACTTTCCGCGACTTCTTTTACCAAGCGCATACCGTCATCAAAATTGCCCTGGATTTGAATCACCACCGAACCATGCATCATCGCTTGGGCCAGCTTTCCCTGAGCAATCTTGCCCTCAGGAATGACTACAAATGCCGTGATACCGGCGCGAGCCGCATAGGCTGCTGCTGCTGCCGAGGTATTACCCGTTGAGGCGCAAATAATCGCTTTAGAGCCCGCGTTTACCGCTTGAGTGACAGCCATGGTCATGCCCCGGTCCTTAAACGAGCCGGTTGGATTCAAGCCTTCATATTTGACGTAGATATCGACGTCTTTACCAATGGCGCGCGGCACATTCTGTAAGCGAATTAGGGGGGTATTACCCTCCCCCAGAGAAATCACGCGATCATCATCGCGAATCGGCAAACGATCACGATAACGATCAATCAGGCCGGTATAACGGGAGCGAAAACTCATTCGATTCTCTCAAAGCTCGTCGGTTTAGGGCTGTTTTAACAGCTCAAGGCGAATGCGGGTTACAGGACGAATCACGCTAGTCAATTCTTGGATGCGTTCAATGGCCTGGTTCATATTACCCTCACGCACACGCTGGGTGAGCATAATGACATCCGCTGCATCATCATCATCATCATCCGGCTCCTGCTGGCGAATGGCTTCGATGCTGATCTCATGATCCGCCAAGATGCGCGTAATATCCGCCATCACGCCGGTGCGATCCTGCACCCTCAGGCGCAGGTAGAACGCCGTCTCCACCTCATCAATGGGCAGAATCGCAATATCCGACAGCGCATCGGCTTGGAAAGCCAGGTGCGGCACACGATTTTCCGGATCCGTGGTCATCGCCCGCACCACATCCACCAAATCCGCCACCACCGCCGAGGCAGTGGGGTCAGACCCCGCGCCGGCGCCGTAATAAAGGGTCGGACCCACGGCATCACCCCAGACCAGCACCGCATTCAATACGCCGTCCACATTCGCGATCAAACGGCGCTCAGGAATCAAAGTCGGATGGACACGCAACTCAATGCCGGCAGGCGTGCGGCGCGCCACGCCCAAATGTTTAATACGATACCCGAGAGCATTGGCATAGCTCACATCTTCGCGCGAGATGGCGGAAATACCTTCGGTATATACCTTGTCGAATTGTAGCGGCACGCCAAAGGCAATCGATGCCAAAATGGTGAGCTTATGGGCCGCATCAATGCCCTCAATATCGAAGGTCGGATCCGCCTCGGCATAACCCAGGGATTGCGCCTCAGCCAGCACATCAGCAAAGTCCCGGCCCTTATCGCGCATTTCCGTGAGGATGAAGTTGCCCGTGCCATTAATGATCCCGGCCAGCCACTCAATGCGGTTACCCGCCAAACCTTCGCGAATCGCTTTGATGATCGGGATGCCGCCGGCCACCGCCGCCTCAAAAGCTACCATCACGCCTTTTTCTTGGGCTTTGGCGAAAATCTCATTGCCGTGCAAAGCGATCAAGGCTTTATTGGCGGTGACGACATGCTTGCCCTGCTCAATGGCCGCCAAAACCAGCTCGCGGGCGGGGCTTAAGCCGCCAATCAACTCGACGACAATATCGATCTCGGGGTCATTCACCACCGCGGCGGCATCTTCAGTGAGACGCACACCGCGCAGATCTAAATCACCCAGATCATTGAGGTTACGGGCGGCTGCGTGGGTAATTTTGATACCGCGACCGGCACGACGGGCAATCTCATCATGATTGCGCGCCAAGACGCGCACCGTGCCACTACCAACGGTACCCAAGCCCAGCAGGCCAACGTTTACGGGTTGCAAAAGAAACGCTCCTTCAAACCTCAAAGCGCCGGATTATATCGCATCGGCGCGGCCATGATCAGGCCGTCTTCCCCAACTTCTCATCGGCGCGGAACATGGCCTTAATACCGCGCAGAGCCTGTCGGGTCCTATGTTCATTTTCGATCAAGCCAAAGCGCACATGATCATCGCCATAACTGCCAAACCCAATGCCTGGAGAGACGGCCACATGGGCGTCACGCAGCAATTTTTTAGAGAACTCCAAGGAGCCCATTTCCCGATACTGCGGCGGGATAGGCGCCCATACAAACATCGTCGCCTTGGGTTTTTCCACCGACCAACCCAGTGCATTTAGGCCATCACACAACACATCTCGGCGCCGCAGATACAACTGGCGAATCTCTTCCACGCAGTCCTGAGGCCCTTCCAAAGCAGCAATCGCGGCCACCTGAATCGGCGTAAAAGTGCCGTAATCCAGATAGGATTTTATGCGCCCCAAGGCATCCACCAGCGTGGGATTACCCACCATAAAGCCCACGCGCCAACCGGGCATATTGTAGCTTTTGGAGAGCGTGTAAAACTCCACCGCCAAGTCTTTAGCGCCCGGAACTTGCAAAATCGATGGTGCTTTATAACCGTCAAACACAATCTCGGCATAAGCCAAATCGTGCACCACCCAAATTTTGTGCTCGCGGGCAATGGCCACGACTTTCTCAAAGAAATCCAATTCCACACACTGCGTTGTTGGGTTGCCGGGGAAGTTAAGGATCAACATTTTCGGCTTGGGCCAAGAATCGGTGATCGCACGCTCCAATTCGGCAAAGAAATCCACCTCAGGAATCATCGGCACATGACGAATATCGGCGCCAGCGATGACGCAGCCGTAGGGATGAATGGGATAAGCGGGATTGGGGACTAGCACCGCATCACCCGGGCCTAGCGTGGCTAGGGCCAAATGCGCCAAGCCCTCTTTTGAGCCAATGGTGACTATGGCTTCGGACTCGGGATCCAGCTCGACGTCATAGTTCTCTTGATACCAACGCGTCACCGCTCGACGCAGGCGCGGAATACCCTTGGACATCGAATAGCGATGCGTGTCGCCGCGCTGCGCTACCTCAACCAGCTTATCGACAATATGACTGGGCGTCGGCTGATCGGGATTTCCCATGCCAAAATCGATGACATCCTCGCCTCGAGCCCGTGCTTTAGCCTTGAGCTCATTGACAATGGCAAACACATAGGGCGGCAGGCGCTTGATACGAGGAAATTCTTCAATCACAGGGGCGGATTCGTCAGGGTAGAGGAGCAAGGGAAAACAACCGCCGACAATAAAGGGGCATTGCCAGACTGTCAATCAGCTGGCTTGCCATCCGCGCCCCGCTCACGTTAGTTTTGAGCGCATGAAACTCTCACTAGACATTGGCGATGGCAACTACGTCATTACTGGCTACGAACCGGGCGTGGTATACATTAATGCCACGGCCTATCGGCAAAACCTGTTGATCACCCCTGAAAACCTCTACACCGAATGGTCCCTAGGGCCGCTGGCAGACCTGCAAGTCTCAGCCTTCGACTGTCTGCGACCCCAGCTTCCCGATGTCCTATTGCTGGGCACTGGTACCCGCCTGCGCTGGCCCGATCGCAAATTATTACCCACCTTGAGAGAAGCCGGTGTCGGACTGGAAGTCATGGATACTGCTGCGGCTTGTCGCACCTATAACATCCTCATGGCTGAGGGACGCACGGTGGCCGCCGGCTTGATCCTTGAAGAGGCGTGATTTAAGACTTCAGCAAGTTCTCACCGGAAAACCCATTGTTCTCCATCAACTTGCGCAGGCGCTTCAAGCCATCTAACTGAATCTGCCGCACCCGCTCGCGCGTTACCCCTAGTGCGACACCGACTTCTTCCAAGGTCGCGGTCTCGTGCCCTTGCAGGCCGAATCGGCGCACCAGCACCTCGCGTTGTTTTTCATCAAGTTCTTGCAAACACTGCTCAATCCAGTGAATCAAGGCCTCATCCTGCAACAAATCATCGGGTTCAGGGGTTTGTTCATCGGCCAGCAAGTCCAGCAAGGGATGCTCGCCATCGCGACCCACCGGCACATCTACCGAGCTGACCTTCTCGGACAGCTGCAGCAGGCGTGAGATCTCATCAATGGGCTTATCCAAATAGCGCGCCACTTCCTCAGGGCTGGGCTCACGATCCAACAGCTGTGCTAGATGACGGGCGGCGCGCAAATAGATATTGAGTTCCTTCATCACATGAATGGGCAAGCGAATGGTGCGTCCCTGATTCATAATGGCGCGCTCGATGGTCTGGCGAATCCACCAAGTCGCATAGGTCGAAAAGCGAAAGCCGCGCTCGGGATCGAACTTTTCAACCGCCCGCATCAGCCCCAAGTTGCCCTCCTCAATGAGATCCAACAAAGCCAAACCGCGATTCATATAGCGGCGCGCAATCTTCACCACCAGGCGCAGATTGCATTCAATCATCTTGGCTCGGCCCGCCGCATCGCCTTGCTGGGCAAGCCGCGCGTAGTGAACTTCCTCCTCGGCGGTGAGCAGCGTGGAAAACTCGATTTCACTCAAATACAGCCGGGTGGCGTCCAACTCACCTCGAGGAGCGTCTTGTGGCAAGCTCGGCAGCTCATCCTCCGAGCCAGCGCCCGACGACCCCTTACCCTGCTTCTCCTCTGCATCCTCGTACACCGCCAGTCTCCTGTGTACCGCTTCGTGGTTTTAGCGGCGCGGCAAAAAGCGCAGTGGATCTACCGGTCTGCCATCCTCACGAATCTCAAAATGCAACATGTGGCGGTCTGTTCCGGTATCACCCAAAAGCGCAATCTCTTGCCCCGCGCTCACCCTATCCCCTTCATTAACGAGGATTTTTTCGTTGTGTGCATACGCACTTAAGTAGCGCGCATCGTGCTTGATGATAATAAGTCGGCCATATCCGACAAGTCCACTCCCGCTATAAACCACTTCACCTTCTGCCGCTGCGCGCACCGGCTGCCCAGGTTGACCGGCGATCCCAATCCCGCGACGGGCAGCAGAACCCTCACTGGGAAAACCACGAATCACCTGCCCCTGTGTCGGCCACTGCCAGCTCACATTGCCGCGATACGGAGTACTGGGCGCCGGAGCTGGACGCGCCGCCGGTGCCGGCGTCGCTGCAGGCTGACGGTCTCGTTGCGCAGTTTGTTGTGGCCTTTGCGGCGTCGGTTGCGATGGCGCACGAGCCACTGGCGCTGCACCCGTAGGTGGGGTTACTCGGATGCGTTGGCCTGCATAAATCGTATAAGGCGGCCGAATACCGTTCCAAGCCGCCAGTTCCTGCCACTGCACACCATAGCGAAATGAAATGGAATATAGCGACTCATTCTGCCGCACCAAATGTTCACCCGCACGGAACGCACGCACACTCTCCGGAGGCAACGCACAGCCAACAATGACAAGGGATAAAAAAATAATGATGGCAAAGCGCATCCACATGGCTTAACTCAGCGTGTAGTACACCAACAAAGCTAGGACCAAAACCAAGACACTCAACCAACCGATCCATTCCATGTAGGGACGGATCTTGGGCTCAATTTTGGGTCCAGCCCAGCTAACCAAGAAAGCCACAGCATAGAAGCGCGCGCCCCGACCAATCAAAGAGGCAATCACAAACGGCAGAAAGGCCATGGACAGTGCCCCGGCGGCAATCGTGAACACCTTGTAAGGAATGGGCGAGAAACCCGCTACCAACACCACCCAAACGCCCCAAATCGCAAACCACTCAATCGCCAAGTTCAGAGCATCCTCTTGGCCCATTTGACCAATCCACGGCGTCAACGCTTCAATCGCGAGATAACCCAAGACATACCCCAACACACCGCCCAAAACGGAAAATACTGTGGTGATGGTCGCCAAAGTCAGCGCTTTGTGGGGCCGTGCCAAAGCCATCGGCGCCAGCATGACATCGGGGGGTATGGGGAAAAATGAGGACTCGGCAAAAGACAGTCCGGCCAAATAGCGTGGCCCGTAGCGGTGCCTGGACCATTGCAGTACCCGATCGTAAAGCGGTCCGAACACCTTCATGCGATAGCCCCAGGAAGCAGTGGCACAAAACTCACCGCTCCCAAATCCTGTTTCTCAAAACCCTGATCGGTTTTCACCAAGCGGATCAAATTTTGTCGTCCGGCGGCGCCAACGGGGGCTAACAGCTGCCCCCCCAGGGTCAATTGATCCAACAACGCTGCAGGCACTTCCACTGGGGCCGCTGTCAACAAGATCACGTCATATGGCGCATCCTCAGGCCAGCCACCAAAGCCATCGACATGGCGCAGGCTGACATTATCCAGCTTGAGCACGTTCAGCACCTCACGTGCTTGTCTTTGCAGCGGTCGAATTCGCTCTAGGCTAACCACCCGCGGTACCAGCTGTGCCAACACCGCGGCTTGATAGCCAGAGCCAGTGCCAATCTCCAGCACTTTTTGTGGTTGCCCTCGCTGCAAACATGCCTCGGTCATGCGTGCCACAATATAGGGCTGCGAAATCGTCTGTTCGTAACCAATCGGCAGAGGCGTGTTGTCGTAGGCCCGATGGGCCAAGCCCTCCTCAACAAACAAGTGCCGGGGCGTGGTGCGCATCACCTCGAGCACCCGCGCATCATGAATCCCCATATCCTTAAGCTGACGCACCATCCGATCACGCGAACGCTGCGACGTCATCCCCAAACCTGACGTGGGCGATGCGCTCACTCAGACTCCTCGGTTAACCAACGACTGACCACATCAATGGCCTCATAACGCGTCAAATCCACTTGGATGGGCGTGATCGAGACATAACCATGGCGCACCGCGTAAAAGTCCGTACCCAAACCCGCATCTTGTTCCTCACCGGCAGGACCCACCCAATAAATCGGCAGACCGCGCGGGTCGGCGCTGCGGGTCACCGGCTCAGCTCTATGCCGATGTCCCAAACGAGTGGCTTGGTAGCCCTTGATTTGGTCGCGCGGCAGATCCGGAACATTGATGTTTAAAATCGTATCGGAAGGCAGAGGAATACGGCTTAATCGGTCCAGTAATTCCAAAACAATTTGTGCGGCGGTTTCAAAATGTCGCCCTTCTTGCGTCATGGCCAAGGACACGGCCATGGCCGGCAACCCGAGGAAACGCCCTTCCATGGCGGCAGCCACCGTCCCCGAATACAACACATCATCACCCATGTTTGCGCCAGAGTTGATCCCCGAGATCACCATATCCGGCTCGTTCTCGAGTAACCCCGTGATGGCAAGGTGCACACAATCGGTAGGCGTGCCATCAACGCGCACATCGCCATTATCCAAAACCAGGGCCCTTAAGGGTCGCGTCAGGGTCAAAGAGTTACTGGCGCCGCTGCGATCACGATCCGGTGCAACCACGTCAATTTCAGCGCGCTTACGCAGCGCCTTCGCTAAAGTTTGCAGGCCGGGCGCGTGCACGCCATCATCATTGCTGAGCAGAATGCGCATAGCTGTCCATCGATTGAATCAGGGCGCCAATATACTGGAAAACCCGGGGCAAAAGCAGTCATGAGCAAAGATGAATCCGTGGATGATAACGATCCTCGCCTGTTTTTCGAGGCGGTCGGCAAGGTGCAACCCGTGCATGACGATCGTGCGCCGCTGCGCTCTGCGCCGCCGCCACCCAAGCCTCGACAAAAGGCTTTGGATGCCCAGGCGGCGCTTCAGGCTCTGGCCCAGCACCCCTTTGCCGTCACCGATGTACAGCCCGGAGATGAGGTCAGCTATGCCCGCCAAGGCTTAAAGCGCGGCGTGTTGAAAAAGCTGCGGCGCGGCGAATATCGACTCGATGGCGAATTGGACCTTCACGGCTTATCCGCTTGGCAGGCAGAACAGGCCCTAGCGCTATTTTTTAGCGAGGCCTTGGCCGAGGGCTTACGCTGTCTGCGCGTCATTCATGGCAAAGGGCTGCGCTCCAAAGCCGGTGGGCCGGTGCTTAAAAGCCTTACCACAGGCTGGCTGCTGCGTCGTGATGATGTGGTGGCGTTTTGTTCGGCGCCACCGGCCATGGGAGGAACTGGTGCAGTCTTGGTTTTACTCAAGGGAAAATGAAAAAACTTGGGTTAAAATTGGGATAAATCAAAAGTAAACCTCCCCATGCGAACGCCGATGCCTACACCTAAGAATTCTATCGAACCCCTGGGTCCTGTATTGGATAACAACTGCATGCGCTGTCCGGTGCGTGAGGTCAGCCTGTTTGGCGCCCTGCCCCTAGAAATTGTCGAGCAATTAAATAACCCGGCAGAGCATCAACTATTGCCCTCAGGTCAAGTGATTTATCGAGAAGATGCCGCCTCTGACGCGGCCTACACGCTCAAAGATGGCGTCATCAAACTGACTCGGCGCGCTAATGGCAAAGATCAGATCCTGCGCTTGATTACCCAGGGCGACGTGATGGGCGCTGAAGGCCTCTTAACGGGCCACTACAACCACACGGCGACAGCGCTCACCCCCGTGCAAGTCTGTCGCTTGCCGATTCCAGTGTTAAAGCGTCTGCAAGACGAGCATCCCATCATGAACCATGCGCTGTTAGCGCGGTGGGCATCAGCCCTGCAACAAGTCGAGAATCTTGCCCTAGAAATTGGCACGAAAAAAGCCGGCGCACGGCTGGCCGCATTCCTGCTCTATTGGAGCGGTCGCTTCGGTCATGAAGACAGCCTACCCCTACCCTTATCACGTGCCGAAACCGGCGAGCTGTTGGGCCTGACCATCGAGACCGTGAGCCGGTTTTTTGCGGATTTCAAACGCCGTGGCTACGTCAAAGAAAAATCAGGCCGCATCACGATTATGGACGCCAAAGCCTTAGAGGCGATTAGCCAAGGCCAGAGTCACTAGCTAATGCGTCTGCGCGAATTGGCTGATAACGCTGGTAGCGTATGCCCCGGCGGGTAATCTGAAGGCCAGCCTCAGGGTGTTTGTCCCCTCGCGAGCCCAAGTCAGGTCATGCACCGGCACGCGGAAACTGCGCCGCTCCTGTTTTAGCCCGGCTTGACACAGCCCTTCTGTGAATAACGCGAATTGATCAGCGATGCGCAATTCCCGGACATGCACATCTGCCTCGCTGGGTGGCAGCCCGCAGCCCCACAGCGGCCCCGAAGGATGAATATCGAATGCCGCAATGCGGCTTACGATCTCCGCATCCGGATGCTGACACACGAAAAAACTCCCTGAGCCCTCTAGCTGCATGACATCACCGACAAGGGCCTGATCCCAAGTGTCTTCGTCGACCCGCTGTTGCAACACCGCATTAAAAATCGCCGAGCGCGCCGCCGAGAGATACAAACCTCGGCGTTTTTTGTCTTTGACCTGAATCCGTCCCTCAAATAAAGCGCGCGCTTGTTGCAAATTACCGCCATCGCGGCCAAAGCGCTGCGCGCCGAAGAAATTAGGCATGCCGCGGAGGCGTATCTCGTTCAATTGCTGCTCCGCAGCCTCCCAGTCACCCGCGCACTCGCGCAAGCAGATCTCAAAGCGGTTGCCCCGCAAATGACCCACTCGAAGCTTGCGGTGATGGCGCCGCGCATTTAACACCCTGATCGCATCAGACAATCCGCTCCAATCAGGATCGGCTTGCCCCGGCAGATGCAGGCTAAACCATTGGCGCGTGACCGCCCGGCGATCTTTGAGTCCTGCGTAACCGATGTCTTTTTGCCGCAGCCCGGAGAGCCGAGCCAGAGCAGAAACCACATCCGAAGTATTCAGATCATGCTTTTCGATCCACAGCCAGAGGTGCTCGCCCTCACCGCTAGGCTCGGTAGCGGCGCACTCCTCCACCACAAAATCACTGAAAGACTGGCGCAGAATTGCCGAAAAGCCGCTCACCGAGTTTTCACCACTTGATCGCGAAGATAAACCGGCATGGCCTCATCGGCCGAGACCCCCAGGCCCTGGGCAAAATCTCGCACGGCCAAGCGCGCCACCTCATGCGCTCGAGGCAATAGATTTGCGGCCAGATTTTGAGGTTCTTGCCCCATTGAAGCAGCCAGCACCGCCCCATAAGTCTGCCAGCCGCGGCCAATGGCTTGATAAGCCTGGCCAGATTGATCAGCCAGCTGATCCGGCGCACTGACCTGCTCTGGGAGCGAACCGAGCATTGCCAAGCCCTCTACATCAGCGCCATACATCGCCCAGTATACCTCGCCCATGCGGGCGTCTAGCGCCGCCATCACCGGCAACTCAGGCGCCTGATCTAAGGCGCGTTGTGCCAGAGACGCCAGTGTAGACACGGGTACCACAGGCAGGTCTCGAGCAAACGCCACACCCTGGATCACCGCACACGCCATACGTAAACCGGTAAAAGCGCCAGGGCCCCGTCCGAAGGCGAGCGCATCAACAGCGCCCAAATCCACACCCGCCTCATCCAACACCGCCTGCATCATCGGCAAAATCAACCGGCCATGCGCCCGCGGGGCTTCTTGCTCGCGATGTAGGATCTCACCCTCACACCACAGCGCCGCTGAACAACCCTCGGTGGCAGTTTCAATAGCCAGCAGCTTCAAGCGCACCTCCGGACCGCAAAAATTGCGCTGCCGCTTGGCTGTCATTCAGCACAGGCATATTAGGTAGACTCTTAATGAATAATCGTCCATAAGATTTTGTTTTTATTCTTTTATCGCAAATCATTAACACCCCAAAGTCGCCCGGATCTCGAATCAATCTACCGGCGCCCTGCTTCAATAAGATCACCGCCTGCGGCATCTGCAAATGCGTGAAGGGATTCTCCCCTTTGGCCTGACAATCCGCCATACGCGCCTCCAATACGGGATCGCCAGGCGAGGCAAACGGCAGACGGTCAATCACCACCAGGGTTAGCGCCATACCGCGCACATCCACCCCTTCCCAAAAACTCTGCGAGCCCAACAACACGGCATTGCCCGCCTCACGAAAGCGCTGCAATAAAATCTGCCGCGGCGCTTCGTTTTGCACCAAGACGGGGCGATTGACTTGAGGCCGCAGCAGCTTGGCTGCTTCTTGCAAGGCGCGCAAACTGGTGAACAGCAAAAAGCTGCCGCCTGGATTAGCCTCAATCAGTGGCAGCGCCTCTTGTACCACTGCCGCGGTATGGCCAGGGTCATTGGGTTCGGGTAAGTGAGCGGGCAATAGCAGGCGCGCGCACTGCGGGTAATCAAAGGGACTTTCCAACATGAAAGTGCGCGCCTCGTGCAAACCGAGGCGACTGAGAAAATGCTGTACCCCACCACCCACCGAAAGCGTCGCGGACGTAAAAATCCAACAGGGCGTTAACGCCTGGCGATGCGTGGAAAAATGATTCGCCACATCCAAGGGCGTGGCATGCAGGGTAAAGCTGCGACTGAACGTCTCATACCACAGTACGCGACCCGACTGCGCCTCAGCAAAACGCGCCAGCCAAGCCAGATGCGCCTCAATACGCCGCGCGCAGGCCTCGAGGCCGCGGCCCCGCTCGCGAATGGGTGCTAACTGATCTCTCAACTGTTGCAGCGCTTCATGAAGCGCCTGATACGCCTGTACAATGGCCGATTGATCGGCAATATCTGCCCAGGGCCCGCGTGCCGGCAGCCCCTCTAAGGCCAGTCGAAAATCACGCACGGCTTTGCTCAAAGGATCGCCGGCATCACGCAGCTCCGGCATGTCGGGCGCCTCACTCAAGACCTCTTGAGTGACATCCCGCGCTAGGTCCGAAAGTTGGCGTGAGCCCAAATGCTCGCCGAAAAACTGCGTCGCTAGCTCCGGCAACTGATGCGCCTCATCGATAATAATCGCATCAGCCGTGGGCAGAAGCTCAGCAAAACCCGATTCACGTAGGCCCATATCGGCCAACAATAAGTGGTGATTAATCACCACGATATCGGCGTCTTGAGCTTTGCGCCGCGCGCGCAGCACCGGACAGCGGTCATATTCCGGACACTCCTGCCCCAAGCAATTATCAATGGTGGAGGTGATGCGCGGCCATAGCAGCGAATCCTCGGGAATATCCTCGAGCTCGGCAATGTCTCCACTTTGGGTTTGCTCCGCCCATTCCAGCGCCTGAGCCAGTTGTCCTTGCAGGGTTGGAGATAGACCTTTGGCCTCCATCTGCGTCATTTTCAGACGATGCGGACAGAGATAATTAGAGCGGCCCTTGAGCAAAGCCACCTCGACGCTCACACCCAGAGCGCGAGACACCAGCGGCAGATCCTTGTGAAACAGCTGGTCCTGCAAATGGCGTGTGCCGGTGGAGATAATCACCCGGCCCTGATGCGATAAAGCTGGCACCAAATACGCAAACGTTTTGCCCACACCAGTACCGGCTTCGACGATCAAACTGGCCCGATCAGCAATAGCTTGTTGTACCGCCTCGGCCATGTCTTGCTGTTCACCGCGGGGCGCAAAGCCGGCCAGACAATGCGCCAAAGGCCCTTCACGACTGAGTAACTGTCTTGCATCATCCATGATCTAGGTGTCCATCACGCGCTTGATCGCCAAAATATTGGCTAAGGCGCTGAGTTTATCCATTAAGCGGCTGAGTTGCCCGGTATCACTAATTTGCAGCGTTAAATCCATGCTCACGGTATTTTCCCGTCGGTCCGTATGGGTCTCGGCATCTAAGACATTCACGTTGGCATTAGCTAACACCAAAGTGACATCGCGTAACAGTCCTTGGCGATCAAAGGCATCGATATGTAGCTTAACGGGATAGGCTTGCGGCTCTTCTCCCCAGCTCACTTCGATCAGGCGCTGGCGCTTATCCGCTGGTAAGCGCAGGATATTGCGGCAATCGCGGCGATGAATACTCACGCCCTTACCTTGGGTGATAAAGCCAATCACCGCATCGCCGGGAACGGGATGACAACAACGCGCCATTTGCGTGAGCAGATTACCCACCCCTTGGATGCGAATACCTTTATCTGTGCTGGGCTCCTCACTCATCGGTTTGCGCCGGCGTTTCAGCAACGCCTCGTCCGAGGCCGGCGGTAATGGGACCTGCAAAGCCGCAGCTAACTGCGCTGAGCTAATATCCCCTGCCCCCAAAGCCACCAAGACATCTTCGGCGCTAGGCTGATTGAAGCGTTTTTGCAGGTCCGCCGGATCAGGCGCCGACACGCCCAAACGCTGCGCTTCGCGTTCCAATAAGGTCTTGCCTTCGGTGAGGTTGCGCTCTCTATCCTGTTGCCGAAACCAGCTACGCACCTTGCTGCGGGCTCTAGCGGTATGCAAAAAGCCCATATGCGGGCTCATCCAGTCACGCCGGGGCTCACCCGTACGGCTGGTGAGAATCTCAACCCGCTCGCCCGAACGCAGCGCATAAGTCAAAGGCACAATGCGGCCATTGACCTTAGCTCCCCGACACCGATGACCAATCTCCGTATGCACGGTGTAAGCAAAATCCAAAGGCGTCGACCCCTTGGGTAAATCCATGATGTCGCCATTGGGAGTTAGCACAAATACCCGGTCGTGGAATAACTCATAACGAAAGCTCTCGAGCAACTCGCGGTCATCCTCATCAGCCTCCAACAGCCGCCGCAATGAGGCAATGGCGCGGGTCAGAGCTTGATCCTCGCGACCACCCTCCTTGTAGCGCCAGTGCGCCGCCACCCCCAGCTCGGCAAAGGCGTCCATATCGTGGGTGCGAATTTGCACTTCCACCACCTTACCCTCAGGGCCCATCACCGCGGTATGCAGTGACTGATAGCCATTGTCCTTGGGATTGGCAATATAGTCATCAAACTCCCGCGGGATATGCTGCCAAAGGCTGTGCACCGCACCCAAAACCGCATAACAAGTAGAGACTCGATCGACGATAACGCGCACCGCGCGCAGATCGTAGAGCTCATCGAAAGCCAGATTCTTAAGCTGCATCTTTCGCCAGATGCTGTAGATGTGCTTGGGCCGTCCCAGGATTTCTCCTGCCACACCTTCCTCTTTTAAGGCGTTTTGCAGGCGCTCGGTGAACTGCTGGATATAGCGTTCGCGTTCGGTACGGCTCTCTTCCAGCTGTTTGGCAATGCTGCGATAGGCCTCAGGATCGATAATCCGCAGGGCCAAATCTTCCATCTCCCATTTCAGCTGCGCCACCCCGAGACGGTTGGCCAGCGGCGCAAAAATTTCCAAAGTCTCACGTGCAATAGCACAGGCAAATTCATTGGGCTCATCGGCCAGATGCCGCAAGTGCTGCAGGCGGTAAGCCAGCTTAATGAGCACTGCCCGCACATCATCCACCGTGGCCAAAAGCATTCGCCTTAGCCGCTCGGCCTGTTCAGGAGTGCTACCGACTTGGTTGGCCGAACGCTGCAAACTGGTCAGGCGCTGTACATTGAGCACCAAATTGGCAACAACCTCACCATAAGCGGCGCGCAGCTCCGCCTCATTCATCTCACCCGCCAGATAAGCGTCCAACAGCAGGGTGGCCACTAAGGTCTCTTGGTCCACACCCAGCAGCTTTAAGATCTCTGCCACATCCAAACAATGCGGCTGATGGCCAATACGCTCACGTGGCTCACAAGCCAGCTTCAAAGCCGGAGCCAAAAGTGCGTGACCTTCGCTCTCAGGCGCCGCAAACCGCTCCCTTAGCGTGCTAAGCGGCAACTCCGATAAAGGTGTTTTCAAATAGCGACTGTGACGCATAAGACTAGGTGTTATTGCCCCTGACCCAAGGTCGACATCGGCGGCTGACGCAGAGCCGAGCGGGTGCCCAGCCAGCCAGCCAAGGCGATCCCCGCGGCCCCGCCGCCAACGCCAATGACCCACAGCAAGGGATCTGGTCGATAGGGTAAATCGAATATCTGCGCCGCCAGAATCATACCCACGACGGTCGCTCCCAGACTCGCCAGCAGTCCCGCCAATCCTCCCATCACCGCAAACTCCGTGACCAAGCCCTTAATCACCTGCAGGCGCGCTGCTCCCAAAGTCCGCAAAATCGCGCTCTCCCGGCGCCGCAACTGTCGGGTCGACTGAATGGCTGCAAACAAGACGGTCAGACCCGCTGCTAGGGTGAACAAAAACACATATTCCACGGCCAAGGTGGCACGATCCATGATATCGCGCACCTGTTGCATTAAGGCGCGCACATCCAGCACGGTAATGCTGGGGAATTGGCGAATGGCATCACGCAGCAAGGGCGCTGAGGCCTCATCTAAATGAAAACTGGTGATAAATGTTGCCGGCTGCTCATCCAATAGCCCCGGGCTGCCCAAGACGAAGAAGTTAACGTTGAACGAGTCCCACTCAACGCTTCTGAGACTGGTCACCGGTGCGCTAATACGCTCGCCTGCCACGCTAAATTCTAAGACGTCGCCCAATGCAATGCCCAAGGTATCAGCCAAGCCCTCTTCCACCGACCAGCCCGGCTGATCCGACTCCTGTGTCCACCATTGCCCGGCGACTATGCGATTATCGGCCTGTAAATCCCGATCGGCGACAGAAAGATTAAACTCTCGGTTCACCAACCGTTCGGCGCGCGGGTCACTGAACTGCTCAGGGCGCACGGGATCGTTATTGATGCGGGTGTAGCGGCCACGGATCATCGGGTAATAAACCGGCGCATCCAAACCCCGAGCCAAAAACAAATCACGCAACGGCCCCACCTGATCCGGCTGGACATTGATCATGAAATGGTTCGGCGCGTCCTCCGGCAGGCTTTGTTCCCAATTGGCTAACAAATCCACCCGTACCAAGGCCAAGAGCAGCAAAGCCATGATGCCCAAACCAAAGGCCGAAAGCTGCACCGCGGATAAAGCGCCGCGTCGAGACAGATTAGCCAAGCCAAAGCGCAAGGCGATGCCACCATGCGAGCGCAACGGTGCCAACAAGCGCACCATCAACCAAGCCACGCCCCATAAAATGGCGACCATCACCGCTGCACCGGCCAGCACCCAGCCGGCCAAGCGCGGATCCCCGGACTGCCACAGCAACAGCCCACCAAGGGTTCCTAAAGCGAGTAACAAGACCAGCCAGATAGCCGGCGGCGGCGCCCCCAGATCACGGCGTAGGACGCGCAAGGGCGGCACCTGACCTAGGCGCAGCAGCGCCGGCAGTGCAAAGCCCACAGCAGTCAGGATGCCCACCGCCAAACCCGTGAATACCGGCGTTAAGGACGGCAGCGGTAGGCTCAAGGTGAACCAACCCGCCAGCAAACGGGCGAGCACATTTTGCGCTGCAAATCCCAGCAACAAGCCGACGCCGCTGGCCAGCAGCGCCAGCATCAACACGCGCAGGATGAACACCTGCAGAACAAATCTCTGGGTGGCACCCAAACAGCGCATAATGGCGCTGGTGTCAGCCTGGCGCTCACTGTAATGACGGGCGGCCACAGCCACCGCTGCTCCGGCCAGAAGCACCGACATCAAGGCTGCCAGGCCTAAGAATTGTTCGCCGCGGGTAATCGCCACACGGAGCTCGGGGCGAGCATCACTAACACCCTCAAGGCGTTGACCACTGACTAGGCGTGGCTCTGCCCAGCTGCGATAGGCAGCAATCGCGGCTTCATCCCCGGCCAGCAAAAAACGATGGCTAACGCGACTGCCTGGCCCCAACAACTCAGTGGCCGGCAAATCCTCCAGTGAGAACATCAGCCGCGGCGCCAGCTGAAACACATCGCCGCCGCGATCGGGCTCATAGGTCAAGACATGAGTCACCCTAACCGGCGCATCACCCACCCAAATTTTATCCCCCAATTGCACATCCAAAAGTGCCAAAAGGCGCGCTTCCACCCACGCCTCGCCGGGCGGCGGACCGGAGTCAGCGACATGGTCGCCGCCCAATTCCTGGGCGCTGATACGCGCTTGACCGCGGAGTGGCCAACTGGCGCTGACGGCTTTGAGTTCGGCCAGCGCATCGTCTGACTCGCTCACCAACACACTGGGGAAGGATACATAGCGCGCCGTAATCAGACCTTGGCGCTGCGCCTCCTCTGCAAACTGTGGATCCAACGGCTGCGAGGAACTAATGCTTAAATCAGCCGCCAGTAACTCCGCTGCCTGTAAATTGATGGCCTTTTGAACACGATCGGTAAAAAAGCCGACCGAAGTGACGGCTGCAACCGCAATCACCAAGGCGATGGCCAATACCCGTAGCTCACCCGAGCGCCACTCGCGGCCTAAGGATTGCCAGGCGTATCGCAGCAGAGTCATGCGTACTCCAAAATGCCCTGGTTTAGGCGGTAGGACTGGTCGCAGCGGGCAGCCAATGAAGCGTCATGGGTCACCAAAATCAAGGCCGTGTTATGGCTGGATTTTAGATTGAATAACAAGCGCACGATGCTCTCACCCGTGGCCTGATCCAAATTACCGGTGGGTTCATCCGCAAACAGGATTTTCGGCCGTGTCGCAAACGCTCGGGCAATCGCCACACGTTGTTGTTCGCCGCCGGAGAGCTGCGCTGGATAATGCAGCAAGCGTTCACCCAGGCCGACCTCGGTCAGCGTTTCGCGGGCAATTTGCCGCGCCTGTTTGGCGGCACTGGCCAGCTCGAGGCTGAGCATGACATTCTCCAGCGCGGTTAAAGACGGCAGTAGCTGGAAGCTTTGAAACACAAAGCCCACCTGCCCAGCACGCAGGCTGGCGCGCTGATCTTCGCTCAAGTGACTGATTTCCTGTCCCAACAAGCTGATCTGACCGCCTGTGGGAACATCCAAACCAGCGAGAATGCCCAGCAGCGTTGACTTACCCGAGCCAGAAGCGCCGATAATGGAAACGGCCTCACCGGCTGTGACCTCTAGGTCTACACCCTTTAAGATATCCAAACGGCCGCCTGGGCCGCTGATTGACTTGGTCACGGCGCGGGCATTGAGCACATTGTCTTTTTTTGTGGTCTGAGATGACATGTTACGACGCTTTTCCATCCTGATACTGTTGTGCGGCCTTTGGTGGATTCCCATCAGCAGCGCTGCTGATGAGCCGCCGCGCTTGCTGGTCGTCGGCGATAGCTTGAGTGCGGCCTTTGGCATTCCCCTGGAACAAGGCTGGGTAGCTTTGCTCGCCGAGCGTTTGCAGATCAAAAACCCAGCCTATCAGGTCATCAACGCCAGCATCAGTGGGGAAACCACCATGGGCGGCTTGACCCGCCTGCCGGCGCTGCTGGAACGCCACGAGCCTGAGTGGGTGATCATCAGCCTCGGTGGCAATGATGGACTGCGCGGCATCGCTCTGTCTGAGATGCGTGGAAATTTGCAGCGAATGATTCATTTGAGTCGGGATGGCGGTGCTCAGGTGTTGTTGGTGGGTATTCAGATTCCGCCCAGTTTGGGCCGTCAATACACGCAAAGGTTTCATCAGATTTATCACGAACTGGCTGAGGAGTACGCCCTGCCCCTGGTTCCTTTCTTACTCGAGGATGTCGCTTTGGTTGATGGCATGATGCAGGCAGATGGGATTCATCCCACGGCAGCTGCTCAGCCCATTATGTTGGAGAACGTCTGGTCGGTTTTGGCTAAGCCTCTGCTGGTCCCAGCAACCAATCCGTGAGCTCGGCAACATGAGTGACGATCACATCCGGTTGCGGTGATCCTTGCCATGGGGTTTTGCGAGGATTCACCCAGGCCGAGCGCATGCCCACTTGCTGTGCGCCACGCACATCTCGCTCGGCGTCATCACCCACATGCAGCGCATTGCTGGCGGCCACCCCGGCCTCATCCAGTGCGGTCATGAATATCTCCGGTGCCGGTTTGGCTGCCCCGGCGCCCGAGGCGGTGACTACAAAATCAAAATAATGGCCGATGCCAATGTGATGTACATCCGCATTGCCATTGGTGATCGCCCCTATCACAAAATGTGGCTTAAGTGTTTCCAAAGTCTCTAACGCATCATCATAAGGCTTTACTTGGTTACGCGCTTCCCAGAACACGCGAAACCCGGCCTCGACTGAGTCCTGGTCATAATCGAATTGTTCGGCCAAAGCGCTCATCCACGCTTTTCTCAGCGTCGTGAAATCATGCAGCAGCTCGGGGCGCTGCATAAACCAGCGATGGCGATGGCTTAAGAGCTGCTCTTGGCTGAAATTGCGGGTGATGCGCGGTTGATGCTCAGCCAGCCAGGCATAAAACAGCCTTTCCGCATGTTGGATCACAGGCGCGCAATCCCAAAGCGTGTCATCCAAATCGAATGTGATGCATTTGATAGTCATGGCGGCCAAGTTTACCTGACAATGGCTGCTGAGGTTTGTTAGAGTATTCTAATTAAATTCACTGATAGGGAGATTTGCATGCGAGTTTTAAGCAAAGCAATTTTGGCTGGTACGGTATTGGCGATGGCTATGGGCGCTGCTCAAGCGGTTGATCCAGATGATGCCATTGATTACCGCAAAGGCGTATTCCAGGTCTTTGTGTGGAATATGGGCCCAATGGGGGCGATGGCCTCCGGCGATCGTCCGTTTGATCGCGACGTGCTGGCCATGCATGCCGAGCAGCTTAACCGCGTCGCTGACATGCCCTGGCAGGGCTATGTGGATGGCTCTGATTTAGGCAACACCGGTGCGCTGCCCGCCGTCTGGACCAACCGCGCGCGCTTTGATCAGCTTGCCGAAGAGTTCCAGCAAGCCACCGCTAACCTGATGACCGCCGTCGAATCCGGTGCCGGTGAGCGCGAACTGCGTGGCGCAGTAGGTGCCGTCGGCCGCAGCTGTCGCACCTGCCACGACGACTTCCGCCAGTAAACCCAAGGATGGGGTCAGACCCCAATTGGGGTCTGACCCCTTTTTTTATGGCAAATAGGTGATGACTGCCCAAACCACCCCGGCAGACACACTCGCTAGCAAGGCGGCCAGCCAAAGCTGAGCAAAGACGACTTCCTTGAGATCGGCATTCGCCGGCACGGCTTTACGCCCGGTAATCATCGGCTTGACCAAGTCATCGCGCTTTACAAAGCGATAAAACAAGATGGCAGCAATATGAATCCCAACCAAAATCAAGATCAGATCGAAATTGCTCTTGTGCAGGGTGGTGACTAAATCGCTGGTACTGGAGCTCACCGAGCGCGCAAACGGCCCGCGGTTAAAGATCTGATCATTGGCAAATAGCCCGGAAATCCCCTGAAAGGTCAAAGCCGCCATCAGCGCGATCACCGACCAACCGCCCAGAGGGTTATGCCCCAAGTGAATGCGGTGTTCTCCGCTGAACAAACCTTTAACGTAGCGAAAAACGCTGATGGGACCGCGCACAAAATCCGTAAAACGTGCTGAGCGACTGCCAAAAATTCCCCACAAAACGCGAAACAAAAGCAACGCCAACAGCGCATACCCCAAGTACATATGCCAGTTCATGGTCATCACATCTTGAGAGGTCCACCAAAGACCGACCAATAGGGCCACCAACAGCCAATGAAATAGTCGAACCGGCAGATCCCATACTTTAAGTTTTACTGTAGATAAAACTTCTTTATTACTGTTTTTGATCATTTTATCTCCCTGAAAAAAATGATTAGTAACCCGTTAACTCGACAAAGCCGCGCCCCGCCGCTTGGCCTTGTTCAAACACATCCACCGCACCTTCCCAATAGCGCACACTGAGATTCATCTCTTGGTTGGGACGCACAGCCCGCACCTCCAGTTCCCGCTCGCGCTCAGGAAACACAATGCGCCAAGCCACGGGATACAACGCGCCACTGGGACTTTGCCAAGTTTCCAGCACGGTGATCTCGTATTCATCGAACGAAAGCACGGTGTGGTGCGCATCGCGCCCCGCCTCTACCCATAAACCCTTACTAATGGGATCTACTGTGCCATCCTCGCGCCGCAGTTCATAGGCCATCACATCTGTCCCATCGGCCAATTGCAGGGAAAACCAATCCCAACCGATCTGACCCTCCCCTAAAACACTGGTACTCCATTCGCGATCCATCCATGAAAGCCCAGACACAGTCCAGCTCTCATCGCCGATGCGCAATGATCCCTCAGTCGCCAGCCGCGTCATGGAAAAGTAGTACGAGGCATTACCTGGCATCTCAGATTTTCGACTCAGCCCCTGCTCACCCTGAAACACCTTATCTTTGAGCGACATGAAGCGCAGTTGCAAAGCCATCTCTTCGGTGCCCGCCTGCAACGCCCAAGGAAAATCATTATCCGCCAATGAGATCAACTGCCAGTCATCCAACCACACCCGAAACGGATCGATCTGTGCTCCGGCCAACCCGGCAGCGCCGCGTGAAAAACGTTCATACGCATAATGCTGATCTGCGTTGACATCAGTGAGCCCCAAATGCGCCATCCAACCCTGATGCGTCGCCCAATTCGACTCTTCTGGCGCCTCGTCAGGAGACAAGGCAAAGCGAAAAAAGGTGATCTGAAAGCCAAAACGCTGTCCTTCAGGGCCATCCAAATTCCCCGTCACATACCACCACTCATTAAGAAACTCGGGATGCGGGCCGTGATCCTCCGGGAACACAAACTCACGAACCTCCAGCGCCCGCGCATAGCGTGGATCGGGATCTCCCCCCAGGGCTTGCGCCACATCCACACTGCCGCCACCACCGCCTAACTCCATATCGGACTGCGGCTGACATCCAGACAATAAAAAGACGCCCAGACCCACAGCGGCCGCGCAAATCAGCATCCAGACCCATGAAAACCGCATCATGACGAGCGCAAGTGCAGCGCTGGCGAAGTCCTCGCCATGCGATAGCCGGGATAAAGCCCTGCCAAAAGCGCCGCCGCGAAAGCCAACAGGGCGCCCTCCCACAAAACCCGAGCCGAAATCAGCGTTTGCATACTCCAGCCAAAGGAACGTTGATTAATCACCTCAATCAAGACGACCGACATCATCACTCCCAACGGGATCGCCGCCACAGCGGCCACCAATCCCAACACCAAGCTTTGACTCACCACCATGCGCCCCAACTGCCATGGGGTCATGCCCGTGGCCCGCAATAGCGCATTCTCGCGCACCTGCTCCATCTGCAACGCCGTGAGCGCACTGAAAATTCCGACAAAGGCCACGCCCACAGTCAGCAGTCTTAAGATATGGGTGATGGCAAAAGTGCGATCAAAAATCTCCATCGACAGCTCACGAATCTCACCGCTTGAAGTGACCAAGACTTCCGCATCCCAACCCGACAACAGCTGCCGTAATGCATCCATGGCTTCTGCCACAGCCACCCCCTCATGCAAATAAAGCCCCAGTGAAGCGATACTGCCGTCAGCCCACCAGCGATCGTACTGTTGCCGGTGCATTGTCACCAAGCCGCGATCGGAACCGTATTCCTGAAATACTCCGAGGATCTCGAAATCCACCAAACCTTGATCAGTGCGCAAAGTGAGAGCGTCGCCTACCCTAAGATCCGTGCGCCAGGCTAGCGGTTCAGAAATGGTCACGGCGGGTTGTTGCTGCATGACTTGCCAAATCGAGCGCGCATCCATGCTCTGGCTGCGGTAGTGGTAGCCCATCGCCGTGCGCTCAGCTGGGGTCACCGCCATGAGCTCTACCGTACCCGCGGAAGACTGCACCGGCACGCGCTGCGCTGCCGACACCTCTGCCATAGCGGGCAGCCCCAAAACCGCATCAAACAAGCCCTCGGGCAAGCGCGGACTGGCCCCCAGCCCAGATCTTCCCGGCGCACTCAGGTAAATATCACTTTGCAGCGTCTGCCCCAACCACACATCCACAGTCATGCGAAAACTCGCCACCATAATCCCCACACCGATGGTGGCGGCAACGGCTACCGTCAAGGCAGCCACTGCCAAGCCGGTGCGACTGATGCCAGCGCGCACACCGCGAATCGCAACCCTACTCACCGCGTCAAGCCAGTTACCCAAGCTCTGCCCCAAGCTTCGACTGGCTAGGGACAGCAGGCTGGGCACCCAAAATGCCCCGCCCAAAATGAGTAAAAATAGCGCCACAAAACCCAGCAACAGGCTTTGACTGGGCATCACCACCATCACCGCACCGACGACGATCATCAGCAAACCAGCCAGACTCAGCCACGGCAAAAGCCGTCCGGCAGAGGACTCCAGGTGCGAGCGGCGCAGCGCATCGGCTGGCGAAACCCTAGCCGCCTCCAACGCCGGGCTCAGCGCCGCTAACAAGGTGACCCCAAGCCCCAACAACAAGCCTTTGAGCACAAGCACGGTGGTCAGCGGCGCCTCAGTGACACTGAGCACGAAATACAAATCCCGAATCGTGCGCGTCATGAACTGTAGCAACCACTGCCCCAGAAGGCTGCCGAGTAATATCCCCACAGCACTGCCCAAGACCGCCAATACCAAAGCCTCACTCAGCACCATGCCAAACAGCTGCCCGCGGGTGACGCCCTGAAACCTCAGACGCGCCAGAATCGGGCGCCGACGCAGCACTGAAAACACCATGGCGTTGTAAATCAAAAACCCACCCACTAACAAAGCCAATAAGCTCATGGCGGTGAGATTGATGTGAAAAGCTCGGGTTAATTGCAGCGTCGCGGCATTGCGCACCTGCGTCTCGATAAGCTCCACATCCGGCGGCAACATCGCTAAAAGCTCAGCGGGCACCTCGCCGGGCAAAATCAAATCAATACGGTCCAGCCGCCCCGGCCGCTGTAAAAACCGTTGCGCGTGGCTAATATCGGTGAACACCAAACCCTCCAGCCCTGGCGTGTCATCGGCGATCACCTCCAGCACGCGGGCCGTCGCCTCGCGGCCCTGTATCGACAGCAGCACAGGCTGATCCAGCGACAAACCCAGGCGCGCCGCCGTCGCCTCAGCCAACACAATCGCCCCTGGCGTCGTCAGCAAGGCCCCAAACTCGCCGCCTGAGCCCGGATTGGCTTGATCACGAAAGCCCGCTTCAGCAAACGGATCCACCCCCATCAATGTGAAGGTCTCGCCCTGTATGCGCACATAGCCCTCCACCACAGGCGCGCTATCCCGCCACCCGGCTTGGCGCAGCCGCGCATACAGTGTTTCGTCAATGCCCGCTGGGCCGCCGATGATTTGGTGCGTGGCGCGGCCAGTGACCGTATCTAAAGACAGTGCAAAGGCTCGCGTCGCGCTGCTATTGGCCAAATCCACGGCGATGACAATCGCGACGCCCAGGGCGATGCCCACCAGCGCCATCACCGCCTGCCACGGCCGCTGCTGGTAGTCTCGCCACAGCGCTTTGGCGGCCAGCAGCCTCACGCGATCGCTTCCACCTGTATTTGCCCCTGCTCCAAGCGCCAGATACGATCGGCAATCGCCGCGACCTCAGCGCTATGCGTCACCAAAATCAGGGTACGACCCCGTTTTTTGACGAGGTCGCGCAACAAGCTCATGACCTGCGCGCCCGTTTCGGCATCCAGATTCCCGGTGGGCTCGTCGGCCAATACTAAGCGCGGCGCATGCGCCAACGCCCGCGCAATCGCCACCCGCTGCTGTTCGCCACCCGAGAGCCGGTCAGGATAGCTGGCAGCGCGATCAGCCAGTCCCACCAGGCTGAGCATCTCCATCACCCGCGCCTGAATCTCCGATTTGTGATTCAGCTCCAGCGGCAAGGCAACGTTCTCGGCGACGCTTAGGGTCGGCAGCAGATTAAAAAATTGATAGACAAAGCCAATGTGTTCGCGGCGAAACAGGGTACGCTCGCGCTCACTGAGGCGATTTAAGTCTTGGCCCTCTAAAAGCACGCGGCCTGCATCGGCCGATTCAATCCCCGCCAACACATTCAATAACGTTGATTTGCCGGCTCCTGAGCGGCCCAGCAGGGCAATAATCTCGCCCTCTTGCACCTCGGCATCGACGCCATCGAGAATCACGCGCCGCTGCGTTCCCTCGACTACTGATTTACTCAGACCTTCAAGACTCAACAGTGCCGTCATGTCATTGCTCCAGCTTTTCACACCACTGCGCCAGCGGCAGAGGTTTTTGCCAAAATTGCCAACGCTTGCCTGGGGCAATGCGCACGGCACTTTGATCATCCAGCAACTCAAGCGCTGACCATTTGCCCTGATCTAGGGCTTGGCTTAAGGCGGCGAACAGACCCTGATCTAACTCGCTCAATACCGGCATCCAGGCGCCCACATCATCATAGGCCACGGATGACTCTAGCCACGGGCAGATCAGCCAGTGTTGAGCCGCGTCAGAGGCGCTTAAAGCCTGGATCCAAGTCTTCGTCTCGGTGAGCGACTGGCGCCGACACTGGGCACCCATGGCCTCTGCCATCGCCTGCCAAGGCCAGATTAGGCTGCTGCCCTGCTCAACCACTATCCAGACCTCATCACTTCCATGACCTGGCACGCGCTCCGGAATGGGCTGTTCACCCCAAAGCCAAACGCCATTGATGGTCGGCTGACCGCGGCTCTCTCGCTCTTCGTTGAAGGGCGCGCCATACAACAGCATTTGCATCTCTGTAAGCTCAGCGATGAGAGAACGGGCACCTGGGCCTTGCGGTAGATAAGCGGTCATGGCCTGTCCGGCGACAGCGCGCAGCGGCTGCGTGCGTACCTCCACAGGCTGAGCCAGCGTGACTTGCCATTGACTGGGGGTCATGGCAAAAAACTGCCAGCCACGCTCGCCGAAGCCTTCATTGAGCAGCGCTATGGCCGCTTCAGCCTCAGCGTTGCTGATATTAAGGCGCCCCGCATCCGTCACTAACACATCTTCCATGCCGGCCTGTAGATGCACGGGATCAGCGCAAAAAGTCGCCACCTTACCAGGTGCGCGCAGCGATGCCGCAGACTCCAGCAACGTTGTAAAACACGGGCGCTCACCAAACGCTTGCGCGCGGCCCATCCACGCCTCCAATAGCGGATAGCGGCCTAAATCCTCATACTCCTGAGTCCAGCGCGCTAGCGGCGCGAATAAGCCAGGGACATAGACTTTGAGGACATTCTGCGGGTGCGGTGCCATGCGCGATCAGCTGCCGAGCTTGGCTAAAGCTGCCGCAGCCACCACCTCGATCCAATAGCCGTCTGGATCTTTGACAAAAATGACTCCTTTAAGGCCACCTTCGTTGGCGCGCTTGATAAAGGTGACTTGGTTGTCATCGAACCAACGCTCGGCCGCGTCGATATCCGGCACCGCAAAGCAGATGTGACCATATCCCTGCGGCTCAGCATTGCCGTCATGGTAGGCAAAGTTGGGATCATTCTCCGTCCCATAGTTGTGCGTCAATTCCAGCACGCCTGTCTGTGAGAAAGTCCAAGCCGTGCGCTGCGCTTCGTCCTCAGGAGCAGGCTGATCTGGGCTGATGTGCGCCAGAAAGTACAGACTAAAGTCCATTTCCGGGAAATCGAGGGTTCTTAGCAAACGCATGCCAAAAACGGTGCTGTAGAACTGCAGGGATACGGCCGGGTCTTTAACGCGCACCATAGTGTGATTAAAACGAAACCCTTGGGTTTGCGCGGGGGCTTGGGGTGCCACAGCGGGATGCGCTTCGGTGTTAAAGCTCATAGAAGTCCTCCGAAAATGGATTTGGACCCCTATCCTACCTGTTCGTTCGCGCTTGGTCAGGATTGGCGTAACGCGCCAAAACAAAGGCCAAAACAATCGCCGGGATGCCGATCAAAGCTGAGGAGATAAAAAACCAAAACCAATCGATCTGTTCGACCAAAACACCGGTAAAACCCGCCAGAAACTGTCCCGGCAAGGTCATAAATGAGCTAAACAGCGCATATTGAGTGGCGGTGTAGGCGGTATTGGTGAGACTCGACAAATAAGCGATGAATACCGCTGTGGCCATGCCACCACTAATGTTATCCGCCATAATCGCTAACGCGAGGCCGTACATCTCGGGCCCCAGAGTCGCCAGCCAAGAAAACGTCAGGTTGGTCAGTGGCGCTAGAAAAGCCGTCAGAATGAGCATGCGCGTGATGCCAAAGCGCATCACCAATAGGCCGCCTAAGGCCGCGCCAGTCAGCGTCATCGCCAAACCAAAGCCGGCGGCGATATTGGCGATCTGCTGTTTACTAAACCCCAAATCCAAATAAAACGGATTGGCCATCACCCCCATGAAAATATCGGCGATGCGAAACACGCCAATGAACAACAGAATCACCAAGGCCATCTGGCCATAGCGACGCAAAAAATCCGCAAACGGACACACCACTGCGCCGATAAACCACGCCGTGATGTTTCGCCGCAGCCCCTGGTGGCGGGTGCGATCCAAATAGTCTACAACCCGCTGCTCTAGCTGCTGGGTGGCGGCAGAGACCTCCACTTCCGGCTCGCGAATGATCAAGGTGGTGATCATGCCGACACCCATAAGCAATGCCATCGCCGCATAGGCCGTCGACCAGCTGCCAGCTGCCGCGATATGCAAAGCGCCTGCCCCAGCCGCGAGCAGCGCCACGCGATAACCAAAGATATAAGTCGCCGCCATCGCCCCCTGGCGATCCGCGCTGACCGCCTCAATGCGGTAGGCATCAATAGCAATATCCTGAGTCGCTGAGCCAAAGGCCGCGAGAATGGCCCAGACCGCGACCAGCCACAGATGCTCGGTGGGGTCGGTTAGCGCGATACCCAGTAGCGCCGCGGCAATCACCACCTGCGCCAGCAACATCCATGACCGTCGTCGCCCAAAAACACGCGTCAACACCGGCAGTGAGAAGCGATCCACCACCGGCGCCCAGAAAATCTTGATCGAGTGGGCCATCCCCACCCAGCTGAGAAAGCCGATGGCCGCTAGCTCAACGCCCAGATCTCGCAGCCAAGCCGTGAATGTACCGCCCACCAACAGCAAGGGCAGACCCGCCGCGAACCCCAAAAACAGCATACCCACCACCCGCGGGTGGCGGTACACCCCCAAGGCGCCCAGCCAGCTACGTTGCGTCATAAAAAATGGGGTACGACCCCGCATTCGCGCTCATGGCGCGATCATAGCCGAAAACAATGCATGGGGTACGACCCCAAATGGGGTCGTACCCCATTTTCAGCGCAATTCGGCGAAGATACCGCGAGCGATCTCATTGAAATCGCGGCGCATCATGCGCGCACCCAGAACAGGCGGGACCCAAAAATCCGGTTGAACCACAGATTCAACCTGCAGCCGCGTACCCTCACCCTCAGGCTCAAGCTGCCAGCGCGTGAATCCGTAAAGCAAATCACTGTGTTCAGGCACAACAACGGCGATGATTTCCTGAAAAGCGATCTCGGTGACTTGTTCTAGGCGCCGAATCGATCGACAAAACATCAGCACACAGCCGCTGAGTACCGTGAGCACCTCAACCTCGTTGCCCTCACGACGCATGAGGTGCGCCGATTGAATACTGGGGGAGTAATCGCTCAGCGCGGCATAATCAGTGAGTACCGCCCAGACCTGCTTCGGATCGGCAGAAAACCACGCATCCATCGCAAAATGATAGCGGCCGTCCTGCTTATGAAATTGCAGGTCCAGTTCGTCATTGCCCTGAACCGGAAAGGTCAATACCGCGCAAACCAAGACCCAGAGCACCACCCAGCCGCGCATTGCCGATTCCTTCCCCGAGGGGGATTGGAGTTTATGAAGCTTCCTCAGTGGTATCTTGAGCATTGGCCGACTGATCTTCAAGGCTTCCCAGCCGCCAAACCGGAAACGGATCCTCAAAGCACTTCCAATGCTCAGGCCCAAAAGCCAGCTCCTGATCCGTCAACAAACACTCATCCAGCCTAGCACTCAGCGCGGCAGCATCCATATCAATCCCAATGAAAACCAGCTCCTGACGGCGGTCACCAAATTGTTCATCCCAAACTGGCAACACGCCCGTCTCCCACCACTCTGCATTCACCGGGCGCTTATCCTCAGGCATCGCCGCCCACCAGAAACCAGCGGCCTCATGAGTCAAAGCTCCGCCCGCCTGAGATAAAGTCCCTGCCCAATTAAATCCTGAGGCCAACCAAACCCAACCCTTAGAGGGGTACGACCCCAAATGGGGTCGTACCCCATTTTTAGAAGTCGAGGATGAGTTTGACGATGATGACGCCGATGATAGCCAGCGTCAGCCACGTGATCCAACGCGCGCCACTGGGGCCGAGGGTAAGTTTCGCACCCAGCCAGGCACCGGTCATGCTACCAACCGCCAGAATCAAGCCGTAGCTCCAGGCCACAGCCCCGGATCCCATAAAAATCGCCAGTGCCGGGATGGTGTAAATCAAAATGATCAGGACTTTCAGGATATTCACTTGAATCAAATCCAAGTGAAGCACGCGGTACAACAGCACGATAAAGAGTATGCCGACGGCGACTTGTATAAACCCGCCATAAAAACCAATAGCCAGCAGCGCCAAAATAATCGGCCAGCGCAATTTTTCATCACGCTCCAAGCGCCGCGTCTTAATGCCCGCCCCCTTAGGCATGAGCATCAGTATTGAAGCGCCGATCATCACCGCGATCAAAATCCAGCGAAACAGCTCGTCACTGACCAAGGTCGCGGCATAAGCGCCCGCGATGGCACCGATGATGGCGGGAATCGACAGGCGCCACGCCAGTGCCCACTCATGATGGCCGGAACGTCGATATTTCCAAGCCGCTGAGACATTTTGGAGGGCAATGCCGACGCGATTCGTGCCGTTAGCGGTTGTGCTGTCCAAGCCCATGAACATTAGCGCTGGCAGGGTCAACATCGATCCCCCGGCGGACATCACATTGAGAAACCCGGAAAGCGCTCCCACCAAGAGCAACAACGCCGCATCAGCCCCGGTCATAGCACGCCCATTGGGGTTTGTGGACTAATCGCGCCAGCGCGGCAGTTCCCAGTCGAGTTTAACGGCGATCAGACGCAGGCTGCTGGCCACCACAGCGGCCAGCAGTAGGCTTGCCCAATCCTCGAAGCCAGCCCTATCGGCAGCGATTAACACCCAAGCGCCGATAAAGGCGCAAATTGCATACGGTCGGTGATCACTGAGCACCCGCGGAATCTCATTACACACCATATCCCGCAGCACGCCGCCAAAAATAGCGGTGATCACACCCATCACGGCGGCCACCAAAAGCGGCATTTCTAATTCCAGAGCGATTTGGGTGCCTACAGCGCAAAATAGTCCCAAGCCGATGGCATCAGGCCAAAGCATGGCTCGCTCAGTGATTTCTAAATGGCGACTGCGCAAAAAGACGATGGCCAGCAGCGTCAACCCGAGGACCAGCCACAGTAGTTCGACGTTATCCACCCAAAATAAAGGACGCCGGTCCAGCAGCAAATCGCGCAGAGTGCCGCCGCCGAAGGCCGCCACACTGGCCACCACGCCAATACCCACAGCATCCATGCGCTTACGCGCCGCTTCAATCAAACCGGAAGCCGCAAACGCCAAGGTGGCCATGATTTCCACAGCGTATTGGGAAGTGGATAAGAGCGTCGATGACATAGAAAAAGGGGTACGACCCCAATCAAAGGGGTCGTACCCCTTTTTTTCAAAAAATGGCGGAGAGGGAGGGATTCGAACCCTCGATGGGCTTTTGACCCATACTCCCTTAGCAGGGGAGCGCCTTCAGCCACTCGGCCACCTCTCCGGCGTTTATTTTTCTCGCTGAGCCAAGCGGCAGAAAAACACCAACAGGCTGCAACAGGTTCGCGATCTTACCTGCTCACCGCACAGGCGTAAAGCCTAAGAGGAAGTCATGACTCCTCAGAGCTGCCCTCGCGCTGGATACGCTCGTAAATTTCTTCGCGATGCACAGAGACATCTTTGGGCGCATCGATGCCTAGGCGCACCTGATTGCCCTTCACTCCCAGCACAGTAATCGAAATATTATCGCCAATTTTTAGCGTCTCGCCGATGCGACGCGTGAGAATCAACATAGCCACCTCTCCATTTTATGTTAGCAATGACCCAAACGTGGGTATCAGGCTGGCGCTTGTTCGAGCTCGAACGCATCATGCAAAGCACGTACGGCCAATTCCAGATACTTTTCGTCGACGACAACCGATATCTTGATCTCGGACGTAGAAATCATGCGTATGTTAATACCCTCTTTCGCCAGGGTCTGGAACATCTTACTCGCGATACCGGCATGGGATCGCATCCCCACACCGACAATAGAAACCTTAACAATCTTGTCGTCACCGCAAACTTCTCTAGCCCTCAACTCACCCGCAGCTGCCTCGACAATAGCCATCGCTTTGGCAAAGTCATTGCGATGCACGGTGAAGGTGAAATCGGTGGTGGCATCTGCCCCCACGTTTTGCACAATCATATCGACTTCGATGTTGGCATCCGCCACCGCACCAAGAATACGGTAAGCCACACCCGGCTGATCGGGCACACCCGCGACCGTCAGCTGCGCTTCGTTCTGGTTAAAGGCAATGCCCGAGATCAGGGCTTGTTCCATACTTCTTTCCTCGAAAGTGATCAGCGTACCCTCGCCTTCCTTAAAAGAAGACAGGACACGCAAGGGTACATTGTATTTCCCAGCAAACTCCACTGCCCGGATCTGCAACACTTTCGATCCCAGGCTGGCCATCTCCAACATTTCTTCAAAGGTAATGCGCTCAAGGCGCCGAGCATGCGGCACGACACGCGGATCTGTGGTGTAAACGCCATCGACATCGGTAAAGATCTGACACTCGTCGGCCTTCAATGCCGCCGCCAACGCCACAGCCGTCGTATCTGAGCCACCGCGTCCCAAGGTAGTAATATTGCCGTGTTCATCGACGCCTTGGAAACCGGCTACCACCACAACTCGACCGTCTGCCAGATCGCGACGCACACGCGCACCATCAATCTCCTGAATTCGCGCCTTATTGTGGGCGCTATCCGTGCGGATATGCACCTGGGCACCGGTGTATGAACGTGCCGGACAGCCCTTACTCTCTAGAGCCATGGCCAAAAGCGCAATCGTCACCTGCTCTCCGGTAGACAGCAGCACGTCCAGCTCCCGGCCATCAATACCCTGCCTAATCTCCCGCGCCAGACCCAGTAGCCTGTCAGTCTCGCCACTCATGGCCGAGACAACAACAACCACATCATGGCCCTCACGACGCGAGGCCATGACGCGATCAGCGACATTTTGGATGCGGTCGATGCTGCCAACCGAAGTGCCGCCATATTTTTGTACCAAAAGAGCCATGTCAGATCCGGGCCTCCACCCAGGAAGAAACCGAAGCCAGTGCCTGATCCAAACCCTCAGGCGCATTACCACCGGCCATCGCCATATCTGGCCGTCCACCACCGCGGCCACCCACCTGCTCGGCCACCATATTCACCAAATCTCCGGCCTTAATGGTTTTGTTGTGCGCGGCCGTCACCCCCGCCACCAAACTCACTTTGCCTTCAGCAACCGTAGCCAACACCACCACGCCCTCGCCCATTTTGTTCTTCAGCTGATCTACAGTATCGCGCAACGACTTGGGATCTGCGCCGTCCAAACGCGCACTCAGCAACTTAATACCCTTCACTTCAACGGCCTGCTCCAACAACTGTCCCCCAGCATCCGTTGCTAGCCGACCTTTCAAGCTCGACAATTCCTTTTCTAATAGTTTTTGCCGCTCAAGAGACTGTTGCAAACGATCCAAGAACTCGGCAGGGGTTGTTTTTAATAGCGCGGCAGCGGCAGCATGCGCTGATTCTATAGCAAGAACATGCTCCAATGCCGCGGCACCCGTGATCGCCTCTACCCGGCGCACACCCGAAGCCACACCGCTCTCGCCAATGATCTTGAACAAGCCAATATCACCAGTGCGCGCCACATGCACACCGCCGCAAAGCTCCATGGAATAAGGCCCCAAAGTCAGCACACGCACTTCATCGCCATACTTCTCACCAAACAGAGCTGTCGCGCCCGCCGTCAATGCCTCTTTAATCGGCATTACCTGCGCCTTAGCGGGATAATTAGCACGCACCTCACGATTCACCCAAGTTTCGATGCGTTGCAGTTGTTCGCGGGTGATGGGCTCAGAATGCGAGAAATCAAAGCGCAGGCGATCCGGAGCCACCAAAGAGCCCTTTTGCGCCACATGATCGCCGAGAATCTCGCGCAATGCCGCATGCAATAAATGCGTTGCCGAATGATTGGCGATAATGGCCTGGCGCCGCTGTCCATCGACGCGCGCAGCCACCGGCACGCCCTGGCGCATCTCCCCGCGCACCATCTGGCCATAGTGAATGAACACGCCACCCTGCTTGCGCGTGTCCTGCACCTCGAACAAACCCTGATCGGACTCGATAAACCCAGTATCACCCACCTGCCCACCGGACTCGGCATAAAACGGCGTGATATCCAAGATCATCGTACCGCGAGCCGGCGCCAGCAAGACCTCACAAGGCTGACCCGTGGTATCTCCCAGCGCCAGAACATCGCCACTGTCTTCGGTACCGTCATAGCCAACGAAACACGACTCACTCATGCCCCGAGCAAGGTTGCCAGCATCATCCATTTGAAAGCTGCTGGCCGCCCGAGCGCGGTCACGCTGCGCCTCCATCTGATGTTCAAAACCCGCCATATCCATGGCCAAACCCTTCTCGCGGGCGATGTCTCCGGTCAGATCTACCGGGAAACCATAGGTATCGTAGAGCTTGAAAATGAGGCTGCCGGGAATGGTCTTGTCGCGGATCTTGGCCAGACCCTCTTCCAGTTGCCCCAGACCCTGTTCTAGGGTCTCGGCAAAGCGCTCCTCTTCCTGCAGCAACACGCGTTCAACCTGCTCGGCAGCCGCAAGTAGTTCGGGGTAGGCCTCGCCCATCTCAGTGACCAAAGACGCTACCAAAGTATGGAAAAAGGGCTTATCCATGCCGAGCTTGTGACCATGACGGGCAGCGCGGCGAATAATCCGCCGCAAGACATAGCCGCGACCATCATTAGCCGGCAGCACACCATCCGTAATGAGAAAGCTGCAGGAGCGAATATGGTCGGCAATCACCTTTAAAGATGGCGATTCCAAATCTTCGGTCTCCACCGCCTGAGCGGCGGCTTTGAGCAGGTTTTGGAATAAATCGATCTCGTAATTGGAATGCACGCCCTGCAAGACCGCCGCCAAGCGCTCCAAACCCATGCCGGTATCCACCGAGGGCTTGGGCAAGGGTGTCAGCGTGCCGGACTTATCCCGCTCATACTGCATAAACACCAGGTTCCAGATCTCGATGTAGCGATCGCCATCGGCATCAGGCGAACCCGGAGGACCGCCCCAAACCTCTGGACCATGATCGTAAAAGATTTCCGTACAGGGGCCACAAGGTCCGGTATCACCCATTTGCCAAAAATTATCCGAGCCACCGCCGGGATCATCACCAATGCGAGTTAAGCGATCTTTGGGTACGCCGACTTCATTGGCCCAAACGTCATACGCCTCATCATCGGTCTCATACACCGTGACCCAAAGCTTTTCCTTGGGCAGTTTCAACACCTCGGTGAGGTACTCCCATGAGTAATGGATGGCGTCGCGTTTGAAATAATCACCGAAGCTGAAGTTGCCCAGCATTTCAAAGAAGGTGTGATGGCGAGCGGTATACCCCACATTTTCTAGGTCGTTGTGCTTACCGCCGGCGCGCACGCAGCGCTGCGAGGATACAGCGCGTTTATAGGGGCGCGCTTCCATGCCCAAAAATACTTCCTTGAATTGCACCATGCCGGCGTTGGTGAACAGCAAGGTGGGGTCATTGCCCGGGACCAAGGGGCTGGTCGGTACAATCTCGTGACCCTGAGAGCGAAAATACTCCAGAAAACTTTGGCGAATCTCAGCACTTTTCATCGTGTTCCGTTTTTTTCCATGAGCTGCTGAATCATATCCGTTGTAAAACCCCGATACTGCAAAAAACGCATGCGCTTGGCTTTTTCCTGAAAATTACCGGCAACACTGCCCCCAAAGCGGCGCTGATACACCGTTTTGGCCAAAGCTAACCAATCGCACTGTGCCTCTGCAAACGCGGCTTCAATCACCGAGGCGGCCACGCCGCGTTGCACAAGCTCCGACCGAATGCGAACGGGCCCCTGGCCTTGCTGCGTTTTACTACGAACAAACATCTCGGCAAAGCGCTGATCGCTTTGTAAATCTTGCTCTGATAATTGTAACAGCGCCGTGGCAATCTGTTGCTCATCGAAATCGCGCTGCGCCAGTTTTTTCTCAAGCTCCCCCTGACTGTGCTCGCGACGCGCCAAAAGACGCACCGCTACCTGCAGCGCTGTTTCCTCACTCAACTTCAGCTTCTTCCTCAGGGCTAGCGGCAGTCTTCTTGGTCAAGTGTGTGGCGCGTATCTGCCCTTCGATCTCAGAGGCCATCTCTGGATGGTCTTTGAGGAACATGCGAGCGTTGTCTTTGCCCTGACCAATGCGATCGCCTTTGTAGCTGTACCAGGCGCCTGACTTATCGACCAGCCCGTCTTTCACGCCGATATCGATCACCTCACCCAAGCGCGAGATGCCCTCGCCATAGAGGATCTCAAACTCTGCCTGACGAAATGGCGGGGCCACCTTATTTTTGACCACTTTGACGCGAGTCTCATTGCCGACGACTTCATCGCCTTTTTTGATAGCGCCAATGCGGCGAATATCCAAGCGCACTGAGGAATAAAACTTCAGAGCATTACCTCCGGTCGTGGTTTCGGGGTTGCCGAACATCACGCCGATCTTCATGCGGATCTGGTTAATGAAAATCACCAAAGTATTGGAGCGTTTGATATTGGCGGTGAGTTTACGCAATGCTTGTGACATCAAGCGCGCCTGTAGGCCGACGTGAGAGTCCCCCATATCGCCCTCGATCTCAGCTTTGGGCGTCAGCGCAGCCACGGAATCGACCACAACGACATCCACCGCCCCCGAGCGCACCAGCATATCGGCGATTTCCAAAGCCTGTTCACCCGTGTCGGGCTGAGATACCAGCAAATCATCAACATTGACGCCCAGCGCCCGCGCATACTGCGGATCCAGGGCATGTTCAGCATCGACAAACGCGGCCGTGCCACCGGTTTTTTGGCACTCGGCAATCACTTGCAGGGTTAGCGTCGTTTTGCCGGAGGATTCTGGCCCATAAATTTCGACCACGCGGCCCTTGGGCAGTCCGCCCACCCCTAAGGCGATATCCAGAGCCAAAGATCCGGTGGAAATGACTTCGATATCGCGGATCGCGGTGTCATCACCCATGCGCATCACGGCGCCCTTACCAAACTGCCGCTCGATTTGTCCTAGCGCGGCGCTCAGTGCCTTCTTGCGATTTTCATCCAATGCTTTGTCCTCTTGAAGGGGTCGGTCCATGGCTTAAGCGCAAAATTATGGCACAGCGGGCGACCAAATCGCCACGCCATCCATGACCGTTCAAGCGGATTTTTTGGCCGTTAGTCTAAGTAACTCCTGCAACAACACCTTAATCGCTGCATAACGAATCGCTTCTCGATCGCCACTGAAGTGCTCCTGACGTGCCACGGGCGGCTGATCTCGCAAACCCACGGCCAGACAAACGGTTCCTACCGGTTTGGATTCGCTGCCGCCCCCCGGGCCAGCAATGCCACTGACAGCCGCCGCTACCTCAGCCTGACTATTTTTTAGGGCACCGCTAACCATGGCCTCTACCACGGCTTGGCTGACGGCTCCATGCTCTGCAATCAGCTCGGCTGAAACGCCAAGTGCTTGCTGTTTGGCGTGGTTGCTGTAGGTGACGAATCCACTGTCATACCAGTTAGAACTGCCCGGCAGATCGGTGACGATCTTCGCCAGCCAGCCGCCGGTGCAGGACTCCGCCGTCACCAGCATCTGCTGGTTATCCTGTAATTGCTTGGCGAGTTTTTGCGCCAGTAAGCGCAGCGTATCTTCCGGCAACATGCGATGCACTTAGATCAAAGAAACTGCGGCAACTGGGCGCGAATCTCTTCCACGGATTGGGTCGCTAAGTTCTTACTGACTTCCTCGACCACGGCCTTTTGTGTGGTCGGGTTCATGCCTTGCCGCAGCTCTCCCAGAAAAGCAGGTGCAGCGATGATATAGAGTTTTTCAAAATCGCCGCGAGCCCGCCCCATGTTTATGTGTTCGCACAAGGTCTTAGCAAAGCGCGTTGCCTCGTGTTTTTTCGGCGGGTTTTCCTTGCCCATCGCATGGCGGCCATCACCAGCGCTGTCAAACACCCGGCCCGGCCGGTCCGATTGCATGCTTTGCTCGTGGAGCCGTGACTCTGGATGCGCAAAATCCTGCAGCTCCTGAAGCTCACTGAATGATTTGTCGGCGCTGAAAATACGCGCCCGGCTGGCGTCTGCCACCAATACCCATGCAGTCATTATTGCCTCCCTCAATACACATTGACGTGATATTAACGATAACATTAGACCCTTCAATCTGCGTCCTGATATAACAACGCCCCATGGATCTTGCCTCCCACACGCCGATGATGCAGCAGTTCTTGCGCATCAAGGCCGAGCACCCCGATGTGCTGCTGTTCTACCGCATGGGTGACTTCTACGAGCTGTTTTATGAGGATGCCACACGCGCCGCGCGCCTGTTGGATATCACCCTCACACATCGCGGCCAATCGGCGGGGAAAGCCATTCCCATGGCCGGCGTTCCTGTGCATGCCGCGGAGAATTACCTGGGGCGTCTGATGCGCCTCGGCGAGTCGGTGGCCATCTGCGAACAAATCGGCGACCCAGCCACCAGCAAAGGGCCCGTCGAGCGCCAAGTAGTGCGCATTGTTACGCCGGGGACAGTGACTGATGAAGCGCTTTTGGATGAGCGCCGCGACAATCTTTTGGTCAGCGTCTATGCCGACCCGGCTGGGCTGCACTATGGTTTAGCGGCTTTGGACCTGGCCTCGGGGCGGTTTTTTATCGAGCAACTCGGTGGCAGTGAGGCCCTACTGGCGGAGCTTGCGCGCCTGCAACCCGCCGAATATCTGCAATCTGAGGATCAGCAGATTCCGGGCCACGAACATCCGGCCCTGAAGCGACGCCTGCCCTGGCATTATGAGCTGACGGCGGCGCGTGAGCTGCTGTGCCGGCAATTTGGCGTTCATGATTTGGCCGGTTTTGGTGCGCAAGATTTGCCGCTGGCCGTGTCGGCTGCCGGCGCCCTGCTGTTGTATGCTCAAGAGACGCAAAAATCTACGCTGCCGCATATCGATGGCCTTCAGGTGCGCCGCTTGGAATCAGGCATCACGCTGGATGCCGCCACCCGCCGTAATCTAGAGCTCACCCGCAATCTCGCCGGTGGCCAAGATCACACTCTATATGCGGTATTGGACCAAACGCGCTCGGCTATGGGTTCGCGTCTGCTGGCACGTTGGCTACACGAACCTCTGCGTGACAAAGCCATGATCAGCGCCCGCCATGACGCGGTTGCAACGGTTATTGCCCAAGCCGCTGCTGCCGGCCTGCAGACATTGCTTGCTGGCATTGCCGATATCGAGCGCATTCTCACCCGTATTGCCCTGGGCTCAGCCAGACCCCGAGATCTGGCGGCGCTGCGCGATACCTTGGGCGCCTTACCGGCGCTGCGCAATCAACTCGACCCCCTGCAAGCCGATCGCTGGCGGGCTCTTGCCGAGGACTTGAGCGCCAATCCAGTGAGTTTTGAGCTGCTGACTCGCGCCGTTATCGGCCAACCCCCGGTGTTGATTCGTGATGGCGGTGTGATCGCCGAAGGCTATGATGCCGAGCTCGATGAACTGCGCCAACTATCGCAAAATGCCGATCAATTTTTACTCGATTTAGAGCAGCGCGAGCGCGAGCGCACCGGGATTCATAATCTCAAGGTTGCTTATAACCGCGTACATGGCTATTACATCGAGATTGGCCGCCAACATGCCGATAGCGTGCCGCAGGACTATCAGCGCCGCCAGACTCTTAAAGGCGCTGAGCGATACATCACGCCTGAGCTTAAAAGCTTTGAGGACAAAGTGCTGTCGGCACGCGAGCGGGCTTTGGCGCGGGAGAAACAGCTTTATGAAGACCTGCTACAGGGCCTGCAACCCGAACTGCCGGCTTTGCGGCAAACGGCCATGGCCCTGGCTGAGATTGATGTGTTGGTGAATTTTGCTGAACGTGCCGAGGCGCTCAATTACACCCGGCCACTACTCGTTCACCAGCCGGGCATCGAGCTGTTGGAAGCACGGCATCCAGTGGTGGAGCGGGTTTTGGATGAACCCTTCGTGCCCAATGATCTGCGCCTGAATGATGAACGCCGCATGCTGATCGTTACCGGCCCGAACATGGGCGGCAAATCGACCTATATGCGCCAAGCCGCTCTGGTGGTATTGATGGCGCACATCGGCAGCTATGTTCCTGCGCGCCAGGCACACATCGGCCCGATTGATCGGATTTTTACGCGGGTTGGCGCCAGCGATGATCTGGCCTCTGGGCGATCGACTTTCATGGTGGAGATGACCGAGGCCGCGCATATCCTGCATCACGCCACGGAAAACAGCCTGGTATTAATGGATGAGATCGGACGCGGTACCAGTACCTTTGACGGCCTATCCCTGGCCATGGCCTGCGCCGAATACCTTGCCAAGACCAATCGGGCTTTGTGTTTGTTTGCCACCCATTATTTCGAGCTCACCAGTCTGCCAGAGGCGTTACCCGCCGTGGTGAATGTGCATATTGATGCCGTGGAACATGGCGAACAACTGGTGTTCTTACACGCCGTCAAAGAAGGCCCGGCTAACCAAAGCTATGGGCTGCATGTGGCAGCTCTGGCGGGCGTACCCCGCGCGGTGATTCGTCGTGCCCGTCAGCATCTGCAACACTTGGAGGCCAAAGCCTTTGGCCCGGCAGGATCCAGCCAAGCGCCGACGCCGCAATTGGGCTTATTTGATAGTCCGCCTGCCCTCGATGCTGAACTGCAAGCCGAGCTGGAACGTTGGGAGCGACTGCGCCCCCTCATCGATGAGTTCGATCCCGATCAAATGACACCGCGTCAAGCGCTGGAGCTATGGTATCAGCTCAAGGCCTTGTGCTAACCGGGGTTATTGTCGAAATTTCCGGCGCGTATCTATATTATTCCGGATTGATTGCCACGCCAGATTCAATGGAGATGGGCTATGACCTTTGTCGTGCTGGAAAACTGTATTCGCTGTAAGTTCACCGATTGTGTGGAAGTCTGTCCTGTTGACTGCTTCCATGAGGGCCCCAATTTTTTGGTGATCGACCCGGATGAGTGCATCGATTGCTCGTTATGCGAGCCTGAATGTCCAGCGAATGCGATTGTTCCGGAAGACGAAGTACCCGAGGGTCAAGAGCACATGATCGACCTGAATGCCGAGCTTTCGCCGCAGTGGCCGGTCATCACCCGCAAGAAAGATCCCCTGCCCGACGCCGATGACTGGAACGGTAAGCCCGACAAACTGCAGTACCTCGACAAATAATGCAAAAAGGGGACCAAAAAAGGGGACGGATTTATTTTTTGTTAAAAAAATAAATCCGTCCCCTTTTTTGTTATTAAGACCACGGCGTGGGCGGCGATGCCTTCTTCGCGGCCAGCAAAGCCCAGGCGTTCGGTGGTGGTGGCTTTGACGTTGACCCGCTCGACGGGGATCTCGCAATCTTTCGCTAAGTGCGCGCGCATCTGCGGGATGTGCGGCCCCATTTTTGGCGCCTGAGCGATAATCGTGGCATCGATATTGCCGATCTCAAAACCTTGGCTTTTGATTAACGCCACAACCTGACACAGCAGGATCCGGCTATCGACACCCTCGTAGGCGGGATCTGTGTCTGGGAAATGCTGACCGATATCACCCAAGGCCGCTGCGCCCAAAATCGCATCAGTGACCGCATGCGCGAGCACGTCTCCATCCGAATGAGCCTTGAAAGCACGGTCATGCGGCACACGCACTCCGGCCAAAACCAAGTGATTCCCCTCGGTAAAGGCATGCACATCATAGCCATGACCAATACGCAGATTCATTGCTTCGATCTCCAATAAAACTCCGCCAACTCAAGATCTTCCGGCCGGGTAATTTTGATATTACGCGCGCTGCCTGCAACCAACTTGGGCGCATAGCCCGCTCGCTCCATCGCACCGGCCTCATCTGTGACCAAAGCCCCGCCGGCAATGGCCGAGCTCAAGGCTTGATGCAGCATACCTAGACGAAACATCTGCGGCGTCAGCGCCCGCCAAACACCGGTGCGATCCAGCGTCTGCGCAATCTGCCCCGCGCCGTCATCCCGTTTCAGAGTATCCCCAACGGGCGAGGCCAGGATGCCGCCCACCGCATCATCGCTCAGCGCCTCGATCAATCGGTCTAGATCGGTTTGCGACAGACACGGACGGGCGGCATCATGCACCAACACCCAATCCTGCTCCTGGGCGCCTGAGGCCAGCAAAACTTCTAAGGCATGACACACGGAATGGCAACGCTCTGCGCCACCTGGCGCTATCAGTAAAGGCTTGGACGCTCGGATATCTAACTCAGCAAACCAAGGATCATGCGGCTGTAGCGCCAAGGCCACACCAGCAATCGCCGAATGCATCAAAAACGGCTGCACACTACGTTCTAGAACGGCTTTGCCGGCCAAAGTCAAATACTGCTTAGGGCGATCGGCCTGCATGCGCTGACCCACACCGGCGGCCGGAATCACCGCCCAATAACGACTTTCAGTGGCCATCAGGGCTCCTGACGCGGCTGGGTGACAATATGGAAAAAGGTCTCACCCTCACCCACCATGCCCATTTCCAAGCGCGCACGCTCCTCAATGGCATCCAAACCGGTTTTCAGATCATCCACCTCAGCTTGTAGCGCCTGATTACGTAGGCGCAACAGCTCATTGCTGGCCTCTTGCTCGGTTACCGCAACGCGTAGCTGCAAGACCTCGGGGATACTGCCCTCACCAAACCAAAGCTTGGCCTGCAAACCCAGCACCACCAAAGCCAAACCGATCAGGACCAGTCGCATGCTCAGAGTCTAGCAAAAACGCCCTAAAGGTTCTTAAAAGCCGCCCGACCCGCATAACGCGCCGCATGACCCAGCGCTTCTTCAATGCGAATCAGCTGGTTGTACTTAGCGACGCGATCCGAACGCGACAACGAGCCGGTCTTGATCTGACCGGCGCCAGTGGCCACCGACAAATCAGCGATAGTGACATCCTCGGTTTCACCCGAGCGATGCGAGATCACGGCAGCAAATCCCGCCTCTTGGGCCATTTTGATCGCCTCTAGCGTCTCGGTCATGGTGCCAATCTGATTGAGCTTGATGAGAATGGCATTACCAATCCCCTCATCAATGCCCCGGCGCAGAATCTCGGTATTGGTGACAAACAAATCATCACCCACCAGCTGCACCTGTGCACCCAATCGCTCGGTTAACTGCTTCCAGCCCGCCCAGTCGCTCTCATCCATGCCATCCTCGATGGTGATGATGGGGTACTGTTCGACCCAATGTGCCAGATAATCCACCATCTGCGCCGCATCCAAAGACTTACCTTCGGAGGCGAGTTCATAACGGCCTTCTTTGAAAAACTCAGATGCCGCGCAATCCAATCCCAAATAAATATCTTTACCCGGCACAAAGCCCGCCTGATGAATGGCCTCCAAGATGGCCTCAATGGCTGCCTCATTGGAAGGTAGATCTGGGGCAAAACCCCCTTCGTCCCCCACCGCCGTGGATAATCCGCGCCCAGACAATACTTTTTTCAGGGCATGGAACACTTCCGCCCCATAGCGAATGGCCTCGGCCACACTGCTGGCACCCACCGGCAAAATCATGAATTCCTGCATGTCGACGCTGTTATCGGCATGCGCACCACCGTTGATGATGTTCATCATCGGCACGGGCAGCATATGCGCCTCAGGCCCACCCAAATAGTGATACAGCGGCACACCCTCATCATCGGCATTGGCATGCGCTAAGGCCATGGAAACGGCCAGCAAGGCATTAGCACCCAACCGACCTTTGTTCTCACTGCCATCCAAATCACGCATGCGCTGATCAACTACCGCTAAGTCGGTGGCTTTCATGCCCAGCAACGTCTCGCGGATCTCGCCATTAATATGCGCCACGGCCGTTTGCACGCCCTTCCCACAATAGCGACTGCCCCCATCGCGTAGCTCCAAAGCCTCGCGCGATCCGGTGGATGCGCCTGAAGGCACGGCGGCGCGCCCCATAGCACCCGTGGTGAGACGCACATCTGCCTCGACGGTGGGATTGCCGCGCGAGTCGACGATTTCGCGGGCCCTGATATCTGCAATCTCAGTCATCGGTTGTTTCGCCTATCATAATTAACCAATTTAATTAAACTTCAGCCCTAAGATATTGATCTTCAGGATATTCATTCTGCTTAACCACTGAATCCAACTCCATCAAAATCTGCAAGAGCTCACGCATTTTCCCCAATGGCCAAGCATTAGGCCCATCGGATAAGGCACGATCGGGATCCGGATGGGATTCCATAAATAAACCTGCGACACCCGACGCGATGGCCGCGCGCGCCAGTACAGGCACAAATTCACGTTGACCTCCGGATGCCGTGCCCTGCCCCCCGGGCTGTTGCACGGAATGCGTGGCGTCAAACACCACGGGACAACCCGTCTGACGCATCACCGCCAATCCGCGCATATCCGAGATCAAGGTGTTGTAACCAAATGACACACCCCGCTCACAAACCATGATCTGCTCATTGCCTGTGGCACGGGCTTTTTCAACAACATTGGCCATATCCCAGGGCGCGAGGAATTGCCCCTTTTTGATATTTACCGGCACACCGGCCTGCGCCACACGCTGAATAAAGTTGGTTTGACGACACAAGAAGGCCGGCGTTTGCAGCACATCCACCACATCCGCGACTTCATCAATGGGCGTGTCCTCATGAACATCGGTTAAAATCGGCACATCCAGCTGCGCCCTAACCTTGGCCAAGATCTCTAAGCCCGCTGCCATGCCCGGCCCACGGTAACTACTGGCCGATGAGCGGTTGGCTTTATCAAACGAAGATTTATAGATAAACGGAATCCCCAGATCCCCGGTCATCGTCTTTAAGGCCGTTGCGGTCTCAAAGGCCATTGCCTCGCTCTCAATCACGCAAGGCCCGGCGATCAGGAAAAACGGCAGGTCATTGCCAACGGTAAAATCACACAAGTTCATCAGGCTTGACTCAAGGTTTGGCGCTTATCGTGATGCACACGAGCGGCGCGGATAAATCCGGAAAACAAGGGATGTCCATCGCGCGGTGTCGAGGTGAATTCCGGATGGAACTGACAGGCCACAAACCAGGGGTGGTCGCGCAACTCCACCATCTCCACCAAGCTGTCATCCATGGATTTGGCCGAGATCACCAGACCCGTCTGCTCCAAGCGTTCTAAAAACTGATTATTGAATTCATACCGATGGCGATGTCGCTCAGAAACGATCTCTTCGGCGTAGGTCTCGCGAGCCAGCGTACCCGATTGCAACCGCGCCTGTTGCGCTCCCAAGCGCATGGTTCCGCCGAGATCATCATCGGCACTGCGTTGCTCGATTTGCCCATCGGCTCCCTGCCACTCGGTAATCAGGGCAATCACTGGATGGGGCGTATCACCTTGAAATTCCGTGCTGTGCGCGCCAGTTAGCCCCGCCACATGACGCGCATATTCAATGACCGCCACCTGCATGCCCAAACAAATGCCTAGATACGGCACGCGCTTCTCACGTGCATAGCGCACGGCATTGATTTTCCCTTCCACGCCGCGTGAACCAAAACCGCCGGGCACCAAGATGGCATCCACCGCCGCCAAGGCCTTCTGCGCTTCCTCATCACCAGTTTCCAGCTTCTCGGAATCGATATATTCAATATTCACCTTAGTGCTCGTGTGAATGCCGGCGTGGGTCAACGCTTCATTGAGCGACTTGTAGGACTCCGTCAGCTCCACGTACTTACCCACCATGCCGATGCTGATCTCAGCTTCTGGAAACTCCATGGCATTCACCACTTCCCGCCACTCCTTGAGATCCGCTGCTGGGGCCTCTACGGACAGTTTCCGGAGCACAATCTCATCAAGCTTTTGGGAATGCAGCCAAAGCGGAATTTTGTAGATGTTGTCGACATCTATCGCCGAGATCACTGCTTTTTCCTCGACGTTTGTGAACAAAGCAATCTTGCGCCGCTCCGCCTCGGGCAAGGTTTGATTCGAGCGGCACAGCAAGATGTCAGGCTGAATGCCGATGGAGCGCAATTCTTTCACCGAATGCTGCGTGGGTTTGGTTTTAATCTCACCCGCTGCCGAGATATAAGGCACGAGCGTAAGATGCACAAACAGTGCATGTTCCCGCCCCAGCTCCACACCCATTTGTCGGATCGCCTCCAAAAATGGCAGCGACTCGATATCACCCACCGTACCGCCAATCTCTACCAGCGAGATATCCGCGCCTTCCGAACCCTCACGGATACTGCGTTTGATCTCATCGGTGATGTGCGGGATGACCTGCACCGTGCCGCCCAGGTAATCGCCGCGGCGTTCCTTGCGGATCACATTTTCGTAGATTTGTCCGGTAGTGAAATTGTTGCGCCGCGCCGTGCGCAGGCGCACAAAACGTTCGTAATGCCCCAAATCCAAATCGGTCTCAGCCCCATCATCGGTGACGAAGACCTCGCCATGCTGGAATGGACTCATGGTTCCAGGATCCACATTAATGTAGGGATCCAGCTTCATCATGGTAACTTTCAGTCCGCGCGCCTCGAGAATCGAACCCAGTGAGGCAGCAGCAATACCCTTGCCCAGGGAGGAGACCACACCCCCCGTAATAAATATAAAACGCGTCATGAAAGTGGTTAACCCGAAGTGATGACGCTAGCGCGCCAGATGGCACGATAGATTAACAGAATGCCCCCCCGCGCCTCAATCATAGCGACATGCCTCACATCAGTGAAAAAGCGATGGGCACGACGACTTCGAAGCGATCGCCAGACAAGTGTGAAGGCATAGGAGGCAACGGAGAAGCGCGTTGCAACAGCTCCTCAACCTCGTCATCGAGAAGGCGATGCCCAGAACTTTGATCAATACGCGTTGCCAGTACTTCACCTTGTCGGCTCACGGTAAAAAACACCATGACAACGCCGGATTGTCGCCGCAGCAATGCTTGACGCGGGTACTGTTTATGTCGATCTAGCCAAGCCTGAATCGTTCGGGTGTAATCTTCGCGGGCCTGCAGATCACCACCCCTATCCAGGGCCTGACCGCCCTCAACTTCTGGCACGAATTGCGTCGGTGGCGTCACAGGCTGTGGCGGCGGAGGCTGCACCACCGGCTCCGGTTCCGGTTCCGGTTCCGGCTCGGGTTCCGGCTCGGGTTCAGGCTCGGGTTCCGGCTCGGGTTCAGGCTCGGGTTCCGGCTCGGGTTCAGGCTCGGGTTCAGGCTCCGGTTCCGGCTCGGGTTCCGGCTCCGGCTCGGGCTCCGGTTCAGGCTCCGGCATAGCCTCGACCGCCGGTGCCAAATCAATCACGATGCCGCCAGCACCCTCATCAATCGCGCCAGCTGCGGTGGTCGGCGGCATGCGATACCACCACACCAACACCACAATATGCAGCGCTAATGCCACCCCTGCGGCAATGGCCCAATGACGCGCCGTGATGCGCCTCATAGCCCATTCCCAACCACAGCCAATAGAGTGATGCGTTGAATTCCAGCATCCCGCAAATGGTCCATCAGCATCAGTAGCTGCTCGGTCGTGACTGAGGCATCTGCTTTAATGTGCACACGAAGAGCGTCAGTCTCACCACCCAGCGCTGTGATGCGCGTGCGCACGGCCTCGGTCAGGGAATCCAGCGGCACTATCGTCTCATCGAGGGCGGTCTGCCCCTGAGCGTCCAGCAAAACCAAAATATCGCGTTCATCCGAGGCTTGAGTCACCACCGAATCAGGCGGATCCACATTCAGTATATTCTGCGCCTCGAGAACGCCGGCCACCATGAAGAAAATCAGCAGCAAGAACACAATGTTGATCAATGGGATCATCTGGTTATCGTCGTGGCGAGCGGTGACTGCTTCAGAGAGACGAATCATCGCGCCAACCTCATTGAGCCCGGGCTCGCCAGACGCACCGCATCGACGACATTCACCAGCATTTGCAGATCCACCGCAGGATCGGGTTTTACTAGAACGTGCAGTTCTGGCTCATCCGCCACCCGCGAGCTGAGCTCAGCACCCAAGACTGACCGCTCAGTCAGGACATTATCAACAAAAATCTGGCCTTCGGCATCGATACGCACATTGAGCACAACTACCTCCGAGACAGGGGCAGCGGACTGCGCGGGAACGCTTAAAGGCAAAGCCGTCCAATCCAAAAAGCTGGTGGCCAGCATAAAAAATACCAACAGGATAAACACCACATCAATCAGCGGCGTCAGGCTGATCATGGCGCGACCCTTAGGTTTAGGGGCTTCCAGCTGCATGCTTTAGCGCGCCGCCTGGGTAAACACTCGCGTCAAAGAATCCTGTAAATGGTGGCGAAATCCGTCCACCCAACGCTCGAGGCCATTGAGCACCGCCACAACAGGAATGGCTACCGCCAAACCCACAGCCGTGGTGGTCAAAGCCACCCAAATCCCCCCCGATAGGATCGAGGGATCGACGCGCGCGCCAGCCGACTCCAATTGTTGGAAAGCCGCAATCATCCCCAAAACCGTTCCCAGCAATCCGAGTAACGGGGACAGCGTGCCGATCACCTCCAGGGTACGAAATTGGGAACGCAGCGACTGTAAAACCTCAGAAGCCTGGCGCATCACTTCTTCGCGTAACACAGGCTCGGGTAGCTGCGCCTTTACTTGTCCATTTATCGCATGACTGATGACGCCAGCAGCGGGATTTTTTACATCCGCCAGGCCTTGCAAAGCCGCTTGGCTATCACCGCTTTGCCACAGCATCATGGCTTCATCAATGGCCGCATGATCGTGAATTTTCAGGCGCATGAACTGCGCTATCTTCAGCAAAATCACGGTCAGCGCCAGCACCGACATGAGCATCAAAACCACAACAACCGGGCCGCCCAAGTTAATCAGACCAAACAAACCCTGTATCCAACCCCCAGATCCCTGGTCCATCAAGCACTCCTTAAATCATTACAACGCATTGCGAGAAGCCGAGAGTGTAACCAACCTTTCGCAGAAATCACATTTTCTTGATACCGGACCTACCCGGACCTCACTGCTTCGGGTATCTTTGCCGGTTGGAAACCATTGGGGGGTGTCACTTGAGGCGCCCGATAAGAAACAAAGGGGAGCGCCGCGCTCATGAGTAAGAACTACTTATTTACCTCCGAATCTGTGTCTGAGGGACACCCAGACAAACTCTGCGACCAGGTCTCTGATGCGATTCTGGATGCTTATCTGGCGGCGGATCCCAAAGCACGTGTGGCAGCAGAGACCGTCACCAAGACCGGCATGGTGCTGGTCGCCGGCGAAGTAAAATCCACGGCGCAGATCAACCTCGAAGAACTGGTGCGCGAGGTCGTGTTGGATATCGGGTACAACCACTCTGACACGGGTTTTGATGGACATACCTGCGCGGTGCTCAATGCTCTGGGCGCGCAATCCATGGATATCAATCAGGGCGTCGATCGTTCCCGACCTGAGGATCAAGGCGCTGGCGATCAGGGCCTGATGTTTGGTTTTGCCTGCAATGAGACCGAGACATTGATGCCTGCACCCATTGACTTCGCGCATCGTTTGATGCGCCGCCAGGCCGAAGTGCGCAAAAACGGCACCCTACCCTGGCTGCGTCCCGATGCCAAAAGCCAAGTCACCTTCCACTATGAAGGCAGCACGCCAGTGGCCATTGATGCGGTGGTGATCTCTACCCAGCACGGCCCGGATGTCTCTGATAAAGAGCTTCACGAAGGCGTGATGGAAACCATCATCAAGCCGGTTTTAGGCGAGCGCTGGCTGCATAAAAATACGCGTTTTCATATTAACCCCACGGGCAAGTTCATTGTCGGTGGACCGCTGGGAGACTGCGGTCTGACCGGGCGCAAGATCATCGTCGATACCTACGGCGGCATGGCACGGCATGGCGGTGGTGCCTTTTCTGGCAAGGACCCCTCCAAGGTCGACCGTTCGGCCGCTTATGCCTGCCGCTATGTCGCTAAGAACATCGTTGCCGCGGGGCTGGCGGATCGCTGCGAAGTTCAGGTGTCTTACGCCATTGGTGTGGCCGAGCCCACCTCGATCAGTGTCGAGACCTTCGGCACCGGCAAGATCGATGAAGCCCGTCTGACCGAGCTGGTGCGCAAGCACTTTGACCTGCGTCCCTACGGCATTCTCACCATGCTGGATCTCGAGCGGCCCATCTACCGCCCAACCGCCGCTTACGGCCATTTCGGTCGTGAGGACTTGGGCGTGAGTTGGGAGCGCACCGACCGCGCTGAGGCGTTAAAAGTCGCCGCTGGGTAAGCATCCCCACCTCAATGATAAATAGCACTGCCTCTTCGCAACGCGCCGTCATTATCGGTGCTGGTTTTGCTGGGCTGGCGGCCGCAGCCACCTTGGCGCAGGCCGGAATGCGGGTCACGGTGCTGGAAAAGCATGACATCCCAGGAGGTCGCGCGCGGCAATTCTCGGCGGAAGGTTTCACCTTTGACATGGGGCCAAGCTGGTATTGGATGCCGGATGTCATGGAGGATTTTTTTGCCGGTTTTGGTCGCCGCTGCGCCGATTATTTTTCCCTAGAGCGACTTGACCCTTCCTATCGGATCTTATTTGGGCCTGACGATGTGGTGGATTTGCCCGCGCGCGTGCCCGATGCCATGGCTTTGTTCGAGTCGATTGAACCGGGCGCCGGAGCCGCTTTGGCGCGTTTTTTGGATGAGGCCAAGATCAAATATGAGGTGGGTATTGGCGAATTTGCGGGCAAACCCTGTTTGTCGTTTATGGAGTTTGCCGATCCTCGCCTACTGAAATACCTCTCATCCATGCATCTGCTCCGATCCTATCGCAGTCATGTATCCCGGTTTTTCAAGCACCCGCGACTGCATCGCCTGCTGGAGTTTCCCATCCTCTTTTTAGGGGGTACGGGCAAGAGCACGCCAGCCCTCTACAGCATGATGAATTATGGTGACTTGGTCTTGGGTACCTGGTATCCCAAGGGCGGCATGTTTGAGTTGGTCAAAGCCATGCACCAACTGGCCGAGGAAATGGGTGCTGAGTTTATGTTCGATACCGAGGTGACCAGCATTCACACTCAGGGGCGCCAAGTAACGGGGGTTGAGGCTGATGGCCAGCATTTTCCCGCGGACTTTGTCCTAGGCGCCGGAGATTATCACCATATCGAACAAGAACTGCTGCCAGCCCAATCCAGGCAGTACAGCGCGCGTTATTGGCAAAACCGAGTCATGTCACCCTCGGCGCTGATTTTCTACCTGGGTATCGACAGACCTCTGCCGGGGCTATTGCACCACACGCTCTTGTTTGATGCCGACTTTGAGGCCCACGCAGCGCAGATCTATGAACAACCCGCCTGGCCAACTCATCCAGCGCTGTACTTGAACGTCACCTCAAAAACCGACCCCAGTACTGCCCCCGAGGGTATGGAAAACTTGATGGTGCTGATTCCTGTGGCCACAGGTCTTGAGGACACGGAGGCGACCCGGGCACATTACCAACGACTGGCGCTTGAGCGTATCAGTCGCATGGTGGACTTTGATGTGGCGCCACATGTCATTTATGCGCGCAGCTATGCGCATAAGGACTTTGTCGGTGATTACCACGCCTTCGGCGGCAACGCGTATGGTCTGGCGAATATCCTCAAACAAACGGCCTTATTAAAACCTCGCCTGAAAAGTCGGCGCCTAGACAACCTATACTATGCCGGTCAGCTGACAGTTCCCGGCCCGGGCGTGCCGCCTACCATCCTGTCAGGCCGCAGTGCGGCGCGGGAAATCATCAAACGAGCTAACCGTTAAAAACATCATATGGATGACATGTATGGCCCAAATTGACCACCGCCAGACGCGGCGCAGCTATACCCGCGGAGCCTTGGACCGCAGTGACCTCAGCCCTGATCCTTTGCTGCAACTCGGGCGCTGGCTGGATGATGCGGCTGATCAACCCGATGCCACGGCGATGATTCTCGCCACCGCTGATGCGCAGGCCAGGCCTTCCGCACGGGCGGTGCTGCTTAAGCATGTTGATGCGAAAGGTCTTTGCTGGTATTCCAATGATATCAGCCAAAAAGGCGAAGAACTTAAAGTGAATCCTTATGCTTCTTTGTTGTTTTTTTGGGCACCGCTTGAGCGCCAGATTCGGGTGCAAGGCCAAGTGGAAAAGCTCTCAGCGGCCGAGGCCGATGAATACTTTGCCAGCCGACCACTGGGCAGCCAGCAGGCCGCGGTGGCCTCGCTGCAAAGTCACCCGGTGGAAAGCCGAGAGGCATTAGAACAGCGCCTTGCTGAGGTCGAAGCGCGCTACCCTGCCCCGCCTATCCCACGTCCCGAGAGCTGGATTGGTTATCGTCTGGTTCCCGAGCGTTTTGAGTTCTGGCAAGGGCGGGAAAACCGTCTGCATGATCGACTGGTTTACACCCCGTTGGGAGACGGCTGGGAAATACAGCGGCTGATGCCCTGAACCAAGTGAGCGCTCAGACCAACTAATCGATCAGCGGTAGGGTTTCTCCGAAAGGCGGCTTGGTTTTGGCAAACTGCGGGGAAAGCAACCAAAGCACTGGGCAGCCGGGTTGATAGTCGGCTGGACCTTGAAGATCAGTGAGTACCAAACACATATCCGGGCCGTGACGCTCAGCTTCGATCAACAGGGGCGAAAAATCCGTGCCGCCGCCTCCCTCAAACACGATATCTTCTAAACGTCGCCGACCCAACTCCAAAGTCTCGACTGCGCGCACATGATCATCGCCAATGATCAAGGTGAGACTGGCCTCGGTACGCCGCACAATGGCTTCAACCTCAGTCGCAAAACGTGCCAATAAGGCCTCGTCAATGGACCCAGAAACATCGACGATCAGCGCCAAGCGTGGCACCTTGCGAGCACTAACCCGGCCTGGCTCCCAAGGCAGCCGCCGCCCGCCTGCGGTACGTCCCTGGTTGGCTAACCAAGACCGTGCCGGCCGAGACCATGAGGTTTCTGGCAAGCGCGCCAGGCCCCGGGCCACCCGCGTACGCAGGATGTGTTCCCACGGCGTACGCAGCCGCGGCATATCCGCCAATAACGCCCGCAGCATGGAGAACTCGCCATCACCGGCATGGGCGCGCACCATGCGCTCGCGCCACTCGCGCGTATGATCGGCCTTATCCTCCGCCGCCTCAGACTCCTCCGCCGGCAAGAGATCCGCGAGAATCCCCGCACCCGAACGCCGCAGGCGATCAGCCAGATACCCATCCTCCTGAAATGGGGTACGACCCCACTTATCCACAGGGGTCGTACCCCGTTTGGGGGTGGGGGTCGTACCCCGTTGGGTGAAGCGGCGGTAGAGGCTTTCGACGTCCCATTGCAGCAGCGAGGATTCGGGGCTCTCGCGGATGTGTAGGTGTTCCTCGAGCAGCGCCTCGAGGAACACAGAGCCGGCGGGTAGCTGAAGCCAGGGCAGGTGGCTCAGGCTGCTATTGATGATGGCATCGGCACAGATGTTGTAGAGCTGCAGGTCGACCTCACCGATCAGGCGGCGCAGCTCTTCCAGGCGCTGGCTGTGACGCAAAGCCACATGCAGAACCTGATGCGCGACCAAGCCCACCTGCTCTTCCAGTGGTCGCTGTGCGAATAAGGGGCCGTAAAAGACGCTGTTACCGTCATTGGCGATAATCGCCACCTCGGGGCGGTCATCGACATCATGGTGCTGCATCCACAAAGCCAGTCCTCCGGTTGATGGTGCATACTCCACCATCACTTGGATGGCACGGGTGCCTCGGTGGCCGCTCAATGGCTTAGGCCTCGCGTGCCGCCATATAGTTTTGATAGGCAGCGCTGCCCAAAATACTGTTTTCCAGGCCCTGAGCCAGACCGCGCTGCAACAATAGTTCCATGGTCAAGGTCTGAGCTTCTCGCACAGGCAACGCCGCCTCACCCTGCATCTCCGGGAATTGCTCGACAATCGCCAAAGCGCGCTGCATCCGCGACTCATCGGTCACTGCCGCTACCAAACCATAAATCATGCCATAGAGCGCATCTAAGCTGCGTGGCAGCAGAGCACGGGTCTCATCGCCAGGCTGCGCCGCCAATAGCTGCGTCACATCCACCCCCGCCTGAATTTCGGCTAAGACACCAAACAATTCAGCGGCATTGGCCGCCCCAATACGCCCCTGAACAAACAGGCGTTTGACGCGATCTTCCAGCGGGCTTTTCAGTACCTTAGAGACATCTTCCCAGCCCCGCGGACTGGCGCCCACCAAATGGTCTCGCGCCAGCTGCGTCTGCGTGTCATCCAAGCGATCAGCGCGCACCCGCAGATAAGCCATTACCTCGGGCGCCAGATCATGCTCGAGCGCATACTGCAAAAACGCCTCAATCGCGGACTGCACATTGAAATGAAACATGCGATCGGCCAGCGCCGTACCCATGTCATGGCTGACGGCGCCATGAAACCGTGCATTACCCGCCGCCACCACCATCCAGCCATCGGGCAGGCGGTAATGCCCCACACGACGATCGAGAATCAACGAATACGCCGAAATCTGCAGCCGCTGATCCGCCGCCGTCAACTCGTCCAAGAATAAGATCCCTTCAGGCTGGTCCGCCTCCGGCAAGAACTCCGGCGGGAACCAGACGGTGCGCTCTTGCTGCTCATCGGCATATATCGCACCGCGAATATCCACCGGCTCAATCGTGGTTAGGCGCAGATCAATCACCGGCGCCCCATAATGTTCGGCTACCTGCGCCACCACTGAGGACTTACCCACGCCGCGCGTACCCCACAGCATGGTGGCTCTATGGCGCAGTGCTGGATCGGCATATTGCGCAATCAACGCCTCTTTTACCGAGGCAATCGACACTGCTGGGATATTCATCGGATCAGCCTGCATGCGTCTTCTCCATGGCGCCCTGCCAATGCGCCGCCGTCAACGGTTTAGGCCTAGGCGGTATCTCAAAGCGCGGCACTTCCCACGACCAAACCAAAAACGTCAGCACCAACAAAACCGGTGGGATATTGTTCACCCACATCGGCACTTGATCGGGCTCACCGACATCAAAAGCCCACAGCATCAGTGCCATGCCCAGCAAAATCAATAAACCGAGCTGCAACCACAGACTGCGCCACCAAAATACCCGCCAGCGTTGCCAGAAAAACTGGCGATGAAACCCCTCGGGATGCATCCCCTCCAAGACCGCCTGCAAGTGCGCCACCCCTTCCAGAAACAGCGCCTCAGCCCGTTCGGATCGCAAGGGCTGGCGTTGTGGCAGCTTCAGACTGCCTTTCCAAGCCGTGCTAAAGCGCTGCAAGGGCCGCCAGGCATGCCCCAAAACACTCAGCAAATCATCCGGCAAGTCCACATCGCCCTCGGCATGATGGCTAATTAGCACCGGCGAGGAAGCGCCCAAACTACTACCCGCCTCCAAAGTAAACTCGCGCCCGGCAATGGTGGTTTGCGCCAACACCAAAATCCGCTGCCAAGCCACTTCGGCACCAGGGCGGGCGCGGTTTTGCAGACGATAGGAAAACCGCACATCGGCGCCAGACTGATGATGATAATGCATACTCGGGTCGCATTGCTCCAGCCCCTCATACACCTGCGCCGCTTCCCGACCCCGCACCTCAAGCGTTGCCTCATGGCCATCGGCGAAACATAAGTGACGCCAGAGTATGAATTCCTTAGGCGCGGGGTTGTGCAAACTGAGTTTTTGGATATGCGCAGGAAGCCCGGGCACTGCTGGGACCTCCAAGCTTTCAAAGCGAATAATGCGCTTGGCCCGATCCGATGCCGCCAAATCCACCCGCTGACCATCGCGGGCAAAAACCGCAACCAAAGTCAGCATTTCATGGTGGGTAAGCGGCTTCACAGCGGCAGAAAGCTCATAGGTGTTGTAAAGCGTTGTTATGCATCACCCTAATTTAACCAGCCACGCTCGCAGTGACCAGCCTTAGCTCGATAAGCTGTGCTATGCTGCGCTGCACCTAAATCCTGCGTTTGTGTTTATGGTTGCCAGCGAAATCCAATTTGACCCAGCCCAAGAGCGCGCCTTGACGAGCTTGAGCAGTTTGGCCCAGCGCCTGCAACAACCGGCCGAGCCTGCCAACAACGGCTTGTTAGCGCGACTTCGCGGACGGGCAGCACAAAAACCCAACGTGCGGGGTTTGTATCTCTGGGGGCCAGTAGGCCGTGGCAAGACCCTGCTGATGGACCGCTTCTATGAGGACCTAGCGGACATTCCAAAGCGCCGCCTGCATTTTCATCGCTTTATGCAGCAAGTGCATGCCGATCTCGCAAAGCGCAAAGCCATGCAAGACCCCTTAGCGGATATCGCCCAGCAATGGGCCGATGAAGTGCGCCTGCTGTGCTTGGATGAATTTTTCGTCGCCGACATCACCGATGCCATGCTGCTTTATCGCCTTTTGGAGGCGCTCACTGAGGCGGGCGTGACTTTAGTCACCACTTCCAACGTACCGCCGGATGAGCTCTACCGCGATGGGCTGCAGCGGGCCAGATTTTTGCCAGCGATTGAGCTGTTAAAACAGCACTTAGAAGTCGTTGAAATCGATGGCGGCACGGATTATCGCCTGCGCCATTTGGATCATGCGCCGGTTTATCAAGTACCCGCCGATGCATCGGCCCATGCGGCCTTGCTGGCTTCTTTTGAGGCATTAGCGCCCTGCACCGGTCGCGAAGACGTCTTGATAAACATCAACGAGCGTGAGCTGCCGGTCAAACGCCTCAGTGATGGCGTGGTTTGGTTTGATTTTGCGGTGTTATGCCAAAGTGCGCGCAGCGCCGCTGATTATGTGGAAATCGCCCGCGAGTTTCATACCGTGTTGCTCTCGGATATTCCCCTGTTGCCGTTAGAGCAGGACAGCGCTGCCCGGCGGCTAATCACCCTAGTGGATGAGTTTTATGATCGGCGCGTGAAGCTGATGATCTCTGCTGCCGCGCCCGCTGAGCAGCTTTATCAAGGGCATAAACTTAAGTTCGAGTTTGAACGCTGCATCAGTCGCTTGTTGGAGATGCGCTCGCAGAGCTATCTGGCCGAGCCCCATCTGCCCTGAGCTTTGCCAGTGCCAGCGGGCGCCCTCAGACATGCGCGATAGAGGCGCTACCCGGCCGCTGACTCGCAGCGCCAAAATCCCCACACAATCACCAACTCATCACCTTGATATAAAAGCGGGATACGATCCCGCTCCCACGGCGGCACACCGGCCTCTTGCAGCAATTTTTTCAAACTGTGGGTCTGACCCCGCAGCCGGCAGCGCTCACCGCCCTGTCGCAGGCGCACCGTAAAAGGCTGCTGTAGCGCCTCAGGCGCGACCCCATAGCGCTGACGCAGCACCTCAGGCTCCAATCTCACCGCCAAGGGCTCAATCCAAATGGGGTCGTACCCCATCCATTGCCATTGGCTGGTGGGATCTAGCGGACCCAAGGGTTTTAAGGCGTGGATGCGCTGGCGGTAGACGCGCAGTTCGGCGCTGGGCCAAGCGCAGAGGATTTGCGCATCGGCGGCGGCGCTGCGCAATTGCGACAAGAACTCTCGCAGGCGGGCCTGATTGGGCAAAGGCAGACCGCGCTCGCGCAGCCAGCCGCGCACGGCATTACGCTGGCGCTCAGAAGGCAAGCGCAGCAAGGCCGCTGCATCCAGGGTCCCATCCACCTCGGTACTCAAGTCTTCCACATCCTCACGAGCGCGCTCGGCCAAAAGGCTTTCGGCTTCGGCCTGCAACCCCGAAGCACGGCATAGGGTGGCATCCACCCCCGGCCACCGCTGGCGCAGCATTGGCATCACCTGATGACGCAAAAAATTGCGATCCGCCCGCGCCACAGCGTTGCTCTCATCCTCGACCCAATGCAATTTATGCTGCGCAGCATAAGCGGCGATATCTGCCTCGCTCAAATCCAAAAAAGGTCGCCCATGCCACCCACCGCCAAACGGTTGAAAACGCGGCATCGAGGCCAGCCCCGCAGGTCCTGCGCCGCGCAGCAATTGCAGCAATAGTGTTTCAGCCTGATCGCGCGCGTGGTGGGCTGTTAGCAACAGTCCACCCGCCGGTAAGGCCTCTGCTAAGGCAGCATAACGCAGCGCCCGCGCCTTGGCCTCTAAGCTCTCGCCCGTATCCGGACGCGCGTCGACCTGAAGCAAGCGTAATGGCACGCCCCAGTCATGACATTGCTGCGCGCAATGCTGCGCCCAAGCATCGGCTTGAGCACTTAAGCCATGGTGGACATGTACCGCAGTGAGCGGGGGAAGAGATGACGTGGCTGAGTGCTCAGAGCAAAGCAGATGCAGGGCATGCAGCAAAACACTGGAATCCCGTCCGCCACTGTAGGCGACCACCCAGGCGGTCGCGGGCGGACCTTGTTTTAAGGTTGCTGCGATTGTGTGCAGCACATCCAGACCTAGCCCTTGAACTGTCCGTAACCCATCAGGCGTTGGTAACGACGTTCCAGCAATGCATCCATATCCTGTTCCTGCAGGCGCGACAAGGCCGCCAACAGGCTTTGCTTTAAGGTCTCAGCCATCATATCCGGATCACGATGCGCACCGCCCAGGGGCTCGGGCACAATTTCGTCAATCAACTTGAGCTCTTTGAGTTTGCTGGAGGAAATACCCATGGCCTCAGCCGCATCGGCGGCTTTTTCGGCGCTTTTCCATAGGATGGAGGCGCAGCCCTCAGGGGAGATCACCGAATAAGTACTGTATTGCAGCATTTGTACATGATCACCGACGCCAATGGCCAAAGCACCACCAGAGCCACCCTCACCCACCACAGTACAAATAATGGGTGTGCGCAGCTGTGACATTTCCAATAAATTGCGAGCAATGGCCTCGCTCTGCCCGCGCTCCTCGGCACCGACACCGGGATACGCACCCGGGGTATCGATGAACGTCACCACCGGCAGCCCAAAACGCTCCGCCGTGCGCATCAAGCGCAAGGCCTTGCGATAGCCTTCAGGACGCGGCATACCGAAATTGCGCAGAATCTTTTCCTTGGTATCTCGGCCTTTCTGATGGCCAATAATCATCACCGGCTGATCATCAATCCACGCCGGGCCGCCGACAATCGCCGCATCATCGGCATAGGCGCGATCGCCGTGCATCTCCTCAAAGCCGCTGCACAAGCGCTCGATATAGTCATGCGTGTAAGGACGCTGCGGATGCCTGGATAGCTGTGAGACCTGCCAGGTGGTGAGCTTGCTGAATATGGAGCGGGTCAAACCCTCGCACTTCGTTTCCAGCTTAGCGATTTCGTCCTCGATACTGATCTCACCGGCATCACCCACGGTGCGCAGTTGTTCGATCTTCGCTTCCAGCTCAGCAATCGGTTGTTCAAACTCTAAAAAATCTGGATTCATGCAAGCGCCTAGTGTTACGTCGAGCAAGTGCGGCATTGTACACGGGCAAAACCCTTAGCGGTAATGCACGCGTACATCCGTCACCCCCTCAAGATTTTGCAGCTGACGCAGCAAGGCTTCATGCGGCTTAACCTGCCAATCCGGGGCCAAGCGCAGCACCGCTGCCGCCTGCTGGTTTTTATAGTGAATATAGACCGCGCAGTCACCTCGGCGAAAAGCATCCAACTGACCGCGCAGTACCGGCATCAAACCGGGATCCGAGCGCCCATTGAGGTGAATCTCTAGGCGCTTGGCATACGCCTCACGCGCTTGATCCAAATCCAGCACTTGGCGCGCTCGCAGCCGCAGACCGCCACTGAAATGATCGATCCCCGCCTGCCCCTCAACAATCAACAAACGATCCTTACTCACCAAATGCTGATAGCGCTGCGCCTCATCGCCAAATAGAGCCACTTCAATGCGGCCACTGCGATCATCCAAGGTCACAAACAGCATGCGCCCGCCATTTTGTGTGCCGCGGCTGCGCACCTCAGCCACAAGGCCGGCAATCAGCACCGTCTGCTCTTTAGAGCGCCGCCCCCCGCCAGCGCCCATTCGTGCCATCTCCGCCTCACTGCCCACCTCACTCAATAAATCGGCGATGCGCTTACCCGTTAACTGAATCAGTTCCCCCTCATAGCGCAAAATGGGGTGACCGGTCAGATACAAACCCAGCGTCTCTTTCTCGGCCTGCAGGCGCGACTCTTCATCCCACTCCGGCACTTCCGCTAGCAGCTCGATAACGCTCTCCTGGGTAGCCGCGCCGCCAAACAAGTCCTCCTGCCCCTGAGCTTGGTCACGGGCATGTTGCTCAGCTCGAGAGATCGCTTGTGGTAGGCGCTGCATGAGCGTGGCGCGATTAGGACCGATGGAATCCAAAGCACCCGCTCGGATCAAGGCCTCAAAAGTGCGCCGATTGAGCTTTTGGCCGTCCATGCGCAAACACAAATCCTCCAGACTGGCAAAAGCACCGGCTGCCTCACGGGCATCAATCAGCGCCTGGATCACCGACTCCCCGACGCCTTTAATCGCACCTAACCCATAGATAATGGTGTTCTCACGCACAGTGAAGCGAAAAGCCGAGACATTGATATCCGGCGGCCGCACTTCCAGCTCCATCGAGCGGCACTCATCAATCAAATTGACGATCTTATCGGTCTGATCCATATCTGCCGACAGCACAGCGGCCATGAACTCGGCGGGATAATGGCATTTAAGCCAAGCGGTTTGATAAGACAACAAGGCATAAGCCGCCGAGTGCGACTTGTTGAATCCATAGCCAGCGAATTTCTCCATGAGATCGAAGATGTGCGTGGCAATGCCCGAGTCGACGCCGCGCTGCAAAGCGCCACTAATGAAGATCTCGCGCTGCTTGGCCATCTCCTCGGGCTTTTTCTTGCCCATGGCGCGGCGCAACAGGTCCGCCCCGCCCAAGGTGTAACCCGCCAGCACCTGAGCAATCTGCATCACCTGTTCTTGATACAAAATCACCCCATAAGTGGGCTTTAAAATCGGCTCAAGCTCAGGATGCGGATATTCCACCTTGGCGCGGCCGTGTTTGCGGTTGATGAAATCATCCACCATGCCCGACTGCAGCGGACCGGGGCGGTACAAAGCCACCAAGGCAATAATTTCTTCAAAGCTGTCGGGCTGCAGACGTTTGATCAAATCCTTCATGCCGCGCGATTCCAGCTGGAAAACCGCCGTTGTTTCATGGCGCTTTAATAAGGCATAGGTCTCGGGATGATCTAAGGCGATGTCTTCGATCAATATCGGCTCTTGACCTTGGCGTTGGCGCGAGGCGTTGACGCTTTGCACCGCCCAATCAATGATGGTCAGCGTGCGCAAGCCCAAAAAGTCAAACTTCACTAAGCCGATGGCTTCCACATCGTCTTTATCAAAATGGGTCACCACACCCTGCCCACCGGGCTCACAAAACAGCGGCGAGAAGTCGGTCAGCTGGGTGGGGGCAATCACCACGCCACCGGCGTGTTTGCCGGCATTACGCGCCAAGCCCTCGAGCTTTTTCGCCAAGTCCATCAGCTGGCGCACCTCTTCATCATTGTCATAGGCCTCGCGTAGCTGCTGCTCCTGCTCCATGGCCTTATCCAAAGTGATGCCGATTTCGGTGGGGATCCACTTGGCAATGCGATCACCAAAGCCAAACCCTAAGCCCAGCACCCGCGTCACATCGCGCACCACAGCGCGCGCCGCCATGCTACCGTAGGTAATGATCTGCGAAACGCGCTCACGCCCATAGCGACTGGCCACGTAATCAATCACCCGGTCACGGCCCTCCATACAAAAATCGATATCAAAATCGGGCATGGACACACGCTCAGGGTTCAAAAAACGCTCGAATAAGAGCTCGTAGCGGATGGGGTCCAAATCAGTGATCCCCAGGGCATAAGCCACCAAGGATCCCGCTCCGGAACCGCGCCCCGGACCCACTGGCACGCCGTTCTCCCGAGCCCAGCGAATAAAGTCGGCAACAATCAGAAAATATCCAGGAAAGCCCATCTGACAAATCACATCCAGCTCACGCTTTAGGCGCTCCCGATAAAACTGGCGTTGCTGCTCGGGCTCGGTCTCGGACACGACGATGCCACGCGCAAAGCGCGCATCCAGGCCCGCCTGCGACTGAGCACGCAGATACTCATCAACGCTTTGCTGAGCAGGCACGGGGAAATCTGGCAAATAGTTTTCCCCCAAGCTAATGGGCAGGCTGCAGCGCCGCGCGATCTCCACGGTGTTCTCAATCGCTTCGGGAATATCGGCAAACAGCTCGGCCATCTCTTGGGCGCTGCGCAGATATTGCTGTGGGCTATATAGCTTGGGACGACGCGGATCATCCAGCACGCGCCCGTCATGGATACACACCCGCGCCTCATGCGCCTCAAAATCCTCCGAGGTCAAAAAACGCACATCATTAGTCGCCACTACCGGCAAATCCTGTGAAGACGCCAATGCCACTGCAGCCTCAATATAGCGCGCTTCATCATCCCGCCCGGTGCGTGTGAGTTCTAAGTAAAAGCGCTGCGGGAAGATGGCTTGCCAGTGCTGCGCCCATTCTTGCGCTAACTCGGGTTGAGCCGACAGCAAGCCGCGCCCGATCTCGCCGTCTCGCCCGGCCGAAAGGGCAATCAAGCCGTCACAGGCCTCGCGGGTCAGCCACTCACGCGCTAGGATCGGCTCGCCACTTTGCTGGCCTTCCTGATAAGCGCGGCTGATTAACCGACAAAGGTTGGCGTACCCCTGCGTGCCCTGACACAGCAATACCAAACGCGTGGGCGCTTCCGAGGTCGTGGGGTGGGCCAGCAAAATATCGGCACCGATAATGGGCTTGATTCCCGCCGCCGTGGCGGTTTTGTAGAACTTCACCATGGCAAACAAGTTGCAATGATCGGTGATTGCGCAAGCCGGCATGGCTTTTTGCCGCAGCGACTCCACCAATGGTTTCAGCCGCACCACGCTATCCACCAGCGAAAATTCGCTGTGCACCCGCAAATGAACAAAGCTTGGTTGATCGCTCATCAAGAATCTGCTGCTAAAAGACGCTGTACGGGGGCAAAACTTCGGCGATGCACAGGACTTACCCCTCGCTCTGCCAAAGCTGCCAAATGCCTGGCGGTAGGATACCCCTTATGGACCGCAAATCCATATCCCGGAAATTGCTGATCCAACGCCAACATCAAGCGATCGCGAGTCACCTTGGCAATAATGGAGGCGGCGCTGATGGCCGGCAACAAAGCATCGCCACGCACCAAAGCCTGCACTGGACAGGCCAACTTAGGTGTCCTATGTCCATCCACCACCGCTAGACTGGGAACGTCACTCAGCGCTTCGACTGCCCGCTGCATGGCCAGCAGACTGGCCTGAAGAATATTCACCGCATCGATCTCAGCCGGTGTGCACATACCCACCGCCAGATCGAGAGCCTCATTAGACACGGCATCAAAAAGCTGTTCGCGGCGCCTGGCGCTGAGTTTTTTGGAGTCGTTCAGGCCGGCAATGGGTCGTTTGGGGTCGAGTATCACGGCCGCGGCCACCACCGGCCCCGCCAAAGGACCGCGTCCCGCCTCATCGACCCCGGCCAGGCCCGGCAAATGCAAAAGGCTTAAGAGTTCTGCATCCACACAAGACCTTCACAATCCCGTAAACTAAGCAATGAAAAGCTTAGCATAGGCGCACACCCAAAACTGGGTTCCATGACGCCGAAGTGTTGCCGGAGTGGTGTATGAAATCAGTTCCTTGTGCGGTCATTGGCGTGGGCTATCTGGGCCGCTTTCACGCGCAAAAATACGCAGCGATACCGCAAACCGAGCTTATCGGCGTGGTCGATACAGACCCGGAACAGGCGCAGCGGATTGCCGAGGAAACCCAAACGCAAGCCTTCACAGATTATCGAGAACTGCTCGGCAAAGTCGAAGCCGTCAGCATCGTTGTGCCCACCACCCTGCACTTTGAAGTCGCGCGGGACTTTTTAGACAGCGGCGCGCATGTATTGGTGGAAAAACCTATCACCACCACCACCGAAGAAGCCAAACAACTCATTGATTTGGCCAAAACGCGAAATCGGATATTGCAGGTCGGCCATCTCGAGCGGTTTAATCCGGCGTTAATGGCGCTCACCGAAGAGCCCCTAGAGCCCCTGTTTATCGAATCGCATCGCTTAGCACCGTTTAAACCTCGGGCCACCGATGTGAATGTCGTCTTGGATCTGATGATTCATGACATCGACATCATCTTAAACATGTTGCGCTCGCCTATCACCGACATGGCTGTCAGTGGTGCCTGTGTGCTCTCCGAGGCTTTGGACATCGTCAACGCCCGCCTGGCCTTCGCCAATGGCTGCGTCGCCAATGTCACCGCCAGTCGCGTCAGCCAGAAAACCGAACGCAAAATGCGCATCTTCCAAAAACAGGCCTATTTCTCGGTGGATTTTCAAAACCGCGAGCTGGCCATGCACAGCGTCGATCGTGATGCTTCCGCCCAAGATAAGCTACATTTTGACTCCAAAACTCGCGTGTTTGCCGCCGCCGATGCCCTTCTCGCCGAAATCCAGGCCTTTATTGCTGCCATCCAGGGTGAAGCCGAAGTGGTAGTCAGCGGTGAAGATGGCCTGCGCGCTCTTCAGGCTGCGTATGACATCACCCAACACCTACAAGCCAATATCACCCAGCTGGCCAACAGGGAGCCCACAATCCAATGATCCCCATGGTGGACTTAAAAACGCAGTATGAAAGCCTCAAAGAAGACATTGATGCCAGCGTCTTAGACGTGTTGGCGAATACGCAATTTATCTTGGGGCCCAATGTTCAAGCCTTAGAGGCCGAGGTCGCAGCTTATCTAGGCGCGCCTCATGCAGTGACTTGCGCCTCAGGTACCGACGCCTTGCACTTAGCCTTGCGCGCCGCCGGTATCGGCCCGGGCGATGAGGTGATCACCAGCGCTTTTACCTTTATCGCTACCGCCGAAGCCATCGCCTATGTGGGCGCGACACCTGTTTTCGTCGACATCGACCCACGTAGCTTTAATCTGGATCCCGACCTCACCGAGGCGGCAATCACCCCGAAAACGCGTGCCATCATGCCCGTGCACCTGTTCGGCCAGCCCGCCGACATGCCGCGTTTTAGCGCCATGTGCCAAGCTCATGATTTACTGCTCATCGAAGATTGCGCACAATCCTTTGGCGCGCGTATTGGCGAGCAACAAACCGGCAGTATCGGCGACATGGGCTGTTTCAGTTTCTTTCCCAGCAAAAATCTTGGTTGTTATGGTGATGGCGGTCTGGTGACGGCTCGGGATGAGGCCCAAGCAGCGCTCCTGAAAAACTTAAGAAATCACGGTAGCGATGTTCGCTATCATCATGATCGTATAGGTTATAACAGCCGTCTTGATGAGATGCAGGCCGCCATCCTGCGGGTTAAACTAAGGCATATTGATGCCTTTAATGCGGGACGCCGCCGCGCAGCTGGCGACTATCGCCAAGCCCTCAAGGATGTCCCTGATCTGCACATCCCCCATGAGGACGGCATTGGCGAGCATGTCTACCACCAATACACCCTACTCTCGCCGCGACGCGATGACATCATGAAAGCCTTGCAAGCGGCGCAAATCGCCTGCGCTATTTACTACCCCATTCCGCTACATCAACAAAAAGCCTTCACCGACTGGGCAGAGCCGGTGACGCTACCGCACACAGAAGCCGTCGCCGCTCAGTGCTTGTCCCTGCCCATGTACCCCGAGTTGCCCGAAGAAGCAATTGCACAGATTGCCGATGTCATCCGCACCAGCTTGCGCTGAAATGCCACAGGATACTGGCCATATCATGGTGGTGGCCGGCGAATCCTCAGGCGATCTGCACGCAGCCAATATGGTGCGTGCGCTTAAGGCGCTGCGGCCGGGATTACGCTTTAGCGGTATGGGCTGCGAGGCCATGGCTGAGGCGGGCGTGGCGCGCCAAGTCGACGCCAGTCGTTTGGGCGTGGTTGGGCTATGGGAGGTCTTGGCCCAATATCGGCAGATAAAAAAAGCACTCAACACCCTCAAACAAGCCTTGCGCCGTGATCCGCCCGATCTCTTAGTGCTGGTGGATTATGTTGAATTTAATCTGCGTCTGGCCAAGGCCGCCAAAGCTTTGGGTATTCGCGTGTTGTTTTATGTGAGCCCACAGATCTGGGCCTGGCGCTCGGGCCGGGCGCGCAAGATCGGCGCAGTGATTGACGCCATGGCGGTGCTATTCCCCTTTGAGGTCGACATCTACCGTCAACACGGCATCCCCGTGCGTTATGTGGGTAACCCCTTGGTCGATGTGGTGCGGGTTGACGGTGATCATCAGTCATGCTGCCAGTCCTTAGGACTAGACCCTGAGCGACCGATTTTGGGGCTACTCCCCGGGAGTCGCAGCAGCGAACAAAAAAACCACTTACCCATCATGCTAGAGACTGCGGCGCTGCTGCGACAAGCCCTGCCCGAACTGCAAGTGGCAGTGGCCTTGCCGGCAAAACGCCAGCTGTCGGCGTCACTTCAAGAGCAATTGGCGCGGCAACCCGATATTCGGCTGTGCAGCGGACAGACTTATGCGCTGATGGCCGTCAGTCGCGCCTTAATTGTGGCCTCAGGAACCGCCACCCTAGAAGCGGCACTGATGAAAACCCCCATGGCCATTATTTATCGCATCTCACCGCTGAGCTACGCCATTTTGAAGCGCCTGATCCGTATTCCCCACATCGGCCTGGCCAATATCGTCGCAGGTAAACCCGTGGCGCCCGAATACATTCAAGCCGCGGCGACAGCTGAAGCGCTGAGTGCCTGGGCACAACGCATACTCAGTGATGATCGCTATCATCAACACATGGTTGAGGACTTAGATATCGTGCGCGAACGTCTGGGGGCGTCGGGCGGCTCGGAGCGCGTAGCATGCATGGCGCTAGAACTCTTGGATCACGGCCGCTTACTGGAGGAAGAAGCGGCCCCCTCATGATCCGCCGCCACGGTATTTGGGCCGCGCTGCTGATTCTGGCTTGGGGCTTATGGATTAACCCCGATTTAAAAACCATTGCCGGCGGCGTCGCCCTGTTTTTGTTTGGCATGGTCTGCTTGGAGCAAGGCTTTAAAGCCCTAGCCGGCGGTTTGCTTGAGCAGGGCCTGCGGCGCAGCACCGATCGGCTTTGGAAAAGCATCGGCTTTGGCATCGCCACTACCAGCCTGACTCAGTCCAGCACCCTGGTATCGTTAATCACCATCTCCTTTGTCAGCGCCGAGATGATCAAACTCGCTGCCGGCATCGGCATCATCATGGGCGCGAATTTAGGTACCACCACCGGCGCTTGGCTGATTGCGGCTGTGGGCTTACGGGTCGATATGGCGGCTTACGCCCTACCCGCTTTGGTATTTGGCGTTGTGCTGGCTCTGCAAAAGAGCCTGACGCGCCGCGGTTTGGGTTACATCATCCTCGGCATAGGCTTTCTGTTCTTCGGTATCGCCTACATCAAAATAGGCTTTGACACCTTCCAAGATGGGTGGGATTTATCGCAGTACATGATCCCCGGTTTATTAGGCGTACTGATTTTCACCGGTATTGGCATGGCCATGACCGTGGTGATGCAGTCCAGCCATGCCACCTTATTGGTAATCATTGCCGCACTGGCCTCCGGGCAGGTTAGCTATGAAGCGGCTTTGGGCATGGCCATTGGTGCCAATCTCGGCAGCGCTGTCACCACTGCCATCGGTGGCTTGACCGCCAACTTGGCCGGTAAGCGCCTGGCGCTGGCCCATGTGTTATTCAATGTATTCACTGCTGCAGTAGCCATTGCTCTCATTCAACAAATGGTCTGGATGGTGGACTATCTGGCGGGTTTTCTCGGCATTCAAGATGATCTTTTGTTTCAACTGGCCTTATTCCACACCCTGTTTAATGTTTTGGGTGTGTTGATGCTCGCTCCGTTTGTGGGATTAATGGAGCGACTGCTCACCCGCTACGTGCAGTTTGATTCACCCAATCGCGCCAAGCCCCGCTATCTCTACCCCGGCGCCTTGGAAACACCCGCTACTGCAGTCAGCGCGCTCAACAAAGAGGTGAGTCATCTGTACGACAATGCCCATGACTTAATCACCCATGGCGTCAGCCTACGGCGCGCCACCATCGCCTCTAAAGATTCACTGGAGGATGCGGTGCGCAACACGCGCCGCATTATCAGTCTCGATGTCGATGATGAGTATGAATACAAGGTCAAAAGCCTACACAATGCCATCATCGCTTTTATCAGCGAGATCCAGGGTCAAGCGCTCTCGGAAAACGACGGCGCGCGCATCTTTGCCCTGCAGCAGGCCAGCCGGGATATTGTCGAGGCGGTGAAAGCCACCAAGCATCTGCACAAGAATCTCATCCAATACGGCGTCTCATCACAGCCTACAGCGCGTCATGCCTATGATCGAATCCGCCTGCAGATCGCGCAAACCTTGCGTGAGATCGGGGCCCTGAGGGCGCAGGAGAGCGAGACTGTCACACGATTGTCACTCGATGCATTCAAAATCAGCGTGGAAAATTTCGCTAAAACCCTAACGGCACAGATCAATCAAAACGTGCGCATGCGCGCACTATCCCCTGCCGTGGCCACCTCGATTCTGAATGACGAAAAATATGCTGTGGAAATTTGCGTTAATCTACTCGATGCCGCAGCTGCCCTGCTCCAGCCCGAATCCGCCCAAGAGCGTGCCGCTGAAGGCACTCTGGCGCTGGATGAAGAAGATAGGGCGCAAATATCAACAGCCCGGGAGGCGGTCGATCATGGCGACCCAAAATCTACTCGCTAAGCTGACGGATTTTCTGCTCGCTGATGCCTCAGCCCAGCGCAAAGAAATCGAATCCATCAGTAAGGTGCTGAAAAAACTCAAACAAAAAGAAAAAGAGCTCACCCGACAAATGGCCGAATCGGGTGATGAAAGCGAGCGGCAAAATCTGCAAGCGCAGCTGGAGGTCATTGCCGTACAAAGGCGCAAGGGCCGGGAGCGCGTGCGCGAGATTCGCGACCACAAAAACTGACCCGGGCCACCAAGTTCCCCGCTTGCCTGTTCTATACTGGGCAAAAATGGGAGATCAGCTGTGCGCACATCGGCAAGAAAATTCCTGTACGTCTTGGCCGTCTTGATTGTCCTGGTCACCGCGAGCAATTTATTTTTGGGCGTCCACTACTTCGGCGCACTCCTGGGTAATCAGTTTTTACTGGCTGGCATTTTGTTATTGCCCCCGTCGCTTTTTATTTGTTTGTTGGCTATCGCTTCAGCGCGTGCCCCGCTAGCCCAAGAATCGCTGGCCCGCGATGAAACGATTATTGCCGAGGCGCGTATGCACTGGGGGGTTTGGCTAGCACCCCTGTCGCTGCTTGTATTGTGCTTTGCTCTGGTATTTGGGCCGGTCGGATTAAGCGGTCAAGTGATTGCCGCCGTCTTATATCTCTTGGTTTTGCCGGTTTTATTGGTGCGCAGCATCGATATGCATATGAACACCGAGCTGGTGATTACCCAACGCCACCTTTTGAGCATTCATGGCTTATTATTGCGGCGCGTCAAACGCATCAAGCTCGATGACGTGTCAGCAGTCGGATTGGATCAAAATATCCTCGCCCGCATGCTGGGAATGGGCCGTTTAGCCATTGTCTGCAGCAGTGGGAGAATCATCAAACACGGCGGTATTGCCGACCCCAACCGCCTGCGCAGCATTCTCGATCCCACCTTACCTCACCCGCATACCCAGCAGACCAAAGCCAAAGAAAAACCGCTTACTCTATCCCAGTGACCTGTCGACCACTGCGCAAAACGCCGCGCTTGCTGGCTTGAATAAACGCCACGAACTCCTCCACTTCGGGATGTTGCGCCATCAAGGGGGCTAATTGCGCCGCCCCGGCCGATCCTTGACGCTGCCTAACCATGACGCGAAAGGCGTGTTGTAAGGCTTGAATCGCCTCTGCACTGATTCCAGCGCGGCGCAACCCTACTTTGTTGATGCCGATGGCGCGCGCGTAATTCCCTGAAGCCAAACAAAAAGGTGGTAAATCACGATTCAGCGCCGCGCCCATGCTGGTGAAAGCACGTCGCCCAATCAAAGAAAACTGGTGAATCAATGAAAACCCACCCAAAGTGGCATGATCGCCAATTTCGCAATGACCCGCTAATGAGGCCGCATTGGAAAAAATCACCCCATTACCCACCTGGCAGTCATGCGCCACATGCACCTGGGCCATAAATAGCCCATCCGAGCCGATACGGGTCACGCCGCCGCCTTTCTCTGTGCCGCGACTCATGGTGACACCCTCACGAATCACGCAGCGATCGCCCATCTCTAAGCGCGTCTGCTCGCCGCGATAGCTCAGATCCTGGGGATCTTCACCCACCGATGCAAATTGAAAAATCTCGCAGTCAGACCCGATTCGGGTATCAGACCCAATCACCGCATGCGGGCGAATACGCGTGCCACTGCCAATCTCACTGCGCGCGCCAATGATGCTATAGGCACCCACCTGCACATCCGCATGCAGCTGAGCGCTGGGATCGATGATGGCCGTTGGGTGAATCATGCATCGATGTCCTTACCCGCACACATCAAAGTCGCCGTGGTGACGACCTCCCCATCCACGGTGGCCACTGCGGAAAAGCGCCAGATTCCGCGCACCACGCGCAGCAACTCAACTTTGAGATGCAGTTGATCACCTGGCTCCACCTGGCGGCGAAAGCGCGCTTCATCAATGCCCACAAACAGGTAAAGCTGTTGTTTGCTGGTCTCGCCACGATGCTCTTGCGTCTTAAACGCCAAAAGCCCAGTGGCCTGCGCCAGAGCCTCAAGAATCAGCACTCCAGGCATCACCGGCTTTACCGGAAAATGCCCCGGAAAATAGGGTTCGTTAATGGACACATTTTTGATCGCTTCTAAAGACTCGCCCGGGGTACAGGCGGTAACGCGATCCACCATGAGAAACGGAAAACGATGCGGCAGGTAACGCAAAATCTGATGTATATCAAAAGCTTCCAAAGTATTATCCTATAATGATCTAAGCTGCGCTCATCTCTTTACCAATCGTCTCAGAGAGGCCAACTGCTTATTCCACAAGCGCGCTGGTGCGTGCGGAACCCCAGATGAATAAACCCCTTTTTCGGTAATCGTACGGGTCACCAACGTCATAGCGGTGATGGTCACCCCATCGACAATTTGCAAATGCCCCAGTATACCCGCTCCACCGCCAATCGCGCAGTGTCGACCGATGTGTGCACTGCCGGCAATACCCACGCACCCAGCAATCGCTGTATGCGCCCCTATATGCACGTTATGGGCAATGTGCACTTGGTTGTCGATAATCACCCCGTCCTCGATCACTGTGTCCTCGAGAGCACCCCTATCGATGGTGGTATTGGCGCCAATCTCGCAATCATCACCGATCGACACCGAACCGACCTGCGGAATGCGCAACCAGCGCCCGTCCCCGTTTACAAAGCCAAAACCATCGCTGCCGATCACCGCTCCGGGCTGAATCAGATTCCTAGCCCCCAATCGCACGCCATGGCCAAGCACAACCTTGGCTAACAACCGAGAATCGGCGCCAATCTCGCAATCATCACCGATGCTACAACCGGGCCCCAACGTCACCCCCGAGCTGACGCGGACATTTTTCCCAATGACTACCTGGGCCTGAATGCAGGCATTGGGATCTATGGTGGCTGTGGGATCCACCACCGCACTGGGATGGATACCTGGCTCAAGCACGGGTACAGGATGTAATAGGCGAGCCACTTTGGCATAAGCCAGATAGGGATTAGTGACCACTAAGCTAGGCACAGGGCATTGCGCTGCGTGTTCAGCATTGAGTATCACTGCTGATGCCCGCGTCCGCGAAAGGTCGCGCTGATAATGCGCACTCGCCAAAAAACTGATGTCACCCTGACCCGCTTGACTGAGCCGGGCAACCCGCTCAATTTCAACACCCGAGACTTCGCTGCTGAGTGTGGCATCAATCGCTCTGGCGATATCACTCAGACAAAGGCTCATCGTCACGCCAATCTCAGTTGCGCTGTTGCGACTGAGCCCGCAAGGCCTCTAGAACCCGTGGCGTGATATCAATGCGATCATTGGCAAATAACACATTACGCTCGGTCACCACCAAATCCACATCTTCTTGCTGTGCCAATTCGAGAATGACGTTGTGCACTAACCGCTGCAAAGTCGCCAACTCTTCGTTGCGGCGGGCATTCAGATCATCTTGAAAAATATCTTGCGAGCGCCGGAAGTCTCGTGAGCGACCGCGGAAGTCTCGCTCTAGCCGCGCCCGTTGTTCAGCAGCCATCACATCGATATCGCGTTCTAAACGTCGCTGCAGTTCCTGCAAGGCATCACGTTCAGCCACGAGCTCAGCATCGCGCGGCGCAAACTCTCGCTCTAGAGCCTGCATCGCCGCCTCAGCCTGAGGCGATTGCTCCATAATCTGATTGATATTGACGAAGGCAACGCGCACCCCTTGCTGCTGCGCCAACAAGCCCGCAGGTACCAGCATAAATAACAAGGCGATCGCCAATAAATAACGCTTTAACATCAAAGAAAAGAACCCCATGAAGACGTTTGCAACCAGCGGCTAGAAGGAGGCACCGATGTTGAATTGGAAGGACTGGGTGCGATCCTCAGGCTTATCATTTAACGGCTTGGCCAAACTGAAAGTCAACGCACCCACCGGCGATAACCAAGTCATACCCGCGCCCACCGCATAGCGGATCTCTCCCGCATCAAAATCATCATAACTGGCATAGACTTGGCCGGCATCCAAGAACAGACTGACACGCACACTCGGCATATTGTCTAAAAAGGGCGGCGGGAAGATCAGTTCAGCCCCACCGGCAACGCGAAAATTACCGCCAAAGGCATCATTATTGGAGTCTGTCGGCCCCAGACTAAAATCGCGAAAACCGCGCACTGAGCGCGTGCCACCGGCAAAGTATTTTTCGAAAAACGGCAAGTCGCTGGTATTGCCATAGGCGTCGCCATATGCCGCCTCACCATGCAATTTTAAAGTCAGATTCTCGCGCACCGGCAAGAAATACTGATTGCGATAATCCACCCGATAGTACTCCAGATCACTACCCGGCAGTGCCACTTCAAGATTAACCCGTTGCAAATTACCCCGTTCAGCAAACACCGTGCGATCGCGTGTGTCGTGCGTCAAACTGGCATTCAGGGTATACAAATTGAAATCGGGACCATCATTGTCTCTGAGAAAATCCGTGATTTCATTGGGCGTACGGTCCGAGGTCTTAATTCTGACACTCTCGAAACCGGGGGTGATGCGGAACGTATTAAACTCGGTCAGGGGGATGCCATAGGTCACACTCAAGCCAAATCGGTCTGAGGAGTAACGAGAGATATCGGCTTCGGCCGCATCGGTTTCGCGATAGAAAATATCAAAGCCGCGGCTGACCCCATCAATGGTGTAATAGGGATTAAAGAACGAGAAACTATAAATGCGGTTCACACTGCTGTTGTTAAAGGCCACTGACACACGGTTACCGCTACCAAAGAAATTATCTTGAGATAAGCTGGTGTTAAACAGTAGGCCTTGGCTTTGGGAATACCCCAGACCGACCATGAAGCTACCTGACAAGCGCTCGGTAACGCTGATATCTAGGTCCACCTGATCATCGGTTCCCGGCACACGCCGAGTCTCTAAATTCACATTCTCAACATAGGGCAAGCGCTGCAAGCGAACCCGTGAGCGCTCGACATTCGAGGTGGAATACCAACCGCCCTCCATCTGCCGCATTTCCCGGCGAAACACTTCATCTTGCGTGCGGGCATTACCCGTGAAGTTGATGCGTCGCACATAGACGCGCTGACCGGGATCGACAAAAAAGGTCAATGCAACCTCATTGCCCTCTTCGGTGAGTTCAGGGATGGGGTTCACATTCGCAAAGGCATAACCCTCATCCCCCAAACGTCGACTGATGGCATTGGCCGAATTGGTGATCTGACGCCGTGAGAAGACATCACCCGGAGCAATCTCCAATAGAGACCGCAGCTCCTCTTCCGAGACAATTAAGTTCCCAGCGAGATTGATCTCTCTGACCACATATTGCTCACCCTCATCCAAGTTGATCGTGACATAGATATCGCGACGGTCCGGTGTCAACGTGACTTGGGTGGAATCGATATTGAAATTGACATAACCATCATCCAGATAGCGCGAGCGCAAGGTCTCCAAATCTCCAGCCAATTTCTGACGCGAGTACTGATTGCGACGCGAAAACGGGTTGTACCAGCGCTTGCTACCCGATTCCAGGCGACGCGTGAGTTCCCGCTCCGAGAGCACTTCATTGCCGACCACACGCACTTGTTGGATACGCGCTACGCGGCCCTCAGCGATATCAATCACCACGTCGACGCGATTGCGTGCCAGGCTTTCGACCTCAACATCAACTTGCACGTTGTATTTGCCGCGGGCGAAATACTGCTGCAGCAGTTCATTCTCCATGCGCTCCAGGACCGTACGGTTAAACACACGACCGCGTGCCATGCCCACCTGCCGCAATGCATCGAGCAGCTGATCCGTTTTGATATCACGATTACCGCTAATGCGAATCTCGTTAATCGCGGGCCGCTCTTCCATCACAACGATCAGCACATCATCGCGACGACGCAGCGAGACGTCAGAGAAAAACCCAGTGGCAAATAAAGCACGGATAATATCGGCACTTTGCCCGGCGGCAATGCTGTCGCCCACGCTCACTGGCAAGTAGGTCAATACCGTACCTGGAGCAATACGTTGCAAGCCCTCAAGCTCAATATCGGCAACCACAAAATCCCGATCGACCGCCACACTCGGAATGGGAGCCAGGCTCATTACCAGGGCCAGTGCCGAAGCACCCATCAGTCGTTGCATCTTTGAGCGCATGAAGTTCAACCAAAAATCCGTGTGAAATCATTATAGAGTGCCAGAGTCATCAACAGGCCAATCATGACAATCCCGATCCGCTGGCCGATGGCTTCAAGCGCCTCAGATACCGGACTACCCTTAATGACCTCGACCAGATAATAAAGCAAATGCCCCCCATCAAGCATCGGTATGGGCAATAAATTAATGATTCCCAGACTGATACTCACCAATCCGAGAAAGCCCAGAAAAGCTGCCAGGCCCACCGACGCGCTCACCCCAGCATATTCAGCGATGCCCACGGGTCCGGCCAAATTACTCAGGGCCGCCTCACCGGTCAGTAAGCGCCACATCACCCGCAAGGTCAGCACACTCATGTCCCAAGTGCGTTGCATGCCTCGTGAGACAGACTCAAATATGCCGTAACGAACCGTGGTCTGCAGCGCAACCACAGCCGCTTCATCAACATAAGGAAAAGCCCCAATCATGCCAATGCGCTGTCCATTATCGAACCGCTCGTCGGTGCGCAGGCGCGTCTCAAAGACCCGACCTTGGCGTTCAATCTCGAGTTGTATCTCTGCATTGGGACGCTCGCGCACGCTATTCACCCACGCGGTCCAAGTGCCAATTGCCTGTCCATCCACCGCCCTGATGCGATCCCCCGGCATCAAGCCCGCTCGCGCCGCCGCGCCGTCTGGCAATAATTCACCCAAAACCGGCTCAGACCAAGGCTGTAGCGCACTGATACCCAACTTACCCAGCAGCGGACCATCACCCAACAACAAGCGAGAATCGCGGATATTTAAAGTGCGCCAAAACTCCTGACCGGAATCTGTGCGCACGCGCACCTCAATGGGATCGCCATTCATGCCCTGATCAATAAGGTTTAACGCCACCTGCTCCCAAGTTGGTGTGGCCCGGCCGCCCACTTCGATGATCTCATCGCGTGGCTGAAAACCCGCCTCCGCAGCCACCGAAGCCGGCTGCACCTCGCCAATCACCGGCCGCACGCCTTGCATCCCCACCAAAAACATCAGAGAAAACGCGAAGATGGCAAACAGAAAGTTAGCCGCCGGACCCGCCGCGACAATCGCAGCGCGGCGCCCCACCGTTTGTCGATTAAAGGCCCTCGGCAAATCCTCGGCCGCCACGCTCTCATCGCGCTCATCAGCCATCTTCACATAACCGCCTAAGGGGATAGCGGCTAGCGCATATTCGGTTTGATCAGCCCCAGAGCAGCGCTGAAATAAGGGCCGGCCGAAACCCACGGAGAAGCGCAAGACCTTAACGTTGCAGCGGCGCGCCATCCAATAATGCCCATACTCATGCACGGTGATGAGAATGCCAATGGCCAGTAAAAATGCCGCAATGCTCAACAAAAACATCATAAATGTTTCACCCAGGGTTTTTGTTGAATGGCGTCCTGTGCCGCGCACCGCGCATTGGCATCGGCGGCCAACACCGCATCAATTGAATCGGCAGCGTGAATCGCCTCACTGGATAACACCGACTCAATCAAATGGGGAATATCCGTAAACAATATCTGCGTAGTCAAAAATGCCTCCACCGCCACTTCATTAGCGGCATTCAACACAGCCATCGCTGTGCCACCGGTCTTAAATGCCTCATAAGCCAAACGCAGGCACGGAAAACGCTGCAGATCCGGCTGCTCGAAATCCAGGCGCGCCACAGCAAACAAATCCAAGGTCTCTACACCGGCATCAATACGCTCCGGCCAAGCCAGCGCATGGGCAATCGGCGTGCGCATATCCGGATGTCCCATCTGCGCCAGCACCGAGCCATCGGCATAAGCGACCATGGAGTGAATCACACTTTGTGGATGCAACACCACCTCGATCTGATCCGGTGTCGTATTAAATAGCCAGCAGGCCTCGATCAGTTCCAAGCCCTTATTCATCATGGTGGCAGAGTCCACTGAAATCTTACGCCCCATCACCCAATTAGGATGGGCGCAGGCCTGATCCGGAGTCACCGCCTGCAAATCCTGGTGCTGCCAACTGCGAAAGGGCCCTCCCGAAGCGGTCAACAAAATGCGCTTGACACCCACGGAGGCTAGGCCACGCTGAAAATCAGCCGGCATACACTGGAAAATCGCATTGTGCTCGCTATCAATGGGCAGCAGTTGGGCGCCATTTTCACGCACTGCGTCCATAAACAAAGCACCGGACATCACCAGCGCCTCTTTATTCGCCAACAGCACCCGTTTGCCACTCTTGGCTGCCGCCAAGGTCGGCAGCAATCCCGCCCCGCCCACAATGGCCGCCATCACAGCCTCGGTCTGCGGTAAGCTGGCCACGTGACACAGCGCATCAACACCAGCCAAAGCTTGAGTCTGTAAACCGGCCTGCTCAAGCCCCTGCACCAACACATCCAGCAAAGCCTCATCGGCCACCACCGCATACTCAGGGCGATGGACTTGGCATTGTTCCACCAAGCGCTGTACATTGCCATTAGCCGTCAAAGCGATCACCCGATAGCGCTCGGGATGGCGAGCAATCACGTCCAGCGTATTCACGCCAATCGTGCCGGTCGCACCGAGAATAGTGATGCCCTGGGGGGCTACACTCATTGAATCACCTTCGCCTAAGGATAACGGGTTTGCACAAAGCCTTATCTTGCCACAATTCCGGCCCAGAGCAGACCCAATAAGAATACCGGCGCGGCGGCCGTAAGGCTGTCAATACGATCCAAAATACCGCCATGTCCCGGCAACAGACGGCCACTGTCTTTGGCATTAGCGGCGCGTTTTAGTAGGCTTTCAAATAAATCTCCGACGACCGAAATCAGCGCAGTGATCAGGCACAAGCACACAAAAATAAACCAAATACTCAGCTCCAAGCCAAACCAGCTGGCACCCAGCAATGACAGCACAGCCACACCCACCAAGCCGCCCAAAAGACCCTCACGGGTTTTGCCTGGACTGATGTGAGGTGCCAGTGGCTGGCGCCCAAAGCGCTTGCCAGTGAAATAGGCGGCGGTATCTGCCGTCGCAGTTAACAACAAAAGAAATAGCAGCCAACTTGGGTGGATAGCTTGCAAAATAATCAAAGCCAAACCCGAGGGTACCAAGGCGACCAAACCGGCCGCGCCGAGCCCCCAACGCCGAATCAAAAGCTGTTTTTCTTGCGGCGGCTGGCCCACAGCGATAATCACCACCACCACAGCCCAAGCCAGCGCGGTCAGAAGCAATAGCGTCCCGAGCATAGAAGCGTCGACCCAGAAATAAAACCCAGCCAAAGCCATGACACTGAGTGCCGCGTAGCCCGTTTTTAACAGTGGATGGGTAATCGCCGCTAGACCCGCCCATTCCCAAGCGCCTAAGGCCACCACCATCATAACGCCTAGAGCAAATCCCAAGGGTGGCAATAAAAAAATCGCCGCCAATACGCTCAGACCCAACACCAAGGCCGTGATCAAACGCTGCTTAAGCACGCTCCTGCCTATTGAGCTGCTCATCAATGTGACCAAAACGCCGAGAGCGCGAGGCGAAAAACTCGAAGGCTTGATCCATATCCGCCGATTGCATATCCGGCCACAAAATCGGCGTGAAATAGAGTTCGGTATAAGCCATTTGCCACAACAGGAAATTACTGATGCGCTGCTCGCCCCCAGTGCGAATCAGCAGGTCGGGATCTGGCATGGCCGCTGTCGATATGTGCTTGCGAAGGTGCTCAGGCGTCACATTGGCAGCCTCCACGCGCCCAGCGGCGATGTCCTCAGCCAGGCTCAAGGCGGCCTGGGTGATGTCCCAACGCCCGCCATAGCCTACAGCCACAAAGAGGTCCATGCGCTGATTGTCAGCGGTATCGGCCTCAGCCTTGGCCATGGCTTTTTGCAGCTTTTGAGAAAAGGCTTGGCGCTCGCCAATGAAGTTCAGGCGGATGCCTTTTTCGATCAAATCTGGCACTTCCTTGCTCATCGAGCGAATGAATAAATCCATCAGCGTACCGACTTCAGCCTGCGGCCGCTTCCAGTTCTCACTGCTAAACGCAAACAGAGTCAGCACCTTGACGCCATGCTCGGCACAATAGCGCACAACCATACGCGCCGGCTCGATGCCCCTCCTATGCCCCTCGGTGCGAGGTAAGCCGCGGCGCCCGGCCCAACGACCATTGCCATCCATAATAATGGCAACATGTTCTGGGGCACCCCGGGTTGTGGAAGGAATATGAGTCACAATACCCGCCTACAAAGACCTAGATGGCCATGAGTTCTTTTTCTTTTTGTTCTAGCACCTGTTCGACACGCGCCACGTACTCATCGGTGAGCTTTTGCACTTCATCCTCACCGCGACGCTCATCATCTTCGGAGATTGCTTTATCTTTGACCAGCTTTTTCATCTCGTTATTGGCATCCCGGCGGATATTGCGAATCGCCACCCGCGCATTCTCCGCCTCATGACGCACCACCTTAACCAAATCTTTACGGCGTTCCTCGGTTAAAGCCGGCAAGGGCACACGAATCACCGTGCCAACGGTTGCCGGATTCAAACCCAGATCTGAGTTCATAATGGCCTTCTCAACCTTGCCGACCATGTCCCGCTCCCATGGGGTCACGGTTAGCGTGCGCGCATCTTCGGTGTTGACGTTGGCGACCTGATTAATCGGCACATCACTGCCGTAGTATTCGACCATGACGTGGTCCAACAAACTGGGGTGAGCGCGCCCAGTGCGGATTTTCGCCAACTCCAGTTCCAACGAATCAACGCTCTTGCCCATCCGCGTTGCTGTATCTTTCTTGATTGCATCCAACATCGTGCATCATCCCCTTTCGATCAACGTGCCCACCGATTCGCCGGTCACCAGGCGCATCAATTCCCCTTCGCGGAAGATATTGATGACCCGCAGAGGCATGTGATTGTCGCGGCACATGACAATCGCCGTGGTATCCATCACCTCAAGGCGGCGGTTCAATACATCATCATAGGTGAGGCGCTCAAAGCGCTGCGCATTAGCATTGAGTTTGGGATCCGAATCATAAACCCCATCCACTTTGGTAGCCTTAATCATCACATCCGCGTTCATTTCAATGGCGCGCAAGCTGGCGGCGGTATCGGTGGTAAAAAACGGATTGCCGGTACCCGCTGCGAACACCACGATTCGGCCTTTCTCTAAATGCCGAACGGCGCGGCGGCGGATGTAATCTTCACAAACTTGGTTGATTTTCAGCGCCGACATCACCCGGCAGAATTTACCGAGCCGCTCTAGCGCATCTTGAATCGCCAGGCCGTTCATTACCGTGGCCAACATGCCCATATGATCGGCGGTAACGCGGTCCATACCACCCTGAGCCATACCGGCGCCGCGAAAGATATTGCCGCCGCCGATAACAATGGCGACTTCAACGCCCTTAGAACTCAGCTCGCCAACTTCGCGAGCGACGCGGGTTAATACATCTGGGCAGATGCCATACCCTTGATCCCCCATCAATGCCTCTCCACTGAGCTTTAGGAGAATGCGTTTGAAGATGGGCGCCTTATCAGGGGTCATGGCTTAGCCTTGTTGTCGTGAAAAAATCCCGCCTAGTTTACCTTAAGCGCCCTTGGCTTGCGCCATGACTTCTTCGGCAAAATTCTCTACTTTCTTCTCAATCCCCTCGCCCACTTCATAACGCACGAAGCGCTTGACGCTGGCACCAGAAGATTTAAGCAGATCGGCGACGCTCTGATCTGGATTCTTCACAAACGCCTGACCCAATAAGGTCACCTCGGCCAAATACTTGCTTATCCGCCCCGTCACCATCTTCTCAACGATCTCCGCGGGCTTGCCGCTCTCTTCAGCCTGGGCACGGAAAATGGCTTTTTCCTGCTCGAGCAACTCCTGAGGCACATCATCGGCATTGACACACACCGGGCGGCTGGCCGCGATATGCATGGCCAGATCTTTAGCCAAGCTTTCGTCGCCCCCTTCCACCTCGATCAAGACACCAATACGACCACCGTGCAAATAGGCGGCCAAATGTCCGGCACCAGCACTCATCGACTCAAAGCGACGCACTTGCACGTTTTCACCGATCTTGGCGATCAAGGTGGCGCGCTGTTCTTCCCAACTGCCGGAGGCGCTGCTCAGCGCCATCAGTGCCTCAACATCGGCAGGCTGATGGGTCAAAGCATCTGCGGTAATTGCTTGGGCAAACTGCTGGAAGTTCTCGTCTTTGGCGACGAAATCAGTTTCGCAGTTGACCTCTAAGATGACGCCCTGCTTGGCATCAGCACTTAACTTGACGACAATCTGACCTTCAGCCGCCACACGGCCGGCCTTCTTTACGGCCTTGGCCGCACCGGATTTGCGCATCGCCTCAACCGCGGCTTCCATATCGCCACCGGCTTCGCTGAGGGCTTTTTTGCATTCCATCATGCCGGCGCCGGTTCTCTCGCGCAGCTCTTTGACCATGCTCGCTGAAATTTGCATTACTGACTCCTGAAAATCTTGGTACGGGTTCGAGCGCAGCCAGCCGGGGACAATGCCCCCGGCAGCGCACTCATACGATTAAGCCTGGCTGTCTTCCGACGCGCTATCGTCGGCAGCGGCTGCGTCTTTCTTGCTGGCGGCTTTCTTGGCAGGCGCCTTAGCCGGCGCCTTGGCTTTCGCCGGTGCTTTGGCTTTGGCTGGTGCCTTGGCCTTCGCAGCCGGTTTTGCTTCGGTCTCGCTGACTTCTACAGCCGCCGCCTCAGTGGCCTCCGTAGCTACTGCTTCGTCGGCCACAACGGTTTCAGCTTCAGCCGGTTTTTCGGCGACCTTGCGCTTAGGCTTTTCGGTCACCTCGGCTTCGGACTTGCTGCTCTTGGCACGAGCCTTAGGCTTTTCTGCTGCCGCGGCTTCATCCACCTCAGCAAATTCCTTGGCTGAGCTGGCGCGTGCCACTTGACGGCCTTCCAAAATCGCGTCAGCCACGGCCGTCACATAAAGCTCAATCGCCCGCATCGCGTCGTCATTGCCAGGGATAACGTAATCAACGCCATCCGGAGAATTATTCGAATCCACAACGGCCACCACCGGAATACCCAGTTTATTGGCTTCGTTGATGGCGATTTTTTCATAGCCCACGTCGATGACAAACAAAGCATCAGGTAAGCGCGGCATATCTTTAATACCGCCCAAGCTGCGCTCGAGTTTTTCCATCTCACGGGTACGCATCAAGGCCTCTTTCTTGGCCAAGCGCTGCATCGTGCCGTCGGCCACCATCGCTTCAAGATCTTTTAGGCGGCGAATGGACTCACGCACGGTCTTAAAATTGGTGAGCATGCCGCCCAGCCAACGCTGATTCACATAAGGCATTTCGCAGCGAGCGGCATGAGTCGCCACCAATTCACGCGCCGAGCGCTTGGTGCCGACAAACATCACGCTACCGCCATTGGCGGCCATCTTGCCCAGATAGTTGATCGCATCATTGAAATGCGGCACGGTCTGTTCAAGGTTGATGATGTGGATTTTGTTGCGGTGACCGAAAATGAAAGGCTTCATCTTCGGGTTCCAGTAACGGGTCTGGTGACCGAAATGCACGCCGGCTTCGAGCATCTGGCGCATGGTAACGCTGGGCATGAGTAAACTCCTAGTTAAGGGTTGGGCCTCCATACACCCCAGAGCAGCAACCCCATTCTCATGAGGCACCCCGCTGTCCGTGACGGTGCATGTGCGGATTTAAATTTGCGTTTGCAAGCAACGCGGGCGCTTTATACCATAACCGGCTTATTGCCACAAACGCCTCATGCCGCCGACCAAGGCCTTGCCTCATGCCCGTCACCATCAAAACCGCCGAAGAAATTGAGCAGATGCGCATTGCCTGCCGCAAGGCTGCGCAGGTGCTGGAGATGATTGAACCCTTTATAGAGGCGGGCGCAACCACAGCTCAGCTGGATGAGCGGTGCCACGACTACATCACCCAAACCCTAGGCTGCACGCCTGCCCCCTTGAACTACCGCGGCTTCCCCAAATCCATATGCACCTCGATCAACCATCAAGTCTGTCACGGCATCCCCGATGATCGCCCCCTGAAAGACGGCGACATCATCAACGTCGACATCACCGTGATCCATGAGGGATTTCATGGCGACACCAGCCGCATGTTCATGATCGGCACGCCCTCGATTCAAGCGCGACGGGTGGTGGATATTGCCCATGAAGCGTTGTGGCGCGGCATCCAAGTGGTGCGCGCCGGGGCGCATCTGGGCGACATTGGTCATGTCATCCAGCGCTATGCTGAAGCACAACGCTGCAGCGTGGTGCGTGAATACTGTGGTCATGGCATTGGCCGCGCCTTCCACGAAGACCCGCAGGTGCTGCACTTTGGTCAGGCCGGCAGTGGCCTACAGTTAGAATCGGGCATGATTTTCACCATCGAGCCCATGATTAACGCCGGCAAGCGCCACACGAAAATTTTGGCCGATGGTTGGACCGTAGTCACCAAGGACCGCAGCCCCTCAGCGCAATGGGAGCATACGGTATTGGTGACAGATTCGGGCTGTGAGGTACTGACCCTGCGCAGTGATGAACAGGTTCCCGCAGCCTGATGTCCGCCCGCCTGCACGCCCTACCCCCGAGCATCCGCCATCGACTGGACTGGCCTGCCATCGAGTCAACGCTGCGTGCCTGCCAAGACCCTCAGGTCGCTGCATTTAGCCAAGCCGTAACGACGGTACGCGAGTGTCTCTCTACAGCTTTTAATGACGGCTGTGATGTCGCTGACTTGGTGCATGCGCAAGCTTTCACTACCGATAGACTGCTGATCACCCTGTGGGAGCTGCTGGGTTTGCAAGCCAACACCAGCGTCGCCTTGGTGGCCGTGGGGGGCTATGGGCGCGGTGAACTGCATCCCGGCTCGGACATCGATATTCTGATTTTGCATGACATTTCGCTGGATGAGGCGGCCCAAGAGGGCCTTAGCCGCTTTTTCACCCTGCTTTGGGATATGGATTTACAACCTGGCCACAGCGTCCGCAGCATCGACGAATGCGTGATCCAAGCAGCAGCGGATATCACCGTGGCCACCAACTTGGTGGAATGTCGGCCGCTGGCCGGTAATAAGCAGCTGCTGGAGCGCTTGGAAGCCCTGATCGCACCCCAACATATGTGGAATAGCCGGGCCTTTTTTGCCGCCAAACTCGAAGAACAAACCGCCAGACATCAGCGCTATGGCGAGACCGCTTATCGCCTCGAGCCCAATATCAAGGAAAGCCCCGGCGGGCTGCGTGATATCCAAATGATCGGCTGGGTCACCAAACGCCAATTCGGCAGCGGCGCCTTTGAAAAACTCGTCTCTCAGGGATTTCTCACCCTCGCGGAATACGAAGACCTCATGGCGGGCCAGTCCTATTTATGGCGGGTGCGCTTTGCCCTGCACATGCTCAGCGGGCGTAAGGAAGACCGCTTATTGTTTGATTTTCAGCGGCGTATGGCGACGCTTTTGGGCTTCACCGATGTGGATAATAACCTCGCGGTTGAGCAATTCATGCAAGAGTATTTTCGCAATGTCATCCGCCTAGAGCGCCTCAATGAAATGCTACTGCAACACTTCCGTGAGGCCATTTTGCTGGACATGGAAGACGATGACATCATCCCCATCAACCGCCGCTTTCAATCCCGCCGCGGTTATCTTGAAGTCACCGACCCCCAGGTATTTTTGCGCTATCCACCGGCGCTGCTCGAGGTTTTTTTGCTGTTACAGCAACACCCGGAGCTCAAGGGCATTCGCGCATCCACCATTCGTCTGATCCGTACCCACCGCGATCTCATCAATGACGCTTTTCGCGCTGACCTAGGCTGTCGCAGCCTGTTCATGGAAATTCTGCGCCAGCCACACGGCGTCACGCGACAACTGCGGCGCATGAACCGCTATGGCGTGCTGGCTCGCTACCTACCGGCTTTTGGCCAAATCGTTGGACGCATGCAGTACGACCTTTTTCATGTGTATACGGTCGATGAGCACACCCTAACGGTGATTCGTAATCTGCGGCGTTTTGCGATTGCAGAACACAACGAAGAAGTCCCCGAGTGCTCACGTATTTATCGCCTGCTGCCCAAGCCGGAGCTTTTGTTGCTGGCCGGGCTGTTTCACGATATCGCCAAGGGCCGCGGTGGTGATCATTCGGAATTGGGCGCTGAGGATGCGCGGCGATTTTGTATGGACCATGGCTTATCGATTTACGATGCCAACTTGGTCTCGTGGCTGGTGAAATCACATCTGCTGATGTCACTCACGGCGCAGCGCCGCGATATTTCAGATCCCGATGTGATTCATGAGTTTGCCCTGCAAATGGGCAATGCCATGCGCTTGAACTACCTGTATCTGCTGACCGTGGCGGATATCCGCAGCACCAACCCAAAGATGTGGAACTCTTGGAAAAACGCCCTGCTCTCAAATTTATATGATGCCACTCTGCGGATGCTGCGCCGCGGCTTGGAAAACCCACCGGATCAAGACGAGCTTTTGGGTGAGGTGCAAATGCACGCGCTGAGCATCCTGCGTCAGCGGGGTATTGATGAGCCCAGCTGTCTGGGTTTGTGGGCGCAGCTGGATGCCGACTACTTCTTGCGCCACTCAGCCGATGAAATTGTCTGGCATACCCTGGCTATCCATGATGCGCAGGAGGCGGATCTACCCTTGGTGCAAGTGCGCGAGGAGACTGCGCGCGGCGGCACAGAGATTTTCCTGTATACCCGCGACCATCCCAATGTGTTTGCACAGACCACTACGGCGCTGATGCAACTGGGATTGGATATCGTCGATGCCCGCATTATCACCACAGCCACGGGCTACAGTTTGAACACTTTCTTAGTTCTTGAAGACTCAGGCGGCGTGATCCATCAAGCATTTCGCGCCGCGGAGATCGTCGATTATTTGCATCAGCACGTCGCCGACCCACAGCGCGCGCCCAAGCCGATTCGGCGCAGCCAGCCGCGGCAATTGAAGCATTTTGATGTGCCCACCCATGTGCATTTCGATGCCCAGTCGCAGCGCCAGCGCACAGTATTACACGTCACCACCGCAGACCGCCCGGGACTGCTGGCCAAAATCAGCTTGGTGCTGACCGATTGTGGCCTGCGGGTACACAACGCCAAGATCGCCACCGCCGGCGAGACCGCAGAAGACGTGTTCTACGTCACCGATCTGGAGGGCGAGGTCATTAGCGACCCGCAACAGCAGGCGCAGATTCGCGATAAGCTGGTAGCGGCACTAGAAATGCCTGCCGCCCCCAGTGTTGTCAACGCGTGATATGAATCCGCGTCTGCAACAGCTACAGCCCTATCCCTTCGAGCGCCTACGCCGTCTGTTTGCCGGGATTGCGCCGCCCGATGATCGCCCGGTGATTAGCCTGAGCATCGGCGAACCGCAACATCCAGCGCCCGAGGTGGCGCAACAAGCACTGGTCAACTCCTTGACGGGCCTTGGCCGCTACCCGATGACGCGCGGCGTGCCGCAGCTGCGCGAAACCATCGCCGACTGGCTGATGCAGCGCTATGCACTTGGGGCTCAAGGCATCGATGCCGAAAGTCAAGTGCTACCAGTGAACGGCACGCGCGAGGCTTTGTTCGCCATCGCCCCCTGTGTCGTCAATGCCAGCCGCCCGCGCCCCTTGGTGTTCATGCCCAACCCCTTCTACCAAATCTATGAAGGCGCAGCGATTCTCGCTGGCGCTCAGCCGCGCTTCATGAATCTCTTTGCCGAGCAGGGTTTTTTACCGGATCTGGACAGCATCCCCGCTGCCGATTGGCAGGACTGTCAATTGTTGTACGTATGTAGCCCCAGCAACCCGGCCGGCGCCATCATGCCCGAGGCGATGATGCAACAGCTCTTAGATTTGGCTCAGGAGCATGATTTCGTGATTGCCGCCGATGAATGCTATGCCGAGATTTATGGCGGCGAAGCACCCCAGGGCTTCTTGGGGGTAGCCGCACGCATGGGACTGACGGATTTTCGCCGCTTATTGGTGTTTCACAGCCTATCCAAACGTTCCAATCTGCCGGGCCTGCGTTCGGGCTTTGTGGCGGGTGATGCCCAGCTCATCGAGGCGTTTCACCTGTATCGCACCTATCATGGCTGCGCCATGGCCCCGCCCACTCAGGCCGCCAGCATCGCCGCCTGGCAGGACGAGGCTCATGTGATCGAGAACCGGCAGCGCTATACGGCGAAGTTTCAGGCCGTGCAGCCACTACTCGAGACGGTGCTGCCAGTGCAAGCACCGCCAGCGGGATTTTATTACTGGGTGCGCACGCCGGACTGCGATGAACAATTCACCCGCGAGCTATATCGCCAACAAGGTGTGGTGGTGTTGCCCGGCAGTTATCTCTCCCGCCCGACGCCCGAAGGCGACCCTGGCGCGGGTTTTGTGCGCCTGGCGTTGGTGGCCGAAGAAAGCGAATGTGTGGCCGCAGCAGAACGCATGCGCCAATTCCTGTAAACTCGCGACCTCAAGTTTGATTGATTCTGGAGCATTGAGCATGACCGATATTCAGCAACGCATTGAAGAGGCTTTCGAAAACCGGGTGGACATCAATCCGCGTAATGCCGAACCGGCACTGCGTGATGCGGTGATGGAAGCACTGGATATGTTGGATCGCGGCACAGCTCGGGTCGCTGAAAAGCGCGATGATCAGTGGGTGGTCAATGAGTGGCTGAAAAAAGCGGTATTGCTGTCTTTTCGCATCAATGACAATCAGTTCATCAAAGGTGGCTTCACCAATTACTATGACAAGGTCGATGCCAAATGGGCCGACACCAATTCCCGTGAACTGCGCGAATCCGGCGTGCGCATTGTGCCGCCAGCCACCGCCCGCCGCGGCTCATACATTGCTCCTGGCGTGGTGCTGATGCCCTCCTACGTCAACATCGGCGCTTACGTAGATAGCGGCACCATGGTCGATACCTGGGCCACGGTTGGCTCCTGCGCGCAAATCGGCAAAAACGTGCACCTCTCTGGCGGCGTGGGGATTGGTGGCGTGCTGGAGCCGTTGCAAGCCTCACCCACCATCATCGAAGACAATTGCTTTATCGGCGCTCGCTCGGAAGTGGTCGAAGGCGTGATCGTGGAAACCGGTTCGGTGATCTCCATGGGTGTTTATATCGGTCAAAGCACGCGCATTTATGATCGCGAGACCGGTGAGATCAGCTATGGCCGCATCCCCGCTGGCTCGGTCGTAGTCTCCGGCAACCTGCCCTCTAAAGACGGAAAGTACAGCCTTTATTGTGCCGTGATTGTGAAAAAGGTCGATGAGAAAACCCGCTCCAAGGTGGGCATCAACGAGCTTTTGCGCGACCTTTAACAAACAGCGCCATCGACTCAACATGCGCGGTGTGCGGGAACATATCCATAACGCCCGCACGCTCAAGCACATAGCCATGGGTGTGCACCAGTTGCTCGGCGTCACGCGCCAGCGTCGCCGGGTTACAGGACACATACACCAAGCGCTCTGCCCCTGAAGCAGCCACTGCCGGCAAGGTGGCCAGGGCGCCGAGACGTGGCGGATCCAGCAGCACGCGCTCAAACCCATGGCTTGTGAGATGGGTTAGCGCTCCAGCATCGGTGAGATCGGCTGCCTTAAATTGCACATTACTCAGGCCATTGAGGCGCGCATTGTCGGCCGCGCGCGCTACCATGGCGGCGTCGCCCTCCACGCCCAAAACGCTTTGCGCGCGACGCGCCAGCGGCAAGGTGAAATTGCCAAGGCCACAAAACAGATCCAAGACCCGATGCTCGGGCTGCACATCCAGCCAAGCCATCGCCTGGGGCACCATAGCGCGGTTAATGGCGCTATTGACCTGAAAAAAATCCAGCGGCGAAAACTTGAGACTGACATCAAATTCGGGGTGGCCATAGGCCAATTCCTGGGGTATTTGCGGCCACAGCGGCGTCACGCTCTCAGGTCCTGCTGGCTGCAAGTACACCTGCAGGCCCTCGGCCTGCGCAAATGCGGTTAATTGCTGCTGATCTTGAGTGCTCAGCGGATCAAGGTTACGAAACACCAAGGCAATCTGATCGCTTTCATCCACCGCCACCTCGATTTGCGGGATGCGCGCTTTGGCCTCTAGCCCATCCATCAGCTGGCGCAGCTTCATGATGCGCTCGCCAACACCGGGATGTAGCACGGGACAGCGCTCAATCATGGCCAAATAGGGGCTGGAACGCTCACGAAACCCCACCAGCACACCGCCTTTCTTGGGCACATATTTGACGCCCAAACGCGCTTTACGGCGATAACCCCAAGGCTGGGCGGTGATGGGCTCGGCCCATTCCACCGGGCTGACTTTGCCAATGCGTTCTAAATTGTCTCTTAAGGTTTGTTGTTTCATGCGCAACTGCGCGCCGGCGTTCATGTGTTGTAATGAACACCCGCCGCAGATGCCAAAATGCGCACATTCGGCGGCAACGCGATCGCTGCTGGCTTGCAGCACTTCTTCAGTGCGCGCCTCATCATAGCGGCGCTGGCAACGCGTGTACCGAAACGACACGGTTTCGCCCGGCAAGGCGCCATCAACGAACACGGTTTTGCCGTCGATACGGGCGACGCCGCGGCCTTCGGGCGTCATGTTCTCGATGGTTGCAACCACCGGCTCTTGGGGAATACGCCTACCCATGCTTGACGCCTAGCCCTGCCAGGACTTCAGGAACTGCTGAAAATGTTCGCCTTCGGCATTCTCCAGCCAGTCTTTGAGACGCTGTAACTCGCCGCTGAGCGCCGCCTCCCCCAAACGCCCGCGCATGGCTTCAAAGCGCAGATAAACCAAATAAGTATTGAGGACATCGGTCTCGCAATAAGCGCGAATCCCGGCAAGATCACCCGCCAGCCAAGCTTCCCAGACTTTCGACCCATCCATGCCCATCTTTCCGGGAAAGCCCAGCAGGGTAGCGATTTCATCCAAAGGCGCATTGGCGCGCGGCGAAAAACCTGCCAGCACATCCATTAAATCCACATGACGCCAGTGGTAGCGCGACAGATAATTGTTGTAGCGAAAGGCTTTATCTTCATCACCCATCTCCCAATACCGTGGCGCCGCGATACCATGGCGCAGCGTACGGTAGTGCAGCACCGGAAGGTCAAAGCCGCCGCCATTCCAGGTCACCAGCGTTGGGCTGTAACGCTCCAGACCGTCATAAAAACGCTGAATCAGCTCGGCCTCGTCAGAGGACTCATCGCCCAAGGACCAGACCTTAATGTGCTCGCGCGTAGCCAGCACCACAGAGATGGCGCAAATACGTTGCAGATGGTGCGGTAAGAACTCGCGACCGGTTTTTTGCAGGCGCATCTGAAACATGGATTTGGCGGCGGCGGCCGGCTCTAGGCCTTTTAAGTCATACAACCGCGTACCGCCCTCAATGTCCGGGATGGTCTCGATATCAAACACCATCACCGGTGTCGCGAAGCTCAAACTCATGCGGGATAAACCCCTGTGGAGATGTAACGATCGCCGCGATCGCAGACGATGGAGGCAATCACCGCATGCTCAACCTCGGCGCTAATGCGCAGCGCCGCAGCCATGGACCCGCCGGAGGACACACCGGCGAAAATCCCCTCTTCTGCCGCCAGCCGGCGCATCATGGTCTCGGCATCATTTTGGCTGACCTCCAGCACGCGATCAACGCGACTGGCGTCAAAAATCGATGGCAAATAGGCCTCTGGCCAGCGCCGGATACCGGGGATGCTGGCGCCCTCGGCGGGCTGCACACCGACGATTTGAATGTTGGGGTTTTGTTCTTTGAGGTATTTTGACACGCCCATGATGGTGCCAGTGGTGCCCATAGAGCTGACAAAATGCGTGATCGTGCCTTGGGTGTCGCGCCATAGCTCAGGGCCGGTGGTGCGGTAATGCGCGCCGGGATTATCGGCATTAGCAAACTGATCCAGCACTTTGCCGCGGCCCTCGGCTTGCATGTGCTGCGCCAGATCGCGAGCGCCCTCCATACTTTGTTCGCGAGTGACGAGGATAATTTCTGCGCCAAACGCCTTCATGGTGGCGATGCGCTCTTGGCTCATGTTCTCTGGCATGATCAACAGCATGCGATAGCCTTTGATGGCTGCGGCCATCGCTAGCGCAATGCCAGTATTGCCGCTGGTGGCCTCGATCAGCGTATCGCCGGGCTGGATCTCGCCGCGGGCCTCGGCACACTGAATCATGTTCAGCGCCGGACGGTCCTTGACCGAGCCGGCAGGGTTATTGCCCTCCAGCTTGCCGAGGATGGTATTCGTGGTTGGCCCTGGGATACGCTGCAAGCGCACCAAGGGGGTATTGCCAACACATTGTTCGAGCGTGGGATAATTCATCACTGCGTCACCGAAGAATCAGGGGCCATCATACATGCCGAAGGACGGTTTCGAAATCTCACTGCTGGCGAAGTTAGCACATGAGCTGCGCACGCCTTTAACCGCCAGCTTGGGGTATGCGCAATTGCTGGCCAAGCGCCCGAGCTTGGATGCCGAGTCCGGGGAGATGGCGGCGGCAATCGAGCAGGCCAGCCGAGCAGGCTTGGCTTTGGTGAATGACATGCTGGACTGGTCACGCCTAGAAATGCAGGTGTTGGCGCCACGAAAACGCGCTTTTGAGCTACGCTCGGTGATCACTCAGGCCGCCGATTGGGCATGGCAACGTCCCGGTATCGCGCATGTGCATCTGGATATCGATATCGCGGCGGAAGTGCCTGAGTGGTTGGTCGGCGATCCTGATCGACTGCGGCAGATCCTGATCAACGTGCTGCACAATGCCGCGCGTTTTACCCAAAGTGGTGAGGTGCGTTTGCGCGCTGAGTACTCATCTGAATCCGGTGGCTGGCTGGATTTGGCGGTGGAGGATGATGGTCCCGGCGTGCCTGAGGCTTTTGCCGAGCGTATCTTTGAGCCTTTTTTCCAAACCCCTGAGGCAGCGGCAAAGTCTGAAGGCTCGGGCCTGGGTCTGGCCATTGTCAAAGGCTTGGCCGAATTGATGGGCGGCTCGATTAAGCTGGTATCCCCACCGGATCGAGGCAGCGTGTTTTCTCTTGGACTGCCATTGCCCGTGGCTATAGAAGTCGAGAGCCCACCGCGGTCTACGCACCCGCAGCGCGTTTTGTTGGTGGATGATTCTAAGTTGCATCGCTATTACGGCCTGCAGGTTCTGGCGCCCCTAGAAGCCGAAATTGTGCAAGCTTCTTGTGGCGAAGAGGCGTTATCGCTGATTCGCGAGCAGCGCTTTGATCTGGTGCTGCTGGATCTGCAGCTGCCCGATATGAGCGGGCTGATGTTGCGCTCTGAGTTGCGCCAACGTGCATGTCTCGCACCGGTCATCGCGGTGACCGGTGCTCCTGAGCTTTGCGCAGCCGAAGATATGGCCGAGTTCGCGGCCGTGCTCAGCAAACCCCTAGACCCTTCGGTCTTGCAGGCCGAACTCCGTGCTCTATTCCCCAGCTGGGATAGCAGTGCGCTCACCGCGCAGCCCGCATCGCCAGACACCGACCTCGAGCAGCTCTGGCTGGCCGAGCTCGCCGAAACCATCGCCGCTCTGGAAAACCCCGACTACCCCCGCGAAGCGCTGGCCGCGTTGCTGCACCGCCTGCGCGGCAGCGCCGGCGTGTTAAAAAAGGGGACGGATTTATTTTAAAAAAGGGGACGGATTTATTTTTCCTGCTCTTTCAGGAAAAATAAATCCGTCCCCTTTTTTATTCAGCTACGACGAAGGCGAGGGCGTGGTCGGCTTCATCCGAGAGGCTGAGGTGCAAGCGGGTGACGCCAAGGCGGGCGGCGGTGGCCGCGCCAGCGCCGCTGAGCGCCAGCTCTGGGCGGCCCAGCTCGCTATGGGTGACGCAGATGTCATGCAGGCTGAGCTGGGCGCCAATGCCCACACCCAAGGCCTTGGCCAAAGCCTCCTTGGCGGCAAAGCGCTTGGCGAGAAGTGCCGCGGGCTGGGCCGATTCCTGCCATTGCGCGTATTCCTGCGGGTGCAAGATACGCTGTGCAAAGCGCTCACCATGGCGCTCTAGAGCGCGCTCGATGCGCTCAATGCGCACCAAATCCGTGCCAATGCCAATTATCGGCATGCTGCCCGCCCCGCCTCCATGGCGCCGTGCATCTCACGCACCGCCTGAGCGATCCCCACAAACACCGCACGCGCGATTATCGCGTGACCAATATTTAGTTCATGCATCTCGGGTAAGGCTGCTATCGGCGCGACGTTCTCGTAATCCAGGCCATGACCGGCATTGATCACCAAACCCAATGACTGACCCACCCGCGCTGCCTCAGCAATACCCGCCAGATGCTGATCCCGCGCAGCGCCCACAGCGTCATTGGCATAAGCACCCGTATGCAGCTCCACTACCGGCGCGCCAATACGCGCTGCCGCCTCCAGATGCGCGGCGTCTGGCTCGATGAACAAGGACACCTCTATGCCAGCCGCAGCCAAATCCGCACAAAATTCCCGCAGCCGCGCCTCGTGGGTAATCACATCCAGCCCACCCTCAGTAGTCAATTCCTCGCGGCTCTCTGGCACCAAACACACAGCCCTAGGCAACACATCCAAGGCAATGGCATGCATCGCCATGGTGGCCGCCATCTCCAGATTCATCGCCGTACGCAAAAACGGCTTTAAGGCATAAACATCGGCGTCTTGAATATGGCGGCGATCTTCTCGCAAATGCAAAGTAATGATGTCGGCACCCGCCTCTTCCACCAAAGCCACAGCCGCCAACAAATCCGGATAGCGGGCGCGGCGCACCTGCCGCAAAGTGGCGATGTGGTCGATGTTCACGCCCAAGCGCAACGTTGATAAAGCCGATGTCATGACTGTTTTTCCCGATGCATACGAGTAATGAGTTGGCGCGAGACAATGGTTTTCGAGCCCAAATGATAATCCAGAAGCGCCCGCATCAGGCGCCTGGCCTCACGCAGCGCCACCCGATCGCCGAGCGTCCCGGCCACCAAAGCCTGCAAAGTCGCTCCATGAATACAAAAAGCCGAGTCCCGCTCGGCTTCCAGCGCCAAGCGCAGCTCATCCTGCGGCAACAAAATATAAGCGGCCGCCGCATCCAGCTCGCTGGCATCAATAAACTCCAAACCCTCGCCCAACTGCACCAGCAGCTGCCACTCAAAGCGCCGCAACAAGGGTTCCACGGGCTGTTGCACATCCGCCAGGCCCGCCAGACACGCCTCATAAGCCGCATACACCTCGGCCAAAGGCATATCCCGCGGCAAAAGCTTCAAACACAGTTCATTGACGTATAGGCCACAAACCGCGCGCTCTCCGGTCAAGGTAAATCGCCCCAACTCCTCGCACCGCGTGAGCGTCGCTAGGCTACCCCGTGCGCGCCAATTGACCTGCAAATGCAGGAAAGCCTGAGCCGCACTGCCAGAGCCGCTGCGACCGCGGCGCAAGAGACCGCTCATACGCCCCTCTTCAGCGGTCAACAGCTCCAACAGCTGGCTGCTTTCGCGATAACGGCGGGCGTGCAAGACATAACCCTCGGCCTGGCGCTCCTCGCTCATGTGCCGGTATCAATGCCCATGCGCCGGATGCTCTCGACATCCCGCTGCCAACCCTCGCGCAAGCGCACATGCAAACTCAGCATCACCTTGCGCTGCAACATCGCCTCTAAAGTCTGCCGCGCGCCCATGCCAATGGCTTTGATCATGCGCCCACCCTTGCCCAAAACAATAGCTTTTTGCGAATCCCGCTCGACATAGATCACCGCGCCAATATGCAGGCTGCGGCCGCTGTCTTGCCACTGTTCGACCTCCACCGCTGTGGCATAAGGCACTTCTTGACCGAGGCGCTCCAAGATCTCCTCACGAATCACCTCAGAGACGCGAAACCGCTGTGGCCGATCGGTGATTTCATCCTCGGGAAACAACATCGGCCCCTCCGGTAATAACGCCATCAAACGCTGCAATAACTGATCGAGGCCCGATGCCGTCAGCGCACTGACCGGCAAAAACTCCGCCTGAGGTAAGCGCTCACCCAAACGCTGCAAAAAAGGCAGCAAGCGGCTTTTGTCTTTGAGCCGATCGATTTTATTAATCACCACCAACACCGGCTGTGTTTGCGGCACGATCAAAGTCGCCAGATTTTCATCTCCGGCCTCCCAGCGATCCGCCTCCACCACAAACACAATCACATCCACATCGGCCAAAGCCGATCGCGCCGTCTCATTCAATACCCGCCCCAGTAACTTGGGGGTATCCGGATCCAGCCCTGGCGTATCCACCAACACCAGCTGACGCTGCGCCTCGGTGATAATGCCGCGGATGCGGTGGCGTGTGGTCTGCGCTTTGCGGCTGGTCGCGGCGATTTTCTCGCCCACTAACTGATTCAGCAGGGTCGATTTACCCACATTTGGCCGCCCGACAATCGCCGCCAGGCCGCAATAACTCATCTCAGCTTGCGCCATGAGCGCCTGTCTCCTGCTGTAACTGCGCTAATACCCGAGCCGCCGCGTCTTGTTCGGCGCGCCGCCGGCTAGACCCTTGACCCTCAAGAGACAGCGACAGCGCGGCAATCGCACAACTGACGCGAAACTGCTGCGCATGCGTTGGTCCCAAAACTTCAAGTGTTTTATACAAAGGGATCTCTATCCCTCTGTCTTGTAGATATTCTTGCAACTGAGTCTTCGGGTCTTTCAAGCTCTGAGCGGAGGGTAACTGCGCCAAACGCTCGGTATACAAATCGAGAATAAAACGCTGCGCTGCGGCGTGCCCCGCCAGCAAAAAAACCGCGCCTATGACCGCCTCTAAGGCATCCGCTAGAATCGAATCGCGCCGCTTACCGCCGCTTTTGCGCTCACCCTCACCCAGCAACAAACTCTCGCCCAGCCCGAGCCCACGGGCAATAGCGGCCAGGGAATCCTGATTCACCAAACTGGCTCGCAGCCGGCTTAAATCGCCTTCAGGCGACTCGGGGCACTGATCGTAGAGCTGCGCAGAGATGACCTGGTTGAGCACACTATCGCCGAGGAACTCCAGGCGTTCATTGTGCAAAACAGCAGCACTGCGATGCGTCAACGCCTGAGTGAGTAAAGCGCTATCGGCCACACCCGCAGGCAAACGCTGGCGCCAGGGGGCCTCAGCCGGCATCATCCACGCTCACTGAATGCGCTGGCCAATGCGTGACCACTGCATTTCCCGGGCATCAAAATCCCAATGCATCCAGATCCGCGTTGCCCGGCCCACCAAATTGGCCTCAGGCACAAACCCCCAGAAACGGCTGTCATTGCTGTTATCGCGATTATCACCGAGCGCAAAATACATACCCTCGGGCACCCGCACCTCGCCCTCCACTGCGCGCCGCCCCGGCCACGCCAAGGTCTCAAAGCGTTTATCGCCAATCTGTTCGATAATCAGATCAGCACCGCTCATACCCTCGCCAGAACCCGTGCCCACATAACTCTCAATCAGTTCCTGGGGCATGGGCTCGCCGTTGATATACAGGGCCTTATCGTAAAACCCGATCACATCACCGGGCAGCCCCACAATGCGCTTGATGTAGTCCTCTCGGGGATTTTGGGGATATTTGAATACCGCCACATCACCCCGCTCAGGGCTACCGGTCTCGATGATCCGCGTGCGCGTGATTGGCAAATGCACGCCGTAGCTGAACTTACTCACCAAAATAAAATCACCGACCAACAAGGTCGGCATCATCGAGCCAGACGGAATGCGAAACGGCTCGGCCACAAAACCGCGCAATACCAAAACCACCAACAACACGGGAAAGAAGGAGCGCGCGTATTCCACATACCAAGGATCATGCGCCGCCTGGCGACCTGCAGCCGCCAACTTAGCCTGCCGACGCCGACGCAGAACCGCGAGATCCAACAACCAAATGGCCCCGGTCAAACCAGTACCCACCACCAGAATCCATTCCAAATCCACTGCCATTAGTGTTTCCCATCGACTTGTAAGACCGCCAAAAAGGCTTCCTGCGGCACTTCGACGCGGCCGATATTCTTCATCCGCTTCTTGCCGGCTTTTTGCTTCTCCAGCAGTTTGCGCTTACGCGAGGCATCACCCCCATAGCATTTGGCGGTCACATTCTTGCGCAGAGCCTTGACGCTGGAGCGGGCAATAATCTTCGAGCCAATCGCCGCCTGAATCGCCACCTCAAACATCTGCCGCGGAATCAACTCAGCCATGCGCTCAGTGAGCTCACGCCCGCGCGATTGTGACTGTTCACGGTGGGTAATGATCGACAGGGCATCAACTCGATCGCCATTAATCAAGACATCCACCTTCACCAGCGGCGAGGCTTGGAAACACTTCAGCTCATAATCAAACGAGGCATAACCGCGGCTGACCGACTTCAAGCGGTCAAAGAAATCCAGCACCACCTCGGACATGGGCATGTCGTACCCCAACACCACCTGCTTACCCATGTATTGCATACGCGTCTGCACACCGCGCTTCTCAACGCACAGGGTAATCACCGCACCCACATAGTCCTGCGGCACCAAGATATTGGTGGCAATAATCGGTTCGCGCACTTCGCTGATGCTGTTGGCCGGCGGCAACTGCGCCGGATTATGGATTTGGACCACCTCACCGGAGGTGGTTTCCACCTCGTAAATCACGCTGGGCGCCGTGGTAATCAAATCCAGATCGTATTCACGCTCCAGCCGCTCTTGGATGATCTCCATGTGCAGCATGCCTAAAAAGCCGCAACGAAAGCCAAAACCCAGCGCCTGAGAGGTCTCCGGCTCATAATGCAGCGATGCATCATTCAAACGCAGCTTGTCCAAAGCCTCGCGCAGATCATTAAACTCATCGGCATTCACCGGAAAAATCCCAGCAAACACCCGCGGCTGGACTTCTTTAAAACCAGGCAACGCCTGATCAGCAGGATGCGAGGTATCGGTAATGGTGTCGCCCACCTTGGCGCCAGTGATGTCTTTAATGGTGCCCACCACAAAGCCCACCTGACCCACACTCAGGCTGTCACAGGGCGTGGGCTTGGGCGTAAAAACTCCCACCTGATCCACTTGATGACTGCGACCGGTGGACATCATGGTGATTTTCTGGCGCTTGCGCAAAGTACCCTGCTTGATGCGTACCAAGGCGACCACACCGAGATAATTATCAAACCAAGAATCGATAATGAGCGCCTGCAGCGGCGCCTCAGGATCACCCAGCGGCGGCGGAATCCGCGCAATCAGAGTCTCTAATAAGTCCGGTATACCCTCGCCAGTCTTGGCACTGACACGCACCGCATCGAGCGCCTCAATGCCAATGATCTCCTCAATCTCCTCACAGACCCGATCTGGATCAGCCGCCGGCAAATCAATCTTATTCAAGACCGGAACGACTTCCAGGTCTTGCTCAATCGCCGTATAGCAATTGGCCACGCTTTGCGCTTCGACGCCTTGTGAGGCATCCACCACCAACAGCGCGCCCTCACAGGCATACAAAGAGCGCGAGACCTCATAGGAGAAATCCACATGCCCGGGCGTGTCGATAAAATTCAGTTCATAAGTCTCACCATCGCGCGCCTGATACTTCAGCGAGACACTTTGCGCCTTAATGGTAATGCCCCGCTCGCGCTCCAAGTCCATAGAATCCAGAACCTGCTGCGACATCTCGCGTTGTGTTAGCCCACCGCAGACTTGGATGAAGCGATCAGCCAGCGTCGACTTGCCATGATCGATATGGGCAATAATCGAGAAATTACGAATGTGGCTTTGATCCAACGGAGGGTCCTGAGTCAGGGGGATTTCGCGCCTCGCATTGTACCGACTGCATCGTGCAATGCCCAGCGCCTAAATCGTCAGTGCTCAGTCGGGTCGTAAGGCGGCGGCCAGGCCGTGGCGGTCGAGGCGATGGCAGCAGATAATGTCCTCACCCAAGGTCAGCACCGGCACCTTCTCGTTGAAGCGCTCCCGCAATGCCGGATCTTCATCAATATCGACGATGCGCAACTGGAACTCTGGCCAATCTTTAAGAATGACCAGCTCCCGCTGCATTTGCTCACACAGATGGCAACCCTCGCGGGTGTATAAAATCAGCTCAGCGCCCATATGGCCCACCCCTATTCGGGGATTTCCAGGGCCAACCACACCGGCCCACGGCTGCGCTGTACCAGCACCCGCGCGGTACGCCCGGCCGGCAGCTTGGTCAGCACATCGCTAGCCTGCTGCGGCGATTCCAAGGCTTGGTTATTCACCATCAAGAGAATATCGCCACGCCGAATGCCGGCGCGACTGGCAATACCCGACTCAAGCGCAGCGACCAACACGCCGCCCTCAGGCAGCTCCAATTGCTCGCGGCGCTGATCTGGCACGGGCTGCAGAGTCATACCTAAAGCGCCCACCTGGGTCGGCTCAGCCTTGGGCGGCTGCGGCTGAGCGCGGGCCACCGGCGAGTCATCCGGTAGGGCTTCGATGCGCACGCCGATGGTTTGTGCCTCACCGTCACGCAGCACATCCACCTGTGCCACCTGGCCAATGGGTGAGCGCCCAACAATCGGCGGCAAGGCCGAAGAACGAGGCACTTCCTCACCATTGAATTTCATGATCACATCACCAGCCTGAATACCCGCCTTTTCAGCCGGGCTGTCGGGCAGCACGCGTGCCACCAAAGCGCCGCTAGGCCGGTCCATACCAAAAGACTCGGCGAGCTCACGCGTGACTTCTTGAATAATCACACCCAACCAGCCCCGATCAACCGAACCCGTTTCTTTGAGCTGGGCCACCACGTCCGCCGCCACTTCGATAGGAATGGCGAAAGACAAACCCATAAAACCACCAGTGCGGCTAAAGATCTGTGAGTTAATTCCCACCACCTCACCTTGTAAGTTAAACAGGGGCCCGCCCGAGTTACCGGGATTAATCGCCACATCGGTTTGAATAAACGGCACATAATTCTCGCTGGGCAAGCTGCGACCTTTGGCACTCACAATGCCTGCCGTCACCGAGTGATCAAAGCCAAAAGGCGAACCAATCGCCAACACCCACTCACCGACTTTCAGATCCGAGGAATCGCCGAGTCTCAGCACCGGCAAATTATCCGCTTGAATGCGCAGCAGCGCGACATCAGTACTGGGGTCAGAACCCACCAGTTCGGCGTCGTAAGTCCGTCGATCGCTGAGGCGCACTTGAATCTCATCGGCATCGGCAATGACATGGTGATTGGTCACCACATAGCCGTCAGCGGAGATAATGAAGCCCGATCCCAAGGAGGTGCTGTCGCGGCCTTGCGGCGGCATCCCCCCGCCCCCTTCACCAAAGAAGCGGCGCAATAGATCGCCAAACGGCCCATCCTCAGGCAATCCCTCGGGCAACATGCCCAGCGGTGGATGACCCTGCGGGAGATCAGCGGCCACGTTGCGTGTGGTGCTGATATTCACCACCGCCGGGCTGTAGCGCTCGACCAAGGGCACAAAGTCCGGCAGACCTTGGGCCTGTGCCGTTGCCCAAACCATGGCCAGCAGCAACGCCAACATTTGGCTGACCCGTAATCCCTGTTTTATCATCACTCGCATAAAGAATTCACTCTCTCCCAATATTCATTAAGGCGCCAGCACACCCGGCGCCACCGGGATCACCGGAGGTAGTCTACGCAGCACTACTGGCTGATAACGTGGGTCTTGCCGCATTCGGCGATTCTGCAGCGCCAACAAGCCAAACCCGGCCAGCAAACCCAGACCCCCCAACGCGATCACACCGCCTTCCGGAACACCGGCTGTCTGCGCCAACAGCGCCGCCAACAGCATGAACACCAACGGCAACAGATAAATCAGTAGTGAACCGCGCAGCAGCGCTGATTCTTCAATACCGACCATCACCTCATCACCCAATGACACGCCTACCGGGTCGATCACTCGCACCATAGCGCGGCGGTTACTGAACATTTTGGCGATCACCGAAGTGCCGCAACCCTTGGCCACACTGCAGCTGCCGCAGGTCGACTGGCGCTGGGTTTCCACCCAAGCAAACCCTGACTCTTCGACACGGATTACCCGAGCCTTTTCCTCAATCATCGGCGCTCTCCCGATAGATATTCTCGGCAATCATCTGCATCGTTGCCGCCGGCACCTCACCCAAAATGGTGATCTGATGGTCCTCATGCGGCCTCGCCAAAGCATGCATCGCCCCGGCGCGGGTCATGCCGACCAATAAATCGCGCGGCTGATCGACTTGAACCACGAAGACCGAGACCGATGCCATCCCATCCGACAACAACAAATGCTCTACCGGATGCGTCTCGCCGGGCATTTGACGACGCGTCGCCTGGGTGAGTTCAAAACCACGGGGCAACTCGCGTATCCGCCATTGGGTCGGCATCGACTCGACCCTATCGTCGGCTGCTGGCTCTTGCCAATGCATCACCTCCCCACGATCACTCATCAGCGTCGGTGCAAAGCGTTCCGCGGGAATGTGCTCAGCAAAGCTCAGCTGGGTGAACATAAACTGCTCGAGCACTTGCCCGGCGGGAGTGAGTAGCTGCGATTTGAGCAACATGCCAGATTCTTCGTGTACACACAGACGATGTCCGTAGCGCAGCTCGTCGCGCGGCTGGATATGCACCACCCGGCAATGCCAATTGGCGACCCGCCAGGTCTCACCCAATCGCACTCGATAGTAGCGGCGCACCGGCGCTTCATACTCGCGCATCGGCACTACCCCCGGCAAACCTTGCAAAGTCTTGCGCGGCTCCATGCAGGGACCACTGCTATCTCTTCGCATACACAGCAAAACATCCCCTTCGCGCACCAGTTCCCGAGGATCACCAGAAAGCGTCACCAAGCGTTCGCGAACAACCCCATCATCGACCCCATGCATGATCTGCATGGTCTCCACGCCATGGTCCTGAATGTAAACAAATATCCCTTCATAATTAATCCCTTGAACGGCATTCATCATGCGCTTTATGAGGCTATCAGCCTCCCCATCTGCCGCTATCAAAGGTACCGCCCAGAAAACCATGAGCAGACCAAAGAGGCTCCAACGCAAGGGGCGCATCAACTCAGTTACCACCGGAAACGGGCACGCCCACAGAAACCGCTACCGGCGCCCGACCCATCGTTGACTCGGCATGGTTTTGCATGTAGCGATTGATAAGCTGATGATTGATATCGATGCCTCCCGAAGTCAGCGTTGGTTGCGTCAGCGGCGAATACTGCGGGCTGGCCCACGCTGGCGACTCCTGTCCCAGCCAAGGCAACTGACCTGCTGGCGCACTGGCCACTGGCTGCGCAGCGGCACTGGGTGCGCTGGTTGCGGGCTGCGTCGTTGGCGCGGTGGCGACCACCGGGCTCAAATCGGGCCCCACAGAGGTGGTGGTGAACTGCACACCCACTAAGATGGCCAAGGCAACGCCGGCGGCCACACCGATCCCGCCCACGGCCTTTAAAGGACGGCGCTGGCGCACCCAAAATGGCGCCTTCTCCAGCGGCTCATCAGCCATGGCGGCCTGAATCCGCGCAGACAGATCGGTATCGGCCTGCCAGCGTGCGCCGCGCATCACATCACCCATGAGATGATAGCGGCTGTAACGCCCGCGTAGCTCGGCATCATGCTGCAACTCATCCATGAGCCGACGCTGCTCAAAAGCCCCAGCCTCTCCGTCTATCAGGGCTGACAACCGTTCCTCTTTGGATACACTCATACGCTTCTCACTTTCTGAACATTAGCTCAGCAAAGGCTGTAACACTTTATCAATGGCTTCTCGAGCACGAAAAATACGCGAACGCACCGTGCCAATGGGGCACTCCATAGTTTGCGCAATCTCCTCATAGCTCAAACCCTCGAGTTCTCGCAGGGTAATCGCCACCCGTAAATCCTCGGGCAAGCGCGCGATCACATCCTGCACGGCCTGACTTATTTCCTCAGACAGCAATTCCCCTTCCGGGGTTGCATAATCTTTTAACGCGGATTCGCCGCCCATCTGTTCCGCATCCTGCGCATCCACCCCATAATCAGGCGTACGCCGGCCTTCTGAGACCAGATAGTTTTTAGCGGTGTTGATCGCAATGCGGTACAGCCAAGTATAAAACTGGCTCTCACCACGGAAGCGGGCAATGCCCCGGTAGGCCTTAATAAAGGCTTCTTGGGTCACATCCATGGCCGTGGCCTGATCACGCACATAGCGTGACACGAGGTTGACGATCCGATGCTGGTATTTGAGCACCAGGAGGTCGAAAGCCGCTTTATTGCCTGCTTGCACACTTCTGACCAACTCCTCATCACTTGCCTTGTTGCCCATTCGGGCTATCCCCCTTTAAGGAGCGCTTCCCCTTGCTCCAGTGTGATGGACAGTGACTGCCTGAATTGGTTCGGGTGTTGATACAAAAATCGCCCCCAACATAACCCAAGGCATCAGAATGCCTCAAGTTGCATTACACTGGCGGGCATGACGACACACTCCTCCCCGCGCAACACCACCCACGGCGATGTTTTGATCATCGGCAGTGGGGCGGCCGGCCTGACCTTGGCGCTGCATTTAGCCGAGACGCAACAAGTCATGGTGCTGAGCAAAGGCCCGATCACAGAAGGCAGCACCCGCTATGCCCAGGGCGGCATCTCCGCGGTATTGGATCAACAAGACTCACTGGATGCACATGTACGCGACACCCTGACCGCGGGCGGCGGGCTATGCGATGAGCCGGCCGTGCGTTTTGCCGTCGATGCCGGGCCTGCAGCGATTGCCTGGCTGCTGGATATGGGCGTGCCATTCACCCAAGAGACCAATGCCGAAGGCAAGGTGCAGCTGCATCTAACGCGCGAGGGTGGCCACAGCCATCGGCGCGTGGTGCATGCCGCTGACGCCACCGGTGAGGCTGTGGAAAACACCTTGGTGCAGCGCGTCCGCCAGCACCCCAATATCCGCCTATTTGAACACCATATCGCCGTGGATCTCATCACCACCGAAAAGATGGGCCTGAGCGAGAACCGCTGTGCGGGCGCCTACGTGCTGGATTTAGAGGCGCAGCGGGTCGATGTGTTTGCCGCACCCGCCGTGGTGCTCGCCACCGGCGGTGCCAGTAAAGCCTATCTCTACAGCAGCAATCCCGATGGCGCCACCGGTGATGGCATTGCCATGGCTTGGCGGGCGGGCTGTCGCATCGGCAATATGGAATTCATGCAGTTCCACCCCACCTGTTTGTACCACCCCAAAGCCAAGTCTTTTCTCATCTCTGAGGCGGTGCGTGGTGAAGGCGGCCGCTTGTTGCGCCCCGATGGCACGCGCTTTATGCCCGAGTTTGATGAACGCGATGAGCTCGCCCCGCGCGATATCGTCGCCCGTGCCATTGATCATGAGATGAAGCGACTGGGCGCCGAGTGCATGTATTTGGACATCTCCCACAAACCGGCGGAGTTTATTCAGCAGCACTTCCCAATGATTTATCAACGCTGCCTGGACTATGGCTTTGATATGACCCAAGAGCCGCTGCCGGTGGTGCCCGCGGCGCATTACACCTGCGGCGGCATCGCTACCGACTTGCATGCGCGCACCGACTTGCCAGGGCTTTACGCCGTCGGTGAAGTCGCCTACACCGGCCTGCATGGCGCCAATCGCATGGCCAGCAACTCACTGCTGGAGTGCCTGGTGTTCGCTCGAGCCGCAGCAGAGCATATCAGTGCGCATCCGCCAGCGCCTCTGCCCAAAACCACAATCCCGCCCTGGGACGAAAGCCGCGTCACCGATTCCGATGAAGAGGTGGTGGTGTCCCATAACTGGGATGAGCTGCGCCGTTTTATGTGGGACTATGTGGGCATTGTGCGCAGCACCAAACGGCTGCAACGGGCTTTGCGCCGCGTCGAGCTGCTGCGCGGCGAAATTCATGAGTACTATAGCCACTTTCGCATCAGCAATGACCTTCTGGAGCTGCGCAATCTGGCTGTGGTGGCGGAGATCATCATCCGCAGCGCGCTCAGCCGCCAAGAAAGCCGCGGCCTGCATTACACCCTGGATTACCCCAAGCCCGACCCCGCTTTGGACGGCATCCCGACCCTGCTAAAGATCACACCTTAAGCAAAAACTCACGGTAGTGACGCAGCTCAGCGATGGAGTCGCGGATATCGGCTAGCGCCTCATGCCGGCTGTCTTTTTCCACACTGGCCACGACATTGGGCGCCCAGCGCTTGGCCAGCTCTTTCAGCGTACTCACATCAATACTGCGGTAATGGAAGAAGGCCTCCAGCTCAGGCATGCAGCGCGCTAAAAAGCGCCGATCCTGGCAAATACTGTTGCCGCACATGGGTGAGACATGCGGCGGTACATATTGCTGAAGAAACTGAATGGTGGCTTGCTCGGCGTCAACTTCGGTGAACACGCTCTCGCGCACTCGCTGAATCAATCCGGACTGACCATGGGTGTTCTGATTCCATTCATCCATAGAATCCAGCACTTCGTCGCTTTGATGCACTGCCATCACCGGCCCTTCTGCCAAGATGTTTAAGGCTTTATCGGTGACGATGGTGGCGATCTCAATAATATAGTCCGACTGGGGATCCAAACCCGTCATCTCCAGATCAATCCATACCAAGTTTTCAGCATGCATGGCCATCATTGGAATCCTTGCTTTTGGTGGCGAAAATCGCGATCGACCTCGCTTTAACGGTACAGTCTACACGTTCAACACGCCAAAACTTTGGAGTTTGCTCATGTCTGATGATCTTAGCACCCGCCACTGCAAAGCCTGTGAAGGACTCGCCGGACCTGTGTCCTCCACCGAAATCGCGAAGCTCAAACAAGGGCTGCATGCCGATTGGGAAATTGATGCCGAGAGCAAAAGTATCAGCCGGCGCTTCCGCTTTTCGGATTATTACCGCACTATAGCGTTTGTGAATGCTGTCGCCTTCATCGCTCATGTCGAGGATCATCATCCCGATCTGAGCGTAGGGTATAGTCAGTGTCATGTTGTTTGGTCCACCCATGCTGTGGGTGGTCTGTCGGAAAACGATTTTATTTGTGCCGCTAAGGTGGATGCGTTGGTTCAAACGGATGAGTAGTGTTTAATCATTCGCGCCAAGGCCGTATCGTTCGGCGTTTTGGGGCTCGTCTGCTGGTTGAAGACGAGGCCGGTGCGGTGGTGGCTTGCGTCACACGCCGGCGTCTAGACGACGCCGTCTGTAATGATGCGGTGCTGTGGGAGCCTCAAGGTGATGCCTCAGCCGATGGGGTGGTCACCGAAGTCTTGCCGCGCACCAATTTGCTGGAGCGCGTTGATAGCCGCGGTCAGCCCAAGCGCGTAGCTGCCAATATCGATCAACTGGTGATTGTCTGCGGGGTTGAACCCGAGCTGAACGCCGGCCTCATTGATCAGTACTTGGTGGCCGCCGAAAATCTTCCGGCACGAGCCATCATTGTCTACAACAAAATCGATCTGCTGCCGGATTTGCAACTGCCCGCGGCGCTCGGAGACTACCCACCTTTGGGCTATCCGTTATTGCTGGTCAGCACGAAAACCGGCTTTGGCATGGATCTGCTGCTGCTTGAACTCAGCAAAGGCACCAGCGTCTTGGTCGGCCAATCGGGTGTGGGGAAATCCTCGCTGGTGAAAACTCTACTGCCCGATTTAGACATCCGCATTGGTGCGCTGTCGACGATGGGCGGTGAAGGCGGGCGTCATACCACCAGCCACACCACCCGCTATGCCCTGCCTGGCGGCGGCCATCTGATTGATTCTCCGGGCGTGCGGGATTTTGCGCCGGGAGCATTGAGCGTGGCGCAGCTCACTCGCGGCTTTGTCGAGATCGGCCAAATCAGCAGTGAGTGCCGCTTTCATAATTGCACGCACCGCATTGAGCCCGGCTGCGCGGTGATGCAAGCAGCGGTCGCTGATGGCATCAGCCAACGGCGCTACGAGAGCTATTTAAGCCTACTGACCTCCGCCTAGGCCGTGGGCGCCGGTGAGGCGCTGACCGCCCAGGACATGGGCGTGCACGTGATACACCACCTGCCCGCCATACTCATTACAGTTGATCACCACGCGATAGCCTTCATCAGCCAGCCCCTGTTCGCGCGCCAAGTTCGCCGTGGCCCTCAACAAATGCCCGGCCAAGGCGTTTTCCTCGGCGGTGAAATCATTCAGCGTGGCGATGTGTTTGCGCGGAATCACCAAGGCATGAAATGCCGCCACCGGGTTGATGTCGCGAAAGGCGATGACATGCTCGTCTTCATAGAGCTTTTCGGCCGGCAACTCACCGTTGACGATACGACAAAAAATACAATCGCTCATGCATCCTCCTGGCTGATCAGTAATCGCGGCGGCTGGCAAAAGCATGCGACAGCGTACCGCGGTCGACAAACTCCAAATCGCCGCCCAAAGGCACGCCGTGGGCGATGCGCGTGCTGCGAATCCCCCGCTGACGCGCCAATTCATGAATGTAATGGGCGGTGACCTCGCCCTCAACCGTCGTGCCCATGGCCAAGATAAGCTCATCGATTTCACCGGCATCGAGCCGCTGCTCGAGCTGATCGAGCCCCAACTCTTCGGGGCCAATACCATCCAGCGGCGACAATTGCCCCAACAGCACATGGTAGCGGCCGCGAAAACCCGTGGCCTGATCGATGGCCAGCACATCAGCCGGCGTTTCGACCACGCAAAGACTGCGCGGGTCACGGCTGGCATCGCTGCAAATGCCGCAGACATCGTGCTCGGTCAGTGTGCGGCAGATGCGGCAATGGCCAATACGCTCCACCGCCTCACCAAGCACCAAACCCAAGCGCCGTGCGCCCTCACGGTCACGCTCCAAAACGTGCAAAGCCATGCGCTGCGCGGACTTGGGGCCGACACCCGGCAAGCAGCGCAGGGCGTCCACTAAGGCATCAAGCAAGGGGCTACCAGACATGAATAACCTTGGCGCGGGCTAGAAGCGGGTGGAGAGCAGGCGCAAAGCGATCTTAGAACGGCATCTTAAAGCCGGGCGGCAAACCCATGCCCTGGGTGACGCCGCTCAAATGATCGCGGGTCATGTCTTCGACCTTTTGCACGGCGTCGTTAATGGCCGCTGCCAGCAAGTCCTCAAGCATATCGCGGTCTTCTTCAAAGACGCTGGGATCCACTTTCACGCCGCTGACGCCATGTTTGCCATTCATCACCACGTTGACCATGCCGCCGCCGGCGCTGCCGGTGACTTCCATTTCCGCTAGCTCGGCCTGAGCCTTGGCCATGTCTTCCTGCATTTTCTGGGCCTGCTTCATGATATTACCAAGACCACCCTTCAACATCGGACTTCCCCCTATCGAAATAAGAACTTCGGATCATAAATCATTATGCCGGTGCGTTAATGCTCCGCCGGCGACTCATCCACGGGTCGAATACTGCCCGGGATTACCTCAGCGCCAAAGGCTTCGCCCAACGCCTGCGTCATGGGATCAGCGGCAATGGCCGCCTCGGCTTCTTGCTGTTTGGCATCACTGGCTTGCTGCTGGAGGACCGCAGGGGTCACCACCTCCGCCTCTCCCAGCTTAATGACCACGCGCAGCTCCTCGCCATAGGCTTTCTTGACCGCGGCCTCTAGGCGCTGCACCGCGTTGGGCGTCTTTAGGCTTTCATGCTGCGGTGCCAAGCCCAGCACCCACTGCGTCTCGCTGCGCTCCAGCAGCGCACAATTCTGTGCCAGCTGCGCCGCCATGCCCGCCAGCCCCAGCTCCGCCACCACCGCCGACCAATCCGCATCAGCGGGTGGCGCCACCGCGTTTGCGGTTGGGCTGGCTTGGGTTGCCACTGACGCCGTTTCGGCTGAAGCACCTGACTTTGACCGAGGTGGCGCTGACGGACTTGGTGACGCTGCCTGAGCCGGTGACAATGCGGCTGCCGCCGCCGAGGACGCAGTCACTGCAGCTCTCCGATCGAAGGCGAGCATGCGCAGCAGCAGCATCTCGAGGCCGCTGCGCGGGTCGGGCGCCCACACGAAGTCACGGCGGCCGTGAATGGCGATTTGGTAATACAACTGCACATGTTCGGGACTGAGCTGGCCGGCCAAATCCTGCAATAGCTCGGTATCCTCGGATAACGACTCGGCCACCTCCGGCACCTGCTGCACCAAAGCGACCTGATGCAGCAAAGTGGTCAAATCCGTCAGTACTGAGGCGTAATCCGGTGCCTGCGTATCGAGCTCAGCGACCACCGCCAGCATCGCCCGCGCATCCGCATCCGCCACCGCGCGCAATAAACCGCCTAGATGCGCCCGCGAAATCCCACCCAGCATGTCATTCACGGTATCCGCCGCCACCGACCCGCCGCCAAAGCCAATCGCCTGATCCAACAGACTCAAAGCATCACGCATGCTGCCATGAGCGGCGCGTGCCAGCTGGCCCAAAGCCTCTGGCTCACAGGCAATCGACTCTTGCTCTAAGACATAAGCCAAATGCTGCGCAATCAAATCCGTGGGCATCGCCTTAAGATTGAACTGCAAACACCGCGACAAGATTGTCACCGGCAGCTTTTGCCGATCGGTAGTCGCCAACAAGAACTTCACATGTGGCGGCGGCTCCTCCAAAGTCTTTAACAGCGCATTAAAGCTGTGCGTCGACAGCATATGCACTTCGTCAATCAGATAGATCTTGAAGCGCCCGCGGGTCGGCGCATAGGGCACATTTTCCAAAAGCTCGCGGGTATCGTCGACGCCCGTACGCGAGGCTGCATCCACCTCAATCAAATCCACAAAGCGTCCGCTGTCGATCTCCTGACAAGCGCTGCACACCCCACAGGGCGTCGCCGTGATGCCGGTTTCACAGTTCAAACACTTAGCCAGCACGCGTGCAATCGTGGTTTTGCCCACGCCGCGTGTGCCGGTGAACAAATACGCATGATGCAGGCGATCGTCTTTTAAGGCATTGACCAGCGCCCGCACCACATGCGGCTGACCGACTAATGCCTCGAAATTGCGGGGCCGCCACTTACGGGCAAGAACCTGATAACTCATCCAGCTGGCCTGTATAAGGTGGCAACCTGCACCAGCCACACCCCGGCGCCCAATGCCACTGCTACCGTTGCTCCCTTCCGGGCCTGGCGGGGTTCACAGCTTCTTGTCGCGGGGGGACCGATACAGGTCACCATGACGCAGGTGCGGGACATCAATGCCCCCTTGAAAACACGAATGATTATGCGGGCTTGGGCTCCAAAGCGTCAACCAAACTCCACGCCAATAATCCCTGCAAGGCTGAGGCCCATCAGTTCTGTGGCGCGCGCAACCTGCTACACTCGGCATCTGGTTTTCATCGCCTGATTGCACGCCCATGAGCACATTATCCGCTGACTACCGCCGCCACCCCACGACCCAGGTCCGCATTGGCCCGGTCACGGTGGGCAGCGACCACCCCGTCACCATCCAATCGATGACCAACACCGACACCGCGGATGATATTCGTACCGTGGTGCAAGTCGCCGAACTGGCGCGCGCCGGCTCAGAACTGGTGCGCATCACCGTTAACACCGAAGAAGCCGCTGCGGCGGTCCCCAAGATCCGCGAAAAACTCGATGCCATGGGCCTTGATGTGCCGCTGGTCGGGGATTTTCACTTCAATGGCCACAAACTGCTGACCAAATATCCCGAATGCGCCGAGGCGCTGGCCAAACTGCGCATCAACCCGGGCAATGTCGGCCGCGGCAGCAAACGCGATACCCAGTTTGCGCAAATGATCGAGATCGCCTGCCGTTACGATAAACCCATTCGCATTGGCGTCAATTGGGGCAGCCTGGATCAAGAGCTTCTGGCGCGCATGATGGATGAGAACGCCCAGAACTCCGAGCCACTTACCGCCGACGCGGTGAATCAAGAGGCTCTGATCCAATCGGCCCTCGGCAGCGCCGCCCGCGCCGAAGAGATCGGTTTGCCGCATGACCGCATCATTATCTCCTGTAAGGTCAGCGGCGTGCAGCCCCTGATTCGCGTCTACACCGAACTGGCGCGCCGCTGTGACTACCCGCTGCACTTGGGACTCACCGAGGCCGGCATGGGCGTCAAAGGCATCGTGTCCTCAACCGCCGCCCTGTCCGTGCTGCTGCAGCAAGGCATTGGCGACACCATCCGCATCTCACTGACCCCGGAACCCGGCGCCTCGCGCACTCAAGAGGTCATCGTCGCCCAAGAAATCCTGCAAAGCCTCGATGTACGCCGCTTTGCCCCCGCAGTGGTCGCCTGCCCCGGCTGTGGCCGCACCTCCAGCGACTACTTCCAACATCTGGCGCAAGACATCCAAACGTACATCCGCCACAAAATGCCGGAATGGGCCGAGCAATATCCGGGCGTTGAGGATATGACCGTGGCGGTCATGGGCTGCGTGGTCAACGGCCCCGGCGAGAGCAAACACGCCAATATCGGCATCAGCCTGCCCGGTACTGGCGAACAACCCGTCGCTCCGGTCTATGAAGATGGCGAGAAAACCGTGACTCTCAAGGGCGACCAGATCGCCGAGGAATTCCAAGCCATGGTCGAGCGCTACATCGAGCGCACCTACGGCCAAGCCAAAGCTTCTTAGCCGCCAAAACATTGACCCTTTGGGGTCAGATGCCTATACTCGCGGCTCTTGAGCTTGGGCGGTTAGCTCAGTGGTAGAGCACTGCCTTCACACGGCAGGGGTCACTAGTTCGAACCTAGTACCGCCCACCATTTTCCTTCAGATTTAAGGTGATACATGCCCGGCTTTGAGTGGTTTGGTTCAGAAGAGAGAGCCGAGGCGCTCGAGGTCCTCGATCACGGCGTGCTCATGCGCTATGGTTTTGATGGCCAGCGCCAAGGCAAGTGGAAGGCTTTGGAATTTGAGAAAGCCCTGGCCGATCGCATGCAACTGCCCTACGCCCATGTCTGCTCCAGCGGCACCACCGCCGTTTTCACCGCTATGGCCTGCGCCGGAATTGGTGCTGGCGACGAGGTCATCGTCCCGCCCTTCACTTTTGTGGCGGATATCGAGGGCGCGCTCTATGCCGGCGCCATCCCAGTCTATTCCGAAATCGATGAGACCCTGAACCTCGACCCCAATAAACTGGAAGAGAAAATTACCGAGCGCACCAAAGCTGTGCTGCTGGTGCATATGTGCGGCTCTATGGCCCACGTAGCTCAGATCCGTGATATTTGCGCCAAGCACAATCTCATTCTGATTGAAGACGTGGCGCAAGCCATCGGCGCCTCTTATCAAGGCCAAATGCTCGGCAGCTTCGGACTATGCGGCTGTTTCTCCTTTGACTACGTCAAGACCATCACCTGCGGTGAAGGCGGCGGCATCGTCAGCTCTGATAAAGACTTCTACGACCGCTGCCAGGCATTCACCGATCATGGCCACGACCATCTAGGCGCAGATCGCGGCGCCGATAAACACCCGATCATGGGCTTTAACTTTCGCATTGGCGAGCTCAACGCCGCCATTGGTTTGGCCCAGCTGCGCAAACTTGATGACATCATTGCCCGCAACCGGCGCAACAAAGCCCTGATTAAGGATCAGCTCAGAGATATCCCCGGCCTGCGCCTGCGTGACGTGCCGGATCCTGAGGGTGATTCCGCCACGTTCTTAAGCTTTATCCTGCCGGATGAGCCCACAGCCCTGCGCGCCCGCAAAGAGCTGGGCGAAGCGGGCGTTGATGGCTGCCTGCACTGGTACTCCAACAACTGGCACTACTACCGTAGCTGGGATCATTTCGCCGAGCTCAAAAGCCCCAACCCGCTATACCAGACCATGTCCGATGACTTCCGCAAGCCAAACTTGCCCCAATCTGACGCCATTATGGCTGGCACCCTATCGATGCTGATTAAGCTCTCTTGGGATGAAGGCGAATGCATTGAGCGCGGCCGGAAAATGCGCGAAGTGCTGATGAGCGTGTTGAGCTAAGCCTCATGCATACGGCGATCATCGTCCCGGCGCGCCTGGGCTCCACCCGCTTTCCCCAAAAACTGCTGCACCCCGTGCGCGGTAAACCCGTTTTGCTGTGGACCGCTGAACAAATCCGTCGCGAAGCCCCAGAGTTTGATTTGTGGTTTGCCGTTGATAGCGAACGCCTGAAAAATCTTTTAGAGGCCGAAGGCTACCGCGCTGTCATCACTGATCCAGAGCTACCCAGCGGAACCGATCGCATTGCCGCGGCCAATGAACAAATCGGCGCCGCACGCATCATCAATGTGCAAGCCGATGAGCCCATGGTGACAGGCGAACAAATCCGCTTACTGGATAAAATTCTTACCCCCGGCGTGGATATGGCGACCTTAGGCTTTCCGCTGACCACCGACCGCGATTACCACAACCCCAACCACGTCAAAATGGTCTGCGCGCAAGACGGCGCAGCACTTTACTTCTCGCGCTCGCCCATTCCGTATGTGCGTGAGACGGTGGGGCGTTATGACGCCGATCTCACCGGCCCCGAGGGGGTTTTGATTCATGTGGGCTTGTTTGCCTACACCCAAGAATTTCTCGCCACTTTTGCCAAGCTGCCGATGAGCCACTTAGAGCGCCTTGAGAAACTAGAAATGCTGCGCGCTCTGGAACATGGCTATCGTATTGCCACCGCCGTCACCCATGATACGCTGATCGAAATTGACACTCCTGAGAACATCATTCAGTTTGAAGAAGCCGTCACCGAACACTTTAATCCCGAGTATTAATCGCCCCTATGTATAAGAATCTCCGCGTTGTTCCGCACATGGTCTTTGGCCGCGGCAGTTTCAATCAGCTGGATGACATCCTGCGCGCCTACCGCACCGACGAAGGCTCGCATGTGGTCTACCTCATCGACGCTATCCATGAGCATCGCCCGCTGATTCACCGAGTGCCCATTCATAAAAACGACCTGATTATTCTCGTTAATGTCGATACCGAACCCAAAACCAGTTATGTCGATGAACTGGTACAACGCGTCAATGAATATTCCAATCGCCCACCGGATGCCATCATCGGCTTGGGTGGTGGTAGTACTCTGGACTTGGCTAAAGCGGTGGCATTGATGCTTACCAATCCCGGCTCTGCGGCCGACTATCAGGGCTGGGATCTGGTGAAAAACCCCGGCATTACCCACATCGGCATCCCCACCCTCGCCGGCACTGGCGCAGAAATCTCCCGCACGACCGTGCTCACTGGCCCCACCCGCAAGCTCGGCATCAACTCCGACTTCACCCCCTTCGATCAAATCATCATGGATGCGGAATTGGTTGAGGGTGTGCCCACCGATCAGTGGTTTTATACCGGCATGGACTGTTACATCCACAATGCCGAAGCACTGGCAGGATCCTTCATCAACACCTTCGCCCAGGCCTATGCTGAGAAGTCCTTGGATCTGTGCCGCGATGTCTACTTGGGTGATGACCCCGAGGCTGACGACAAACTCATGGTGGCGTCCTATTTTGGCGGCATGAGCATCGCCTACTCACAGGTGGGTGTGGCCCATGCGCTGAGCTATGGATTGTCCTTCTTGTTGGGCACCCGTCATGGCGTGGGCAACTGCATCGTCTTTGATCAGCTGGATGACTACTACGGCCCCTATGTCGAAGAGTTTCGTCGCATGATGGACAAGCACAATATCCAGCTGCCCCGTGGCGTCACCAAAGACGTCGATGAAGCGGGCATGGAGAAGATGATCGATGTCGCCCTGGGTCTTGAACCTTTGTGGCAAAACGCTCTAGGACCTGACTGGAAATCCATCATGACCCGCGAGAAAGTGCGCGCCCTGTACGAGCGTATGTAACCTCACCCCGCATCCCCGGAGTTTGCGTTCCCAAAGCTATTGGAGCTAGACGGTCTTCGCGACTTTCGGGAAGCGCTCCGGGTTCTCGATGATATCGCGAGTAAGATCCACATCAATATCCGGCCAATAAAAATGGTCAGGAGATACCTCCTGCACATTTAATATGGCCTTGACCGGCTGATCCTTAAACCATGGAAACGCCTCATAGGACATGAACATTTCATGATCATGCGCGAGCAGCCATACCCCATGACTCGATATATGAGTCACTTCAACCGCCGAAGCAGCTTTTCCATGCGTCGATAAGCTCAAGGTGGCGCTCCTCAATCAGTGACTGAATTTCTCTAATCTGCCTTTGATTGTAATGATAGCTCTTTTCTAGCTGAAGCACTGGCTCTAACCAGAATTTAGCCTCTCCATCCCCAGAGACTACATGCACGTGCATTCTTGACTCTTCGCGGGAGAAAAAGAAAAAACGATAGCCTCGCTCTCTAAAAATTGTTGGTGTCATTGGAGACTTCCTTGTCGTTGTGAACTCAAATTAGCGACTTGAATAAGCAGAAGTTGAAGTTTTGGACTGCGCCGGCGGGCGTCATGTGCTCCACTGCGGCGTGCTTGATGATGCTAAATCCTTGCCCCAGTGTTTCCTGCAGGCTTTCCGGGCCATAGCGCACCACCGGCAACCCACTGCAGCGCTCCGGTCCATCCAGCGCGAAGGTGGCCATCAACACCCATCCACCGGGGCGCAGTGACCGCATCAAACGTTGAACATACGCCTCGCGGTGCGCCGCCTCCGTGAGGAAATGGAATACGGCCCGATCATGCCAAAGATCAAAGCGATCATTGGGTAATTCGGCTTGCGTGATATCTTCAACTCGCCACTCCACAGCGTCGGCCGCCGCGTCCAGTCGGTTACGTGACTGCTGCAACGCTTGCTCGGAAATATCCAACACGGTCAGATCGGTAAAACCGGCCGCTACTAGCTCATCAATCAGAGTCGACATCCCGCCCCCGACATCGATGATGCCGGCCTCAGAAGGCAAAGCCAGCCCCTGAATCCATTCTAAGGACAGCCCCCCACCTTGCTGATACCAGCTCAAAGACTCACCAGGCCGCGTGCCGTAAACAGTCTCCCAATGCGCCTTGTCCGGTGCTGCCATCAAACTGCCTCCCGCCAACTACCGCCGAATTCCATCACTTTACCTGCTTCTATTTGCATCGGCGATAGAACAACCGATATGTTCGATAGTCAGACGAATTGAAGTGACCGAAGACGAGGCAATGCGATGCTTTTTCGACAATTGTACGAACCCGATTCTTCCACTTTCACCTACTTGCTGTCTTGTCCGGACACGGGCGTTACCGCTCTGATCGACCCGGTGCTGGAGACGGTGGAGCGGGACCTGGAAGTGCTGCAGTCGATGGGGCTCAAGCTGGACTATGCCATCGAAACTCATATCCACGCCGACCACATCACTGGCGCCAAAAAGCTGAAAAACGCCACCGGCTGTCAAATCGCTGGACCCGCACAGGATGAGCTACCCTGCCGTGATATTGGCCTGACCGAAGGCGCAGCTTTTCAGATCGGCGGCATCACGCTCAACCCTCTGTTTACGCCTGGACATACCGACACGCATCACGCCTATCTGCTGGATCATCATGGCATGCCGATGCTGTTCTCCGGCGATGCCCTGCTGATCGAGGCCTGCGGGCGCACGGATTTCCAATCGGGCGATGCGCATGTGCTCTACCGGAGCATCCACAACAAGTTCTTTCGCTTACCGGACGAGACCTTGGTCTATCCGGCGCATGACTACGAAGATCGCCGCATCACCACTATCGGGCAGGAAAAACTGCGCAACCCGCGTCTCGGTAAGAACCGCAGTGAAGAGGAATTTGTGGCGATCATGAACGGGCTTGATCTGCCCTACCCCCGCAAAATCGACTTCTCGGTGCCGGGCAACGAACTTTGCGGAATGTGTCCGGACAACATGCCCGAAGAGATGAAAGGCTTGTGCAAAGACAGCCAGCAGCGCTAAACCCAACAATACGTCATGCGGTTTTCAAGTACATATCGATGTGCATGGAGGAGTAAGGGCAAATAACCCCGTTTCTTACGGTTCGCTCGAGCAATCCAAGATCAGTAAGCACCACAACATCTTGATGCACCCGCTTCACATCACGCCCCACCATGCGAGCCAGTTCACGTATTGATATCTCCCCCTTACCCTGCGCTGCTCGCACGAGCTCCCATCTTTTTTCTGTCAGTTGAGCGAAGAATTGAGCCGGGGTCTCGAAATTTAGAACCTCGCCCTGATAAGTCTCTGAATTCGCTAGTTGGCCCGCACGTCGCAAAGCACTTCTCCAATCTGACTCTAAAGTAATAGTGAGATAACGATCAGTCACGATTCTCTCCTGGCGGCAACAGCCGAGATGAAATCTTCAGTTAACTGCTCCACCGAAATGAATTGATAAGGATATTCCTTTCCATCCAAGTGAAAGTGATCGCCCTTACCCCGTTCATTATCAAAGCCAATAAAGTGAGTATCATGTTGTCAATCATGCCAACATCATCAGGTCTTTGCGCAGGGACTCGATCTCATCACGAAGCTGCGCCGCCTGCTCGAACTCGAGATCGCGAGCATGTTGGAACATGCGCTTCTCCATCTCTTCAATGCGCTTGGCCAGATCATCGGGTGAGAGCTTGGCATAGCGACCTTTTTCCTCGGCCACCTTGGCATAGCGCTTGGCTGAGGCCCCGCTGCCGCCAGCGTAGGCGCCTTCCATGATATCGGCGATGCGTTTTTGTACGCTGCGCGGAGTAATGCCATTGGCTTCGTTAAAGGCCAGCTGTTTCTCACGGCGCCGCTCGGTCTCATCCATGGCCCGGCGCATTGACCCGGTGATTTTATCGGCATACAAAATGGCCTTGCCCTTGAGGTTGCGCGCCGCACGACCAATGGTCTGGATCAATGAGCGTTCTGATCTGAGAAACCCCTCTTTGTCCGCATCCAGAATCGCCACCAGCGATACCTCCGGCATATCCAAGCCCTCGCGCAGCAAGTTAATCCCCACCAGCACATCAAACTCGCCCAAGCGCAGATCGCGAATAATTTCCACCCGCTCCACCGTATCGATATCCGAATGCAGGTAGCGCACGCGCACGCCATGCTCACCCAGATATTCCGTGAGATCCTCGGCCATGCGCTTGGTGAGTGTGGTCACCAACACCCGCTCTTGATCAGCCACACGCAAATGAATCTCCGAGAGCAAATCCTCTACCTGGGTGGTCGCCGGGCGCACTTCCACACCGGGATCCACCAAGCCAGTGGGACGCACCACTTGTTCGACCACCTGCCCCGCTCGTTCGCTTTCCCATGGGCCTGGAGTGGCTGACACATGAATGATCTGCGGCGTGATATTCAAAAACTCTTCGAATTTTAAGGGGCGATTATCCAGAGCGGAGGGCAAACGAAACCCGTAACCCACCAAGGTCTCCTTGCGCGAGCGATCACCGTTATACATGGCCCCCAGCTGCGGCACGGTGACATGGCTTTCATCCAGCACCATCAAGGCATCATCCGGCAGGTAATCGAGAAAACACGGCGGCGGCTCACCGGCTTTGCGTCCCGATAAATAGCGTGAGTAGTTCTCGATACCCGAGCAATAACCCAGCTCCAGCATCATCTCCAGATCGAAGCGGGTGCGCTGCTCCAGGCGCTGTGCCTCGACCAACTTATCGGCTTGTCGTAGCTCATCCAGGCGCTCGCGCAGCTCCTCTTTGATCTTCTCAATCGCCTCCAAAAGGGTCTCACGAGGCGTGGCATAATGTGTTTTGGGATAGATAGTTAGACGCGGAACTTTGCGTGACACTTCACCTGTGAGCGGATCAAAATACGAGAGCTGCTCGATCTCATCATCAAATAGCTCAATGCGCACAGCCTCGCGCTCGGATTCGGCGGGGTACACATCAATCACCTCACCGCGTACGCGATAGGTGCCGCGACCCAGGTCCAAATCATTGCGCGTGTATTGCAGCTCAGCCAGGCGTCGTAGCAATTGCCGCTGATCGATCACATCGCCGCGCTTGATGTGCAACACCATCTCCAAATAGGCACGTGGATCCCCCAGGCCATAGATGGCGGAGACACTGGCGACGATGATGGCATCGCGGCGCTCCAGTAAGGCGCGCGTAGCCGACAAGCGCATCTGCTCGATGTGGTCGTTGATCGAGGAGTCTTTCTCGATATAGGTATCCGAGGACGGCACATAGGCCTCGGGCTGGTAGTAGTCGTAATAAGACACGAAATACTCCACGGCATTATCCGGGAAGAACTCCTTCATCTCACCGTAGAGCTGCGCTGCCAGAGTCTTATTCGGCGCCATGATGATGGTGGGGCGCTGTGAGCGGGCAATCACATTGGCGATGGTGAAAGTCTTACCCGAGCCCGTGACCCCCAAAAGAATCTGGTGCGCCAGGCCACTATCTAGCCCATCCAGCAGCTGTTCAATGGCTTTGGGCTGATCACCGGCCGGGGTATAACCCGTTTTTAAAACAAAACCTGCCGACATGCGCTTATCTTTAATCCCCAATTTCAGTATGATTAACCCGCAATCGCCACTCACTTTCTAGCAAGCGGACAGACCTTTGGACATCAAGCTCTCCTCACGCGTTCAGCGCATCAAGCCCTCGCCCACTTTGGCCGTGACCGCTTTGGCGGCGCAGCTTAAAGCCCAAGGCCGCGACATCATTGGCCTAGGCGCCGGCGAACCGGATTTTGATACCCCCGAGTCCATCAAACAGGCCGGCATCACTGCCATTCGTGAGGGCAAAACCAAGTATACCCCAGTGGGCGGCACGGTCGGCCTGAAAAAGGCGATCATCGACAAATTCGCGCGCGACAACGGCCACGACTACAAGCCCGAGCAGATCCTCGTGTCCTGCGGCGGCAAGCAAAGCTTTTACAACCTCACTCAAGCCCTGCTCAATGAAGGCGACGAGGTCATCATCCCCGCCCCCTACTGGGTTTCCTACCCCGATATGGTGCTGTTGGCTGATGGCAAGCCGGTGATCGTTACCGCTGATCAGTCTCAGCATTTCAAAATGACACCCGCGCAGCTTGAGGCGGCGATTAACTCCAAGACCCGCTTAGTGGTGATCAATAGCCCTTCTAACCCCACGGGCGTGGCCTATACCCGCGAGGAACTGGCGGCTTTGGGTCAGGTGCTGCTGCGTCATCCCAATGTCTTAGTGGCCACCGATGATATGTACGAACACATTCTGTTCCGCGGCCAGACCTTCTGTAACATTTTGATGGCCTGCCCCGAGCTATACCCCCAGACCATGGTGTTAAACGGCGTCTCCAAGGCCTATTCCATGACCGGCTGGCGTATCGGTTACGCCGCTGGCCCTGTGGAGATCATCAAGGCCATGACCAATATTCAGTCGCAAAGCACCTCTAACCCCACCTCGATCAGCCAAGAAGCCGCACAAGCCGCGCTCAATGGCGATCAGGGCTGTGTCGAAGAGATGCGCGCCGCCTTCGAAAAACGCCATGACTACCTGCACAAGGCGCTCAACGAAATCCCCGGCGTGGATTGCCTGCCCGCCGATGGCACCTTCTACTTGTTCCCCGGCATGCAGGGCGCGATGCAGGCCTTGGGCTATGACAATGACATCGACTTCTCGTCGATGCTCTTGGAAAAAGTCGGCGTTGCCTTGGTGCCCGGCAGTGCGTTTGGCCTAGATGGCCACATGCGCCTGTCTTTTGCCACCAGCATGGAGAACCTGGAGAAAGCGGTGGAACGCATCGCTAAGGCTGTGCAGGGCTGAATGCGTGCTGCTTGACGCCTCAAGCCCGAGCCCGTAAACTCGCGTGCTTTCCCATTCCCCGGTAGCTCAGTCGGTAGAGCGGGTGACTGTTAATCACTAGGTCGGCGGTTCGAGCCCGTCCCGGGGAGCCAATCAAAAAAGGGGACGGATTTATTTTTCCGCAAGGAAAAATAAATCCGTCCCCTTTTTTGCGTTTGTGAACCGCTTGACAGCGGCAAGAATGCTGCGCTGCAATAGAGCTACATTCTCCAGTGGAGTAGCCGCATGCCTAGCCCCTCGCAACCCAAAATCGTTGACCTCGCCCTGCAAGGCGGTGGTGCTCACGGCGCACTCACTTGGGGCGTGCTTGATCGTCTCTTGGCTGATGAGCGCATTCAAATCTCTGGCATTAGCGGCACCAGTGCCGGCGCCATGAACGCCGTGGTGCTGGCCGATGGTCTGCAGCGCGGTGGTCGCGATGGCGCGCGCGAAGCCCTCGAGCAGTTCTGGCTGGCGGTGAGTAATGCCGCCCGATTCTCACCGATGCAGCGCAGCCTCTGGGACCACATGACCAGCAACTACAGCCTCGATCAATCCCCCGGCTACCTGTTCTTCGAGCAGCTCACCCGCCAGTTCTCGCCCTATGAGCTCAATCCGCTCAACATCAACCCGCTGCGCGATCTGGTCGCCGCCCAAGTCGATTTTGAGCGCGTCAATCAATGCCCCGATGTCAAAGTCTTCGTCACTGCCACCAATGTGCGCACCGGCCGCGGCCGCACTTTCAGCCAGCCTGAGCTCACGGTCGACAGCGTCATGGCCTCAGCCTGCCTGCCGTTCATGTTCCAAGCAGTGGAGATCGACGGTGAGGCCTACTGGGATGGCGGATATATTGGCAACCCTGCCCTCTACCCGTTGGTGGAAGACAAAGCCACCCGTGACCTGATCGTCGTGCAGATCAACCCACTGATGCGTGAAGACCTGCCGCGCACCGGTCGCGACATCATCAACCGCATCAATGAGATCACCTTCAATGCCAGCCTCATCAAAGAGCTGCGCCTGATCGAGCTGCTGCATGAACTGATCGAAGTCGAGCAGCTAGAATCCGAGCGCTACCGCGACATTTTCGTGCACTTGATCCATGCCCACGAGGAACTCAAGGATCTCGATGCCTCCAGCAAACTCAATGCCGAATGGGCCTATTTGCAGCACTTGCGGGAACGCGGCTGGACCTGGGCCGATCGCTTTTTGCAGCACCATTATGAGGATTTGGGAGTGCGCGGCACGTTTGACATGACCGATCTTTTTGATGGCGACAGCTTCCGCTCACCTTTGAGCGACGCCGACAAAAGCCAGAAAAGCCAGAAAAGCAACAAAGGGACCCAGTCATGATCGGCCTGATGGTCGTTTTCATCGCGCTTTTTCTGCTGATTTATCTGGCGTATCGCGGCGTCAGCCTGCTCATTCTCACTCCAGCGCTGGCGACTTTTGCGGTCGTTGCCAGCCGTGAGGGCAGTGCGCTGGGCAGCTACACGCAGATCTTCATGGGGGGTGCCGGCAACTTCATCACCCTCTACTTCCCCATTTTTCTGCTCGGCGCGGTATTCGGCAAGCTCATGGAAGACTCCGGCAGCGCCCAAACCCTCGCCAATGGCATCATTGCCAAGCTCGGGGCCGGACGCGCCATCTTGGCGGTGGTGCTCTCCGGTGCGGTGATGACTTATGGCGGTGTGTCATTGTTCGTGGTCGCTTTCGCGGTATTCCCCATCGCCGCCGCCTTGTTCCGTCAGGCCAATATCCCTAAGCGGTTGATACCGGCGACCATCGCGCTGGGCGCGTTCACCTTCACCATGACCGCCCTGCCCGGCACGCCTTCCATCCAAAACGCGATCCCCATGCCCTATTTCGGCACCAGTCCATTTGCCGCTCCGGGACTGGGCGTGATTACTGCCTTGATCATGTTTGGCCTAGGGTTGATGTGGCTGCAGTACCGCGCGCGCAGCCTGGCTGCTGAGGGCTATGGCGATCATCCCGATGCCGAGTTTAGCCCCAATCGCGAGCTGCGTGAGAAGGCCGCTGGCGAGGGCTTTGACCTGATGGAGCTGCCTGTTGAGCAGCCCGCCAAAGACCAGCCCTCATTTGTGGTGGCCGTGCTGCCTTTGATCACCGTGATCGCCGTCAACCTGTTGTTCACCTTTGTGGTGATTCCACGCATGGACACTGGGTTTTTGGCGCTGCCGCTGTATGGTGAGACCGATATCGAGGCGGTGCGCGGCGTCTGGTCGGTGATTGTGGGGCTGGTGTGTGCTTTGCTGTTGCTGTTAGCGATGAACTGGCGGCGCCTGCCGGGTTTGAAACAAACTCTGGACAATGGCGCTAATGCCTCGCTGGTGCCGATTTTTAATACCGCTAGCTTGGTGGGTTTTGGTGCGGTGATTGCTTCGCTCAGCGCATTCTTGCTGATCCGCGATAGCGTCGTCACCTTGGGCGGCGATAACCCGCTGATTTCTTTGGCGATTGCCGTGAATATTCTGGCGGGCATGACTGGCTCTGCCTCTGGTGGCATGAGTATCGCGCTATCCACGCTGGGGGATACCTACCTGGAGATGGCTCGTGTGGCTGGCATCAATCCCGAGCTGCTGCACCGCGTCACCGCCGTGGCCACCGGTGGCCTGGATACCCTGCCGCATAATGGCGCGGTCATCACACTCTTGGCTATCGCCGGCCTTACCCACCGCCAGGCCTACTTCGATCTTGCCATGGTCGCTATGCTGGCGCCTTTCATCTCGCTAATCGCGCTCATCACCCTCGGCACCCTCTTCGGCAACTTCTAAAAAGGGGACGGATTTATTTTTCCTAAAGGAAAAATAAATCCGTCCCCTTTTTAGCCGTCCCCTTTTTTGCCTATTTTCGGGGTACGACCCCAATTAGGTCGCGCCAACCCAACACTTGCACAGGCTTACGCTCGTGGGATCCCGTGCCTCCGTAGATCAGAGTGGGGTTTTGCGCCATTGACCCAGCTAGCCCGACCCAGCGTTCTAGGCCAGTAAAGAAATCCTTATTCAGGGTCTGCCCCGATTTGATCTCGACCGGCATCAAGCGGTCAGCAGATTCAATCAACAGATCGACCTCATTTCCATTGCTGTCGCGCCAATAATAGAACAGCGGGCGCTCGCCGCGATTAAGCCAGGCCTTACGCAACTCACTGACCACCCACGTCTCAAAAATTGCACCCCGTAATGGGTGGGTAACCAATTGCGCCTTACCCTGAATACCGAGCAACCAGCACAGCAGCCCTGTATCCAAAAAGTACAGCTTGGGTGCCTTGACTAGGCGTTTTCTGAAATTCGCATAATGGGGCTGCAACAAAAACAGTACATAGCTGGCCTCGAGCACCGAAATCCAAGCCCGTGCTGTATTGTGGGTGATCCCGCTGTCGGCCGCCAACGATGATAGGTTGAGAATCTGTCCACTCCGACCAGCGCACAAACGTACAAAGCGCTGAAAGGCGTCCAAATCCTGCACGTTGAGCATCTGACGCACATCGCGTTCAACGTATGAGGCAACGTAAGCTGGAAACCAATGCTGCGGGGTAATCAGGCGATCGTACAAGGTGGGATAGCCACCGGTGAATAAGTGAGTGTCGAGATCCTCTGACGATATCCCTGCGCAGACCAATTCGCTGTGGCTCAACGGCAATAATTCAACAAAGGCGGTACGGCCAGCGAGCGACTGCGAAATCCCCGACATCAGCCCGAACTGCTGAGATCCAGTGAGTAAAAAGCGGCCCATGCGCCTATCTTCATCTACATTAGACTGCAAATAGGACAACAGGTCTGGCGCCCGTTGCACCTCATCCAGAACGCCGCCATCCGGCAGAGTGGCTAAAAAACCGCGCGGATCTTCCACGGCCAGGGCCCTAAGATCTGGGTCTTCCAATGATCGATAGGGACGCTCAGCAAAAATACTGCGCGCTAGCGTCGTCTTGCCCGATTGCCTTGGCCCGGTAATAGTCACGATGGGAAAACCAGCCAAAAGCTGGCGCACAAGCGAATAGGCAGCACGCGGAATCATGAAGCTAAACTAGCACAAATTATGCAAATTGAGAATCTGATTCTCAATTTATGAAACAGGGTACGACCCCGTTTGGGGTCGTACCCCCACGTTTAATTGCTGATCGCGACCTTGAGCACGCCATCGCGCTGATTCGAGAACAGGTCATAAGCGGCGACAATGTCCTCAAGAGCATAGCGATGCGTCACCAAAGGCCCAAGATCAATGCGGTTACGGGCGATGATGTTCATCAGCCGCCGCATGCGCTCTTTGCCGCCCGGACACAGCGAGGTGATGATCTTGTGATCCCCAAGCCCCGCACAAAACGCATCCAAGGGAATGGTCAAATCCCCGGAATACACACCCAAACTGGATAAAGTGCCACCCGGCTTGAGTACCCGCAGCGCCGATTCAAAAGTCGACTGCAAACCCAAAGCCTCAATCGAGGCATCGACGCCGCGCCCGCCGGTGATTTTCATGATCTCGGAGACGACATCCACCTTGCGGAAATCCAAGGTTACGTCCGCGCCCATCTGCCGCGCCATCTCCAGACGCGCATCCACCCCATCCACTGCGATAACCATGCCCGCCCCACGCAACCGTGCACCGGCCGTCGCACACAGCCCAATCGGCCCTTGCGCGAACACCGCGACGATATCGCCGATGCGGATATTCGCGGATTCGGCGCCGGCAAAGCCTGTGGACATGATGTCCGGGCACATCAAGACCTGCTCATCGCTCAACCCATCCGGCACGGGCGCCAAATTGGCCTGCGCATCAGGCACCAGCAGGTACTCAGCCTGCGAGCCGTCAATCGTGTTACCAAAGCGCCAGCCACCCATGGGCTTGTAGCCATGCGCATGATGCCCGCCGTCCTGGGCGCAGCAATCATCCTGACACGCATAGGAGGTAAAGCTGGGACAAATGGCACCGGCGATGACTCGCTGACCCTCCTGATATCCCTGCACATTCGCCCCCAGTTTCTCGATGATACCCACCGGTTCGTGACCGATCGTCAATCCACTGGCCACCGGATACTCGCCTTTAAGGATATGCACATCCGTGCCACAAATGGTCGTCGTGGTAATGCGCATCAAGGCATCGTTGGGGCCGATATCCGGGATCGGCTTATCCTCGATCTCCACGCGTCCGGGTTCCACAAAAACAGCAGCTTTCATCATCTGGGCCATGACAGTCTCTCCGGTTGATTAGAGGGCATCATCCAAGCTTTGCGGATTCACCTCACCATTATCAACCGGCCAGATGACACTTATGCGATGGCAAAATGATGCAGCGCAAGAAAACTGCGCCAAAATGGGGACGGATTTATTTTTGTGCCGAGAGGGGTCTGCACTAAATGGGGTCTGACCCCAGAAGGAACATCAACTACTTGCGGTAGTTATACGTTATTCATAGTGGGTCCAGAGTCTGAGAACTTTCACCACCTGCTCGTCCTCTAGCACTTGGTAAACCAAGCGATGCTGAATATTGATGCGGCGTGAATAGGCCCCCGTGAGATCACCAATAAGCTTCTCAAACGGCGGCGGCGTGCCGAACGGATCTTCTGCTAAAAGCGCTAACAGTTCCTGAGCTTTCGGTTTGAGACCGCTTGAGGCCAACTTCTTGGCATCCTTCTGAGCTTGCTTGGTGTACACCAACGTCCATGTCACCAGTCCAGCTCCTCATCGCACTCATCCACAGGGGTTTCCATCCCCTCACGAATAGACTCACGCATACCCGGTACGGAAAGCAGATGAAGTGTCTCCTGAATGGCAGACCAGTCTTCCTCCGACACCAAAATGGCTTTGTTCCGCTTACCCATAATGACGATGGGTTGATGCGACTCAGCAGTCTCATCAATTAACCGATATAGGTTGCTGCGCGCCTCAGTCGCTGTGATTCCCGTCATGATGCACCTCTCACATGTTCGATCTTGCCACAATTGTACGGTTTTAGGTACGTACGTCAAGACGAACGCCATTTGGGTAAAGGGGACGGATTTATTTTTGGGGTCGTACCCCAGCATTACGACCCCAATTGGTGCACTGAATGGGGTCAGACCCCATTTGGGGTCGTACCCCGTCTTTATTGGTTATAAGCATTAGCTGATTTGGTTATACTTGGCGCATGAACGCGCTATTGCTCCGCTTGCTGCCGTTTTTGCGCTGGCAGCGGCCCTCTGCTGAGATCCTTAAGGCTGATTTTTCCGCCGGGCTGGCTGTGGCGCTGGTTTTGGTGCCGCAGTCGATGGCGTACGCGCAGCTGGCCGGTCTGCCACCGGTATATGGCCTGTATGCTTCGCTGCTGCCGGTGATCGTCGCCGCGCTATGGGGCTCATCGAATCAGCTGGCCACCGGCCCTGTCGCCGTGGTCTCGCTATTGACCGCCGCGGCATTAATACCCCTAACCACTCCGGGCTCGGCCGAATACATCGCCTTAGCCATTCTTTTGGCCTTTATGGTAGGCATCATCCAGCTGACCATGGGCGTTTTGCGCATGGGCGCGCTGGTGAGCTTCATCTCCCATCCGGTGATTGTCGGCTTTACCAATGCCGCGGCGCTGATTATCGGTCTATCACAGCTCAACAAGCTCCTGGGCATCCCCATCGATACCAGCGGCCACTTCATGCTCGGGCTGATCGGCATGCTCATGGACATCGCCCAAATCCATTGGCTAACGCTAGCGTTTGGCCTTGGCGCCATTGCTTTGATGGCCGGCCTAAAACGCTACCTTCCCAAATGGCCGGGGGTGTTGGTAGCGGTGGTAGTGGCCACCCTCATCAGCGCCCTGATTGGCTTTGAAAACAAAACCGAAATCGACATTAGCAAGGTCGAACCCGCCCCCGTCCAGGAACAAATGCTAACGCTGGCCGACCTCAAACGCGAAATGGCCCGTCTCGACAACCAAATCCGCGAGGCGGCAGGGCGCATGGATGATGCTACCGCCCTATTAAAAGCCGAGCTGGCTTACCGGCAACTGCTTTGGCAGGACGAGCGCGACACGCTCGCTGCTGAGGCGGGACCCCTACTCCGTGAGCTGCGGCAACTGCGCTTCGTCCTCGATGAGACGGTTGGCGGCTTTGTCGTCGATGACGCCGGCCATTGGCGCTATGGCGGTATGGTTGAGGATCGCGTCACCATGAACGCCGGTGGCAAAGTCATTGGCAGCATCCCCGCAGGTCTGCCTGAGCTGCGCCTGCCGGAGATGAGCACCTCGAAAATTCTGGCACTGATGTCCGCCGCCTTTGTGATCGCCTTGGTGGGCTTTACCGAGGCCATCGCCATTGCACGCGCCATCGCCGGGCGCACTGGCCAGCGCCTCGACCCCAATCAAGAGCTCATCGGTCAGGGCCTTGGCAACCTGGTGGGCAGTGTCACCCAGGCCTACCCAGTCAGCGGCTCGTTCTCGCGCTCGGCGGTCAACCTCAATGCCGGCGCACGTACCGGATTGTCCTCGGTATTTACGGCCGTTTTGATCCTGCTGGTGCTGCTGTTCATGACCTCGTGGTTTTATCACTTGCCGGAGGCCGTGCTGGCCGCGGTGATCATGATGGCAGTGGCGGGCCTGATTAACTTTAAGGCGATTCAGCATGCCTGGACCGCCAGCCGACATGATGGCATTGCCGCCGTGGTCACCTTTGTGGCGACGCTCGCCGTGGCCCCGAACCTGGACATTGGCATTCTCATCGGCGTGGGTGTGGCCATCGCCCTATTTTTGTATCGCACCATGCGCCCGCGCGTCTCGGAGCTGGCGCGGCACAGCGACGGCACGCTGCGCGAGGCCCAGCGCTATGGCCTGACCACCGATGATGAGATCGGCCTGCTACGCTTTGACCGCTCTTTGTATTTCGCCAATGCGCCCTACTTCGAGGACGCCGTGCTCGAACAGGCCGCCCGTCACCCCAATGCCAAATACCTCATCATCGTCACCAAGGGCATTAACGAGATTGACGCCTCCGGTGAAGAGGTCATCCGCTCGCTGGTGGCGCGCCTCAAAGCCCGCGGCGTCACCCTCGTCTTCGCCGGCCTTAAAGCCCAAGTCTTAGAAGTTATGGAGCGCACCCACCTGGTCGATGTCATCGGCCGCGAAAACATCTACCGCTCCACCGAAACCTGCATCGAAGACGTCCGCCGCCGAAAATAGGGACAGATTTATTTTTCGCCGAAAAGGGGTCTGTCCCCATTTTTTGAAAAAAGGGGTCTGTCCCCATTTTTAGTCGAAGTCGAGAACGAGCTCGGTAGAGGTGCGGTTGCCTTCGCTATCGATAGCGATCACCTGCACCACCAGCTGACGTATACCCTCAGGTGGCTGCCCGGTAAAGCGCAGTGACCCGGGCTCAAAGTTCAGCCACGAGGGCAGAGGCGAACCATCCAAAGTCACCGCCTCATAGCGCAGATTCTGCGTAGGATCGCTGTGCTCGAAGGTGTTAGCCGGCAACTCGTATAGGAACGGAATGTTGACAGCGAAGCGCTGCGGCTCAGGACGACGCACGTTCACAAACGCGCGATTATCACCTACACGCACGTCGGCTGCCGAACTCACTGTACCCACGCGAACTTCAGCAACAACGAGACCCGGACGCGATGCCTGTGCGGCCTCCAAAGAGACGCCCTGCAAACGACTTGGAGCCCCATCAGCTATAGAGCGCAACTCACGACCAGCGTCTGGGCCCAAACCCGGTGGGGTTGCAGATCCGGGCACGACAATCACTGGTGGGGGCGGGTCAAATTCGAGGTTTGGCGTAATATCCAGAGCGTCAAACAGCGCCTGCAGCTCGCCCCCGAAACCTTGACCTTGGAAGCCCTGACTAAATTGCACCTGCTCAATTCCCCCAATTGGATTAGGCAAAATTGGGTCACCGTTATTAACTGGAGGGTTCAACCCAGGTATCAGGTTTACCGCACCCGTTTCAGTCCGCAACACTTGATCGGGCTGGCCCGTCAGCGCAATCTCACGGCCCACGAAGAGCTGATCACCGGTAGTCGCAATCGATCCAGCAAGCGTGATTTCACCCACAAAGTCAAAGCGCTCTTCATCATCGTAAAGGCGATCGGGATCACTGCTCAGCGGCGCAAGATCGGTCACCAGCGCTTCATCCGGATCCGTCCACTGCGAGCCCACCCGCACATCCAGCGCCGCCAGTGGGTTGGTCTGACCCACTTCATCCAACGTGATGGTGGGCACTTCAGTATCCGGCTGTAGCGTGATTGCCCGCAGCACGAGAGTGTGGAGGCCGTTGCCACTGTCATCCACCGATCCCTCAAAGGTGATCGACGGATCCAGCGAGACCAACAGCCGGATGAAGCCATTGTCTCCATTATTGCCAATGGTCGTGGCCCCGGTGTAGCGCTGGGTCTCAAAGGTGGTCACATCCGCGTTCAGATTAATGGTCTCGGCATTGATATCGACCGCCCACGGGTTGAGATCCTGATTGCCCTTATTAGCACTATAAGCACTCCAACGAATGGTCTTGTAGGCATCCGGGTCGCTGGGATCGACAAGGTTCATGCCGATCTGGCCGTTAACCGTCACATTGCCTTCTGTTGCGGAGACCACCAGCGAACGCTTAGCGTCTTTAGAGCCCTTGCCGGCGCTGACTGCCCCATCAAAGCGGATATCACCCGATTCGGAGAGGAAGTTCGGCACCGCCGGGGTAACGAGCAAGATGCCGCCGTTGTCGGTCACCTGGGTCGCCGTGCCGGAGCTCAAGAAGGTTAAATCACCACCAAATGTTTGATCACCCAGCGTGGTTACATTCGACAGCAGCGTAACCGGGCCATCCACCGACAAGGCGGGCAGCGTTAGACCCGTCACATCCAGCGTGCCGCCGTCTGAGATTACCCGACCTGCGCTACCCAATGAGCTATTTTGTGTGGCAGTTAAAGTGGCGGCGCCCATATCCAGGCTGCCTGAGAAGCTATTATCCCCGCTGACCGTGTAGTTATCCGAGCCACGAAGGACCAAATCACCGGTGCCACTCAGGGTATTGCCAATGGTCAGCGCGGTGGTATTGGACAAGATCTCAAGCGTGCCGTCGTTGGCAATGGCGCTGCCAACCAATCCAGCCGAGTCAAGCTCATAAATCACCCGCACGGCGTCCGGAATGACAACCTCTGCCACGTTATCGATGGCAGTGGCATCTTTACGATCAGGGATAGCGCCATCGGCCCAGTTTGATGGATCCGTCCAGAAACCAAAGTTCGCACCCACCCAGGTCACGCTCTCACGCTGGGTGATGGTGCCGGTGATGCCATCATCTTCTGTCGTTAGCGCTGTGCTGTTGAGCGCATAATTCAGGGCATCGGCACCGGTTAGGCGAACATTTAAGGAGACACCTAAATTAGAGCCCACATGGCGGTCAGCGAACTCACCCGATCCAAACACTTCGAGCTGATCACCCAGCAGGATTGGCGAGCCCGGTAAGTTCGCATCCGCAAACCCTAAATCCAGATCCCGAATGCGCGTGCCGCCGTCATACACTTTTTCAAGCTCGGTAAGGCCAAGATCAGCCGCGCCAATCACCTTAGGTGCCACCGTCAAAGCGCCCACCAAACGAAGGCGACTAAACGCATCGCCTTCAAGTGTTAACCCTGACTCGCTCAGGTTATAGCCACCCACCGACAATTGCCCTGCGCCACTTCCGACACCCTCCGTCACTGCGATTGAGAATGCGGCAATATCATCGGCCGTGAAATCTCCACCTGCGCCCGGTGCAATCGTGTAAACACCCGTAGTCGTATCTAGATTAGCATCCAGCGTGGTCGGCGCAATGGCGTCTTCCGCCCAATACTGAACCGTCAAGGTAGGCTCGAACGTGACCGCCTGGTTGATCGGCGTATCGCCATAAGTGAGAGATGGCGCACCGAGGTTGACGCGCAGCAGCAGTGAACCGCGCGGCAGAATCTCAAATTCCGCTGCTGCATAGTTAAGCGCATAGTTATTGGCAAAGCCGCCTGAGGCCGTGAGCGCATAAATCCCCTCATCCTCACCCGCCACACGCGAAATCTCAGGCAGATCCGCACCAAACACCGCTTTATCCTGCGTTCCCACAAAGCCTTGGAAGAGCAGACCCGCATAGCCAGTCACATCATCAGCGCCCAGTAATTTCGCATCATCCACAGGCCGCACGGTCAGCGGCGCCGGGCGAATTACGCTGGCGTCATTACCCGCCAGCGTCACCGTATAGTTGTTGCCCGCATTGCCATCGATGATGTCAATAAAATCAAGCGTTACCGTGCGGTCTAACAACTCACCATCCGCATCGCGCAGCACATCTGGCCCGCCTACAAAGGTGATTTCAGCGGCCTCAATGAAATCCGCACCAACAAGCTGCGCGGTCATCGCATCCAGCTCGTCTTGGGTGGCCACATGCAACGCACTGGCGTCATAGAGCTTATCGATAATCGGCGCCGTGACCGTAACGATACGCGGCGTGATAGTAATCTCGGTCTGCTCAACACTCAGCGGCAGGTAATTACTGGTCAAGGCGCCCGCATTGCCGGTGAGCGTAAGCCCTGCAACCGAATCAGGATTAATAGCACCGCCGGTAACGTGCTTGTTATCCAGCGCCATCAGACCGGCTGCGGTAAAGGTCTCCGCATTCACACCCGTGATGGTCACCACGCTACCCTCGACCACAGCGGTGCCATCATATTGGCGCTCCGCCACGGCGCTGAGCGTGGCGGGATCGATGGTGGCCTCAGTCGTGCCTTGTAATGTGATGTCATAGTTGACTGCATCATCGCCCAAGATCGTCTCTGTCAAGGTGACGGTTTTACTCAAGACACTGCCATCGGCCCCGCGGCGCACATTGGCATCATCAAACACGCCAGTGGCTCCCACTTGCACATTATCGCCCGCAATCATGCCGTTACCTTCAAGCGTGCTGGCACGGTTGGCGATATCAACATCCACCGTGGCTAGTGCATTGCCGTCATAGACCTTATCGGCAGCGCTAATACCACTAATCGTCAATGCCAACGGGTTAATGGTGGCCGTAGTCTCGCCCTGCGCGGTGATGTCATAGTTACCACGCTCGGCACCGGAGAAGATCTCATTCAATGTCACGGTTTGCGCGATCGGCGTGCCATCGGCATCACGCACCACATTTTTGCTAGCGAAGGTACCGGTCACGGCCACATCGACTTCATCGCCAGTGATCAAGCCATCGAGCACGATCTGTGTATCGTCAATCACGGCCACATCGGTCTGATCATAATCGCGATCGGTGGAAGTAATACCACTGATGTTAATGGCCTTAGGTGTGATGGTGGCCTGAATAATGTCATCCGCGACGGTGTAGTTGCTGGCAAAGCCACCGAAGAAGCCATCGCTGATGCTGTAGACCACCGTGACATCCTTGGCTACCGCCGCGCTTAGCGGATCAGCCAGATCAGCGCGCGAGACGTTGGCATCAGCAAACGTACCCACGGCCCCAGCGAGCTCAACCGTTTGCGTGCCGACCAAATTATCGAACAGGCGCTCAGGGAACACATCAGCCACCGTGATCGTGGCCGCATCGCTTTGGTCGTACTCTTTATCATCGACTACCGTGGCGTTATCTGCCGAGATCGTCAGGATGCGCGGCTCAATAGTGGCCGTAGCTTCCAGCTGATCAGCGATGGTGTAGTTCAACCAATCCGCTCCGCTGTAACTACTTGTCAAAGTGACAGTTTGTGCCAGCAGGTTGCCATCGGCATCTCTACGCACATTGGCATTGGCGAACTCGCCGCTAGAAGTAATGATGACCTCATCGCCAGTCACCAAGCCGTCGCGCACAGCACCACTGACATCCACCAAGGCATTCGTGGTGGCATCGTATTGACGATTTGCCACGGTGAGACCTGAAATCGTCAGACCACGAGGAGTGATGGTCGCGGTCGTGCTGCCCTGAGCGGTGACATCATAGTTCACCAATTGGGCCCCGCCGAAGGTCTCGGTCAGGGTCACATGCTTAGCGATTGGGTTGCCATCAGCATCGCGCAGGACGTTCTTGTCGTTAAAGAGTGCCGTGGCAGCAACAGTGACGTTATCGCCATCGATCAAACCGCCAGCAATTAGCACGGCATTGGTCACGCCGCTAACATCCGCGCTTCCAACATTATTACCATCGTATTCTTTATTAGCAACGGTGATGCCACTAATGGTCAACGCCTTGGGCGTGATCGCAGCAGCCTCGACCAAAGTTTCGCCCGCGAGGCTGTAGTTGCTGGCAATCCCGCCATTGGCACCATTGAGCAAGGTGTAGGTGACGGTCACATCCTGCTCCAACGGGTCAGCCCCATCACGCACCACATCCTGGCCCGCAAAGGTGCCGGCACCCGTCACACCCAGCTGCTCGTTGCCGATCATATCGGCCAGCGTGCCCGCCGTGACGCTAGCGACATCAGTCTGATCGTAGACCTTATCGGCCACGGTGGTACCGCTGATGCTCAGCGCTTTCTGGGTAATCGTGGCAGTCGCCGAACCCTGAGCCGTGATGATGTAGTTACGCCGATCTGCGCCCGTGTAGGTTTCGGCCAGATTGACTATCTTGCTCTGCGCGCTGGTGCCATCCCAATTCACATTGGCATCCGCGAAGAAGCCGTTGGCAGCCACCTCAACATCATCGCCGGCAAAAAGCCCGTCGAGGACGACATTGCTGAGATCCACATTGGTCGAGATATCACCATCGTAGATCTTATCTTCAACCGTTATGCCGCTGATCGTGAGCGAGGCCGGGGTAATCGAACCCGAAGTAAACACCTGATCAGTAATGCTGTAATTCAGCAAATCCGCCCCACCATAACTGCTGCTGAGAATGACGAGTTTGTTGTCGCCCACATTCCAGTCATCAGAGGTGTTGCTGGCATTTCGGAAAGTGCCCGTTGCCGTCACTTCGACCTCATCGCCATAAACCAAACCATTGAGCAGCAGGTTGTCTTGCGAAATCGTCGCCTCAACATTCCGGTTGTAAACCTTGGTATCAGCCGTCAGTCCCGAGACGATCAGAGTGCGAGGCGTGATCGTGGCGGTATCACTCGACTGAATCGTCACGGTGTAGTTACCCAGATCGGCGCCGGCGGCCACGCCGTTAATCGTGACGTTTTGTGAGGTCACCTGATTGCTTGCGTACTGCACATTCTCATTAGCAAACGTACCCGTGGCGCTCACGGTGACAACATCGGTGCCGATCAAACCGGTGAACGAGGCATTCGAGACATCAATCATCGCCTCGGCATTGCCGTCATAGACCTTATCCAAAGCCTCCAAATCGGTGATATTGAGCGCAATCGGGTTGATCGTTGCGGTGGTAGTTCCCTGGCGCTCAAAGGTGTAGTTACGAGCATCGGCACCACCGAAGGTTTCAATCAGGTTGACGGTTTTGCTGGTGACCGTGCCCGTGGCCGGATCATCGGTGCGCGCTACGCGATGGTCGGTAAACTCACCGGTGGCGCTAATGGTCAGCGTGTCGTCAGCAATCATGCCCAGCGATACCCAATGATCCGCGTCAAATGCACTGACATCGACGGTCGCAATTGCGGTGCCGTCGTAATCCCGATCAGCTGCGGTGATACCGCTAATCGTCAATACTTTAGGCGTAATGGACGCCTCGGTCGTGGCACTGGTTTGCACCAGGCTGTAGTTCACGGCCAGGCCTGCATCGGCGCCCGTGCCATTGGCCAGACCGAGCCCAGTGATTGAGACGAGCTTATCATTACCAACGTTTTTATCTGCAAACCGAGCGGTAGCCGTAAAGCCGAGGGTTTCATCGCCCACTAGCCCGGTATAGTCAACGCTATCGATATTGCCATTTCGCGTGCCGTCATATTGGCGATCGGCAACGGCGATAGCACCCAAGGTCAACTCGCGCGGCGTGATTCGGGCGGTGGTGCTGGCCTGATCAGTAAAGCTGTAGTTCCCGGCATCTGCGCCGGTGTAGAGGAAGTCAGACAGGGTAACGATTTGAGACTCAATCGTACCGTTGGTGCTGTTGATCACCACATTAGAGCCAGCAAATTGCCCGTCTGCTGCCACATTCACCTGATCGCCAAAGACCAGACCGCTAATGACGACGCTATTGGTGTTTAACGTGGCCACGTCATCGCCGTCATAAACCTTATCGGCCGCGGTGATACCAGAGACCGTCACCAATTTCGGGCTAATGGTCGCGCTAGCAGTGCCCTGCTTGGTGATCGTGTAGTTGCGCAGTGCCGAGCCGCTGTAGCTTTCGTTCAGCGTAACATCTTTTGCAATGACATTAGTGCCATCATAGGCCACGTTCCTGTCGGCAAAGCTACCCGTCGCGGTGACAGACATTGTCAGGATATCGTCTTCAAACATGCCGCCGTCGTTGCTTGCTCCACCCCAGCTAATGTTGCTGGTGCCGATCGATGCTCGTGTCGTGCCATCGTAGTCACGATCCCCGGCGGTGATGCCCGAGATGGTGATCTCACGCGGCGTGATGTCAGCGTTAGTAGTAGCCTGGTCTACCAGGATGTAGTTATCCAGCGAGGTGCCGGAGCCTGCCGCATAACTCGTGCTGGTGATCGCAACCAGCTTGTTGCTACCGGCATTAAAGTCATTGGCGGTGTTCATGGCATTGCGGAACACGCCTGTTGCGCTATCCACCGTAATCGTCTCGCCATCCACCACGCCCACAAAGGTGGCATCCGAGCCATCGATTGTGGCCGTGGCATTGCGATCGTAGGTCTTATCTTGGGCCGTTAGCCCAGACACAGTCACCGTTCTGGGCGTTATATCAGCGCTTGTACTTGCCTGGCCTGTGAAACTGTAGTTCGCAGCATCCAAACCTGCCAAGTTTGCATAGTTAATGGTTACGTTTTGACCAAAACCAGCATTGAAGTCATCAAATGTTCCAGTGGCTGAAATCACCACGGCATCACCAGCAATTAAGCCAGCATCAATTAACTTCGCGGTGGTGATTCCGCTGAGATCCAAAGTGGCCACATCGTTGCCGTCATAAACTTTATCGGCAGCGGTGATGAAACTGGTGTTGGATAAATCCAACGTTTTAGCCGTGATATCCGCCGTGGTTGAGGCCTGACCCGTGAAGGTGTAGTTACCCGCATCGGTGCCGGTCAGTGCGGAGTAGCTGAGGGTGACTGGCTTGCCGTCGGCTACGTTTTTATCCGCAAAGGCGCCAGTGACGTTGATGTCAACATCATCGCCACTGAGCATGCCGGCAGCTACCAGCGCTGCAGTGTCAACAGCGCTTAAATCCAAGGTGGCCGATACCGTGCCGTCATAGGTTCTGTTATTGGCAGTAATCAGATTTGCATTGGAGATATTCAGCGCAATCGGCTTGATCATGGCGGTGGTGCTGCCCTGCAGGGTAACGGTGTAGTTACCCAGATCGTTACCGCTGAGCGTCTCGGTCAAATTCACGGTCTTGGCAATCACATCGCCCTGGGCATCACGGGCGACATGCTTATCATCAAACGCCCCCGTTGCGCTGAGCGTGAGGTCATCGCCTGAGACGCGGCCGATGGCAGCCCAGTCGACGCTGTCATTCACGGTGACTGACGTGTCGCCGTTGTAATCTCGGTCATCTGCCGTAATACCAGCGATGGTAATGGCCTTGGGCGTGATCGCCGCTGTGGTGGTCGTCTGGCCGACCAAGTTGTAGTTGCCAGCCTGATCGCCATCGAGATCGTCGTAGGTGATATTGACATTCTTATTAAGAATCTGGGTATTGTCATTGGAGTCGCGCTCTACATCCTTGTCAGCAAATGCACCGGTGGCGGTAACGATCACATCATCGCCTGCGATGAGCCCCGCGGTAATCAGCGCTGAATTGGTCAGTCCACTTAAATCAAGCGTGGCCAAGGTGCTGCCGTCATAAACCTTATCGGCTGCGGTCACCAGACCAGCTGAAGAGAAGTCGAGATCGCGCGCAGTGATCTTAGCCAACACAGTGCCCTGAGAGACGATGTTGTAGTTGCGAACATCTGACCCAGAGAATATTTCTGTCAACGTCACGGTTTGAGCGATGACATCACCGTCATCATTGCGCGCAACATTTCGGCTACCAAATAGGCCAGTGGCGCTAATACCGAGATCATCGCCGGCAACCATACCCAACGATTCCCAATAGGATGAGTCAAACATGCTGACATCAACCGATGCAGTCCGAGTGCCGTTGTAGGTCTTGTCACTCACTGTGATACCGCTAATCGTGAGCGTTTTTGCCTCAATGCTGGCCTGAGTAGTGGCCTGATCAATAATGATGTAATTACCCAACAAGGTGTTGTTATTGCCCTCGGTGTAACTACTGCCGCTGATCTGCACCAGCTTGCCCAAGCCCACGTTCTTGCTGTTTTCCGTATTGAGTGCGTTACGGAAGGTACCGGTGGCTCCAGTCACCGTAATCGACTCACCCGAAATCAGGCCATTGAAAGTGGCCCCGCTAAGGTCGATGGTGGCAACGGCCGTGCCGTCATAAATGCGATCTTCCGCAACAAGACCGGATACCGTTAACGTTTGCGGTGTGATGGTGGCCGTGGTGGTGGTCTGCTTCGTGAAAGCGTAGTTACCCGCATGCGCACCACCAAAACTATAGTCTGTCAGGTTGACGGTCTGTGAGGTGACGGCATTGTTGTTGCTCGAATCGCGGGCCACATCCTTACTGGCAAAGGCCCCATTGACAGCCACGGTGACCTCATCCCCCTGAATCAGGCCTGGCATGGTGATATTGCTGGTATTCAGGATGGCGATAGCGTCACCATCATAGGCCTTGTCTGCGGCAGTAATGCCGGCAATGGTGACCGCCAGTGGGTTAATCGTCGCCTCGGTTGTATCCTGGGTGACGATGTTGTAGTTGCGCACATCGAGCCCAGAGAATGTCTCGATTAATGTCACCGTCTGAGCGATGACATTACCGTCATTATCGCGCGCGACGTTTCGGCTACCAAACGCACCCGTGACATCAATCGTGACAACATCACCATCGATCAGGCCATCAAGAACGAGGCCGGTGAGAGCGTTGTCGCCATCGCGCTTGAGTGTAGCGGCAACTGTACCGTCGTAGTCCCGGTCGTTGGCTTGGATACCGCTAACCGTCAAAGTCTTAGGATTAATCGAGGCCTGCGTGGTGGCCTGATCAATGATGATGTAATTATCCAACGAGGTGTCGTCATTGCCCGCCGAATAGCTGCTGCCACTAATCTGCACCAGCTTATCCTGGCCCACATTTTTATCATCATCGGAGTTAAAGGCATTGCGGAACTTGCCGCTTACCGAAGCCACATTAATCGACTCGCCAAAGACAATGCCGTCAAACTCGACATTGCTAGTGTCAATCGTCGCGTTGGTCGTGCCGTCGTAGTCTCTGTCCTGCGCAGTCAGACCAGTCACTGTCAAGATTTGCGGTGTAATGGTGGCGGTGGTGGTTGCCTGCCCGGTGAAGGTGTAGTTACCTGCATCAGCACCACCAAAACTGTAATTATCAAGGGTCACAATCTGTGAGGTGACGGCATCGTTATCGTTTGAGTCACGCGCCACATCTTTACTATCAAATGTACCCGTGGCACTAACGGTGACCACATCACCTTGAATTAACCCTGGAACGCTTGTGCTTCCTGTCAACCCAAATGTTGCGTTGCTGACATCAACCTGCGCGATGTTGTTGCCGTCATAGGCTTTATCTACGGCAGTAATACCGGCAATGGTGACCTGGCGTTGATTAATCGTGCCATCGCTAAAGAATGCGTTGTCGGCTACCAGTTGGTAGTTCGCGGCATCACTGCCACTTAAGGTGATGTTATTGACCACAAACTGCGCAGCGTTCGCAGCAGTGGCATTGCGGCTGGCGAACTGGCCAACACCAGTAACGGTGACGTCATCAGTGTGGTCGTTGCTGCCAGTGACAATACCGTCTGAACCCAGCGCCAAGTCTGGCATGGCGGTGGTGCCGTCATAAGTCTTGGTGTTGCCACCGGTCACCGTTGCGGTGATGGTCTTTGGTGTGACGGTCAGTGCGCCTTGGCGGAAGAAATGTGCCGTAATAGGGCTTGCATAACTTACCGACACCGTTCTCGTTTCTGTAATGGTGTAGTTACCCGCATTGATCAAACCAGCAGAGCTCAGGTTGCTACTTTCGTTCTCGATCCCTAATCCGAAACCGCTGAGCAAAGTAGTGTCATCACCCGTTTTAATGGTCCAAACATTGCTGGATTCGGTGCTAGTCAGCGTGATGATACCGTCTTCAACAGTAGAGTATCGCGCCTGGGCAATCGTCAGGGTTGGCGTATCGCCATAAGTCATCGCCACATCAGCGATATCGACCACCAGCACGCCATTACCAGCGGTGGTTAAGGTGCCATCCTCAAAGGTGAGGTCATAGTTAATGGCGGTGGCCGAAGCGGTTACGGTAGACTCAGTATTGCCATCCTTATCAGGGGTCCCGGCTGTGCCCACTGATGTGTCCAAGCCCGACAGCACCGCACTCGTCTCACCATTGACGAAACCACTAAAGGTATAAGTAAACGCAGGATCCTCTTCACCGGCGAGCTTGACGGTGTCGTTCACCTTGATGGTCAGGGCTGCTTTGCCGATAGTGATGTTATCGACAGTCATGGTGCTGCCATTCGTCGCATCTACATTAATGACGTAGTTGCTTGCCAGACCACCCGATGTATTGGTCGCATCATCGTCATCAGCCAAGGTATATGCCACTGTCACGCCATTATAGGTACCAGCATTCGCCGACGGTAGTGTGCCCCTAGCGGTGATATCGAGGCTCTCGCCACCTACTAAACCGCTGACCGATCCGGCTTCAAGTGCAATGGTGGTTCGGCCAGTGTAGGTGTAACCACCAGTGGCTGCGGCGGTTCCTGTAATCGTCAGCACCGCTGGCGTGATATTGCCCACTGTGTTGAACGTTGTTCCAACCAGCTCGTAGTTGGTTGCCGTACCTGTGCCATCACCCAATGCCAGGCTAGACACGCTCACGCCAATGCGCGAGCCCACGTTTTTATCAGCAAAGGTCGCCGTACCGGTCAGATTAAGCGTTTCTGAGTCTACTAGGCCAGACAGCGTGAAACTGCCGATGTCGCCACCGGTGGTCGCGTCATACACCTTGTCATCAATACCAATCGCGCTAACGGTCAAGGTACGTGGCGTGATATCCGCGGTGGTTGTCTGCTGAAGCGTAAAGTTGTAGTTGCCGGCATCGCCGCCGCCCACCGTTTCAGTGAGGCTCACCTCAATCCCATTGCCAGCATTGGCGCTAGCGAATTCGCCCGTGGCAGTGACTTGAATGTCATCACCGGCTACCAGTTCGGCAATCGTAACGCCCGAGAGATCAATCTGTGCCTCTGTGGTGCCGTCGTATTCACGGTTGAGTGCATTGATCCCCTTAATGGTGGCCTCTCTGGCGAGGATCTTCGCTGTCGTGGTGCCCTGCCCTGTGATGCTGTAGTTGCCCACATCAGCACCACCAAAGGTTTCGGTCAGGGTGACAGTCTTGTCGGCGACTGTGCCGCCCACGTTACCGTCAACCCAGGCCACATTCTTATCGGCAAACTGACCTGTCGCCGAAACGGTGAGCGTATCGCCAGCGAGCATGCCCAGACTTTCCCATTCCGTTGTGGTGAGTGCCGACACATCCACCGTTGCAGTCGCCGTCCCGTCATAAACCCGATCAGCCACTGTCAGTCCGCTCACCGTAATGGCCTTGGGCGTAATACTGGCCGTGGTATTGAAGCTATTCGCTGCCAATTGGTAATTCGAGGCGGTACCGGTCGCGCCATCCGCCAGCGTTAGGCTGGAGACTGCCACGCCAATGCGCGAGCCAACATTTTTATTGGCAAAGGTGGCGGTACCAGTCAGCTCAAGCGTCTCTGACTCTACTAGACCAGACAGCGTGAAGCTGTCGATGGTACCAGCGGTGGTCGCGTCATACACCTTGTCGTCAATACCTATGGCGCTAACCGTTAGCGTACGTGGCGTGATATCCGCTGTGGTTGTCTGCTGGAAAGTAAAGTTGTAGTTGCCCGCATCGCTGCCACCAACTGTTTCGGTGAGATTCACGATAATGCCATTCGCTGCGTCAACGCTGGCAAAATCGCCGGTGGCACTTATTGTTATCTCATCACCAGCCACCAACTCGGCGATGGTTACCCCCGAAACATCAATCTGCGCGTCCGTGGTGCCATCGTATTCACGGTTGAGTGCCGTGATGCCCGAAATAGTGGCGGCCAGCGGGGTGATTTTGGCAGTGGTGGTGCCCTGCCCAGTAATGGTGTAGTTGCCAACCTGGGCACCATCGAAGGTTTCCGTTAGGGTGACTTCTTTGGCAATGACCGTGGTGCCATCGTTATCGTAGGAGACGTTCTTGTCAGCGAAGGCCCCGGTGGCTGACACCGTCACCACATCATTTCCAACCAAGCCACTAAAGCTCGCGCCGCTAACATTTACCGTGGCAGCCGTCGTACCGTCGTAAACCCGATCAGCCACTTCCAGACCACTGACCGTAAGGGCTTTAGGCGTAATGGTGGCCGTGGTGGTTGGCTGCCATTTCACCTCATAGTTGCCAGCCTGCGCACCATTTAGCGAAGCAAAATCGAGCGTCACCGTCTGCGCGATTACCTCGTCACCGCCATACGCCACATCTTTGCTGGCAAAAGTACCCGTGGCGGAAATCGTGCCCAGAACATCACCACTGATGAGCCCCACACTCTCCAGTATTTCCGTCGTGATACCCGTGACATCCACGGTGGCCGTCGTATTACCGTTATAGATCTTGTCGGCTGCTGTGACATCGGTGCGGCCACTGAGATCCAGCACACGCTTGTCGATATCCCCCAAGGCTGTCTCTTGGCGCGTGAAACTGTAGTTACGAGCATCTGCTCCACTGAAGGTTTCAGTCAGGTTTACGGTAATACCCGTTCCCGCATTGATATCATCGAAGACACCTGTTGCACTGAGCACGACATCATCGCCGGCAATCAGGCCATCCAACGACGAATCACTGGTGTTAGTGAAGGTAGCGCCCGAGACAACCACAGTAGCTGCGTCGGTGCCATCATAGACCTTGGTATCAGCGGTAATACCACCAACTGTGACACCCCGCTGAGTGATCTTGGCCTCGGCCGTACCCTGTGCGGTGATCAGGTAGTTATCCAGCGATGTGTTGGCACCGGCTGTAAAGGTCTCATTCAGCGTAACGGTCTTATCAATGACCGTGCTGCCGCTATAAGCGACATTCTTGTCGGCGAAGGCACCACTAATGCTGATATCTATCGTGTCACCTGAGATAACACCAACATCAGTCCAATTGATGCCGTTCGTAATATCCCCGCTGGCCACATCGACCGTGCCGTCATACACCCGGTCAGCCACCGTAATACCGCTGATGGTGATGGCTTTTGGTGTAATAGTGGCCGTGGTGGTCAGCTGATCGGTAATCGTATAGTTACCCAGATCGTCGCCAGTGTACTGGGTGGTGATGTTGACTTGCTTGTCGACGCCCGCGTTGAAGTCGACAAAGCTTCCGCTGACGGTAGCGATAGTCACGATATCACCGGCCACCAGGCCATTAAAGACAACACCGGAATCGTCAATCGTCGCATCCGTTGTGCGATCGTAGACTCGATCGTTCGCTGTCAAACCAGCAACCGTCATCGACTTGGGCGTGATCTTGGCGTTGGTGGCTGTCGTCTGACCGATAAAGTCATAGTTACCGGCGTCTGCACCGGCAAGCGCCGAGTACGTGATGTTTACTGTCTTGGTGACAACGTTATCGTTAGTGTCCCTTGCGACATTCTTGTCATCAAACGCACCCGCAGCTGTGATCACCACTTCATCGCCCGCAATAAGCCCGTTCGCTTCCAGCGCCGTTGGCGTTAAGCCACTGAGATCAAGCGTGGCCGTAGTTGATCCGTCATACACCTTGTCCAACGCAGTGATCAGGGTCGTGCCTGATAGATCCAATGCCGCTGGATCGATCTTAGCCTGAGCGGTGCCCTGAGCAGTGATGGTGTAATTCCCAATGCTCGCGCCACCAAAAGTCTCGGTGAGTGTCACTGTCTTCGCGATTACATTGCCATTGAGATCACGCGCCACGTTTTTATCGGCAAATTGCCCCGTAGCCGAAACGGTGAGCGTATCGCCGACAAGCATACCCAGACTTTGCCATTCCGATGTGCTGAGTGCTGACACATCCACCGTGGCATTGACCGTACCGTCGTAATCTCGGTCAGATGCAGTAATACCGCTGATAGTGATGGCTTTTGGCGTAATCGTTGCGCGCGTGGTGGCCTGATGAATGATGTTGTAGTTATTAATATCATCGCCTGATGCGCTGCCGGACAGAGCGACGAGCTTGTTGATGCCGGCATTGAAGTCATCCGCATCATTGTCTTCGTTGCGGAATTTACCGGTTGCCGAGATCACAACATTATCTCCCGCAATCAGCCCAGCCAGCGTCACGTTAGAGACGATGACGCTAGCCGTGGCATTGCGGTCATATTCCTTGTCTTCAGCGGTGATGCCGCTAACCACCAAATCACGCACCGTAATATCGGCCGTGGTGCTGGTCTGATTGGTGATACTGTAGTTCGCAACATCCAAACCACCGAAGGTGTTGGTGAGCGTGACGATCTTGCCGGTGCCGACATTACGGCTGTCAAAGACACCGCTGGAACGCACGGTAATTTCATCACCGGCCACCAAGCCATTGAACTGAGCATCCGCCACAACCACGCTGGCAATATCAGTGCCATCGTAGACTCGGTTCTCGGCGGTGATGCCCGATACTATCAACGTTTTTGGTGTGATATTAGCGCTGGCCGACGGCAGCAAGAGACTGTAGTTACTGGCTGCGGTGCCTGTCAGGGTCAAGCCTGTGATGGTAATCGGCTTGGCATCACCGACGTTTTTATCGGCAAACACACCTGTGGCGGTTCCACCGATCGAGACAGCATCACCACTCACCACGCCACCATTAACACCAGCACCTAAGTTAGCCTCTCCCGATAGAGTGGCGTTAACCGTGCCGTCATAGACGCGGCCAACCCCAGTCAAACCCGTGACCGTTAACTGACGCGGCGTGATGTTGCCCAAGAGGCCGCCAAGTAGCGTGTAGTTGCCGGCTTGTGCACCGCCCAAAGACAGGCCAGCCAGCGTGACGACCTTATCGGTGCCAGCATTCGCGTCTGCGAAGTTACCTTCAATGGGATCATCAGTTAAGCCCACCAAAGTGACCTCATCAGCACCAATGGCAAATACCTCAGGCGTACCGGAAATGGTGGCGGCCACCTCTCCGTCATACACCTTATCGGCTACCGACAAGCCCACAATACGAATCGCTGCTGGGGTGATGTTTGCAGTGCTCACTGAAGGTGCGGTCAATGTGTAGTTGCCTCGATCCGTCCCCGAGAGCTCCACGCCACTCACCGTCACCTCGATATCGTCAGCTACATTACGATCGGCAAACTCTGCGGCCACTGCATTTAAGTCAAGCGCGACATCGTCAGTTAGGAATACGCCATCCAAGAACGCGCCCGAAGCCAATGTCGCGATGTTGGTGCCGTCATAGACTCGGTCTTCGGCGACCAGGCCACTGACATCTCCATTGTCATCGGTTGCAGTGAGGATGCTAATGCTCTTGGGCGTAATATCACCGGTCACACCCACCGGATCAATCAGCGTGTAGTTGGTGGCAAGCCCGGTAGTGCCCGTGGTGCCATCAGCCAAGATATAGTCGGTGACCGCCACATCCTTGCCAATGCCCGCATTGCGATCGGCGAAGATGGCCTGAACGGCGCTAGTGTCTAGGCTCAGCGTCTCGAACTGGCCATCGCTATATTCAATACCCTGCACAGAACCGAAATTACTCACCGTGGCATTCAGGGTTGTGTCGTAGACTCTGGACGCAATCTCCACGCCTGTAACGGTGACTTCCACCGGCAAGATACGCGCGGTGATGCCCTGCGGCTGGGTGATACTGTAGTTGCCCGCATCGGCACCGGTGATATCCAAACCGACAACGGTCACATCCTTAGCGATCACCGCCTGCGTGGCTAGGTTGCGCGCTACATCCGCATCAGCAAAGCTGCCGATGGCGGTGCCTGTGAGCTGCACATCATCATTGAATAATGGGTTGATAACTGCCGTGCCAATGAGCTCTGCCGTTGTGGTTCGGTCATACAAACGATCTTCTACCGTCAGGCCCTGCACGGTGAGTTCATACGGCGTGATCTCACCAATATTGGCGCCGACCAAGGTGATGGTGTAGTTGTTGTTGACGTTTTCGCCATCGCCATCAAGCAGCAAGGCGCTGAGCAGGTTTACCTGCTTGTCTGACTGAACTGCGCCACTACCGTCACGTTTGACCGAGGCACTATTAAACTCAAGATCAAACCCACCCACGGCATCGGTACCGAAGAGCTGGGTGCCATTCGTTGCCGTTAACGACACGCCAGTGAGCACTGCCCCATCATCTTCACTAATAATGGTGGTGGTGTCATAGACGCGGCTGACTGACCCGAGCGCACCGGTCAGCTCTAGCGTCAGCGCCGCCTGAGAGATATCGACGGTGGCACCCGTGGCCTCCACGATGGTGTAGTTAACCGCCTTGTCACCGGCCAGCAACACGCCATCGAGCTCAATAATCGCTTTATCTTCCGCAGCGTCCTTATTTTCCGTCAGACCAAACGCACCAGGCGCAAAGTTCACGTTGACATCGTCTTCGTCACCGTTCAGCAAGCCATCGATGGTGACGCCACTATCCGAGAGCTGAACCTCGCGGGTACCGTCATACACACGGTCCACACCCGAGATGCCGCTCACCGTCACATCCAGCGGGTTGATGATGCTGGTGGTGTTGCTCTGATAGGTGATGACGTAGTTATTGCCGTCATTGCCATCATTGATGCTGACCCCAGAGACCAACACTTCTTTATCGGCCAGAACCAGTCCATCAGCATCGCGGCTGACATTGGCATTGGCAAATTCGAAGCTGCCACCGACCAAAAGATCGCCGCCGAAGAGCTCGGTCTGTGTGTCAGGGTCATCGGTTTGGAAGACCACCGCACTGGCAACATTTACGTTGGTCGTGCCGTCGTAATCTTTTTCAACATCACTCGAGGAGATGGTGATCTGCGCAGGGGTAATATCGGCGGTGTAAGTAATTGCCAAGCGCTCGGGTGAGCTCGGATCAGTCAGATCAAAGTCATCGTTGGCAACCGTAAGGATCACACCATAGTTACTGGCATCAGTACCGCCAAGGGTAATCGAGCGCAGCGTCACGGTTTTATCATCGCCCACATGCCGGGTGTCAAACTCAGCCAAATAATCATCGATCAGCAGGCCGCGCACCGACTCACCGGTTGCCGCAATAATAAAGCTGGCCCTATCGGTGCCCGAGAGCTCGGCATTAACCGTGCCGTCATACACCCGACTCACGGCATCCAATCCACCAATGGTCAGCATGGCTGCCGTGATATCGGCAGTGAGGGTCAATCCTGAAATGTCATAGTTGCCCGCCTCGGCGCCGGTCAAGGCAAACCCGGTCACACTCACATCCTTATCGCGGCCCACATTGGCGTTGTCAAAGCTCGCGGATGCGCCCGTGTTTACCAGCGTTACTTGATCAGCACCCAACACACCACTTAAAACGCCATCAAGCGCTGTGGGCGTGTCGCCCTCCGCAAAATCTGCATTGACTAAGGTCGCGTCTGTCGTGCCATCGTAATCACGGCTGAGCGCTTTAATACCGCCCACGGTTAATTCCGCGGGATTGATGGTGGCCGTGACATTCTGTGGTTGGACCAAGGTGTAGTTGCGTGCATCGGCCCCGCTGATGGTGTACCCCGCAACTGTGACCGCCTGCTCAATGACCGCATTGCTGCCGTCACGCGCCACGTTGGCATCATCAAAAGTCGCCACGGCTGTGCCACCTAAGGTGACGTCATCGATAGTGCCCGCCACTTCAATCGGTGCAATAGACCCGCCCTGGGTGATCGTGGCAGCCGTAGTCGTATCATAGGTCTTATCAGCCACTTGCACGCCAGTAATGGAAAGCAGTGCACGGCTGATATCCACCGTCACATCGCTCGGCAAGACCAGATTATAGTTGCCATTATCATCACCGGTGCCCAGCGAGAGCCCACTGATGGTGACTGCTTTACCCAGGCCGGCATGTTTGTCTGCCAGCGTGCCTATCTCCTCACCGTCTAGGCTCACGGTATCACCGGCCAGCGCAGTCACCGTCGCGCCCGATACCTCAACCACAGTGGTGGCATCATAGGCACGATTGGTCGCAACAATACCCGTCACCAACAAGTCACGCTGCGTGATTTCACCGCCGGCGTGGGTGTAGGTGGCAGCCAGCATGTAGTTGGCGGCGCTGGCGCCCGCTAGGGTAATGACATTAGTGTCATTGATGGTCAGCAGTTTGTCGGTGCCGACGTTTTTGTTATCAAAGGCATTCGTGATCGGGCCGTTAAGCGTGGCCGTGACGTCATCAAGGCCCACCAAATTGGTCAGGGTGATATCAGCAGTATCCAGATCGCGGGTGGCGTCATAGACACGGCTGGCCGTCATCTCAAGCGTCAGTTCGCGTGGCGTCACTGTTGCAACACCACTGACCACCGAGCCGGCACTGAGCTGATAGTTGCCCACATCATCGCCGGTTAGGTTAAAGGTGCCGGCGCCCACAAAGGTGGTGGTGCCGGCATTGACGTTGGCCACCGTGGCTACCAGATCGGGCGAATCAACGCTCACCGCATCCAGCTGCCCGGAGCGCGTCACTACCCCATCAAGCGTGTAGCTAATTTGATTGCTTGATAGCGCATTGCTGCCGTCATACACCTTAGTGGCGGTTGCCGTGGGCGAGAGGGTAAGCAGCTTGGGCGTAATGGTACCGCTGGCATCATACGTTGCACCCACCACCGTGTAGTTAAAGGCATCAGCGCCGGTGAGCATGGCATTGCTGATATTGAGCGCCTGGGAGGTCACCGCACCGGAATCGTTGTCGTAGGCCACATTTTCGCTGGCGAAGGTGGCGGTGACATTCAAGCCCACCTGCTCGCTGCCCACCACATTATTGACGCTCGTGATTGGGTTGCTCAGCGCCGTGGTGCCGTCATACACCTTAGTGCCGGTGACCGTGGCATCAATGATGCGCCTGTCGATCGTGCCGATGCCGCTAATGGTGCTGCTGCTCAAAACATAGTTACTGGCCACGCCACCGTTGCTGCCATCAGTAAGACTGATGCCTGACACGGTAAAGTTACGGCTACCGGCATTGCGATTATCAAACGCAGCCGTATCAAAGGTGATGTTCAGTTCTTGTGCGTTACCATTTGCATCGTTAACGCCTGTATTGACCGTAAGATCCGGTGTCATCGCCACCGTGCCATCGTATTGGCGGCTGGTGGTGGTGGCGACCGCATCAATGACCTTCGGCGTGACTGTTATTTTTCCGGTGTTTTCGACGCGGAAGGTGAACTGGGTACCATCTTTGGTGAAGGTGTAATTGGCATTGCTGTTGCTCGCCAAGACCACCGCGCCATCAACTACGCTCAGGCTGATATTGCCAACACCCTCAGTGGGCGCAAACGCAACGCCGTATTCACCCACATTAGCCAGGCGGGCAGCGCCATCTGAGGTGGTATTTTTAACAGTGAATACTTCATCAATCGTCACGCCGGAGTTATTCGGTGTTTCCGTGGTAAAGGCAACGGCCTTTAAGTCCACCGTGCCCACACCACCGCGATCGGTCAGCGCCACATCAGACAGGGTGCCACCCAGACGGGTGTAGGTATCGCCGGCCAATGTATTGGCATCCAACTCAGTACCATATTCCTTACTGGCACTGCCGGTATAGATGGTCAGCAAGTTAGCCGCCGTTGCGGGTGTCTCACTGGCAAACACATAGCGATTGCCCGATGCGGTAACGCCGCTGTAGTCCCCAGTCGCCCAGGTCGTCTGCCACATTGCGCCGTTGCCACTGGCAAGAATATCGGCAGCATCGTCGCTAGAGCCAAACTGGCTGTAGTTGATTTGGTTACCTGTGCCTTGTTCAATCTCCCAGCCCGCTGACCAGACCTGCCAAGCGCCACCAGCTGCCACCGCATCAGCACCGCGATTGTTAATGAAATGACCAGTCATGCCGGCATCGAGCAGCACATCGCCAGCGCTTGAGATGATCCGCGCGCCAGTGCCGATTGTCATGCTGTCGGCCGTTGCCCCAGCGAGTACGAAGCCATTGTCCTGAGTGCTATCCACACCCGCGGCGAGCGTGATATTGCCGCTGGCCTGCACGGTCTGATCAATGCTGATGGCGCGGGCACCGGTCACAGACACGCTCGCGGCATTGGTTATGCCATCCACACCCGCCACGCTGCCGATGGTCATGTTGGCATCAGTGGCGCCCAGGCTGATATTGCCGGTGCTGTTGGATGCCAGGGTGCCAATGACGTTTTCTTCGTCCAGGGTGATGTCTCCCGCACCACTGAGCAGCAAGGCATCCACATCCAGCGTCATGCCCGTGGCCTGATCCACCGCGTTGGCGCTACGCAGCGTTAAGGCCTTACCGGCATCCAGCGCCAGATCGTTATCCAGGGCGATACGGTTGAAATCGAGCACTAGGTGGCTCGCAACTTCCGCGGCGGTGATTGGCGCACCGTCCACCGTGCCGCTTAAGGTCATGACCGGGCTCACTGCCGGCGTTGTTGCGTAGCTGCCACTGCCACCAATGGTCAGCGTGTCAATGGCTTGTAGGTTGGCTAGATCCGTGACACTGAGGCTCGCTGTGCCGGCCACTTTTTCCATCAGGGTCAAATCACCGCCGCCTTGCTGCAGCAGGTTCACGTTGACACCCTGCAAGGCGCGATCAAAGGTCAGATGCCCGGCGGTGGTCAGCGCGCGGTAGTTCAGGGTCAAATCACCGCCCGCGGCAACCGCTGCGCCATCACCTGCAGTCGCGCTGACCACACCCAGCGCATCAAAGGTGAGTGCTTTGCCCGTATCGCTGGCCAGGGTACCGCTGTCGAACGTGATCGCATCGCCATAAACGGTGAGCGGATTAAACACGGTCAGCGTTGACCCGGCATCAATTGAAACGGTCACATCACCGCGCAGGTTGGCATCAGGCGCCGCGTTACCAATGATCACCGAAGCAAACGAATTACCCAGACGCGAGAGATCGCCAAAGGTGAGATCCAGCGTGTTGGCATCGGTGTTGGCATTGCCGCCCAATGCAATGTCCAGACCATCGGTAAAGGTTGTCAGCGTGAGTGATTGCCCGGCCGCATCAGCGGTAAGCAATTGGATGAAGTCCATTTCATCGGCGCTCAATACCCGATCGCCCACCAGGGTGGTTTTACTGCCCAGCGAAATCAGATCACTCGCGGTCAGATCCCCCTTGATCGTGGTGGTGCCCGTCGTGTTCTCCACCACCAGCTCAGCCAAGTGGCGCACTGAGCCAATTGAGCCATCGAGTGTGATGTTTGCTGAACCTGCACGCAGACGCAGCGAATGCGTGCCGGCCGTGTCAGGCTCAACCACATTACCCAGCACAATGGCGCCGTTGGCCTGTGCGGTGTTTAATACCGTATCACCCATGAGTGTCACGGCCGTGTCGCTATCACCCAGCGTGAGTGCGCCACCGATATTAAATGTACCGGCAATCTCAACAGCTGAGGCAGCGGTGACAGTGAGCCCAGCGGCGCTAAAGACATCCGTGCCTTGATCGCCAAGCTGGACCTGCCCGGTGTTCTCAAGCACCAGCGGGACATTGCCCAGGGTATTCACCCCACCGGTCATGCGCAGGTCATAAGCGCCGGCCGCCAGCGAGAAGTCGGTGGCAATGTTAGTGTTGCCAGCAAAACTCAGCGTACTGCCAGCTTCAACCGACTGAACTTGAAGGTTGGCAGCCTCAACCGGGCCGGCAAAGCTGGCATTGCCGGTGTTGACGAGCTTGATAGTACCCAGATCGGTGCCCACCGCGCCCGTCACATTAATCGATCCGGTCGTATCGAGGGTTAAGTTAGAGCTCGCCCCACCGGCGGTACCGGCCACACTGCCGATATTCACCGCCCCGCTGCTACCACTGCCAATGCTCAGCAGCGTGCCATCGGCCAGCACCACGGCGCCTAGCGTCACCACGGCGGTCATGGCGGCGCCGGGCTTAATACTGGAGTTGCCCAGCACATCCAGATTGCTGGTGGTCACGGCATTATCGAAGGTATTGAGCTCACCAAACAGCGTGGTATCACCCGCCGTGTGAGTAAAGCCACCACGGAAGTTGAACACATCGGCAGCGGCATTACCTAAGTTGACCGTGCCTGAGGTGGTCAATGTCGTGGTATCGATGACATCCGTGACATCACCATAGAAGCTCACATCAAAGCTGCCGCTGTTGGCCATACGGGTGGCAAACACACTATCGGCAAAGGTGATCGCGCCATCGGCGGCTTTCAGATAAATCGCATCAATGCGGTCTGCACTGCTGCCAACCTCAGCGTTAAAGGTCATGTCGCCAGCACTTTCGATGGTCAGCGAGGCCAAATCGGTGCCCACAGCGCCATCAATCGACGCTGTGCCGGTGGTATCGATCACTACGCGGCTCTTGCCTCCGCCTGCGCTGCCAGAGATTGATCCTGTGGTCAGATCGGCCGCCACACCGGTGCCGATAGTCAGCGTGACATCATCAGCCAACACTGCATTGGCTAGCGTAATGGCGCCTGTCGATACGCCACCGACCGAGCTCGTGGCGGTAAAGTCAATCGCGCTGGCTCCGCCGAAGTTAATAACGCCAGTATCGCCAGCAGCAGCCCCAGCGGTAAATGTACCGGCCAGTGTCCGCGTGGCAGCATTTGTTGCCGTAATACCGCCGACAAAATCAAACTGCGCATCAGCGCTGGTACCCATCAGTAAGGAACCCGTGTTGGCAATGTTGGTGACACCACCCACCGCGTTATTCTCACCGCGCAGCTCAATGTCGTAAGCTTGATTATTCAACCCAGCCTGACCGCCCGCGGTGACATTGCCGGCAATATCCAGATCGCCTGCCACCCGCACCAATTCACCATCTGCTGTGCCCTGAATCGTCAGACTGGCACCAGCCAAATCACCCTGGAAGTCGATGCCATTGGAATTGTTTACCGTGATAGCACCATCGGTGTTCACATCGCCGGCAATCGTGATCGCAGCAGTGCTGTTTAGCGTCAGGTTTGATGCTGCGCCGCCTGTTGTGCCGCTGATCGCGCCGGTTGCAATCGTCGAGGCCTGACCCTCGCCAATGACAAGGCTAGCACCACTGGACATCACCACATCAGCCAGCGTGATGTCGCCCGTAGCGGCATCGGTGAAGATCGGATTCAACGGATCATCATTGGTGAAGAAACGCCCGCCAATGACCGCGGTATCGACCACTTCGGCGGAGGCTGCGCTAAGATCAATTTCGCTTGCGCCTTCCGCAGCAATCAAACCGGCCAGACGGAGGCTGGTGGGGGCAGTGTTGGCAAGCACGCCACCGACAAACGAGATCCGGTCACCGGCGTTGTCACCGATTTGCACGCGACCGCGGTTGTTAAACACGGTCTGCCCGCCAATACGTGAATGGAAACCATTGAGATCCACGTTATACGCCGCGGTGCCCGCCTCAATGGTCAGGCCCGAAGCAATCATCGTCTCACCACCAAACTCAATGGTGCGGCCTTCGGCAGTATCTTGGATCGTGATCTGGTCTTGCGCCACAGCGTTCATGAACCGGATACCGCCAGACTGCACAATCGTCATATCACCGGTGCCATTAAACGCCTGAGCCTGAATGGTGGCAATGCCATCAATCACTTCGGGCGCCGTGGCCAAGCGATTAATCACCAACTGTGCGTTGTTGGTGACTGTGCCACTGACCAAGGCCGTGTTGACTGTGCCATCACCGATTTGCAAGGTGCCGTTGTCAACCAACACGGTGCCGGAGCCAATAGTGATGCCTGAGCCGCTAAACGCCTGGGTGCCAGCGCCGATAACCTCAATGTTTGTGGTGCCGCGCAGGCTATTAATCAGACCCGAGAAATTGCCGTTGCTATCATTCACGCCGATCACCAGCGTACCCTCGTTCGGGTTCTGGTTATTGGCGATGGCCGTGCGGGTAATCAAGCCGCCGCCCTTGAGTGCGTCGATATAAACGTTGGTATCGTCTTGACCGGCTGCAGGCGCAATACCCGAATCCCAAAGATCAAGCGTTGTCCCAGCCAGTAGCGTCAGCGACGCTTTGTTGTCTGTCCAGTCCGTTACTGCGCTATTTGACAAACGCAGGGTGCCACTGCCCAGAACAATCTCTCCACCCGCACTCATGGCAATCGAGCCACCAGCGTTACCCACCAGGCTACGCACCGCATTCGCTGGGCCTTGACGTATCAGGGTACCAGCGCCAGTGTAGGTGATGTTGCGCCCGAAGGTAGCCAGGTTTGGCGCCAGCTCCATGGTGGCGCCAGCAGCCACATCAATACCGCGGGTGTTGGTTGTTGCTGTGGCAAAGACCAGCTTGCCGGCTTCGACATTGGTTTGCACGGTAAAGAAGTTATTGTTGTTGGTCAGTGTGGTCATGCCCGTGCCACGCTGGACAAAACTACCCGTGAGTTGGTCCGTATCTGCCACTGGCTGAGCGGTGAACGGATCAACGGCACCGGTGCTGGTGATCATTTGCGTCATCACCACGTTGTCGCTACGGTTCATCACCAAGGAACCATTGGTGATAACGATACGGCCACCCGGCAGGTTACCGGTGGTGCCACCATCACCAATCTGCAGCACGCCACCTTGAACCTGAGTGGTGCCGCTGTAGGTGTTATTACCAGTAAAGACCTGTGTACCCTCACCCACCTTGATCAGGTTGCGCACACGGTCACCCGCACCCGGATTAAAGTCGACAATCGAGCCCGAGAACACCGCGGCCTCACGTTGTCCATTGGTATCAAGCGCCATACCCACACCGCCAGCCACACCAATCACCGGTGTGCTGCGGAAGGCATTACTGCGCCAGCCACCCGCCCAGGTGCCCGCACCGGTCAAGGCATCGACGCGAACTTCAGCCTCAACACTACGGAAAGTGGCACCGGCTTCGATGTTCAGGCTCGAGAGGTTGTTATCCCAGTTCTCGTTGCCGAACGACCCTGCCACAAAGGTGCCGCCTGCGATGTCAATCCACGACCCAGCAGCGAGCTCAAAACGCGCCGCACGTGGGCCCCAGACTAGCAAACCATTGCCGCTCTTGCGCCATGTGCCGGTTCCTTCAAAGACTGTGTTAGTCGGCATGTCACGCGTGCCCGAAGCCACATGGAAATCAAGCACGCCATCGCTATTAATCACCCAGCGCGAGGAGCGATTCAGATTCGAAATCTTAAGGGTGCCGTCGTTAATCGTGGTGACACCCGTGTAGAACTGATTGCCACTGGAGAGCTCAAGCTCAGCGCTACCGGCCTTGGTGATATTCAGAATCGCATTACCACTGGAGACGTTTCGCACATAGCCATTGAAGTTTTGGTTCACTGTTTGAGTGATATTCAGTGTGCCTTGGGTCGGCGTTGCCGTGTTACCGTCTTGCCAGACTTGGATCACACCGCGTTCTGAGCGAGTACCGGCCAGAATGTTGCCGATGGTCTGCGTGGTCCCATAGGTTTCTAGGTAAGAGTAGCTTCTGCCGCTGTTCACAAACTCTACATCGGCTAATACGCCGAGCTGATTATCCGCTCCAAACTGCAAGCGCGCATTACGCACCTGCACGCTGCCATCAGCGTTACCGATAATCACGCGGCCGCGGTCAGCGGCATCCAAGTTATCCCAAGCTGCCGTATTAGTGTAAAGCGACGGGCCATCGGCACGGTTAAGCACGAGATTGGCTTCGGAGATCTGCGTGTTGCCCAAATAGGTGTTGGCACCAGTGAGCGTCAAAGTGCGATTACCCGTGACCTCAATGCCGTAAGCATTGGCACCCGAGGTGATTTCGCTGGCGATGGTCAAATTACCATGGCCAAGCACACTAATTCGCGCATTGTCAGTCAGGGTTATTTTGCCGTTATAGGTGGCCAGACCACCACCAGGCCCGCTACCTGTTGAGCCGGTGTAGGTATACGCAAACAAGGCACCCCAGCGCTCGCCGCCTGGCTGTGACCAGCCCGTGCCCTCGATTTCCAAGGGGCTGTCATAGGTGCCACCGGCACCCATGTAGAGTTGGCCATCGTTGATGACTTTGACTGTTGGCCGGTTTACCCCAAGATCAGCCTGGCTAAACACCACCAAACGCGCATTGTCGATCACAAAGTTCGCATCTTCACTCATGGTGTTGGTGCCGGTGTAGCGATAGTCACCCGCACCGCGCACACCAACGCCAGCGGCGTTTTGATTGTTACTGCGGAAGATCAACGAACCGTCACCGCTGATATCGTGACCGATGCGGATCACGCCTTCCACGTTTTGACGATCGCCGCGGAAGTACTCTAAGGTTGCGCCCGCAGCAACATGGACTGGGTTGCTGTTTGATATCGAGCCGACATACCCGCCCGCGCCGATTTGCAGCGTGCCCGCCTGCACATCAATGCCGCCCGTGTTCAAGCTGCCGTTGGTCAGCGTCAGCGTGCCTTCCCCTTTTTTGATTAGCTGCAGCGGCGCACCACGGTTGGTGCCACCTGTCCAGGAGTTACGCAGCCGGCCGTTGTAAACGAGGTCAACATCCTGATTGATGATCAACACACCCTTGGCATTGCCATACTGCGCTGCAGTTCGGGTGTCGTCTTCGTAGTTCTGGATGTGGGCTGCCGCCGGATTGCGACCCGTAGAGATATTGCCCACTTCCTGGGTGGTATCACCCAAGGTCATGTAGTTGTAGTTAAAGGTGGTATCAAACACGATATCCACCTTCGAGCCGAGCTGGTAATTGAGCCGAGGATCAGGGGTTCGGTTGTTTGCGCCACTGTTGGCAGCGCCAACCCCAAACTCCAGCATCGAAGCCGTGTCGGGATACACCCAGCCGTTATTCACTCGGTGATCAATGATGATGGTGCCGCGCGGGCGATTCACCGAGTTGTGATTAGTTGGATCGTTGGGATCAACATAGAGTGCTGGGCCATTTAGGTTAGCCAGCTTGAGCTGGCCATCGCCCACCACCGTGTCGCCGGTGAAGGTGCTGAAACCTGTGAGAATAATGCGGCCATTACCCCACTTTTCAATGCCGTAGCCTGCGCTTGTGCCAGAGACATCGCCATTAGCGGCGATGACAATCCCATCGCTGATCACACCACCAATCGTGCCGTCTTGGCCGCGCCATGCGCCAATTCGAGCATCACCAGTTAACAGAATGTCACCGGTGAAGTCACCCTTAATCATCCGCAACGCACCAAGCTGGCCGACACCCTCTCTCCAGCCTATACCCTCAAGCTCAAGATCGTTGGTGACAGTACCCGTGGCCACATCAATCATGAGCTGACCATCATCGAGCACCTTGATTGTGCCGGGTTTAACGCCATCAGTAGTCGTTTGACCCAAGCCGCTGGCGTGCATCAAATGCATGCGCGCACCCGCCTCAATAATGGTGTCACCCGTGAAGTCGGGGCTTGCTACCCGGAACTGATACGAACCGGTGTTGTTTACGTTGGTTGATTTCAGGCGAAGCGTGCCCGGTCCTGAAAGCGAATGACCCACGCTGATCGCCGAGGTGTTCGTGCGGAAATACTGCAGCGTGCTGGTTTCATGAATGAACACATCGCCGGCTATGTAACCGGTGGTGCCGCTATTACCAATCTGCATCACGCTGGCAGGCGCGCTCGCACCCGCCGCACCAATGGTGGTATTACCGGTAAAGCTGCTATTGGCCTGCAAGGTCAGCTGGCCACTGCCCGTGTGCGTGAGGTTACCCGTGCCACTGACCACTCCCGTCCACAGCTGTGCAGTGGTGCTTTCGTTGAGCAGCGTGGCGCCGTTATCAATGCGAATCGTGCCACCGTAGCTGCTGCTACCGGCGCTTGCCAAGCTGCCGGTTTCAGCAATGCGCAGCGTGCCGTTGCGCACCTGCGTAGCCCCGGGGTAGATATTGGCGCCGCTGAGAATCAGCTCAGCACCGCCCGTCTTAATCAATGTCGGTGCATTGGTACCACGACGGTCGATGGTGGCACTGATTTCCAAATCACCGATGGTGTTAAACGTGGTGGTCTGATCCAGCGTCAGGCTGCCACCAGCCGCCGTTGCAGATATGGTGGCAATCGGATCGCCATTGGCCACCGTGTTGGAGGTCACATTCAATGTGCCGGCCGGGTTAAAACCGTAATTGGCAGGCCGGCCCAGAATTAACTCACCGCCGGTCATATTCAGGTTAAAGGTGCCACCACCGAAGAAATGCTGGGCATGCTCGGCCCCACCCACGGTGCCGCCGACGATGTTCAGCGTGTGAATCGACTGGCCGGCTGCCCAACCAAAGGTATGGTCAGCGGCGTAGTCCACCATGCCACCCGCATTCACCGTCAACACACCTCGTATCGTACCCACGCTACCACCACGACCCAACCACAGCGTGCCGCCGTCCACAGTGGTGCCACCGGTGAAGGTGTTGTTGGCATTGAGCGTCATCTCGCTATTGCCATCTTTAATCAGCGCGCCGGCACCGCTGATCACACCGGTGAATGACTGGCTGTCGCCATCGGTATTGGCAAACTTAAAGGTCGCGCCATTGGCGATGCTAATGGTGCTGGTGTAGATATTGGCCGCATTGCCACTGGTCATCGTACCCGCACCGCCAATCTCGAGCACACCGGCCTCAATATTGGTCGGGCCGCTAAAGCGGTTATCACCCTTGAGCACCAAAGCGCCCGAGCCCTCTTTGTTAAAGCGCGCTGTGCTGGGGTTACCAAACAACGAATCCAGCGCACCATTGATGGTCAACGTGGCACCCGCGTCAGCCACGTCAATGGTGGCGGTGATGTTGTTTTCTAATACGGCGCCACGGTCGGTGTCGGCATCTGCTGTGCCCACATAGCGCAGCGTGCCGCCGGCAAAGCGCAGATTACCCACACCGCTGTTCGATGCGCCGATACTGCTGTTCTCACCACCATCTTTAATGGTCGTGGCTTCGAGCACACCACTGACCAAGCGCGTGGCGCCGGTGTAGGTGTTCGCGGCACTTAACTTGAGCGTCTTGTTACCCGTCAGCTCGATGCCATAGTCACCGTCTGGGGAGCTAATGGTGCCGGTGATGTCCATGTTTCCGAAGTTCAACACGCTCATGCGGGTGTCACCGGTCAGTGTGATATCACCACTGTAGGTAATCGCACCACCACCTGCACCTGATCCTGTTGGACCGGTGTAGCTATAGCCAAATAACGCACCCCACTGCGTGCCATCGGGCTGCTTCCAGCCCATGCCTTCAATTTCCAGAGGGCTAGAGAAGGTGCCGCCTGATCCCAGATAAAGCTGACCGCCGTCTTTGATCTTGACCGTGGTTTCACCAAACCCATTATCATCCACCGCACCGAGGTTTGCTTGGTTAAAGACCACCAAGCGAGCACTATCGATCTCGAAGGTGCCGGAAGACGACAATGTATTCGCGCCCGTGTAACGATAGTCACCGGCACCATTAACCGTGCTGTTATTACTCTTGAATCGCAGCGTGCCATCACCAGTGATGTCGTGGCCAACAAAAATCTGGCCCTCTGCGAGCGTTCGATCGCCGCGGAAATACTCCAGCGTGCCATCGCTCTCAATCGTTACGGTGGTGGCATTGCTGAGCGCACCCACAAAACCACCGTCACCAATTTGCAGGGTGCCGGCCTTAACCGTGGTGGCACCGGTGTAGGTATTATTGGCCACGATGATGGTGCGATGTGTGCCCTCTTTCGTGACCGTGCCTGACCCAGTAATCGGCGCATTCAAGCGAATGGTGCCCGCACCGTCACCGGCAAAGGTCAGTGAAGTGTTATTGGTAATGCTGGTGCCGCTGCCCGCGTTCCAGTCATACGCTGTATTGTTTAACAGCGTGGCGCCACCAGTGCCGATGGTAAAGCCATGGCCATTGTTTAAATCGTTGGCATTGCCAATGTATTCAATCGTACCGTTCGCTACTTGCGTGCGGCTAGATGCGTCGGCCAATTCGCCAATGCCGCCGTCCTGACCCCAACGCCAGGTGTTCACCTGCAAGCTAGAATCACCGGTAATCGTTAAGGTCGCGCCATTGTTAAAGCCGGTATAAAGACGCCCAGTCGGGGCAATCTGCAGCACGCCATTGCTGACCGTAGTATCGCCGCGGAAGGTGTTGCGTGCCGACAGAATCAAGGTGCCGCTACCGGCCTGCTCGATCTCACCGGTGCCTGAGATCACGCCCGCAATGGTTTGCTGCCCGCTGTAATTAAAGATCAGCGTGCCGTTATTTAAAATATTGCCGCTATAGCTAAAGGGACTGTTGGCAGTGCCCAAGCCACCCTGGAACTCGAGCACACCGCCTCGCACCGTGGTGTCACCCGTGTAGAGGCTGTCACCTGAGAGGATCAGCTTGCCGACGTTGCCTTTTTCAAACCGGCCATTGGTAGCTGCCGTGCCGCCAGACAGGGTGAGCACAACACTGCTGCTCTGATCAACAGCAATACGACCCCAGCTGTTGGCGGCAATGGTAAAGCCGCGATCGATTTCAATCGTGCCACCGTTGTAACGCAGAATGCCACCATCGAGCACGATGTTGCCGACATCAGCTGAGGCGGCACCAATGCTGCTGGCGACGCCGCCATCGGCCAGTGTTAAGGCATCAATTAACCCACCGGCAATACGCGTGACACCCGTGTAGGTGTTGGTGCCGGTCAGCGCCATAAACCCACTACCCGCTTTGGTGATGCCGCCGCTGCCACTAATGACACCTGCATAGGTCGTTGTGCTGTTGTTGACACCAGCAGTCAAGGTGCCAGAGCCTAATGTGACATCACCACCGGTGGTACCACCACCGTCCAAAGAGCCAATGGTGTTGCTAAAGTCATTCAGGTTGAGCAAGACGTCGGCGGTATTGGTCAACTCAAACGCCGAATTGCTGCTTAAGCCCGTGGTCGAGCCGGCCTTGATTTCACCGGCATTGATGGTGGTGGTGCCGCTGTAGACATTGTTGCCAGAGAGGAGCAGCACACCATCACCGGTTTTGGTCAGGAAACTGGCCTGACGGGTGGCCGTGCCGGTCGCGGCGCTATTGACCAAATTAGCTGAAATGGTCAGCGTCTTGTTGTCAGCAATGTCAAATGTCGTTCCGGTGGCTTGCGCCATACCCAGCGCGGCTGAACCCACACCAGAAATGATAGCATCATCGGTTACCGTGACATCACCCGCCAATCCCCAGGCAAAGCCCTGCCAGCCACTGCCGTTGGAAGTCAGCGTGCCGCCATCCATGTTCAAGGTGCCGATGCGGTTAAAGCTGCTGCCGGTGAGTGTGCCGCCAGCGTTAATATTGATCTCAGGATTGACCACCACGCTGTGGTTGCCCCACATGTCACCGACAGTGAACGACAACGTGCCGCCATCATTAATGGTGTAGTCGGCACCGGCGACGTTCGCGCCATCACGCCGACCGGCCATCACCAGCGTGCCGTTTTCTACCATGGTAGTACCGGTGTAGGTGAGCTGCGTGCCAGCCAGTGTCTGGTTACCTGTGCCGGTCATCACCAGATTCAGCTTTGTTGTGCCACCATTCTGGGTGTCACGCAAAAAGCCGTTGTATTCATAGCTACCCGTGCCGTTTAAGGTCAACGTGCCATCGGTCGCATGATCGATGTCTTGATTAGTCCAGCTGCGACTTTGAACAACTGCCCCTGCCTGCGTGCCCGTTGAGCCGGCATTCATACCCGCCAGTGTCTGGTTGGTGCCGCGCAGCTCAAACCGACCCCAATTGCCAGCGGTGTTGCCAAATGTCAGTTCAACGCCTGCACCAAACTGATTATCTTCATACATGCGCAGATACGGCTCGGTGCTGCTGCCAGTACCCAGCACCACATCGCCAACGACGGCAGGCCCACTGGCGCTAGCTAGTTCAACGATACCGTTTTCAATTAGAAGGTCACCGGTGAAAGTGTTTTGATTGGTGAGTCTGAGCGTACCGGTGCCAGTTTTTTCTAGATCAAAACTGCCGCCGGTTTCACTAATGACGCCGCTGATCGTGCCGCTCGCACTGGTGCCCCAAGCGGTGATGCGCGAGTTACCTTTGAGCGTGATGCTGCCGCTCAATGTGCCACTCGACAGACGGATTGCACCCAATCGGGCTGTGGATTCCAGCCACCCGTCGCCTGTGATCGAAATGTTGTTGCTTAGCGTGCTACCACCAATCGCAACCGACAGCTGGCTGTTGTCTAAGACATCGATGTCAGCGGTGCCTAAGCCACCGGTGGCCAACAGACGGGCTTTGTCGACAATAATGTCGCCGGCCAGATCCGCATTGGTCTGGCTGAAATTGAAGCTACCCTGACCAGATGCGCCTGAGCTGCGCACAATCACGGTGCTGGTGTCGTTGGCGCCCGCACTCACAATGGTGTGGGCAACGGTGCTGTCACCCGTGCGATCAAAAATCAGAAAAGACCCATCGCCCACATTGACTGTACCCGTACCCAACACCCCGGCATTGGTTCTGACACCCACCTGCAACGTCTTGCCGTCTGCGATGTTGGTGGTACCGGTAAATGAACTGTTGCCAGCTAGGGTGAGCTTACCGGTGCCCTGCTGATTAAACGTGCCCGAACCCGTGATCACCCCGTTCCATTGCTGTAGGGCTGTGGTGGCATTGGTCAGCGTGCCATTGATGACGATATTGCCGGGATAGTTACCGCCATCAGCGGCAGCTAGACGCCCGCCGCCTGAGATAAGCAAAGTCCCGGCATTGACTGTTGTATTACCGGTGTAGCGATTGTCGCCCGAGAGCTCTAACGTGCCGGCACCGCCCTTGGTCACAGCGCCACCATTGCCGCTCTGCGTGAGCGACGCGCTGATGAGCAACTCGCTACCATAGTCGGTCACGCCATCGGCTTTCGCAGGAATATTAAAGCTCGGCTGGGTGTTGTCGACCCGCAGGCGAATACGCCCGCTGATCACCGCTTGCGCGGTGGGGTTGGTGACCGTAACGCTCGTGCCACCCCACTCCCACCAATTGCCGGTACTGGCAGATGACACACCGCCGTTAATTCTGAGCTCACCACCACCACTGAAATTCACGCCGCCCGACATGTTCCAGAGGTGCTCATTCGAAGTACCACTTGCGGGAACAAGTTTCTCAACCAATGCACCATTGCGAATATTCAGGGTGGTGACGTTTTCACCAGTACGCCAACCCAGAATGGCAGTATAGCTGGTGCCGAGCTGCACTGTGGTGCGCGGGTCACCTACCGAATCACCCTCAGCATCAACAGTCAGCACACCGCGGACCGTGCCAACGCCTGACAAGCTTGGCGTGCCACCGTTCAAGAACAGCGTGCCGCCGGTGATCTTGGTGCCAGACGTTGTGCCTAAGTTATCCAGACCACCCACTGTGGTGCCACCGGTGTAGGTGTTTTGACGGGTGAGTTCGAGCTTGCCGGCGTCTGTTTTAAACAGCGCACCGGCACCATCGATGACACCGGTGATCGTCTGCTCCACACCTGCCGAGGGACTAAAGACAATACCGGTATTGTTAGCAAGCGAAATCGATGAACCGTATGAGTCATTGGTGTTGCCACCCGTTAGCGTGCCCTGATAAATCAAGCGACCTGCGTTAACTGTTGTGTTGCCGCTATAGCGGGCATTGCCTTGAATTTCGAGTGAACCTGCGCCTGTTTTATTAAATGCCGAACTCACCATGCTGGTGCTTGAACCTGCACCCAGGGTGCCACCGAATGTCAGTCGCGTGTTGCCACTGGTCACTTCAATGGTGGCGTTGCCGCCATCGGTCAGCAAAATCGAGCGATCAATCTCAACGGAGGTGCCGGTATAACGGAACGTACCGCCACGCAGAACCAACTTATCAGGGGTATTGGCTGATGCGCCGATGTGACTGTTTTCGCCACCATCAGCCAGATCGGAAACACTCAGCACACCGCTACCCACATAGGTTCTACCGGAGTAACTATTATCCGCATTGGTGAGTGTCAGGGTGCCACTATTCCACTTGCGCAGCTCACCCGTACCACTGATGACGCCGCTTAGTGTTTGGCTTTGGTTGCTGTCTATTTCAAATATCGACGTGCCGTTGATGGTGATGCTCTTGTCGTAATTGCGACTCGTCGTTGTGGTGCTATTTAACGATGCAGTACCAGATACCGCCAAGTGCCCTTGCTCAACAGTGATCGTGCCCGTGAAGGTGTTGTGATTCTGCAGGTTAAGACGCCCGGCACCCAGCTTGGTGAAATCACCACTGCCAGATACCACCACTGGAATCGAAGCGGTGTGACCATTGGTATCAACAAACCCACCACCTGTGCCTAAGTTAAAACCAATGTTGCGGCCATTGACTACTAGGGTGATGTTGTTGGCAGCGGCTTTCAGCGTACCCCCATCGAAATTCACATTCGAAGCTTTAGACGGATCGCCCGAGTGAATCCGTCTAGCCGTCTCAAGCGTGCCGCCATACAGATTGATGGCGCTATTGGTGTCTCTGCTACCCCAGGGGTTAAACCAGATTGACGACGCATCCCAGTTGGCCACCACATCGCCCGGCGCACCCACGTTAACCTGGCCGCCGGTGTTAATCGTCATGATGCCGGTGCCGGCCGCACCTGAGTTGTTGTAACGACCACCGATGTAAACCGCCGCACCGCCATTGCCGATGTTCAGTACGCCGCCATCGTTGACGACGACAGTGCCCACCGAGTTACTGCTTGATCCCACAGAGAACACATGCCGGTTGCCTGCGGCCTGCGTGAAGGTGCCATCGATTTCTAGCGTGGCGCCATTGGTGATGCGCACGTTGCGCGTACGCGTCACGTCACCATCGGCACCGATAATCAGCTTGCCACCATAGACAAAGGTGTCACCCGTGTGCTGAACCGATCCATTAAAGGTTTGCTCGCCGCTGCCCACTTTTTCGATGCTAAGGGTGCGTCTTGGATTCAAGATATCGCCTTCGAATACACCCCCAGTGCGATTGCCAGCACCGATATAGAGTCTGCCATCGGCATTGATGCTCGGATGACCAAAACTAAAGTTGCCCGAGCCCGTCAAGTTACCGATTCGAACTTCATCTTCATCGCTCATATTGAAAAGCGCGCCAGATGCGATATTCAAATCAGCCTGGTTATTGGTCCAAGTCGATGCTGTTGGCCAACCTAAACGAATACTGCCGGCTTTGACATCAATGAGTGCTCCGGCGCTCATCTCGAGCGTGCCGCCATTACCTTCGTATAGCCTGAGCTCACCTGCACCCGTTTTTTCTATGGTGCCAGTGCCGCTGTAGGTAATTCTTCGGGCGTAGCTCCCAAAACCACCACTGGCGATGTTGTACTCCAACGTTGCGCCAGTAGCGATATCGAATTGTGATGTGGAGACCCTACCACCGGTGATGATGATTCGGCCCGCATCAATATCGGTTCGCCCTGAGTAGGTGTTGTTACCGCTGAAAGTCACAGCACCACCACCTATTTTCCTGATTGTGGCTTGTGAGCTCTCAGTGATGGCCGCACTGATCAACAACTCGCTATCGACATTGGCGTTATCTGCCACGTTAATCGTCAGTGACGGTTGCCCAGATGCAACACCATCAGGCCGCAGGCGAATGCGCCCAGTGATCTTGGCTTGGTTCTCGGCCGTGGAATTGATGACACTAATGCTGCTGCCGCCCCATTCGAGCCAGTTAGCGGTGGTGTCTGATGAGGTGCCGCCATTAACCCGGAACTCACCCCCCCCATCAAAATTCACGCCGCCGGTCATTCGCCAAACATGCTGCTTGTTCAGGGAATCAACCAAACCACCTTTGATATTCAAGGTGGTGACGCGCTGATTGGGGTTCCAACCGAGCGATGCATCGCTGTTTCCAGACAGCTTAACCGTGCCCCCGGCATTCACCGTTAACTCGCCGGTAAGCACACCTCTGCCAGAATCGTTGCTGCTCGAGTCAAATAGTTCGAGTACGCCATCATCAACCACGGTGCCACCGGTGAAGCTGTTCACCCCGGTGAGCACAAGCTCGCCAGAGCCAACTTTCTTAAGACCACCGGCACCAAATGCTGTGCCATGGAATTCGGTGTTAGTCGTGTTACCCACCGTGAGTGTGGTGGTATCAGCTAATAAAGCATGACCCCACATGCCACGATCTTTGCTACTAGCCAGCGAGCCGATCGTGAGGTCGTGTTTCACCTCGAGGCCAGCATCGGGATCAACCGTGACTGCATTGGCTGCGCTCAAAGCGGCAGCGTTATCTGCCACCAGCAAGCCACGATCCACGGTCACTGCACCTGTAAAACCGCTGTTATCTGCTGAGAGGGTTACTGCGCCCGAGAACGACAGTTCGGCCACACCATAACCACCGGCAGTGCTTGAGTTAGCAATCGACGAGCCCGTAAAGCCTTCGAGGAAATCCTCACCGCGGATATCGCCATTGGCGTAAGCCGATCGGATAATGCGTGCTTGCACATTGCTGCCACTTTGACTGAGCTCGACTACGGCGGTTTTAGTGAGGCTGCCATCAAGCACCTGCATCTGCACCGTGGCCGTACCATCAGGATTGATCATCCGCCGCACCACCGAGGTAGCGGCATAGTTTTTCACGCCATTACCGATCCACCCACCCTGCAGCACCGCACCATCAATGCGTGCCAGGGTTTCGCCGACCGTGCTGTTCGATGCAATGGTCGTGGCGGTGGTGGTTAGCCCACTCGTGAACTGATTCGCAGTGTTGGCTTGAACGTTAAGGCTGGTGGTGGTGTTGCCCGAGATCGCACCCCTTAGCACCAGCTCACCCGATGTTTTAAAGGTGGCTGCCGCTGATGGATCGAGCGTGATCGTGCCCGAAATTTCAGCCGAGGCGGCATCGAGCTTAAACTGGCTGGAGCCCGTGCCGGTAAACGTATGGACTTGGTAGCCATCATTGATGCCCGTGCCCGTACTCACCGTGCCGCCACTGGCTGCTGCGGTGCTGCCAAGATAACGAATGGCCACCAAACCGGAGCCACCATCACCCCCACGGGAGAATAGATTGCCCGCATTACCGCTGCCACCGCCACCACCACCGGTGTTGTTGCCGCCGCTTTGTGCTTTGGTCGTGGTCGCAACAATGCCATTACCGCCGCCGCCTAGCCCGCCCGAGCCCGCGGCTGCATTGGCGCCCACGCCAAACCCGTGCACACCACCGCCACCGCCGCCACCGAACCAGCCATCATCACCTAAGCTCGCTGCGTCGGCCCAATCCACATAAACGCCGATGCCACCATCACCCGATTTGGATGGGCTCCAATTACCACCGGCGCCACCGGCACCGCCGCCACCACCCGTGGGATAGCCATTGGTTGAATTACCGAGACCGGTGCCACCGGCAAAGCCCTGACCAGCAGTACCCGTACCAGCCGCACCGGCATTACCGCTGCCGCCACCGCTGGCGCCAGAAGCCGGCGCTTGACCTGACCAAGAACCACCATGACCACCACCAAGCGCCGTTAGCCCAAATGCAACGGAACTACCGCCGCTTGTTGCCCTCAAGTCATTGGCATTCATGGTGCCGGGGTTGGTTGCACCTGTACCGCCGCCGCCAACCACAATGGTGGTAACGCCATCAGCCAGCGTGGCACCAGTCAGCACACCACCGCCACCGCCGCCACCGCCGACCCAAGCACCGCCGCCACCACCGCCACCAACGATGATGTATTCAACGATACGGCCAGTCTCGATAGTGGAAGCGCCGGCCAGAGTAATGTTGTTGGCGAGCGTGACACCAGCGCCTAGTAGCAGGCCTGCATTCGTCACGTCAACTTGTACGTTGCCAAAAGCATCGTCACTAAACGCACCGAGTGTGCCGTCATTGACCGCAATGTTGGACGCAAACGTGTTGGTGCCGTAAAGCGCGAGGATACCAGTGCCGTTTTGTGTGAAGGTGCCGTCAGAAGAAATATTGCCCGTCCACTGCTGCGTGGCGCTGGCCTGGTTGGTCAGGCTGGAGCCCGATGCGATGCTGATATCTCCCTGGTAGTTACCACCCGTGGAACCACCCAAGAGACTAGTGCTAGCGATGATCAAATCGCCGTCATCGACTGACGTATCGCCGGTGTAGGTGTTGCGACCGGTCAGCGTGATCGTTCCCGCACCGGTGAGTTCTAATTCGCCGCGGCCGGAAATATCACGATTGAGCGTCAGTGCGTTGCTGCGATTAATGCGCAGCATTGGGATTGGGTCAGCAGCGGCCGGGGCGAAGATAATGTCACCGGCACCGACCATGCCCGTGCTGCTACCACTGTCAGCCGCACTAAGATCACCTGCACCGAGTTGCAGCACGCCGCCACTGATGGTGGTGGTGCCGTCGTAGGTGTTGTCCTGTGTGAGGATGGTGGTGCCGCTGCCGGCCTGAACCAGGCTGCCACTGCCACTGATCGTGCCACCCAAGGTCTGGGTGGCATCGGTGTTGATGATCAGCTCGGCGTTGTTAGTGATCGCGGCAGCGTAGTCACCCACCGCAGGGTTATCGCCCGCAGCATCCGATTGATGACCCAGTGTGCCAGTCATCTCAATCACACCGCCTGAGAACACCGTGCTCCCGGTGTAATCACTCGCCCCTGAGAGCGTTAATTGGCCGGCCGAGGCGTCCGCCGTGAGCGAGCCCGACCCGGTGATACTGCCGGTAATCTCGGCATCAAAAGATCCGCCAGTCAGGCTAAATGTAGTGGCACCTGATAAGAAGGTGTGAACCTGAAACTCACCTTCCGTGCTCACCGTACCGCCCGTGGCCAAGGCGCTGTCACCCGCATAGCGCAGCAACACAATGCCCGAGCCGCCATCACCACCACTGGCCGAGCCCCCAGTGCCGCGGCTACCGCCACCGCCACCACCGGTATTGGTCTGACCATCCTGAATCGATGCGTCACGGGTGATGTTGCCATCACCGCCACCACCGAGTCCGCCAGCACCCAACGTGCCTGGGTTGGCACTGCGGTGGCTGGTACCACCACCGCCGCCACCAAAATACCCATCATCGCCACGGCCTAAGGCGCTCGCCCAACCCACAAAAAGCCCGTCACGACCATCGGTATTGGAACCTACCGCCGTATTACCCGCTACGCCGCTGCCGCCACCGCGCTGACTGGTGCCACCTTCTCCGCCACCGCCGTTAACACGGTTATCCGCCAAGGTATCGCTGGCCCAACCAAACCCGCCACCACCACCGGCCGCGGTGAGGGTAAAGAATTGGGAGTCACCCCCTTTTAAACCATGCCGGCCTTCGTTGGTGTCTGTACCCCCAGCGCCACCGGCACCCACCGAGACTTGCGCGTCTGATGCGGTGAGGATGACGGTGCCCGAGAGCACTTGGCCGCCGCCGCCGCCGCCGGCGATATCACGGCCACCGCCACCGCCGCCACCGCCCACCACAAGATATTCGATAGGAATACCGAGCAAGACAGACACAGCACCGTTGAGAGTGACATCGTTATCCAGCACCACGCCTGCGCCCAGTGCCAAGGTGGTGGATGAGTTGCCATCCACACCCATTTCTAGGCCACCGGTAAATCCACCCGCGGCGGTCACACTCAACGCTAACGTGCCATCTTTAACCTCGGCACCCCCGCTAAAGCTGTTAGTCCCCGTTAGATTGAGTAACTCCGCACCGGTTTTAATGAGCTTGCCTTCGCCAGTGAGGTTTGAGCTGATCGTAAATCCGTTAGAGCGATTGGTTTGCAGAATCGCCCCTGCGCCGATGTTGACCTCACCGGTGCCGATATTACCGGTGGTGCCGTTATCACCAATTTGCAATGTGCCGCCGGATATCGTTGTTGTGCCGGCATAGCCGTTGTTATTCGTGACGGTCAAGGTACCTGAGCCGGTTTTTTCCAGATTGCCAGCCCCTGAAATACGGCCAGCAAAGGTGGTATCGGTATCCAGTGAACCGGTTTGTAGCGTGGTACTCGCACCGAGCGAGACATTACCGCCGTTGGCACCTCCACCAGCTAGTGAACCAATCGCAACGGTTAAGGGGTTATTCGTGGGGTCGGCATCGGCGTTGTATGTGCGCAGCTGCGCACCGGCGGTATCACTAATAGTGACTGCTGAGTTGCTGCCTAACCCACTGGCGCTGGTGACCTTCACCGCACCGGCACTGATGGTGGTGCTGCCGGTGTAGGTATTGTTGCCAGACAGGGTCAATTCACCGGCGCCGGTTTTAGTGAGTGCGCCAGTGGCACCCGAAGCATTGGTAATGTTACCGGTGATGCCGGCCGACATCCTGGAGTTATCCACCGAGAAGCTGGCTGAACCGACGGACGTGAACGCATGAACGGTATAGGCTTCAGTTTGACCATTGCCATCACCATCAAAGTCAATCGACTGAATGCTGCCACCGGTGGCAAACTGCGAGCCGGCGTATTTAATCAGCACAATGCCCGAGCCACCTTTGCCACCAAGTCGCGCGCTCGAAGTGCCGTTGTAACCGGCACCACCGCCACCACCGCCGGTGTTGGCTTGGCCGTCATGGGCTTTGGCAGTCGTCGTCGTGCCGTTACCGCCGCCACCATTGCCACCAACACCGGCGCTGCCGTGCCCAGAGCGCGGACCACCGCCGCCACCACCACCGAAGTAGCCTGATTGACCAAAGCCTGCCTCTTGCGCCCAGTCAATCAGAACACCGACGCCTCCGTTACCCGCACGATCGCTTGGCGCTGCTTCACCCGCACCGCCAGCACCACCACCGCCGCCGGGCCTATTGCCGTCGTTTCGACCGGCGCCACCGTCATTCCCCTGACCTGCGGTGCCAGCACCGCCTTGTGCATTACCGGTTGCTGAACCACCGCCACCCGAACCACCGGCACCGCCATTATTGAGCTGGCCCGTGTTGTGCGCACCACCGTAACCACCGCCAATGGCAACCAAATTACCGAGACTGGAGTTCTCTCCTTGAGTACCGTTTTGCGGCGCGAAGTTCCAACCCACACCACCCAAGCCACCATCACCCACAGCGACGGTTACCGTGCCGGACAGTCCGGTTTCGCCTCTCAGTACACCGCCGGCACCACCGCCACCGCCGATGATGCCGCCACCGCCACCGCCGCCGCCAACGATGAGGTACTCGACGTACAACTCATAGGGCGCAAAACCAATCTCCACTGCACCCTCAAGTTCAATCGAATTCGGCAGTGTGATGTCATGATCGAGCAGCAGCTCGGTGCTTGCAGCCATGGTTAGGCCAGCCGAGCCTAGCGCGTTGTTATGACGGGCAATGATGGTGCCTGCGTCTAGATCGGTGCCACCGCTGTAGGTGTTGTCACCTCTGAGCGTGAGTGTTGATGAGAGCAACTTTTGAATTGAACCCGCACCGGAAACCACCATGCCCAAGTCGTAATCAGTGGTGCGATCGACAATCAGCTTAGAAGCGCTGTTGTCAATGATAATGTCACCCGTACCCACAGATCCCGTGGCGGTGTTGTTACCAACCTTGATATGTCCAGCTGAAATCGTGGTGGTACCAGTGTAGGTGTTATCAGCCGTGAAGGTCAGCTTTGAATCCGCGTCTTGCTCAACATCACCTGACCCACTGATGGTAAAGGGTGCCGTCAAATCATCGGTGCGTTTGAAGATCAGCGTGCCATCGTTGACGAGGCTCGTTGAAAGCACCATACCCGCGTTGGTGTTGTTGCCCAGTTGCAAGGTGCCATCGCTAATGGTGGTCACACCGGTGTAAGTGTTGTCAGCCGTAAAGATGGTTTTACCGGAACCCGCTTGCTCAAATGAGCCTGCACCGCTAATGACGCCAGAGAATGTATGGGTTGCATCGGAATTAACAATCAGCTTGCCGGCGTTGGCGATGGTGTTGCTAAACGTGCCCGTTGCAGTTGCTGCACCCGCCGCCGAGTCGTGACCCAGTGTGCCAGTCACTGCAACCGTGCCACCGGTGATGGTGGTGTTGCCATCAAAACTGTTCTCACCCGCCAGCGTGATCGTGCCCATGGCGGAGTCGAGCGTCAGCGCATCCGACCCTGAGATATTACCAGTCAAGTTCGCTGATAACTTATCAACAGAGAAAGTGCTCGAACCGGTGCTTGTAAAGCGATGCACCTGGTAGGTGACGCCATCTTCACCAATCGTGCCATTGCCATTAAAGGAGGACAGACTGCCGCCCGAAGCCAATGCATCGGACGATGCGTAACGCACGACAACCACCCCAGCGGCTGCATTGTGGTCAGCCTGGGCGCCGCCGCCCGTATTAGCCGGAGCATGTGCTTGGCGCGTGACACCATCACCGCTATAGCCCCAGTTGGTGGCGTTTCTTCCGCCCCCACCGAAGCCGTACATCACTGAATCGCCAGTGATAGTCGAGGTAAGACCGGCGCCACCCTCGCCACCTTGAGTGCCAGTTGGCGCGTCAGACCCCGCCTCTGTATGTCCACCAGCACCGCCTGAGGCGTAGCCGTTTCGAATACCGCCAGTGTTGCCTGAAGCACTAGCGCCGCCGCGCCCAATCAATAGGTTGTTATCGGCATCCAGACCACCACTCCAGCCACCGAGCGCGTCCGTCCCCAAGAAGGATGACGTACCACCTACACCTAGAACGCTTCTAGCGCCTGCGGCACCTACGGTAACTGTCGAGGAAGCTGATCCAACCGACCCCAAACCCAAGACAACAGCGCCACCACCACCCGGTGCGTTGTAAACAACACCACTTTGGCCACCACCTGAGCCACCGCCACCACCAACAATCAGGTATTCAACATCCAGAGGCGCAAGACCAATGGTGGCTGTGCCCGCTAACGTGATGTTGTTGGCAATGGAAACATTGTGACCGAGTAATAGCTCAGTGTTGGCGGCCATATGCAAACGGCTATCAGTTGCCGCGGCATCACCCAATGCCGTGCTAGAACGGGCAATTAAGGTGCCCGCGGTTAAATCCGTGCCACCTGTGAAATCGCTATTACCTGACAGGGTGATCTGGCCGCGACCGGCATCAATTGAAGCGTTACCCGCACCGGTGATATTGCCTGAGAGATATGCAGCGAAGTTGTCTTGCACGCCGAAGGTTTCATCACCGGTGCTGGTGAAGCGATGGACGGTGTAGGTCTCGCCATCGATGACGGTTTGCGAGGCATTGCCGCCCGTTGCTGTGGTGGTACCGAGGTAACGTACAACAACAATACCAGAGCCGCCGTCGCCGCCTTGCTCGTGACTGCCATTGGTAGACCCACCACCACCACCACCGCCAGTGTTGGCTGCGCCGTGAATGTTCGGCAAGTTTGCACTATTTGCAGTTTGGCTATCACCGCCACCACCTTGACCGCCGAGGGCTACAGTGTCGCCACTATGACTACCACCTGCACCGCCACCCGCGTACCAGGTACTTACACCAGTAATATCGCTTTGTTTGCCATCGCCACCTTTGCCACCGACATTTCCGCTGGCCTTGAATCCTAGCTGGCCGGCACCGCCGCCACCGCCGCCACCAAAATCGTCTGTAGATTGAACACCATCACCACCATCCATGCCCTGTCCTGGCGTTCCACTGGCACCAAACGTGTTCGGGCTCGTCGCGTTGTCACCTCTTCCCGCACCGCCACCACCAGAGCCGCCCGTCGATGCTAAGTTTTGATGACCACCGCTGGTAAGACTGCCGGGATTATCATCATACGAACCGCCGACCCCGCCCCCAAGTGCAGTTTGCCCAAACGCGCTTGAGTCACCACCTTGGCCAGGATCGCGACCGCCGCTAATATCGATGTTGTTTCGACTCGACCGTCCTCCCTCTCCACCATCACCAACCGTGATGGTATGTGCGATGCTCAGATCATCCAGTACGGTGAAGCCTTCAATAAATCCACCGGCACCACCGCCGCCGCCACGGCGTGCGCCACCACCACCGCCACCACCGACGATGAGGTATTCAACCAATAGTTCTTGGGCAAACGAGAAGTTCACATTGCCTTCGAGCTCAAGGTCGTTGGCAATATTCACACCATGACCAAGCACCATGCCAGTGCTACCGGCCATGGTGATGTCGCCAGTGCCTAGTGCACTGCTTGATAGCAGAGCAACCGAACCTGCGGTGACTGTCGTGCCACCAGTGAAGGTGTTGTTACCACGTAGCTTGAACGTGCCGCTACCTGCTTTTTCTAGTGCACCATCTCCAGATATCACTCCATCGAAGCTGGTATCACTGCTGTTGCCCGTGATGAGTTTTGTGTTGTCGCCAAGCACCAAGTTGCCGCCAGCTGAACCACCACCGGCTAGCGAACCAATGGTCAGCGTCATCATCGCGGCGTCAGCTGCTGTGTCTAGGTTTTTGGTTCTGAGCACCGTGTCTGCAACATTGTTGATCGTGACGGCTGACCCGCTGCCCAAGCCACTGGCGCTGGTGACTTCTACCGCACCAGCCGCGATCGTGGTGTTGCCGGTGTAAGTGCTGGTGCCACTCAACGTCAGCGTGCCGAGCTTGGCATCAAGTGTCAGGTTCTCAGAGCCGGAGATCTCGCCTGAAAGCGTTCCAGCCATATTGAACGCAAAATCCGTTGTGCCGCTTGTGAACTTATGGACCTGATAGGTCACATCATCTTGAGTAATCTTAGTGACCGTGCCGCCCGTGGCGACTTCATCGCCACCTCGGTAGCGCAGCACCACAATGCCAGAGCCGCCATCGCCACCCACTCTGCCACTGCTGCTGGTGCTTGTACGCCCACCACCGCCGCCACCCGTGTTGGCAGTGCCATGGGCATCGTTTAGGTTACCACCGCCTTCATGAACGCCATCACCACCGCCGCCGGTGCCACCAAGACCAATTGCAGTCCCCGAGCCGCGGCCACCGCCGCCGCCGCCCCCGGCGTACCACGTCAGAGTGCCGGTGATATCCGATGAAACACCGTCACCCCCCTTACCACCTGTGGTTGAGTTGACCGTAGCGCCTGCCTGCCCTGCTCCGCCGCCACCGCCAGCGCCCGCACCGGAAGGCCATGCACCGCTTGATCCACCACCAGCATTACCAAGGCCTGGTGCTGCTGCAGTCGATGCACCACCGTTGATGCCACCACGGCCCGCACCACCACCACTCCCGCCGGCGCTACCAGAACTACCTCCACCATTGCCGCCTGCGCCACCACCTCGGGCCAGCAAGAGATTACCGCCCACTGATGAGCTGGCCCCATCACGATTGGCTGCACTCGCATTACCACCGGCACCCACAACCACGGTGTAACGACTTTCATCGAGTATCTGAGCGCCTGTCAGGAATTCACCGGCACCGCCACCGCCACCAGGGCTGAACGCTGCGCTTATACCGCCGGCACCGCCACCCCCCACCAGCAGATACTCAACCTCTAGCGGGGCCATACCAATGGTGGCCGCCCCCGCCAGGCTAATGGCATTAGCAATTGATACATTATGGCCGAGTAGCAGCGTGGTGCTCTCAGCCATGGTGAGCGTGCCATTCGTGCTGTCACCCAACGCCGTATCCGTGCGCGCAATGATGGTTCCAGCGTCTAGATCGGTGCCGCCTTCAAACGTATTACTACCCCAAAGGCTTAGCGTGGTGTTTTGTTGTTTGACGAGCTTACCCAAACCCGAAATATCTTGGGTCAGGCTGAAGTCGTTGGTGCGATCGATGATGAGGCTTGAGCCACTGGCAATTGAAATATTGCCAGCACCGACGCTACCTGTGGTGCCATCGTTGCCAACCTGCAAGTCACCATCAGAAATCGTGGTAGTACCCGCGTAGGTGTTGTTAAGGCTGAAGGTCAGCTTGGAATCGCCTGCTTGCTCAACATCACCTGACCCACTGATGGTAAAGGGTGCCGTCAAATTATCATTACGCTTAAAGATCAGCGTGCCATCGTTGACCAGGCTCGTTGAGTCCACCATACCTGCACCGGTATCGTTACCCAGTTGCAAGGTGCCATCGCTGATACTGGTGACACCGGTGTAGATGTTATCAGCCGTAAAAATCGTTTTACCGGAACCCGCTTGCTCAAATGAGCCTGCACCGCTGATAACGCCAGAGAAAGTATGGGTGGCAGCGGACTCAATAATCAGCTTACCGGCGTTGGTAATGGTGCCGGTGAAATCACCGGTTGCTGGTGTGACCCCGGCGGCTGAACTAAGCCCCAGCGTGCCAGTAACTTCAACGGTGCCGCCGGTGATGATGGTGTTGCCGTTGAAGCTATTCTCACCCGCCAGCGTAATTGTGCCGAGTTTTGAGTCGAGCGTCAGCGCATTAGAGCCAGAGATATCGCCGGAAATCGCTGCACTTAGATCAAGCTCAAAGGTACTCGTGCCAACATCAGTAAAACGATGGACGGTGTAACCGTCTGCCGTACCAGTACCCGCTTCAGTATCTCCGCCAATCGCAGCTTGGTCGCCAAGATAACGGATGACAACAATACCCGAGCCGCCGTCGCCGCCTTGCTCATGAGCACTGTTGGTAGAGCCACCGCCACCACCGCCACCCGTATTGGCTTCACCATCCAAATTTGCAAGGTTTGCATTCGTTGCCGCCTGACCTTGACCGCCGCCGCCATTACCACCTTCCGCGATGCTACCGCCACTATGACTACCACCTGCACCGCCACCGGCGTACCAAGTGTTTACACCAGTAATATCGCTTTGTTTGCCATCGCCACCTTTGCCACCAACATTTCCGCTTGCGTTAGCCCCTGCCTGGCTGGCACCACCACCACCGCCACCACCATAGTTGGCTCCGGCACCACCACTTTCGCCGGCGGTTCCATTTGCACCTGCCGTATTGCTTGTGCCTGCACCACCACCGCCAGAGGCACCTGCAGCTGAAGCCTGACTGAGGCCGCCATCACCGCCAGCGTAAGAACCGCCATGACCACCGCCTGCAGCAGTCACCCCAAAAGCCGTTGAGGCGTCCCCTGAAGCGGCATTGCGGTTACCGGAAACACCCGCAATACTATTGCGGCTCGACAATCCACCCAGACCACCCGCACCAACCGTAATGGTGTGCAAATTCGTCGATGCGTCTAATAATGTCGTACCCGAAACAAACCCACCGGCACCACCGCCGCCGCCACGGCGTGCTCCACCGCCACCGCCGCCACCAACAATCAGGTACTCAACATCCAGAGGCGCAAGACCAATGGTGGCCGTACCCGCTAAGGTGATGTTGTTGGCAATGGAAACGTTATGACCGAGTAATAGCTCAGTGTTGGCGGCCATATGCAAACGGCTATTGGCTGCATCGGCATCACCCAATGCCGTGCTAGACCGAGCGATTAAGGTGCCCGCGGTTAAATCGGTACCGCCGGTGAAATCGCTATCACCTGATAAGGTAATTTTCCCGCGATCCGCATCAATCGAGGCTTTACCCGCACCGGTGATATTGCCTGATAGAGTTGCTTTGAAATTGTCTTCGAGCGTGAAGGTGCTGCTACCAGCAACGGTGAAGCTGTGAACGGTGTAGGTGCCATTGCCATCACTGTCATTGGTAATGGAACCACCCGAAGCTGTGGAACTGCCGGAATAACGCACGACCACGATGCCGGAGCCGCCTTGGCCGCCTTGTTTACCAAACTCGTGCGAACCACCACCGCCACCGCCCGTGTTGGCAATACCAGCAATGCCGTTGCCGTCCGTACCAGCGCCGCCGCCGCCTTGGCCACCGGCGCCACCACCGGCCCCAGTCGTAGCACCACCGCCACCACCACCGACCCACATCGATGAGCCTGTGATGAATGTTTCAATACCGATGCCACCGGCACCGGTCGCATTGCCAGCCCCACCCGCACCGCCGCCACCTGCACCCACGGTGGATGAACCAGTGATGCTTCCACCTGCAAAACCCTGACCTGAAGAGCCTGCGCCCCCAGTGCCACCGATGCTCGCCGCACCACCGCCAGAGCCACCCGAACCTGGCCCAGCGGCGTTAGTGCCACCAGCACCCCCACCGCCACCGTCTGCAGTTAAACCAAAGGCGCTAGAGTTCTGCCCTGCCGTCCCCTTGGAATCAGTAGTAGCAACGGGATTTGTTCCCGAGCCGCCAGCCCCCACGACAACATTATTGCTATTTTCCGCGATGGTCTTATAACCCTGTAGCACGCCACCAGCACCGCCGCCACCGCCAGCGTTGGCGCCACCGCCACCACCGCCACCACCACCACCGACAATCAGGTATTCAACTTCCAGGTCGGAGAACGCGATGTTGGCGTTGCCTGAAAGCGTGATGTCGTTATTTAGGATGGTGCCGTGATTTACCAACAGTGTGGTGCCCGCATCCATCGTTAGTCGGCCAGTACCGATGCTATTTGAGCGAACAGAGATCTTGCCACCAACTAAATTCGTACCACCGGCATAGGTGTTGTTACCGCGTAGTGTCAGAGTGCCACTACCTGCTTTTTCTAGTACACCGTCACCGGAAATCACGCCACCAAAGCTTGTATCACTGCTGTTGCCTGTCACCAATGTAGTGTTGGCACCGAGCACCAAGTTGCCGCCTGCTGAACCACCGCCGGCTAGGTTGGCGATGGTGACTAAAAGTGGATTATCAGTAGGGGCCGGATCGGTATTGGCAAGCTCCAGTTTTGCGCCGGAGGCATTTGACAGTGTGACAGCCGAGCCACTACCCAGCGCACCTGCGTCGGTCAGCTTAACGGTGCCGCCGGTGATGTTAGTGGCCCCCGAATGATCACTCGTGGTGCCACTGAGCGTTAGTGACCCTGCACTTGCATCAGCAGTCAACGAGCCCGACCCGGTTATTTTGCCGGTAATGGAGGCATCGATCGGCCCGGAATTAAGCGTAAAAGTCGCATCGCCCACAGTAGTGAAGGCATGCACTCGATAACCATTCGATGCGTATTCAGTGCCACCAGTAGCTAGGTCTGAGTCACTAAGGTAGCGCAGCATAACGATGCCAGAACCGCCCTTGCCTCCCGTGGCAACCGCTCTCACACCGCGACTAGCACCACCACCGCCACCAGTGTTGCTAGCGCCGGCCTGCCCACCTTCGGTGCTCGCGTCTCCACCGCCACCAAGCCCACCGGTGCCTAAGAACAGCGGTGTCGTTGACCTATGACTCGATCCGCCACCACCTGCCCCAAAGAATCCATCTTCCCCAAAACTCAGGTCATCTGCCCAAACAACATAGACACCATCGCCACCGTCTCCTGGGTTCGGGTCGTTCGGACCCTGACCTAAACCGCCGGCTCCTTCGCCACCAGTGCGAGAAGCTCCACCATCTCCAGCCGCACCGCCTGAGCGCTCATCGCCACTATTCCAACCGAAGCCACCGCCGCCGCCGGCAGCACTTATCGTAAAGAACGACGAACTATCACCGCGTAAGCCATGTCTGTCTTGGTCGGCCGAGTCGTTTTCATCGTAGCCACCTAGTCCACCACCGCCAACAGTTACATCTGCGGAAGTGCCAGTCAGAATCACAGTGCCAGTTTGAACCTGACCACCACCACCACCACCAGCGATATCGCGACCGCCACCACCACCACCGCCACCTACGATTAGGTAGTCAACCGGTATGCCGAGCACCACTGACACGTCACCATGCAGGGTGACATCATTGTTAAGCGTCACACTCGGACCAAGTGCTAGGGTAGTTGAGGAGTCTTGATCGACACCCATGGTCAGACCACCCTCAAAACCACCGGCAACATCGGTGCTGATGGCTAGCGTGCCGGCTTTAACCTCCACCCCACCTTGGAAATCATTCGTACCTGTTAGGTTAAGGAGATCGTTACCTTTCTTGACTAGCTTACCTTGACCAGTAATGTCAGCCGTGATGCTAAAGCCGTTGGAACGATTGGTTGAGAGAATCGCTCCACTATCAATGGTGATGTTGCCCGTGCCTAATGTGCCAGTCGTGCCACCGGCACCGACTTCCAGCGTACCGCTCGAAATGGTTGTCGTACCTGCATAGGTGTTGTTGCCGGTTAGCTGGATTTTTCCAGCACCGTCTTTTTCTAGGGTGCCGGAACCTGAAATGTTTTTACCAATAGTGACGGTGTCAGCAGCTGCGGTGTTAAATACCAGCGCTGCGTTGTTAGTCACCGTACCAGCAACACCGAGACTTCCACTACTGGTGCCATTACCAATTTGCAGCACACCATCAGAAATGGTGGTGGCACCGGTATAGGCATTGCCTGAAGCCGTAAGAATGGTTGTACCGGCGCCAGCTTGCTCAAACTGGCCTGCCCCAGTAATCGCACCGGCTAACGTTTGCGTGGCTGACGTATTGATCTTTAAGGTGCCGTTATTAGCAATCGCACCAGCGTAACTACCCGTTGTTTGTGCGCTTGCGTCGTGGCCTAGTGTGCCGGTTACTTCCATTGTGCCGGCATTGATGATTGTGTCACCGTCAAAGGTGTTAGCTCCGGCAAGCGATAGCGTTGCTGCGCCCGTTTTAGTCAGATTACCTGAGCCAGACACGTCGCCAGTGATGGTTGCTCCGAGCAGAGCAAACTCGTCGGTGCTCGTAAAGGTGTGAACTTGATATGTGATCCCCCCGTCGCTCAGCGACGCAACGCTACCACCAGCGGCACCAACTCCGCCTTGATAACGAACGACAACAACACCAGACCCACCGCTTCGTCCGCCAGCACCACCACCTCCAGTGCCAGCCTGACCGTCACTCCTTAACCCACCGCCACCTGGGTTATTTTCGGAGGGATAAACGTAAGTTCCCGGCGACCCACCACCTCCGGCACCACCACCACCATAGTATGTCGCAGACCCAGTGATCGAAGAGCTAACACCGATACCACCCTTGCCTATGTAGTACGTGGAGCTAGAGAATGTTGTAGCCTGACCCACACCGCCAGCACCGCCACCGCCGCCGCCACCAAAGCTAAATCCAACACCCCCAGCGAACCCATTCCCACTGGTGCCGCCGCTGTGTCCATTAACGTCCCTATCATTCCCTTTCTTGCCACCAATGGCTATCGTCCCAAATGCAGAAGTACTTTGGCCATCGGCTTGCTTCACCCCTCCAAGACCGACTTCAATGGCATAGCTCGCATCCGTCAGTGTCATCCCTGTTGTGCTTTCAATGACTTGGCCACCTCCACCACCGCCGCCATAACCATTACCACCGCCACCACCACCACCAACTAAAAGATATTCCACCTCAAGGTCAGCAAACGTGATCGTTGCCCCACCCGTGATCAGTTCAATGTCGTTGGCCAGCGTCGTGCCATGCGCCAGTGATAATGTCGTGCCGCCACCCAGAATCAAATCACCAGCACCCGATACCGAACCCGAACCTGCCCTAAGGATCAAGCCACCGGTGCTTGAACGGGTAATGTTTTCATTGATGATGATGTCGTTGGCGGCTTTGAGCTCAAGATCGTAGATTGAGCCTGAGGAGATGGCAGCTGCCACCGTGATGTTGCCCTCCTGCGTTCCAGTCGTGCCGGTAAAGACAGTCACGTTCGTGCTGTTAAGTGCGGTTTGTAGCGTTGCCACATCCACAATCGCACTGTCAGCCGTAGCTGTGTAGCTGGCATCTACATCCGTGTTGGTGCCACTGGTAATCGTGATATTCCTCGGGTCCAGCAACCACTGCCCGGTAGTTCCGTTGGTTGCTTGCGTGGAGATGGTAATCCCATCGACCTTCAGGTCATAGCCCGAGGTTTCGATCTTGCCGCCGTCGCCGCCTTGTTTGCCACCTTCGGCTTTGAGGCTGCCCGCCACTGTGGTGACGCTATTGGGGTTGGTGATGTCGCTCCAGGCCACGATCATGCCCCCATCGCCTTGGCTGAGGGCTGAGGCATCGAGGCTGACGTCGTCGGTGATGGTGACGGTGGTGGCTTGGTGCAGGTTGCCTCGGCCTTGCCAGTCGCCGCCGACTTTGATGCTGCCGCCGCCGGTGTCGCCACTGGCATCGAGGCTGCTATTGCCGGTAAGGGTGATGTGGTCGCCGGTGATTTGAATGTCACCGCCATTGCCACGTCGTGAACTGGAGTTCAGCTGCACATTAGTGAGAATGACTTTGCCCGGCTGCGGTGGAGGCACCTCTGGCTCATCCGGTACTTCCTGCCACACAGGTTCTGCGACCTCGGGCACGTTGGTGGCAGGCGTGGCAAGGGCTTCAATCAGGCCTGCTCGGTACAAACCGCCCACATCCAATTGGCTTTGGCTGACTGCTATCTCATCGCCCAAGAGTGCGATATACCCACCCTGCGCCATCTGGCCTTGGGCACTGAGCGTTGCGCGCGCAATCTCCAGCTGAGTGGTCTGCAGCAGGATACTGCCCGCAGTCGCCTCAGCGCCGCTGCTATCAACGCGAATGCTGGCCGGAGTGTCTTCATCACCCCGAATGGTAATGCGGGTCTCACCTTGCAGAGTGACTTGGCCGCCGGTTTCGCCGCTAGCGTCGATAGTGCCGCGGTTGTCGATGTCTTCGGCTTTGAGGGTGATGTTGCCGCCGGGGGTGGTTGCGTCGCCCTTGGCGATGATGGCGCCGGTGTTGGTGATGCGTTGTTCGGCGTTGAGGGTGACATCCCCGCCGGAGCCGTCGACGATGCCGGCGTTGTGGATTTCGCGGGCTTCGAGGCGGATGACATCTCCGACGCGGCGGGCACCGCGGGCTTCGATGGTGCCGGTGTTGCTGATCACGGCGCGGGCCAGGGCATCGGCAGCGCGGGCGCTCATGAAGATGCGGCCGTCTTCGGCTTCGATGAGGTTGCGGTTTTCGATGAAGGCGTCGATGGCGCCTTGTTCGACGACCACGGTCATGCCGCTGGCTTGGTTGGTGAGGGTGATGGCTTCACCGGCAGCGAGAATGACCGTGCCTTTGCGGGCGCGGATGACGCCTTCGTTGATGACTTCGGGGGCCAAGAGGGCGATCAGGCCGGCGTCTTCGGCGCTAAGCTCACCCATGTTGGTGATGACGCCTTGGCCGTCGGTGAAGCGATAGTTGCCGGCGAGGAAGTCTTCGTCGGTGATGCGCATGGCGCCGGCCACCAGGCTGCCGACATCAATACGGGCGTTGGGGCCAAAGACGATACCGCTTTGGTTTAATAAAAAGACTTGGCCGACGGCGGTGATTTGGCCATAGATGCGCGATTCAGCACCGGATAGGACGCGGTTTAGGGTCGCGGCATCGCGGTTTGGTTGATCGAAGTGCACTCGGGCGTCGCGGCCGACGTCAAAGCTTTGCCAGTTGATGATCCCTTGTTGGGATTGCTGGCGGATGTTCATTTGATTGGCGGCTTGCTCGACCTGGATCTGGCCGTGGCGGATGTCGTAGCCGCTGGGCAGTTCGTTCGGTGGCGGCTGGGCCAGTGAGGGGCCGGAGAGCAAGCTGCCAGCCAGGGCCATGCCTGCGGCCCACTTGCCTACATGTTTATTGATGGTGCGGCCGGCTTTTTTCGCTGAGCGCGCGAGCTCCGAGCAGACGACGAGCTGCTTCTTGGCCTTGCTAAAGACGATGTTGAAGATCTTATTCATGGCGGCGGCAACCTCACAAACTCACGCTGAGGTTGAGCCAGAGGCGGGTCTGGTCGTTGGTGCCGTCGCCGTCATTGCCCTCTGACGTGCGGATTGGGTTGCTGCCGACCTTGGTGGCGAGCGTGGCGCGCAGTTGGGCGCGGCTGGAGAGGCTGTAGGTCATGCCGACGCCAAGGCCTTTGAGTTCGTAGGTGTTGGGCTCTGTTGTAGTTTCGGGGCGGTAGTCGAAGCGGTGTTGGCGGACTTGGCCGTGGTCGTAGAAGGCGATGCCTTGGAGTTGGTCGTTGAAGTTGTGGCGGATCTCAACGGTGGCGATGATGGCTTGGTCGCCGGAGCCTTCGGATACGGGGTAGGCGCGCACGCCGGCTGGGCCGCCCAGGCTAATGCCTTGGGAGGAGTCGAGGTTCTTGGAGGCGAGCTGGCCGTTGAGCGAGACCCAGAGCGTGGTGTTGGGTGTCAGGCGCTGCAGGCGGGCCAAGTTGCCGGATAGGGTGGCGAAGCGGCCTTCGGTTTGGGGGCCGCGTCGTGTCTCGTCACCTGAATCTCTTTGACGCAACTTGCTGTCGAGGCTGACCTCTCCCCAAGTGGCGTTGAGACTCCATAGAGTGAAGGCGCCGCCGCCCCAGGCGTCGCTGAAGTCGCCGCTCAGGCCGCCGGTGAGGGTGGTGACAGTCTTATTATCGATCTCACCACTCAGCTCGTTTTCATAACGGGCATGGTTGGCGCCGGTGGTTAGGCGCACGGTGCGGGTGTTGGTGCGGATCCAAGGGTAGTTGCCGGTGACTGCAAAGGTACGCGCTGAGCCTTTGGAATCGAGGAGCGCGAACTCATCAAGGACATTTTTATAGCTGAGCAGGCTGAGGCTGCTGTTGACGCGCCAGCCGTCGTAGCCCACGGGGATGTCGTAGGCGAAGTTGGCGAAGCGGTTGCCTTCGGTGAACATGAGGCTACTGCTGATCTGGTCGCCGATGCCTCGGGGGTTGGCCCAGACGGCGTTGGCGGTGGCGCGGGCGCGGCCGGTGGAGCGTGAGCCGGAGTTGTCGGCGCTTATCGTTGTGCTGAGAGCTGTGGTCGGCGCTGCTTGGATTAGAAGGTCCGAGGCGCCGGGGGTTTCGCTGGCGGATAGGACCACGCCGGCGCTGATGCCGGGCAGGTCGTTGAGGTTGCCGATGGCGCGGTTGACTTCGTCGGTGTTCAGGAAATCGCCAGGGGTTTGGCGGGCGAGCATGTAGCGGTTGATGAGCTCGGGGGCGATGGCCAGCTCTTCGGGGTCGAGGATTTGGATCTCGCCGAGGCGGCCTTCGATGATGTTAATACGAACCGTGCCGTCGATGATGTCTTGGGCCGGGAGCTGCGGGCGGGCGAACCAGCCGCGCTTGGAATAGAGGTCAGAGATCTTGACGAGGGCTCGGTCGAGGTCGTCGAAGGTGATCTCTCTATTGAGGTAGTCGGCGAGCACGGCTTGGATGTCTTGTTCCGGGATGAGCGTGACGCCCGTCAGCTCGAAGCGGCTGATGGTGAAGGTCACGGCGTCGGGGTCCGGCTCGGCGGGGGGTTCGGGGATGGCGGCGGGAGCGAGCGGCGGGACGTCGGGCACGCGAAGGCGCTCGGTCTCTCTTAAGATCGAGCCGGCGTCGATGCCTGCTTGGGCGAGCTGGGCCGCTTGGGCTTGGGCGCTTTGGGCGCTTTGGCCGCTTTGGGCATGGCCGATGGCTGGCATGGCTGCCAGCATCGGACATATCACCCAGGCTGCGCGTGCTGCTCCTTGCATGATGCTTCGCAAATCCTAAGCGTTACTTCAACTTCGACTGCGCAAGAACGCCCTTAGGCGCTCTTTTTCTCCGCATCGCTGCTGGCGTCTTGCGCGGCAGCGGTGGTCGTCGTCGTGGCTTGCTGGCCCGCTTGGGCTTGCTGGGCTTGAGCCTGGTTGGCGATCACCTGGGCGCCGACTTTGGCGGCCTGGGAGAAGTGCTGCGCGACCTGGCGCTTCAGGTCGTCGATGACGTTGAAGGCGTAGAAGGCGTCGGGGAACACGGCGGGCATGTCGAGGACGCGGTTGTCTTCGGTCAAGAAGGCAGTGCGCACGACGACGCCGGCAGCGGTGGTTTCGATGGCGAAGACGCTGCGGCCGGTGACGTTGACGTTGCCTTCGCCCTGTTCTGCTGCTTGGGTTTCGCCTTGGGCTGTTTGGGCAGGGGCGGTCGTGGCGCCGGTGGTGGTGGTTTTGGTGGCTTCTGCGGCTTCCGGAGCTTTGCTTTCGGCGGCGGCGGCGGAAGTGGTGCGTGGTTTGCTGGACATTGTGTTGGTCTCACCTAGGGTACATTGAGGGGGTGAGACATTGTCCCGCACTTCTTTTATCTATTTAATCCTATATTCGTATGAGTTTTGGACTTATTTTAGAATTGAACGATTTTCCGCATTTTACCCTTCAAATTTAGGGTTTTCGCGGGTCTTAGCGTCTTTTTGTTGAGCTACATTACCACACCTTTTAGCCTCCGTTTACCGCACCTGCTAACCATCATTTATTTTAGGTAATCCCCTAAATGGGGACAGATTTATTTTCCCCGAAAACCGGGGTTGAAAATCGGGGACAGATTTATTTTTTCCCTTCAACGGGGTACGACCCCACGGATTTTGAGTGGGCGAAAATCCCCGGGGTACGACCCCATTTGACTGAAGACTGGGGTACGACCCCTTTGATTTCATCCCGCTAGTCGTTGAAATAGGCCTGGCTATCGGGTTTTGGCTTTCTGTTGAGTGTTAATGGACTACCCTTAAATCTCGGGGCTTAATCATGGGAACTTAGCCACTGGGTGTTTCACGCAACTCGTGGGCGGATTGTGAAAAAAGGGGTCTGTCCCCATTTTTGCGTTTTTTGGACAGGGAGGTTTTATGGACGAGGACAAGGATGGCCCTTCTGCGGATCATGACAGTCCGTGGAAGGAGGCGCTGGAGGTGTATTTCGAGCCTTTTTTGGCGCTGCTGTTCCCTTCAGTGCATGCGCAGGTGGATTGGGCTCAGCCGGTGGAGTTTCTGGATAAGGAGCTGCAGGCGCTGGATGGCGATGCCGAGCAAGGACGGCAGTACGTCGATAAGCTGGTGAAGGTGCGCGCCCTCTCAGGAGTTGAGACTTGGGTGGTGGTGCATGTGGAGGTTCAGGGGACTCCTGATGGCTCGTTCGCTGAGCGCATGTACCGTTATTACGCGCGACTTCGAGATAAATTCTCGATGCCAGTATTAAGTTTGGCCGTTTTGGCTGATGCCAAGCCGACGTTTAGGCCATCTGAGTATGTGGATGATTTTTGGGGCTGCTCGGTCTCTTTTCGGTTTCCTGTGTGTAAGTTATTGGATTGGCTCGACAATTGGGACGAGCTCGAGTCCAGCCGAAACGTGTTTGCGCCTGTTGTCATGGCGCAGATTCGGGAGAAAACCGAAAGGACTCTCGAGCGTCGGAAGTTTTGGAAATTCAAGCTACTGAAACGGCTTTATGAGCTTGGCTATAATCGGGAAGATATCAGTCAACTGTACCGGCTTATTGATTGGATGATGCGACTGCCTGAACCGGATGAAGAGCGCATCTATCAGGAAATCAAAACCTTAAGGGAGCAAAAACTCATGCCATATATCACGACCGCACAACGTGTAGAGCGCAAGCTGGGCCTTCAAGAGGGCCTTCAAGAGGGCCTTAAACAGGGCCTTAAACAGGGCCTTGAGAAGGGCCTGGAAAAGGGCCATCGCCAAGGAGAGGTTGATATGCTGATGCGCCTGGTGGAGCTGAAGTTCGGCTCTAAGGCTGTCAAGCGTTACGCGCCGCTTGTTGCCGATGCCAATGAAGAGGAGCTGCGCCAATGGGCCGAAGGCATCTTAACCGCTGATTCAGCCGAGACACTCTTCGGCTAGAAAAGGGGTCTGTCCCCATTTTTGGTTTTTAAAAAAAGGGGTCTGTCCCCATTTTGCCCTTTTTGCCGTTTGTCGCAGGGATTCGGCTATCTGTCGGATTTTGGGTTTATCTACATTTTAGATGGGGTAGTCTGAATGGGCAGACAGGAGTCTCGCTCGCAACAGTGACTTCTTGCGGATAGCGAGCCCTGATTGTGGACACGGATGTCGCGTCAGTAGACATGGAAGTCGTGTCAGTCAACAAGGATGTACTGCCTACGGACAAGGATGTCCGGCCTGTTGGTAAGGGTACGACCTCTGGCAACAGGGGTCGTACCCCATTTCTTAGAAGGTTTCGAGGGTCATGGTTCCTGCGCAGTAGCCGCCGTAGCGCGTGCCTACCCATATGTCATAGGTGCCGGGTTGCGGACCGAAGACCGAGATTTTCGCATCTAGAGCACCGTTGCTGTCGTCGTCATAGAGCCAGGTGCCATTAGGCAGATTCACCAACAAGATCGAGTCGCAGCCCGTATTGGTGCGAATCTCCAAGCGCTGCATGGGTCGGTCGGCATGGTAACTCATAGTGAAATCCGGTGCGCGCATCACATGGCCAAGTCCAGGTATCGACATACAGTTTGCGAGGTCAACGTTGCCACCCGCTGCTGCTGAGACAGTTTGCGGCGAGTACAGCTGGCTTGCGGTGTAGCTCAGCGCCGTGCCGTTCAAACGAAAGTCTGGGCAGGCCCAAGCCGATTGCGCAAAAAACAGCAAAGCAACAAAAGTAATTGCCCTAAACATTGCCTACTTCCTTAGTGAGTTTTAAAGCTGTCGTATACCCTTTTTCTTGAGTTTTGGTCAAGAAAAATATTAGTGGAAATCCAAAAAATAAATCCGTCCCCTTTTTTAAAAAATAAATCCGTCCCCTTTTTTAGAGGATTTGGGCGAGGGCGGTTTCGAGGGGGGGGAGTTTGGCGAGCCAGTCGTGGTCGCCGGCGATGAGCATGGCCTCAAGGGCGGCGGCGTGGGTGGCGACTTGCTCGGCGCCGAGGTAAGCGGCGGCGCCTTTGAGGCTGTGCAGGCGGCGCTGGGCATGGGACCATTGCTGGGCTTCGAGCTCGCGGCGCAGCTCGGGAATGATGTCGCTGAAGGATTCTTTGAAGCTGGCGACGAGCTTGGCGAAGAACGCGGAGTCGTCGTCTACCATTTCCATGGCGTGCTGCATGTTAAAGCCAGGCCATGCCTCGAAGCCTGGCGAAATCTGGACTTCATCGTTTGCATCGCCGCCATCAGGGCTCGAGGCACATGAGTACACGGAGCCGTCGGGAATATCGAATCGTTGAGACGATGGCGCCGGCGCGCGGTGGGCGAGATGCTTGGCAAGACAGCGTGCAAGAACCTCCAACTTGACAGGCTTGGTGAGCACGTCGTTCATGCCGGCATCTCGCGCAGCCTGCTGCTGCTCTTCGAGCACGCCAGCGGTGAAAGCAATCACGGGAAGGTCCAAAAGGCCTAGGCGGCCGCGAATTTGGCGTGTGGCCTCCATACCATCCATGCCCGGCATTTGCACGTCCATGAGCACGGCATCAAAGGCCTCGGGCTCGAGCGACAGCACATGCAGGGCCTCTCTGGCACTGCCCAGACAGGTGGCCTCGGCGTTGAGCTCTTCGATAAAGCGCGCCAGCAGTTCGCGGTTGACTGCAACGTCATCCACCACCAAAAAACGTCGGCCGGCGACATGGGCCATGATATCGACGATCGACTCCAAAAGCGCTTGGTTGCGATAGATCTTGTCGGCACGCGGCAGACGCAGGTGGATTTTGACCTCTGTCCCCTGCTCCAACTGACTGTTCAGAATAATCGTACCGCCCATCAATTCAATAAGTCGCTTACTGATGGGTAGACCCAGGCCCGTGCCCTCGCGGCGTGAGCTCTTATCCCCCTGTTCAAAGGGATCAAACAGTTTGTTCAGATACTCCGGCGCAATCCCAGTGCCGGTGTCGGTGACACTGAGCTCTAAACCCACGCTATGGGCATCAATTGAGGTGGTGCGCGCTAAAAGCTGCACCCTGCCGTTCTCGGTAAACTTGATGGCGTTACTCAAAAGATTCCCAAGCACTTGCTCCAGCCGGTGGGTATCCCCCAGTAGAGCTCCAGGATCATCGCCCGCCAACGACCAGCCAAGCGTCACGGACTTGGCCGTCAGCAAGGGGCTGTAGAGATCATGCAAACGCTGCAAGAGATCTTTTAATTCAAAGGGTTCATGACGGATGGGCATCTTGCCGGATTCGATTTTGGAGAGATCGAGCACGTCGTCGATGATGGTTAATAGAAGCTCCCCTGCCCGCTCGATGCGCCGCACTAAACTGAGCTGATCGCGGGTTAAGTCCTCGAGCTGTAGAAGCTGCGTAAGACCCATCACTGCATTCATGGGGGTGCGGATTTCGTGGCTCATACTGGCGAGAAAATCACTCTTGGCACGCTCGAGTTTTTCGGCATGTTGTTTGGCTTCAAGCAGTGCTTGCTCGGCCATTTTGCGCGGAGTGATATCGGCCAGTACGCCTTCCCAGATAGTTGTGCCATCATCGCGAGTTCGCGGCGTGGACTCAGCGGTGATCCAGCGAATTTCGCCATCGACCACCACGCGGGTCTCACCATAGAACCGTTTTTTCTCGCTAAATGCCTCGATGTTCAACTGCACCCATGCGTCGAAATCATCAGGATGCACGCAGGCAAAACCCCGCATTGGATCTTCTGCAGCTTCCTCTCGGGTTAGGCCGGTGAGCTCGAGAAACCGGGTGCTCATGAAGGAAAAGTAGGCCAGTCCGCCATCGGCCGGCTGCACCATCGTGTAGGTGCCCACAGGAATATTTTCGGTGAGTTCGTAGGCCGCTTTTTCTAGCTCTTTCTGGGCGCTGCTGAGCGCTTGTTCGGTTTCGCGTAAAGTCGTGACATCGGTGAGCGCGACGACTAAGCGGTCATCTAGGGCTACCGCGCGAAAAATAGCATCGCGCACTTCGCCGGTTTTGGCGGTGACTCGAAACTCCATGGACTCGATGCGCCCACGTTCCTTGCGCGCATGTTCTATGGCTCGATTCCAACGCCCCATCACCAGATCGCGATAATTGGCATCGGGATAGGCCTGCTGCGCCCAAGCTGCCACCGTCGGAATATCCGTCAAGGTGTAACCAAAACTGGCGGTAAACTCCTGATTAACAAACAAAGTTTTGGGGTTTTCATCAAAAGTAATCGTACCAATGGCAATGGGCAAGCCGTCAAGCAGGCGTTCGAGTCGAGCGCGATCCCGCTCGATGGTCTGGCTGAGCTTGCTGAGCGCCTGTTCGCGCTGGTTTACGGCATTGACCATGCTCTGGAAACTCGCCTCTAGATTGGCGAATTCCTTGAGGGCCATGGCGCGCGGGCGAGTACCAGGTTGCTGCGCGCCCTCGGTCATGGCTTCAACGCGTGTGAGCAGCTGTTTGAGCGGCATAGCGACCCACTCGTCGGCGCGACGCAGTTTATAAAGAACAATGAGCAACAGACCCATGAGCACCAGCGTGAGTGCGATCCAAAGCGTGCGCAGCAATGTATCTAGTGCTGCAGTGGGCGCCAGCAAGACGATATAGGCGCCTTCGATGGCAGAGAATTGAGAGAACGGCAGCCAGCGTGTGTCCGCATGGGTAATACGGTCACGCAATCCGATCCTTTGATCCAGCGCTTGAGGCTCAATTTGGGTAATGCGCAGCTGACTGTCACTGCTGAGCATCACTAGGCCACGGTTTTGGGTGAGCAGCAGCGGTTGGCCAGTGAGCTGAGCATAGTCTTCAAGAAACTTTTTCAGATATTCCAGATTAAAGCGGGCGAGAAAAACTTCATCACCTAAGCTGAAAGCCATATAAAGACCAGGTTGATCGTCTTCGATGCCGCGACGCAGCGAATAGGTCAACACTTCTGTGGCACCCTGCTGAATGACTGACGCCAGCGTCGTGTTGGCGAGCGTAAATCCGGGAAAGACACGGCTTCCTTCGGAACCGATCAAAACTTCCGCGACGCGCAAATTGGCATCGAGACGATAGACATCGGTGTAGCTGGGGATGTTAAGGAGTATCGGCTCCGGCGTGCTTTGTTGTTCGGAAATTTGTTGAATTAGGTCGGTGCGAGACTCGCCAAGGTGGTAGCTGAGAAACAAATTGATGCGCGAGACATCGGCGGTATTTAGTTCAACGAACTGGCGAACAATTAGGTTGGAGACGAGGAATACCGCACCGATTGAGAGTAAAGAGGATAGCAACAAGGCCCCGAACTCGAGACGCCGGGTAAATTGAACCAGAGATTTTCGGGCCGGGGGGGTCACCTTAGTTCGCGCTCGAGGTCCTTTAGCAGGTAGAAGCCGTGTTGCACATCCCCGTAGCGGTTGAAGTGAATGGAGCCTAAAGAGGTCTGATGTGGCGTTTGTTGAAGTAGGAAGCTTTTCACGGCAGCCGGGGTGGTATGCCCCTGACGAAAGGCGGCATCAACCAGCTCAAGTGCTTGGCGAATTTTGATGGCCATGAACTGGGGTGTGTAGTCGAACTCCCGTTCAAAGCGGGTGAGGTAGCTATCGATCGCTGGGTTATCTCGACGCGAGGGGAAATGGCTGACTAGGATGGTTTGGGCAAGCGCGTCACCGCTGAGCTTGAGGATTTCAGCAGACCGCGACCAAGGCGTGAGAATAATGCGGGCATCGGGGTTATTGCTGTGAAAGTAATGCATGATGGTGCCGGTCGCCGTTTGGAAATCACCACCGAGCAAATAGAGTGCGTCATAGCCTTGGGCGATGATGTCGCGGTATTCCGTGGGATCGAAGTCATGATAGACCATGCGCACGTGGGTGATGTCCCAGGAGTTTTGCGCTTGATTCGGGCTTGGGGTTTGCTCGGTGCTCGCGGCTTGGTCCGGACTCGGGGCGTGTAGCGCGAGGCGGAATTGTTCATAGGCAGGGTCGGTATAGGCCGCGTTGCCGGCGTCTTGCACAACCAAGAGACGTCGTCCCGGCATGTCGCGGATAACGCTGGCGATGAAGTTTTGCTCGATGGCCAGGTCAGGCATGATGCGCAAAATATAGTCATCTTTATCGCTCATCAGGAGGCTTGTTGACGAGGTATTAATGAGTAGCACCTCGCCATCGGTGAACCGATCGATGCTGCCGACCATGGTGCTTGAGGGTTGGGTAGTGACGATAAAGCGGGCGCCTGCGGTGATCATGTCTTCGATGGCAGCGCGACCACTGTCGATATTGAAGTCATAGTAACCGGGGACGGCGGCGATGCGGCTGCGGGGATTTTCTTTTTTAAACAGCCGCAATGCGTCCATCTCTGTGGGATCGAACAGGCGGTAGTCGGTTAGAGGGGCGTCGACACCGACGATGACGGCACGGCTGTCCAGCCAGAGCACCGCGAACGCAATCAGCAGGGCTCCTGCTAGCACGCCTCCGATGATGCGCTGGCTATGGGGCATCAGCCTCTAACGCCTTGGGCCGTGAGCCATTCGTCTGGCTGTCGCGCTCAACTGGGTGGGGCTTTTGCCTTTGGTGAAGCTGCCTTTAGAGGAGGCCATGGCGCTTGGCTTTGGCTAAGGCTTGAAGACCGGAGTGGACGCCCAGCTTGCGGTAGAGATTGCGCGCATGTGTCTGGGCGGTCGCCAGAGAGATGCCCATTTTTTGTGCGGCTTCTCCATAGGGGTCACCGTTGGCGAAGTGGCGCAGCAGCTCGATTTCGCGGCGCGTGACTTTGGGCAGGGTCTCGTCGGGAATAGGCTTGTTGGGATCTTCTTTTTCCACGAGCTTGAGAAAGTAGCCGGCCAGCTGCATCGAGAGCGGGTGCATGCCGTCGAGGACTTGTTGCACCGCGCGGTTGATGGAGAGGTTGGCGTCGCCTTTGACGATGTAACCGACGGCGCCGAGGCGCACGGCCGCTAGCACACGCTGTTCATCAGCCGAGCCGGAGATGACGAGGATGCGGGCGTTAGGGTGGCTGCGGTGTAGCGCGCGGATGACGTCGAGACCGTCACCGTCCGGGAGCCCGAGATCGATCAGAGCCAGGCCGATTTGGTTCTCTTTTTGACCGATGGCATCGAACGCTTCTTGGGCAGTGCCAGCGGTGAGGAACATCCACTGATTGTCCATGCGGGCGATGGAGTCGCAGACAACGCGGCGGAAGAACGGGTCATCCTCAACAACGAGGACTTCGAGGGCTGGGACGATTGCCTGGGCGACTGCCATGGGGGTACTCCGGTTGCGTTTCTGGCGCGTAGTATCGTCAAAACTGAGTAAGACGGGAATACCAAATTTGAGGTATTGCTGCAAATGAAGATTGGGGTACGACCCCAATTGAGACTTACGGGATCGTACCCCAGTTTAGAGTTCGCGGGCGTGGCTGCTTATGACGTCGCGGAATCGAGGGGTCACAGCGGCCCAGTCGACTATATCAACCTTATATGGCAAGTCTGACTCAGCGAATGCCTCTCTTATGGCGGCCATCAACGGGAGTGGCAGCGGATCCTCGCCGAGTATAGCCAAATCCAAGTCGGAGAATGGCTTGGCTGTGCCGGTAGCCCGTGATCCGAATACCAATACTTTTTTATCAGACACAAAGCGCTGCAGTATGTCCCGAGCGATCTCTGCATGGCGTTGCTCGATGTCGAGAGCTTTTTCCACAGCGATTAGGACTGCCTCTGTTGCAGTTGCTCAAAGAGATGTCTTGCTTCATCAAGAAATGCCGGGATGCCATCGACCACTTCTAAGGCGATGCTCTCTTCATAGGTGTGGCTGGTTTTGCTGCGCATCTCGCGGTAATTACGCCAGTTCGGCCAACTGCCTAGCAACAGCCCCTGCTCATTGGCTGTGCGAATGAGATCGGCAAACACCATGGCATCGATGGCTTGTGGGTTTGCAGCAGTGGCCTCGAGGTAGCGCTTTAGCGTTTTGTGGCTGATTTCATATGTGAATTCAAAGCGTTGGATGAGGCCATCGCGGATTTGGAGATCATTCGTGTCCTGCTGATAGCGGTCCCAGCCTTCAGCTAGCCTTTGGATGGCGCGTTCTAGGGGACTGGTATCAAGGTTCATTTTTTTCCGGCCGCTGGGGGACAGATTGGGGGACAGATGAAATTTTGATAATTTTTATCATATATTTATCATGCACTTAGGGCCTGATAATGGCGGAGAGGGTGGGATTCGAACCCACGAAGGGCTTTCACCCTTGCCGGTTTTCAAGACCGGTGCATTCAACCGCTCTGCCACCTCTCCGGAAGCTGCGCATTGCCCTGCAAGCCCCGAGGATTTTACGGACACTTGGGCCTTGGCTCAAGCAAAAGCCATTGCTCGCATGGACTTTGCTCTAAAGTCCCAAATGAATTAACTTAAGCCGCGATTCGATTTTATTTCATTCACGGAGGTTGCCCGATGGAAGCTCGCAGTGCTGACACGCTTTCTCGTTCCCAAGCCGGCGCGCGTACGCTGGCCACCAATAAGGTCATCCGCAATACCTATTTGCTGTTGTCCATGAATCTGGCGTTCAGCGCTATGGTGGCCTTTGTTGCCATGGCTACCGGCGCTAAACCGGTGTCGTGGATTCTGATGATCGCGGTCTTCTTGGGTATGCCCTTCGCGATTCATGCTCTGCGCAATAGCATTTGGGGCCTGCCAGCGACCTTCGTATTCACCGGTGTCATGGGCTATATCCTGGGTCCCATCGTTGGCTTTTATCTGGGCATGGCGAACGGCCCGGCGATTGTCGGCGGCGCGCTTGCAACGACCGCGGTGGCCTTTGTGGGCCTGTCTGGCTATGCCTTGGCGACCCGCAAGGACTTTAGTTTCTTGGGCGGCTTTGTGCTGGTCGGCTTCTTGGTCATTTTGGCAGCTATTGTGGCGAATTTGTTCTTGGCAATTCCGGCCTTGTCGCTGGCGATATCCTCGGCGGCAGTGATGCTGGTATCGGCGGCCATTTTGTGGGACACCAGCCGCATGGTGCATGACGGTGAGGCCAATTACATCACCATGACCGTGTCGCTGTTCGCCAATATCTATGTGTTGTTCCTGCATTTGATGAACCTGTTCGCCGCGTTTACCGGCGATAACTAAGCCGTTCATCATGAGTCAGACCTCGCGGCAGCCAGGGCTCAGCCAGGGCGTCATCCTGGATCTTGAGACCCTGGCGCCGCGGGATTTGGATCTTTCTCGCCTGCGTGCTTGCCTGCCTCACTGGCGGGACTATGAGTACACCCTGCCCGATCAGACCGCAGAGCGTATGGCAGGTGCCGAGGTGGTGATTACCAACAAAGTGGTGGTGGGCGCCGCCGATATGGATGCAGCGCCTGAGCTCGAGCTCATCGTCGTTTCCGCCACGGGCACCAATAACGTCGATCTGGCTGCTGCCGCCGAGCGCGGCATTACGGTGTGCAATGTACGCAATTACGGCACGGCGTCGGTCGCTCAGCACGTGTTCGCGCTGATCTTGGCACTGACCACGCGTCTTAACGAATATCAGCGCGATGTGCAGGCCGGGGCTTGGCATGCCAGCCGTCAGTTCTGCCTTTTAGATCACCCCATCCGCGAGCTTGCCGGCAAGTCTTTGGGCATTGTCGGCCACGGCACCCTCGGCAGCGCCACCGCCGCGCTGGCGCGTGCCTTTGGCATGCGCGTACTCATCGCGCAAAGAAGGGGTACGACCCCACAAGAGGGTCGTACCCCATTTGAGACGGTGCTCAGTGAAAGCGATTTGCTCTCGCTGCATTGCCCGCTGACTCCTGAAACCCAGCATCTGATTGATGCGCAAGCGCTACGGGCGATGCGCTCGGATGCGCTGCTGATTAATACGGCGCGAGGGGCGATTGTGGATAATGCGGCGCTGGCCGAGGCTTTGCGCGCTGGTGAGATTGGCGGTGCGGGCATTGATGTGCTGGAGAGCGAGCCGCCGCCGGAAGACCACCCATTGCTGCAGTCAGACATCCCCAATTTGATCGTCACGCCGCACATCGCTTGGGCGGCGCGTGAGGCGCGTCAGCGCATGGTGGATTTATTGGCCGACAACATCACGGCCTTTGCCGCTGGCCATCCCATCAATGAGGTCAGCGCCTGAACGCCCGAAAAAGGCCAGATGCGGGTCATGCGCCCGAAGCGTCATCAGGCCCGTCGCCAGAGTCGGATGCGCCAATTGCGAAGCTGCAGCGTGTCGATGACCGACTAGAGCTCCATTTTGCGTCGTTCGATGCGCCCTCGCCGGACCGCTTGGTGGTGGATTTCACCAAGGGGCGCATGGGTTACCGAGGTCCACGAGCGGGCCGGCGTAATGAGCCTTTGGCGCGGGCTATCGGTCTCAAAGCTGGCGACTGCCCGCATGTCATCGATACTACTGCTGGCCTGGGCAGTGATGCCTTTATCCTCGCGCAGCTGGGCTGCACAGTGACGCTGTGTGAGTCCCACCCCCTACTCGCAGCGCTCCTCGAAGATGGCCTAAAACGCGCGGCGCAGCATGAGGCCCTGGCACCAACCATAGCGCGTATGCAGCTGATCCCCGGCGATGCTCGGGATACGCTAAGAACCCATCAAGCCGACGTCGTCTACCTCGACCCCATGTACCCGCATCGGCAAAAATCAGCCGCCGCGAAAAAGCCTATGCAGCTGTTGCAGCGCCTGCTGGGAGCGCATGGCCAAGGCGAGGATCTTTTGGAGCTTGCCTTAGGCCGAGCTAGCTCCTCTGGGGTACGACCCCCAAATGGGGTCGCACCCCGTTTCGCTCGGGTGGTGGTCAAGCGCCCGCTGCGTGCGCCGCCATTAGGCGAGATCAAGCCGCACCACAGCATCGAGGGCAGCAGCACGCGGTTTGATGTCTACCTCGGCAACTACTCTAAATAAATGATCCACTCTCTCATTCAGCCGCTAACTGCTCGAGGGTTAGCGGGTGAACAGCAGCAGATGACCGTCGATGTGGTAGTCGGGCACCACCAGGTTGCGCCGCGCCGGCTGATCGCGCCACACCCGGCCCGCTGCATCAAATTTTGAGCCACGACACGAGTCGACAAAGTGCGCATGCTGATTATCACCGTCCGCGGGCACCCAGCGCAGCGCACACGACAAATCCGTGCTCTGCGCAAACACCACAAAATAAGCCGGCTCAGCGCTTCGGTGGGGGTTACGGTACGCCGTGGGCTGCTGGCTCCAGCGCGAACTGGGGTCATAAAGTTCAACAGCACTGTCTTCGAGTTGCCCCAGCATCTCGGGCGTTCGGTGCAATACCCAAAGCGGTCGGCCCTGCCAGGTGCGCTCCAGTATCTCGCCTGGGGGAATGGCACTCAAATCAATGCGCAAGGCGATGGTCGCTTGGGTTGAATCCGACTCGGTGGGGTCGCCCCAAATGGCGCTGATGACCACGTAGACCACGAACACCGCAGCCACCACCCCCATCAGTTTCAGCCCAATGCGGTAGTAGAACCGCCGCGCATTATCTCCTACAGCGAGGCCAGGATGCGGCGGTTTTTTCATTCTCATGGCAGACCATGTTGGTGGCTAAAACCCTTTCAAGCAAGGGTAACCTATCACCTATCTTTTTCAACCCGGCAATCACATACCCAGTGCCGGAGTCACAAATTACAGCTCATCCTGCGCTAAGGGTTTATAATCCAGCGTTGACGAATTTGGGAGGCGTGATGAAGCCGCGCAGTAATCAGACGTATGTGGGCATCCACAATGACTTGCATGGCGGCATGACGCCGATTGGCGGGCTGATCAAAGATGCATGGGCGTTTGGGCTGATCCCCGAATCCGAGACCTGTGAGGGTTGGAGTACCGCGCAGATTCAAATGCTTCATGATAAGGTGGGCGCCGAGTGGGATAAGTACGGACTGCTGGTGAGCCGACTGCCCGATGATATTCGCGCGCGCCATGAGCGCATTCATGCAGCAGCGGTAGAGAAAGCCAAAAGCATGGGCTGGATCCCGGGCTACGACTGCGACCCAGAGATGGAATAGGAGAAATACGGCATGAGCAATGCTTCTTTTGCGGTTCAGGCGGACGAGTTTTTGGAAGATCTGGTGGAGCGCATGAGCGCCATCGATTCACTGGCCGACCTGGATGCCGATATTGTCGATGGGGTGCTGAAGGTCGAGTTTGATGACGGCAGCAAGCTGATCATCAATCGCCAAGAACCGGTGCGCCAGATTTGGCTGGCTTCTCCCGAGGGTCCGGCGCATTACAGCCGCTCCAGCGACGGCGCCTCTTGGGAAGACGACAAAACCGGTGAAGACATCTACGCGACGCTAAATCGCGTTTTCAGTCAGAAGATGGACGAGCCGATCAGCTTGTAAGCCGAGCCTGAATGGCGGCCATCACGGCCTCGGGGCCATGCTGCTCCAGCAGTGCCTCGATCTTATCGGCCGCTGGTCTTGCCACGGGTTGCTCTGAGACACGGCGCAACGCCAGGCGCAGTGAAAAGCGCCGAAACTGACGAAAGAACAAATACGCACAGGTGGCAATGATGATGGCCAGCCACGTGCTGCCCTGCCACCAGCTCCAAATCGCCGCCCCATAGCCGGCAAAAGTCACTACGAAGATCATCCCCGCATATCGCTGCGCGCGCTCAGCCAGCGCCGTCAAATGGGCTTTATGCTCGCCCCACTCGGCATCACTGATCAGACTGGTTGGCGGTGTGGCATTGTTCAAAGCTGATCTCCCGATTGCGGCGACAAACGGCCCTGAAGTTCCGATAGTAAGCGCTGATGCAGGCCGGCAAAGCCGCCGTTGCTCATAATCAGCACATGATCCCCGGGCCGTAGGTCCGCCTTCAAGCTGTGCAATAAGGCATCGATGTCGGTTTCCACCCTGACCTGATCACCCAAGGGGCGCATGGCCGCGGCCACATCCCAACCGATGTCAGGGCTGGCATAAACCCAGGTGGCGTCGGCTTGTTTTAAGCTGGGGGCTAGGGCCTGCTCGTGCACACCGAGGCGCATGGTGTTTGAGCGCGGCTCCAGCACAGCGATCACACGCTCACTGCCCACGTGCTGGCGCAAAGCGGCAATGGTGGCACCGATGGCTGTGGGGTGATGCGCGAAGTCATCATAGACGCGAATCCCGCCCACTTCACCGCGCAGCTCCAGGCGACGCTTCACTCCTTGAAACTGGCTGAGCGCCTCGATGCCGACCTCGAGTGCCACGCCGGCATGACGCGCTGCCAGTAAGGCCGCCAAAGCATTGAGCTGATTGTGCTGCCCGGGCATGGGGAAAGCGTCTTGTAGCGCTGGCGTGATGCCCCAGTCAGCATCAGAGTCGGTGCCAAAGCGTGTTACAGGTGTCCACAGGCCTTGGGCCAAAACCCGCTCCAGCGCTTCATCCCCATAGCGGCTGATGACCAGCCCATTACCCGGCACAATGCGTATTAAATGGTGAAATTGCCGCTCAATCGCTGCAAGATCGGGGAAGATATCCGCATGATCGAACTCTAGATTGTTGAGGATCAGCGTCCGCGGGTGGTAGTGCACAAACTTAGAGCGCTTATCGCAAAACGCCGTATCGTATTCATCGGCCTCGACCACAAAAAACGGCGAGCGCCCCAAGCGCGCTGAGACCCCGAAATTACCCGGCACCCCGCCAATCAAAAACCCCGGCTCAAGCCCGGCGTATTCTAAAATCCATGCCAAGATACTGGCGGTAGTGGTTTTGCCATGTGTGCCAGCCACGGCCAACACCCAGCGGTCTTTGAGCACATGCTCGGCCAGCCACTGCGGCCCGGAGGTATAAGCCAAGCCCTGATTCAGCACATATTCCAGCGAAGGATTACCACGGCTAATCACATTCCCCACCACCACATTGGGGTACGACCCCCAATTGGGGTCGTACCCCTCTTGGAAGGTGATGCCTTGCTCTGCGAGCAGGGTACTCATGGGTGGGTAGACGCCAGTGTCGCTGCCGGTGACGTGGTAGCCGGCAGCTTTGGCCAAAAGTGCGATGCCGCCCATGAAGGTGCCGCCAATGCCGAGGATGTGAATGTGCTTCATGCCACCCAGGCGCTATGCACCCACTCACCCAAAATGCCAGCAAGCAGCATATAGAGAATGGCCAGACCGACACCGCCAGCCGGATTTTTGATGTCGAGAGCGCGACGCAGCACATGGCCATAGGCAGTAAGCAACCAGCCCAGCAGCAGCAAGTAGATGATGGTGGTGAATAAGGACACTTCTTCTGGGCCATCGACGCTGCGCAGCTGAAGCACCACAGGGATCATCAACACGCCTAGCACAACACCTACGCCCAGAAGGCCCGTAAAGGTCTGATTGAACCGCTCACCCAGGCTCCGCGTGCGCAGCAAGACAAGGGTGAACACGCCCAGCAAAGCCAAATCCAGACCCGCCTGCACCAAAGCAACGCCAAGCGGATAAAACGGCGCAACAACCACCACGGCCAAAAGCCAATAAAGCAGCGCGCAGATCAGCAATAAGGGCTGAGAGGCCGGCAGGTCCTCGGGGCCGCGGCGCAGCAAGGCCAGGTCAACAAATGGTTTGAGCAGCGCGTACATGGTTGTGGCTTAAATCCGCGACGCGCCCATTAAGGCATACCGTCTTCTTCCAGCTCTCTTAAGAAATCCAGCTGCTGATCACTGCTGGGAGCACCATCGCGCACCAGAAACTCGCGCCGCTCAAGATAAGCATTGCGGATGGCCATATAGCGATCGGTGGCTACCTCATCCAAAGCCCGCTCGGTAGATAGCAAGCGCGCTCTTACGTGGACGATATCTAGCGCCAACAAGGCGTAACGCTCATCACCCAGACCCGCACGAATCGCCGGATCGAGTTCCCAATCGACCACCCGCGCCGGCGCATCGCGCACGCTGCTGGGCCCGAGCATCGGCAGAACCACGTAAGGACCCGAGGGCACACCCCAGACTCCCAGGGTCTGACCGAAATCTTCCTGACTCTTCTCCAGTCCCATGGGGGTGGCTACATCAAACAAACCTAAAACCCCGAAACTGGTGTTCATAATCAGGCGCGTGAAATCAGAGGCGGCGTTGTGAAACTTGCCCTGCAGGACGTTATTAAAGGCATTACGGATCTCCAGCAGATTGCTGAAGAAATTACCGACGCTGTTTTGTACCGGCCGGGGTGTCGCCGCTTTATAGCCTTGCGCCACCGGTTTTAATACCGCCCGATCCACCGCGTCATTCACAGTAAACATCGCGCGGTTGTAGCTCTCGAAGGGATCGCGGTCATCACGCGAGTACTCAGGCACGCTGGCGCAAGCGCCCAAAAGACCCACGGCCAACAGCAGCGCCAAGATTTGACTAAGGCGGTTACCGGCCACGCTGAGCCGCAATCCGCATACGCAGCGCGTTGAGTTTAATAAAGCCTTCCGCGTCCTTTTGATCATAAGCACCGGCATCGTCCTCAAAAGTGGCGATATGGGTATCAAATAGGCTGTCGGATTGCGACTGCCGTCCGGCCACAATGACATTGCCTTTGTAGAGCTTCAAGCGCACCAGCCCGTTGACATGCACCTGCGAAGCATCGATCAGGGCCTGTAGCATCTGGCGTTCTGGGCTCCACCAATAGCCATTGTAAATCAAGCTGGCATACCGCGGCATCAGCTCATCTTTGAGATGCGCGGCCTCGCGATCTAAGGTCAACGACTCAATCGCGCGATGCGCTTTCAATAAGATCGTGCCGCCAGGAGTTTCATAACAGCCGCGAGACTTCATGCCGACATAGCGGTTTTCAACCAAATCCAGCCGCCCGATACCGTGACGACCTCCGATTTGATTGAGGCGCTCCAGCAGGGTTGCTGGCGATAGCGACTCACCATTTAAGGCCACAGGGTCACCGCCGGCAAACTGGATTTCCAGATACTCCGGCGCATCGGGGGCCGCCTCAGGAGAGACGGTCCAGCGCCACATGTCCTCTTCCGCTTCACACCAAGGATCTTCCAGCTGATTGCCCTCATAGGAGATATGCAGCAGGTTGGCATCCATGGAATATGGGGATTTCTTGCCGCGCTTCATGTCGACGGGGATTTGGTGCTGCTCGGCATAGGCCAAGAGTTTTTCGCGCGAGTTCAAATCCCATTCCCGCCAGGGGGCGATAACTTTAACCCCGGGCTTTAGCGCATAGGCACCCAGTTCAAAACGCACCTGGTCATTGCCCTTGCCGGTGGCGCCATGCGAGATGGCATCAGCGCCGGTTTCATTGGCGATTTCGATCAGGCGCTTGGCGATCAAGGGGCGCGCGATCGAGGTGCCCAGCAGATATTCACCTTCATACACGGTATTGGCACGAAACATCGGGAACACGAAGTCGCGCACGAACTCCTCGCGCAAATCATCGATGTAGATTTCTTGAACGCCCATGGCCTGGGCTTTGGCGCGCGCTGGCTCAAGCTCTTCGCCCTGACCAATATCGGCAGTGAACGTCACCACCTCACAGCCGTAAGTATCCTCCAGCCACTTGAGAATCACGGAGGTATCCAGCCCACCTGAATACGCGAGCACGACTTTTTTGATGGGTTCTGCCATGGTTGTGTTCCTGAATCACGCCTGTACCAACAAGGCGCGCAGTATAACCAAAACGCTAGCGCGGGGGCAGGATATCGGTGATCGAACCGTGTAGCACTTCTGCCGCAAAGCCAACGGTTTCTGACAGCGTCGGATGCGGGTGAATAGTCAGCCCCAGATCGGCTACATCCGCGCCCAGCTCCATCGCCAGCATGGTCTCGGCAATCAGCTCACCGGCATGTGGCCCGACAATACCTGCACCAATCACGCGATCCTGATCATCGACAAGCAGCTTAGTCAGGCCGGCATCCCCGCCGACACTGATGGCCCGGCCGCTGGCCGCCCAGGGAAACACGCCTTTCTTATAAGCAATGCCCTTTTGTTTGGCTTCGGTTTCGGTGAGACCCGCCCAAGCCACTTCGGGATGGGTGTAGGCCACGCTGGGAATACTGCGCGCATCAAAACTGGATTTCTGCCCGGCGGCGACTTCAGCGGCGACCTTACCCTCGTGCGTCGCTTTATGCGCCAGCATGGGCGCGCCCACCACATCGCCAATGGCAAAAATATGCGAGACATTGGTGCGCATTTGCCGATCCACGGCGATAATGCCACGCTCGTCCACGGAGACGCCGGCCGCCTCGGCGCCGATCTTGCCGCCATTAGCAGAGCGGCCCACCGAGACCAACACGCGATCAAAACAGTCATTGGCCGGAGCCTTATCACCCTCAAAGCTCACCTCGATGCCTTTTTTGCTGGCCTTGGCCGAGGTCACGCGGGTTTTTAAGAAGATATTTTCGTAACGGCCGGCAAGGCGTTTTTCCAAGGGCTTGACCAAGTCACGATCCACACCCGGCATGAGATCTGAGGACAGTTCACACACCGTGACTTTCGAGCCCAATGCCTCATAAACGCAGGCCATCTCCAGACCGATAATACCGCCGCCAATCACCAACAATCGCTTAGGGATATCGCGCAGCTCCAAAGCGCCGGTGGAGTCCATCACCCGCTCATCTTCCCAAGGCAACCCCGGCAGACGAATGGGTTGTGAGCCCACGGCGATGATGGCTTGTTCAAAGCCGATCATGTGTTCTTGGCCATCATGACTCACGCTGACCGAATGCGGCGATACGAACTGCCCTACGCCCTGCACCACCCGCACTTTGCGCTGTTTGGCCAGATGCGCCAGACCCTTGGTAAGCTTGCCGATGACGCCGTTTTTATACTCCGCCAGCTTGGGCAGGTTGATCTTCGGTGCACCGAACTCAATACCATGAGTGGCGAATGTGGCCGCCTCATCAATGACATTGGCAGCATGCAAAAGCGCTTTTGAGGGAATACAGCCGACGTTCAAACACACCCCGCCGATCACCGGATAACGCTCAACCAGCACCACATCCAAACCCAAGTCGGCAGCGCGAAACGCCGCGGTGTAGCCGCCCGGACCGGAGCCCAGTACCAACAGTTGGCATTGCAGATCGGGGGTTACATCACTGGCTTTGGCATCGGCCATCATTGACTCCAAAAGAATGCTCTTACAGCAGCATGCGGCGCATATCCGACAACAGGCCGCTTAAGTAAGTGGTGAAGCGCGCCCCCAAGGCACCATCAATCACGCGGTGATCATAGGACAGTGACAGCGGCAAAATCAGCCGCGGCATAAACTCCTGACCATTCCATACCGGCTGCATGCCGGCCCGCGAGACGCCAAGAATAGCGACCTCTGGGGCGTTTACGATCGGCGTGAAATGCGTGCCGCCGATACCGCCCAAGCTGGTGATGGTGATACAGCCACCCTCCATATCTTGGGTTTTGAGGCGGCGATTGCGGGCTTTTTCGGAGATCTCGGCAGTCTCTCGCGCCAGCTCGACTAAGGATTTGCGATCCACATCACGCACTACCGGCACGACCAAGCCATCGGGGGTGTCCACAGCAATGCCCATGTTGTAGTACTGCTTGATGATTAGCTGCTCGCCGGTGGGATCCAACGAGGCGTTAAAACGCGGGTATTCTTTTAAAGCCGAGACCAGGGCCTTCATCAAAAACGCTAGGAAGGTGATTTTCACGCCCTTGTCTTTGTATTCGGCGGCCAGCTGTTTGCGGAAAGCGTCGAGCTCGGTGATATCGGCTTCATCGAACTGCGTGACATGCGGGATGGTGACCCAGTTGCGGTGCAGGTTCTGCCCCGTGAGTCGGTTGATCTTGGTCAGCGGTTGATAGTCGACGGCGCCAAAGCGAGTGAAATCAATCTCGGGCACGGGCAAGAGGCTCAAACCGCCTGTGGCCGGGCCTTGCGCGGCCAAGCGCTTCACAAAGTCTTGGATGTCTTCTTTGAGAATCCGGCCCTTGGGTCCGGTGCCACTAAGATGACCCAAATCTACGCCCAACTCGCGGGCAAAGCGGCGCACCGAAGGCGAGGCATGGGCTTTGCGGAAAGCTTCTTCGTCGATGGGGGTCGTGATCGGCGGTGGACGCAGCCCTGCCGGGGAAGCAGCGGCGGCTTGTGCGGCGGGTGCAGCGGCTGGCGCTGGCGCTTTGGCTTGTGCTGCTGCGGAAGCCGGTGCGGCGCTGCTGGGTTCGGGCGCGTCAGCGGGCGGCGGGCTGCTGGCTGGTGCGGCGCTGGAGTCTGACTCGGTGGCAGCGGCGCTATCGCTGGCACCATCGCCGGCACTCTCGCTGGCGCCATCGCTGGCCTCGAGATCAAGAATCGGCGTGCCCTCGGAGACGCGATCGCCGGCTTTAAGTTTCAGGCCCTTAATCACCCCGCCCTGTGGCGAGGGAATATCCATGGAGGCCTTATCCGACTCCAGGGTGATCAGCGAGTCCTCAGGCTGGACGGTATCGCCCTCCTTGACCAAAACCTCGATCACCTCGATGTCTTTGAAGTCGCCGATATCGGGGACTTTGATTTCTACGACACTGCTCATAGGCGCTTCTCCCGTCGCTTTTTATCAGCCTTAGGCATGCAGAGGGTCGATCTTGTCGGCATCAATCTCATAGCGCTTAATGGCATCGACCACCTTGGCGGTGGGCAGCTTGCCCTCATCGGCTAAGGCTTTTAACGCTGCTAGTGCGACATAGTGGCGGTCCACCTCGAAATGCCGCCGCAGATTCTTGCGCAAGTCACTGCGGCCAAAGCCATCGGTGCCTAAAACGGTGTAATTATCGGGCACCCAAGCACGGATTTGATCGGCAAAGGCTTTGACATGATCGGTTGAGGCCACCACCGGTCCCTCGGCCTTGGCCAGGCACTGCTCTAACCAGCTTTGTTTGGGCGTCTTATCGGGGTGCAGCATGTTAAAGCGGGTGGCGGCGCGGCCATCGCGGGCCAGCTCGTTAAAGCTAGTAGCGCTCCAAATATCGGCCTCCACACCGTAGTCTTTCTTCAGCAAGTCAGCGGCAGCGATGACCTCACGCAGAATGGTGCCCGAACCCATGAGCTGCACGCGCAACTTACCTTTGCCGCCTTTCTTGAACAGGTACAAGCCTTTGACAATCCCCTCTTCCGCGCCTTTGGGCATGGCGGGCTGATGGTAGTTCTCATTCATCGCCGTGATGTAATAAAACACGTTCTCCTGACGCACATACATGCGCTTCATGCCCTCGTTCAGAATCACCGCCATCTCATAAGCGAAGGTAGGATCGTAGCTGATGCAGTTGGGCACGTTGGCGGCCATCATGTGGCTGTGGCCGTCTTGATGCTGCAACCCCTCGCCCGAGAGTGTCGTGCGCCCGGCGGTGGCGCCAATCAAAAAGCCCCGCGACTGCATATCGCCGGCCGCCCAAATCAAATCACCGACGCGCTGGAAACCAAACATCGAGTAGAAGATGTAAAACGGAATCATCGACACGCCATGCACGCTATAGGAGGTCGCAGCCGCCATCCACGAGGACATAGCGCCAGCCTCATTAATGCCCTCTTCAAGAATCTGGCCCTTCTTCGCCTCTTTGTAAAACATCACCTCATCTTTGTCCTGCGGCTCGTACAGCTGACCCACCGAGGAATAAATCCCCAGCTGGCGGAACAGACCCTCCATACCAAACGTACGCGCCTCATCCGGGACGATGGGGACAATGTGGCTGCCGATTTTCTTATCGCGCGTGAGCTGGGTGAGCATGCGCACAAAAGCCATGGTGGTGGACATCTCGCGCTCGCCAGAGTCTTCCAGAAACCCTGAGAACAGCGATAAATCGGGGACTTCCAAAGGCGCCACTGACGATTTACGCACCGGCAGGAAGCCGCCCAGCGCCTCGCGCCGCGCCAGCATGTACTTAAGCTCAGCGGAATCCTCGGCGGGCTTCACATATTCCATCGTTTCGGCCTGGGCATCGGAGATAGGAACACTGAAACGAGTGCGGAAGGCTTTGAGGTCTTCGACGGCCATTTTCTTTTGTTGGTGGGCACGCATCTGGCCTTCGCCGGCCGCGCCCATGCCATAGCCTTTCACCGTCTGCGCGAGGATCACGGTGGGCTGACCGACGTGATTGACCGCCGCATGATAGGCAGCATAGACCTTGTAAGGGTCATGACCGCCGCGGTTGAGACGCCAGATGGCCTCGTCGGTCATCCCAGCGACCATGGCCTTGAGCTCGGGGTATTTACCAAAGAAATGCTCGCGCACATAGCCGCCATCTTTGGACTTGTAGTTTTGGTAATCGCCGTCTACCGCTTCCATCATGCGCTGTTTCAACAGGCCTTTGATGTCTCTGGCCAACAGCGGATCCCAGTAGCTGCCCCAGAGAACTTTCAACACATTCCAGCCTGCGCCGCGGAAGTTGGCTTCGAGTTCTTGAACGATTTTGCCATTGCCGCGCACCGGACCGTCGAGGCGCTGTAAGTTACAGTTCACCACAAAGATCAGGTTATCCAGCTTCTCGCGGGCCGCCAGGCTGATCGCCCCTAAGCTTTCCGGCTCATCGGTCTCGCCATCGCCCAAGAAACACCAGACCTTGCGGTCTTGGCCAGCAGCCAGGCCGCGGTCGTTCATGTATTTCATGAAGCGCGCTTGCATGATGCTGGTGATCGGCCCCAGCCCCATGCTCACGGTGGGGAACTGCCAGTATTCGGGCATCAACCAAGGGTGGGGATAAGACGATAAGCCCCTGCCGTCGACTTCTTGGCGAAACCCATCCAGCTGGGCTTCGGTAAGGCGGCCCTCGAGGTAGGAGCGCGCATACACCCCAGGGGCGGAATGGCCCTGAATGAAGATCAAATCGCCACCATGTTCATGAGTAGGGGCGCGCCAGAAATGGTTGAAACCGACGTCATAAAGCGTTGCCGCCGAGGCGAAACTGGCGATATGGCCGCCCAGCTCCGAGCTGTTTTGGTTGGCGCGCACCACCATCATCAGCGCGTTCCAGCGAATCAGCGAACGAATACGGTGCTCTAGCTCGGCATCGCCGGGATACTCGCCTTGGAGGTGCGGCGGGATGGTGTTCACATAGGCCGTATTGGCGGAATACGGCAGAAAGGTCCCGGAGCGGCGCGCCTGATCCACCAGCTGCTCGAGCAGGTAATGCGCCCGTTCCGGTCCCTCGGCTTGGATCACGGCTTCCAGCGCGTCCAACCATTCCTGCGTTTCCTGAGCGTCAATATCGTGCGGCAGGCTTTGGGCGTTCATTCATGCTCTCCATCAACACCACCGGTTGCGCGACTAGAATTCCAGCCACTGGCGGTGGTTCAATCACCTTGGATTCACGGTTATGTTCAGCGCTTTGGGCAGATGCGTCAAGAAATTACGGCTTTCATGTTATGCTTCACTGCAACAAAAATATTCATTAAATTTCAGGCCTCTAGAGCAGATTGATGACAATTTCAGAACTCGTTATTCGCCGTCCCGATGACTGGCACCTGCATGTCCGCGATGGCAAGGCCATGGCCCATGCCGTCGCACATTCGGCGCGCCAGTTTGCCCGCGCCGTGATCATGCCCAACCTGGTGCCACCGGTAGTGAATGCCGAGCAAGCCGCAGCCTATCGCCAGCGCATTCTTGAGGTGACCCCCAAGGACAGTGGCTTTACCCCATTGATGACAATCTACCTGACGAAAAATACCTCGCCCGAGGATATCGAGGCGGCGGTAGCGACGGGTTTTGTGCATGGCGTCAAGCTGTATCCGGCCGGTGCGACCACCCATTCGGATGCCGGCGTGCGCGATATTCGCGATGCCTATCCGGCGCTGCAGGCAATGCAAGACTTGGGGCTGCCGCTGATGGTGCATGGTGAGGTCACGGACCCAGAGGTCGATATTTTCGATCGCGAGAAGGTGTTTATTGAACGCATCTTGGCGCCTTTGATTGAACGCTTTGATCGGCTTAAGGTGGTCATGGAACACATTACCACCGCGCATGCCGTGGACTTTGTGTGCTCCGCCCCAGAGCGCGTTGGCGCCACGGTGACGCCGCAACACATCCTGATGAACCGCAATGCGCTATTTCAAGGTGGCTTGCGGCCGCATCATTACTGTTTGCCGGTGTTAAAACGCGAACAGCACCGCGCCGCCATTATGGAGATTTTAGCCAGCGGCCATCCGCGCTTTTTCTTGGGCACCGATAGCGCCCCGCACCCCAAAGGCGGCAAAGAGAGTGCTTGCGGATGCGCGGGGATTTTCAGTGCCCCGGCAGCCATTGAGTTTTATGCAGAGGCCTTCGAGGCGGCGGGTGCGTTGCATCAACTAGAAAGCTTCGCCAGTCTCAATGGACCGGCGTTCTACGGCTATCCAGTCAACGAGGATTTCATTCGCCTGGAACGCCAAGATTGGACCATGACCGAGTCTTTTCCTTTTGGCGATGACACAGTGATTCCCTTGCGTGCCGGTGAAACCGTGCATTGGCGGTGTGTGCATGACTGAATTTGTGCCTATGGGGCAACGTTTTCGCGGGTTTTTGCCGGTGGTGATTGATCTTGAGACCGGCGGCTTTAACGCGCAAACGGACGCCTTACTTCAGATCGCGGCGGTGATCCTGAGGATGGACAGCCGGGGGCATTTGTACCGCGACCGCACCCTCAGCCACCACGTGCGGCCTTTTGAAGGCGCTAATATGGACCCCAAATCCTTAGAGGTGACGGGTATTAATCCTTATCACCCGCTGCGCATCGATGTGCCTGAGGATGAGGCACTCGCTCAAGTGTTTGCCGAGATTCGCAGCGAAGTGAAACTCAATCACTGCACACGCGCGGTATTGGTCGGGCACAACGCCAGTTTTGATTTAGGCTTTTTGAATGCCACGGTGGAGCGTGCTGGGGTAAAGCGCAATCCGTTTCACCCATTTAGCAATCTAGACACGGTGACGCTGTGCGCTATGGCCTATGGCCAAACGGTGCTGGCGCGGGCAGCTCAAGAGGCCGGGATGGATTGGGATAATGAAGAGGCCCACAGCGCCGTTTACGACGCGGAAAAGACCGCTGATCTGTTTTGCCGGGTGATGAACCGCTGGCAGGATTTGAATGGGGGCGACGCACCTGGCCGCCCCGCTTCATCTTAGAGACTAAGCGCCGGTGGCTTCTTTGAGCAGGGGCTCAAGCTCACCACTTTCGTGCATCTCGATGGTGATGTCACAGCCGCCAATCAACTCACCTTTGACGTAGACCTGCGGGAACGTTGGCCAATTGGCGAACTGCGGCAGAGCCTGCATCACGTCCATATCGGCCATCACATTGACGTACGCAAAAGGCACGCCACAGCTTTTCAAGGCTTGCGATGCGCGACTGGAGAAACCGCACATCGGGAACTGCGGGGTACCCTTCATAAAAATGATGACGGGGTTTTCTTCTACCTGCTGACGAATACGTTCCAATGCGTCCAAATCACACCTCATGCAATCGGTTTTGTTTTTAGGGCTGAATGGCCTATTTCACGCGTTAGGATAACGAAACCCTTAGCAATGCGCTATTTCGCGGACAAACAGCATGGGATTGGTTTTTATAGGCCTTGTTGCTGACACCAAAACTCCAGCAGCGCCAGATGCCAAAGCTTACTGCCTTGGATGCGGGTGAGATGCTGTTCAGGGGCATCCAATAGCTTGTCGACATAGCTGCGGCGGTAAAGCCCGCGGTTGTGACAGGCTTGCGAATTTAAAATATCGCGCATGAAGTCCAAGAATGGGCCACGCACGTATTTTAGGGCCGGCAGCGGGAAATAACCCTTGGGACGGTCGATGACGCTATCGGGCAGCAGCCCACGAGCGATGTCCTTGAGCACGCCTTTGCCGCCCTGAGCCAGCTTCAGCTCTGGCGGCATACGCGCCGCCAGCTCCACCAGGTTCTGGTCGAGAAATGGCACGCGGGCCTCCAAACCAAAGGCCATGGTCATATTATCGACGCGCTTGACCGGATCATCGACGATCAGGGTCGTCACATCCAAACGCAGCACCGCATCGATGAAAGTATCGGCGCCGGGCTCTTCCAAGAGCTCGCTGATCAGGGCGCGGGTGTGATCTTCACCCACCCAGTCGGGACCCAGCATTTCTGAAAACTCTTCATGGTCACGGTCGAAATAATGCTGGGCAAAGCGCTCAACATAGCTGCCTTGGGTTTCGGCGTGCATACGCGGATACCAAAAATAGCCGCCAAAGACCTCGTCCGCGCCCTGCCCTGATTGCACCACTTTGACGTGTTGTGAGACTTGCTCGGCGAGCAGATAAAAGGCGACCGCGTCTTGACCCACCATGGGCTCGGCCATTTGTGACACGGCTTCGGGCAGGCGCGTGAGTACCTGATCATTGGGGATATGAAAGCGGTGATGGCGGGTGGCATAGCGCTCGGCCACGGGATCGGAAAACTCAAACTCGCTGCCCTTCTCCTCGGGCTGATCTTCAAAACCCACGGTGAAGGTTTGTAAATCGCGCACACCGGCCTCAGCCAGGAGCGCCACCAAAAGACTAGAGTCCAAGCCGCCGGAGAGCAGCACGCCGACCGGCACATCAGCAACCGTGAGGCGTTTTTCCACAGCTTGGCGCAGCGCCTGATGAATGGCTTCGGTCCATGCACCGGGGCTGAGCGTTTTTTTAGGGCGGCGAGCTTCGAGCGTCCAATAGCGACTTAATTGGGTGGCGCCATCGGCATCGATACGCAGGTGATGGCCCGGGGGCAGCTTGCGTACTTGGCGCAAGATGGTGCGCGGCGCGGGCACGACGGCATGCAAGCTAAAGTGATGGTGCAGCGCTACGGGGTCCAGTTCCGAGGGGATATCGCCGCCACTGAGCAGTGCTGGCAAGCTGGAGGCAAAGCGAATGCGCTGGTCATTGAGGCTGTAATATAGCGGCTTGATGCCCATGCGATCGCGCACCAAATGCAAGCGCTTCTCGCGTAAATCCCAGAGCGCGAAGGCGAACATGCCCTGGAAGCGCTCAACACAGGCCTCACCCCAGGCATGCCAGGCTTTGAGAATGACTTCGGTGTCGCCGCTGGAGAAAAAGCGATAGGACTGTTGTTCGAGTTCGCGGCGCAATTCGGGAAAGTTATAAATCGTGCCGTTGAACACCACGGCCAAACCCAGTTCGGGATCGAGCATGGGCTGATTGCCGCGCTCGGATAAATCCAGAATCGACAGACGACGGTGACCCATGACCAAAGGTCCATCGGAGTAGGTGCCCTCGTGATCCGGGCCACGACGCTCGAGACGATCGAGCATGCGCCGCTGCACAGACAGATCAGGCATCTGTCCTTTGAAATTCAATTCACCGCAAATTCCGCACATAAGCCATGGTTGAAAAATGGAAGGCAGCTACAAGATACAGCATCTCAGGCAGCGATTGCGTTTTGCGTTTATGCCACTTGCTGCTCTAACCTATGGTCTGTTAACCCATCGTCCTGCTAGGAGATTATCTATGAGTATCGAACTGCCCCCGCTGCCGTATGCGAAAAACGCTTTGGAGCCGCACATCTCGGCTGAGACCTTGGAATACCATCACGATAAGCACCACGCCACCTATGTGGCCAACTTGAACAAGATGATCGCCGGCACCGAGTTCGAAAACATGGGCTTGGACGACATCGTCAAGAAAGCTCCGGCAGGCGGCATGTTCAACAACGCCGCGCAGATCTGGAACCACACCTTCTACTTTGAGGGTCTGACCCCCAATGGTGGCGGTGAGCCCAGCGGCGCCCTGGCCGATGCCATCGATAAGGCGTTTGGCTCTTTCGAGGGTTTCAAAGAAAAGTTTACTGCCGCTGGCGCCGGCAACTTTGGCTCGGGCTGGACTTGGCTGGTGAAAAAGGCTGATGGCAGTGTTGAGATCGTGAACACCGATGATGCTGAAACCCCAATCACCATGGATGGCGTGACCCCGCTATTGACCATGGATGTTTGGGAGCATGCCTACTATGTGGATTACCGCAACGCGCGCCCCAAATACATTGAAAACTTCTTCAATGTGGTGAATTGGGATTTTGTCGCTAAGAACTACGGCGCCTGAGCATTTGCCCCGACCGGGGCGGCGCAGTATGATCCATTAGGTAAGCAGCCGGCAGCCGATGTGCTGCCGGTTTTTGTTTTCCTGGGAGGCTGCCCGTGTCGGATGCACTGGTACAAAATTACAAACGCCTGCCCGTGGCCTTTGCCCGCGGCGAGGGCGCGTGGCTGTGGGATACCGATGGTAAGCGTTATTTAGACGCCCTGTCGGGGATTGCGGTGTGCGGTTTGGGGCATGCGCATCCGGCGGTGGCCAAGGCCTTGTGCGATCAATCTGGCATCCTGATTCACACCTCGAATTTATATGAGATCCCACTGCAAACAACGCTGGCTGAGCGGCTAACGGCTTTATCAGGCATGCGCCGGGCTTTCTTCTGTAATTCCGGGGCTGAGGGGAATGAGGCGGCGATTAAGCTGGCGCGCTTGCATGGCCATCATAAGGGCATTGCTGAGCCGACGATTGTGGTGATGGAAGGCAGCTTTCATGGCCGCACCATGGCGACACTGACGGCCACCGGCAATGCGCGCATTCAGCAAGGCTTTGCGCCCTTGGTGCCGGGCTTTATACGCGTGCCTTATGGCGATCTGGCGGCGGTTGCAGCGCTCAAAGACCAGGCCAATATCGTCGCGGTGCTGGTCGAACCGGTGACCGGGGAAGGTGGCATTCAAGTGCCACAAAAGGAGTATTTACAGGGCCTGCGCGCACTCTGTGATGAGGCCGATTGGCTGTTGATGCTCGATGAGGTGCAGGCGGGGATTGGTCGCACCGGGACGCTGTTTGCGTTTCAGCACACCGGCATTGTCCCCGATGTCTTGAGTCTGGCTAAGGGCCTGGGTAACGGCGTGCCGATTGGCGCTTCCCTAGTGGCCGGCAAAGCCACGGATTTGTTCACGGCGGGCACCCATGGCACGACCTTTGGTGGCAATCCGCTGGTGTGCGCTGCGGCGCTGGCGGTTTTAGATACTTTGGAGCAGGAACAGCTGCCGGCGCATGCCGCGGCTATGGGTCGACGCATCTTGGCGGGATTTTGTGAGCGCATTGGAGCGCATCCGGCGGTGCGTGATATCCGCGGTCAGGGGTTGATGATTGGGGTTGAGCTTGATCGCGCCTGCGCCGAGCTGGTGCCCATGGCTTTAGCCGCCGGACTATTAATTAATGTTACCGCCGAGCGAGTGATCCGGCTATTACCGCCGCTGATTATCGATGCGCAGCAGGCAGATGAGATTGTTGCTATCGTTAGCGACTTGGTGACGCAATTTGCCGCTGAAGCGGCCTGAGGAATCGTCGGTTTGACTCGTCATTTTTTGTCTTTATTGGATGTCTCCAGCGATGAGCTGAAACAGCTGATCCAGCGGGCCATCGCCTTAAAAGCCCTGCACTACGCCAGTGAGTTGCATCAACCGCTGCGCGGCAAGACCTTGGCGATGATTTTTGAGAAGTCCTCAACGCGCACTCGTGTGTCTTTCGAGGTCGGCATGCAACAGCTGGGCGGTCAGGCACTGTTTTTGTCGCCGCGTGATACCCAGTTGGGTCGCGGTGAGCCGATTGAGGATTCGGCACGGGTGTTGTCGCGCATGGTTGATGCGGTGATGATTCGTACCTTTGAACACGAGAAGGTGCAGCGCTTTGCGGCGCACTCTCGGGTACCGGTGATCAATGGACTGACGGATTTAGAACATCCCTGCCAGCTACTGGCTGACCTACAGACTTGGGTGGAACAGCGCGGCGATATCGCCGGGCGGCGCGTGGTTTGGGTAGGCGATGGCAATAATATGTGCCACAGCTATATCCATGCTGCGCAGCGCCTGGATTTCGAATTGGTGATTGCCTGTCCCGAGGGCTATGACCCGGATCCTTTGATCTTGAATGCCGCCGGTGATCGGGCACGCATTGTCCGCGATCCCTTGCAGGCGGCGGTGGACGCCGATTTGGTGGTGACAGATGTTTGGGCGAGCATGGGCCAAGAACAGGAACAAGTCGCGCGGCGACGGGCGTTCTCTGCGTACATGGTAGACCGCGAGTTGATGTCGCGCGCCCATGCCGATGCCTTGTTTATGCATTGTTTGCCGGCGCATCGTGAAGAAGAAGTGAGCACCGAGGTCCTTGAAGGACCGCAAAGTGTGGTCTGGGATGAGGCCGAGAACCGCTTACATGCGCAAAAGGCGCTTTTGGAGTTTTTACTCGCGTAATGAATGATATCGATTTAGCCAGCCCCGAGCTTTACATCAACCGCGAGACCAGCTTGCTGGCGTTTAATCGCCGCGTTTTGGAGCTGGCCAAGCAAGAGAATATCCCGCTGTTGGAGCGGCTACGTTATCTGTGTATTTCCTCGACCAACCTCGATGAGTTTTTTGAGGTGCGCGTGGCGGGCCTGAAACAACAGGTCGTACTGGGCGTGAATACGCCGGGGCCGGATGGTTTAAGTGCGCAGGAACAGCTCAAGCGTATCAATGAACAGGCGCATGACCTGGTCGATGATCAGTACGCGACCTTGAATGAGATTTTGATCCCGGCGCTGGCCGAACAGAATATCCGCTTTGTCCGTCGCACCAAATGGTCGCAACAGCAAGCCGAGTGGGTGAAAGAGTTTTTCCTTAAGGAGTTGCTGCCGGTGTTATCGCCCTTAGGCTTGGATCCGGCACATCCCTTTCCGCGGATTCTCAATAAGAGCTTGAACTTCATTGTCACCTTGGAAGGCAAAGATGCCTTTGGCCGTGACAGCCGTATGGCGGTGGTGCAAGCGCCGCGTTCGCTGCCGCGAGTGGCGCGCCTGCCGGCAGAGATCTCCCAGGGTGAGAATGACTTTGTGTTTTTGTCGTCCATTTTGCATGCGCATGTGGGCGAGCTGTTTCAGGGCATGAAGGTCAGCGGTTGTTATCAGTTTCGTCTGACGCGTAACTCGGACTTGTTTGTTCATGAAGAGGAAATCGACGACTTGCTCATGGCCTTAGAGGGTGAGCTGCCGCAGCGTAATTATGGCCAAGCGGTGCGTTTGGAGGTGGCGGACAATTGCCCCGGGCCGGTCGCGGATTTTCTTTTGCGCCAGTTCAATCTGGCCCGCGAGGATTTGTATCAGGTCAACGGCTTGGTGAATCTCAACCGCTTAATGGCGGTGCATGAGTTGGTGGAGCGACCAGATCTGAAGTTTTGCTCGTTTGTGCCCTCGCTGCCGCCGAGTTTAAGCAGTGCGGCGGATATTTTTCATACCGTGCGCCGCGGCGATGTGCTCTTGCATCATCCCTACCAATCCTTTGTGCCGGTGATTGAGCTTTTGCGTCAGGCGGCGCGCGATCCCGATGTGCTGGCGATCAAGCAAACCGTGTATCGCACTGGCGTGCGCTCTCAGCTAGTGGATATTTTGGTGGAAGCGGCGCAGGCGGGTAAGGAAGTCACGGTGATTATCGAGCTGCGCGCGCGTTTTGATGAGGAGGCCAATATTCAGCTGGCCAACCGTTTGCAGGATGCTGGGGCGCATGTGACCTATGGCGTAGTGGGCTATAAAACCCATGCCAAGCTGTTGATGGTGGTGCGCCGCGAGAAAGGCAAGATTCGCCGCTATGTGCACCTAGGTACGGGTAACTATCATGCCGGGACAGCGCGAGCCTATACTGATCTGGGTTTCATGACCGCTGATCAGGTGATCGGCGAGGATGTGCATAAGATCTTTCAGCAGCTCACGGGGCTTGGCAAGGTCTCCAAGCTGAAAAAGCTCTTGCAGGCGCCTTTCACCTTGCATGCTTCAATGTTGGATTACATCGATCGCGAGATCGAGCATGCCCAAGCGGGGCGTCCAGCGAAGATTATGGCGCGCATGAATTCCTTGATCGAGCCTAAGCTGATTCAGGCACTTTATCGCGCCTCGCAGGCGGGGGTTCGCGTGCAACTCATTGTCCGCGGCATCTGTTGTTTGCGCCCCGGCATCCCGGGCGTTTCCGACAATATCCAGGTGCGCTCGGTGATGGGCCGGTTCTTGGAACACTCGCGCGTCTTCTACTTCCAAAATGGCAAAGAGCCGCAGGTCTTTTGTTCGAGCGCTGATTGGATGCCGCGCAATTTCTTCCGCCGCGTCGAGGTGGCCTTTCCTGTGGAGAAGCCGGCGCTGCGCAAGCGCGTCATTGACGAGTCATTGCGCGCCTACCTCAAAGACAATATGCAGACCTGGGTGCTTGATGCCAATGGCCACTACCGCCGCGTGCGCCGCCGCAGCCGCGCCCTCGCCCACAACGCCCAGCAAGCCCTCCTCGAGCACCTCACCTAAAACTGGGGTCAGACCCCATTTTTGCCAAAATGGGGTCTGACCCCTTTATTCGAATTTGAGTTTGAGGTGGGCGGCGCTGAGGTAGGCAGCTTCGCCTTCGAGGTCGGCACGGGTCAGCGGGTGTGCGTCCAGCCAGCCGGCGGCAAAGCGGATTTTCAGGCCATGCTTTTTGGGGGTGACTGCCTCGATGGGGATGGCATCGGCCGAACGGCCGCGGTTTAAGACGATTGAGAGGCGTAACAGGATCGCCAAGCGGGTCAAAAGCGTGGCCTCGCTGGGGCCGCGGGCCTCGAAGAGATCTAAGGGGAATTTACGGCGATGGCCGCGCACCAGCAACGCCAAGCGCCGCTGTTCTTCGACGGTAAAGCCCGCCAAATCGGCATTTTCCAAGATATAAGCGCCATGCTTATGGTACTGCGCATGCGCGATGTTCAGCCCCAGCTCATGCAAACGGGCTGCCCAGCTGAGAAGGTCAGCATGATCTTGATTCAGTTCCCACTCCTCGGCAACCTCGTCGATGAGCTCAGCGCAGCGCGCCTCCACCTGCCGAGCATGGGTATCATCAATTTGAAAGCGACTGACCAAGCCCTCGATACTGCGCGTGCGCACATCTTCGTGTTCAATGCGCCCCAGTAACTCGTAAATTAAGCCTTCACGCAGAGCGCCATCGGCCACTTGCATGTGCTGAATACCCAAGGATTCAAAGATACTCAGCAATACCACTGCGCCGCCCGCCAAAATCGGCCGCCGATCTTCGCTCAGACCCTTGAGTGATACGGCCTCAACATGACCGGCTCCCAGCAAATGATCGCGCAAATGCAGCAAGCCCTCGTGAGTCACACCACCATCCGCCCAGCCCTGCTCACGCAGGATCCGCTCAATGGCCAACAGCGTCCCAGAGGCGCCCAAAGCGCGCTCCCAACCCAGGCGTCGATAACGCGCACTAATGGGTTGAAGTTCTAACTGCGCAGCAATTTCAGCATGGCGCCAGGCGCGTTCGGTGATGCGGCTATCCGAAAAATACCGCCGACCCATGTTGATGCAGCCCATATATAGGCTTTCCATCGCCTGTGGTTCAAATCGCTCACCGATGATCAGCTCGGTACTGCCGCCACCGATATCCACGACTAAGCGCCGCCCGCCATCATCAGCCAAACTGTGCGCCACACCGAGATAAATCAATCGCGCCTCTTCCAGGCCGGCGATAATCTCAATCGGATGCCCTAAAGCCTTGCGCGCCCGGTCTTGGAAACCTCGGACTTTGCGCGCCTGACGCAGTGTATTGGTGCCCACTGCCCGGACACTGCCCTGAGGCAAGGATCGCACCCGCTGACCGAAACGCTCCAGACAGGCCAACGCCCGCTCTAAGGCCTCTTCACTGATACGCCCGGTTTCCTCATCCAAGCCATTAGCCAGACGCACGGTCTCGCGCAGGCGATCCACCACATGCACATGGTGATCTTTCACCCGCGCCACAATCATATGGAAACTGTTTGAGCCCAGATCCACCGCAGCGATGGTGTCAAATGGCTTACGACGACGCAGCATCATGCCCCCTTTATTGTTGTCTTTGGCTGCCTACTTGCGGGCTTCTTTGAGGAAGAATAGGCCCAGGGCGATGAAAATACCGCCAATCACCATGGCCGGCGTTCCGCCAATACCCTGACCCTCGCCGACGGTCAGCCGGCTAATCCAGATCTCACCCCCGAACAACGAGAAGCTGCCCACACCGATCAGCAGAGCCGCGATCAGCACCAAGCCCCCATCCCAACGTTTGGCGCGCATCCGTGCCTCAGTCGCCGCGCGCCCGGCGCACCGTAACGCTCTCGCCCCCGATGCCCCAATTGTCGGTGGAGACTTCGTCGATGGTGACCACCGTGGTCGCTGGGTTCTTGTTCAGCACATTCTTCAGCAAATCGGTGACGCCCTGAATCAGCTCAGCTTTTTGTTCGGCAGTAGCCCCTTCGCGGGTAATCTTAATGTTTACATAAGGCATAGAAAGTCTCCCTAACATATTGTTTAAAAATAGTTTTCAAAATCGCTCTTCATAGATCGCTTCAAGAATAGCGTCTTGGATATCGACCCCGCGACTATGATCAATGCCGGGGTGATTGATCATCAACACCACAGTATAAGCGCTTCCGGAGGCGGCATTCACATAGCCCGCCACACCAGAGACATCGCGCAAGTAACCAGTCTTTAGTCGCATGCGACCGGCGGCAGGATGCTCGACAAAACGCTCACGCAGCGTTCCATCCACCCCCGACAAAGCCAGAGAAGAGAGAAACTCCGGCGCATAGAGACTGCTTTGTGCCGAGCTCAGCACACCCGCGAGCTGCCGGGCGGTAATGCGGTTCGTGCGTGACAAACCGGCGGCATTGTCCAGCATGATCTCGCCATGGCCAGGTAGGCGCTCTGCAAAGAATTCCCGAAGTGTTTGATTGCCCTTCTCTACGGTCGCCGGCGGTCCATACTTCTCCAGCCCAATGGCCAGTTTCATCTGCCGGGTCATGACGTTATTGCTGCGCTTATTCACGCCGCCCAAAAGCTCGGCCAGCGTTGGCGAACGATGCAGCACCAGCGGCTCATAGGCTTCTTGCGCATCGCTTGTTTCGCTGTCACTGCGTCGATCTTGACGCAAGGAAGCCAAAACCTCAGGCGGCAAAGCGCCTAAACGCCACTGCCCATTGAGACTGCCGCCCCACTGCTGCCACATCTCGCGAAACAGCCCATAGGCAAAGGCCTCGGGGGATACCGCCGTGCGCAATAAGCCGTATTCGCGACAGGTGCTGGGAAAGCTCCCATCCAAACGCACGCGCTCCTCGTCTACCACCTGGAAATTCACGCCGCGCTGAAAGCCGCTGCAGGAGCGAGGCTGCAAACGCAGCTGATTGTCGACCTGCACCACCGAATTGGGCGGATCGGTGGTGACACGAACCGAGCGCCCATCGGCATCGGGGCGAAACTCAAAGCGCAGCGCATTGAAATTCATCAATAAGGCGTGCGGCGGCTGGTTGTAGGCGCGAAAGCGCTGACCGTCGAAAGCGCCGGGATCTTCGGGTTCAAGATCAAACAGGCTCAGGTCGAACACCAAATCGCCTTGAATCTCTCGAATCCCTTGGCGCCGCAGCGCGCCGGTAAGCTTCCAGACTTCTTCGCTAACCAGCCAAGGGTCGCCGCCGCCGCGGATGTACAAATCCCCCTGCAGCACATCGCCAACAATCGGTGCAAAGGTATAAACGCCCGTCTCCCAACGATACCCCGGGCCCAAAGTCTCCAGCGCGGTCCATGCCGTATGAAGTTTGATCAGCGAGGCGGGGTTGCGCGGCACATCGACATTGTGGGCGATGCGCGGGTTGCCCTGGGCATCGCTCACCCAGAGGCTGACGTTTTGCACTGAGATACGCTGACTTTCCAGCATGCGGACCATGGAGTCCGGCAAGCCCACAGGCACGACCTCTGATGCGCTTGAGGCCGATGCGCTGGCAGACAAAGGCAGCATGACTATCTGCAGGGCCAGCACTGCTGCCACTATGCGGATTCCCCAAGCTTGGCGGCAAACAAAGGACATAAGTTTGAGCATGGCGCCATTTAACCTGATTGCGCGCGCAAGGGCGAGAGGCAAACACGCGATCCACGCGCCTAGCTTGAGCGGCAAACCCATGACGAAGGCCGCCAAGGCGGGTAAACTTCGAGGCTTTGCCGTAAGTACCCGTGAGGAGCCAGCACATGGCCGTAATTCGTCAGGAAGATCTGATTCAAAGCATCGCCGATGCCTTTCAGTTCATTAGCTACTACCACCCCAAGGACTATATCCAAGCGCTGACGGCTGCCTGGGAAAAAGAACAATCACCGGCCGCCAAGGATGCCATGGCGCAAATCCTGGTGAATTCGCGCATGTGTGCCACCGGGCACCGGCCTATTTGTCAGGACACCGGCATTGCCGTGGTGTTTTTGAAGATTGGCATGAACCTGCGCTGGGATGCCGAGTTGTCCCTGCAGGAGATGGTGGATGAAGGCGTGCGCCGCGCCTACCTGCACCCAGACAATAAGCTGCGCGCCTCGGTGCTTCTCGATCCAGCAGGCGAGCGCCGCAACTCGCGCGACAACACACCGGCTGTGGTGCACGTCGAAATGGTGCCTGGCGATGAGCTGGAAGTGATTTGTGCCGCCAAAGGTGGCGGCTCAGAAAACAAGTCCAAGCTGGTGATGCTCAATCCGTCCGATTCAATTGTGGATTGGGTGGTTCGGACAATTCCTACAATGGGCGCGGGTTGGTGCCCCCCGGGGATTTTGGGTATTGGCGTCGGCGGCACGCCCGAAAAAGCCATGCTGATGGCCAAAGAATCCTTGATGCAGCCAGTTGATATGCATGAGCTGCAGACACGCGGCCCACAAAACCGCATCGAGGAGTTGCGCCTGGAGATCTTTGATAAGGTAAACGCTTTGGGCATTGGTGCCCAAGGCTTGGGCGGGCTGACGACAGTGCTGGACGTCAAGATCATGGATTATCCAACACATGCGGCTTCGTTGCCGGTAGCGATGATTCCCAACTGCGCGGCCACGCGTCACGTGCATTTTCATCTCGATGGCAGCGGCCCGGCACATTTGCAGCCGCCCAGCCTCGAGGATTGGCCAGACCTAAAATATGACGCCAGCGGTGGCAAGCGCGTGAATCTCGATACAGTGACGCCCGAAGAAGTGGCCAGCTGGCAGCCAGGGGATGTGTTGCTGCTCAACGGTAAGCTGCTCACCGGTCGTGATGCCGCGCACAAACGCCTGACGCAGATGCTCGATGCCGGTGAGCCCATGCCGGTGGACTTCACCAATCGCTTTATTTACTACGTGGGTCCTGTGGATCCGGTTGATGATGAAGCCGTCGGTCCGGCCGGCCCCACCACCGCGACGCGCATGGACAAGTTCACGCGCCAGCTGCTCGAACAAACCGGTCTTTTGGGCATGGTGGGTAAGGCTGAGCGCGGCCCTGTGGCGATTGAAGCCATTCGCGACAATAAGGCCGTATATCTCACCGCCGTGGGCGGCGCTGCTTATCTCGTGTCTAAGGCGATCAAGGCCTCGAAAGTGCTGGCCTTCGAGGATCTGGGCATGGAGGCGATTTACGAATTTGAGGTCAAAGACATGCCGGTGACCGTGGCGGTGGACAGTCAAGGTGAATCCGTCCACCAGACCGGGCCGGCCGAATGGAAAATCAAAATCGAGCAGATCAAACAATCTGCCTAATCAAAACCTAAGGCTTTCTGCCGTTCCACAGTCAAGGAGGAGTACCCCATGGAACTTCGTGTGATTGATTTTGGCCAACAGCCGGCGCTGCGCTCGCAGGCGGTGTATCACGGTATCGCCAAGACGATTAAGGCCGACGATACGCCGGTATTAACCTTGGTCAATCCCTCCTCACCCTATGTTTGCGTCGGCTTACATCAAGATGTCGGCTTAGAAGTCGATGAGGAATATTGCCGTGAAAATGATTTACCGATCACGCGGCGGCATGTGGGCGGTGGCGCTGTCTTTCTCGATCAGAATCAGATGTTTTTCCATTTTATTTATCCGCAGGCCAAGGCGCCGCGCCGGGTCACGGAGATCTACAGCTTTTTTATCGAGCCCGTAATTCAGACCTATCACGCCCTCGGCGTTGAAGCCACATTCCGACCGGTGAATGATATTCATGTGAATGGCCGCAAGATTGGCGGTACCGGTGCTGCCAGCGTTGGCGATGCCACCATCATGGTGGGCAGTTTCATGTTTGATTTTGATGTAGCGACCATGGCGCGCTGTTTGAAAGTTCCTTCGGAGAAATTCCGCGACAAGCTGCGCCAAGGAATGGCGGATTACATCACCACACTAACGCGCGAACTGGGCACGCCGCCGCAGCGTGATGTCGTCAAGCAAGCGTTTATGGAACAGATCACCAAGCACTTGGGCGTCACCCCGGTGATGAGCCAAGCCACGGCCGCTGAGCTGGAGTCTATTGATGCCTATGAGGCGACTTTGAAAGATCCCGAGTGGACCTATCAAAAGGGCCGGCGCATGGTGGAGGGCGGCGTGAAGATCGCCGAATCCACGCATCTCACCCAAGGCGCATACAAGGCGCCGGGCGGTTTGATTCGCGTACAGTTGCTGGCCAAGGATGGGGGGATTGTCGATTTGGAAATCAGCGGAGACTTCACCGTGTTTCCTGATGATGGCATGGATCGGCTGGCCGACTCGCTTAAGGGCTGTGCGCTGGACCCAGATGCATTAAACGCGGCGGCCGAAGAGGCCATTGAGCGGCTGGGCATTGATGCCCCGGGGATTTCCTCAGCGGATATCTCAGCAGCGGTGATGAGCGCGCATACCGGTTAATCGCGTGTATTCAGGCTAAGGGTTGCGCTTCGACTGGGCAGACTGTCGAACTGATGACTGTTAGCGTTTTCCCGTGATGCCGTAAAAACGCGAGACCTTGACCGCAAAGTCATAAATGGGCTCTGAGGCCAAGGCATCAGGCATGCCGTCGATAATTCGCCGGCCATCTGCCAAATGCAGGCAGACCACATGCCGGTGGCCGCGGTTAAAGGGGTACTGCTCGATGCTGATGCGCTCGACTTGGCGCAGGTTGTGCTCGATCCAAGGATTGCCACGAATCAAGCGCTTACGCTCGATGCGCACCTTCGCCGGTGAGCGCTCAAAGCGATATTCCATATACGGCGAGAGCCGCGTCACGGCGAAAAACAGCATGATCGCCAGCCCCAATAACACGCCCAGGTTAATCCAGTGCGGCGGCTGACCATCCAAGTAAAGGCGCGAAAACAAGACGGTATAGGCAACCAGGCCCAGAACTGGCATCACCTGCAAGGCGATGGCCAGCGGATCGTAGTGACGCAAAACCAGGGTATTCAAGCCGATACCACCTCAGCCAAAGCGCTGCGCATATCAGGATACTGAAATTGATATCCGGCCTCGTCACGCACTTTCGTCGCGCTGATGCTTTGCGCATCCAGGACTACATCGGCCATCTCACCCATGGCTAAGCGCAGTGCAAAGGCTGGCGCGGGAAAAAAAGCAGGACGCTTAAGGGCTTGGCCAAGCTGCTTTGAGAATTCGCGGTTGGTGACCGGCTGGGGGGCGACGGCGTTATAAATCCCGCTCATCTCCTCATGGCTGAGCGCATGCATGATGATGCCCACGAGGTCATCGACATGAATCCAGCTCATCATTTGCTGGCCATTACCCACCGGCCCACCGGCCCCAAGGCGAAATACCGGCAAGAGCTTTTGCATCATGCCGCCTTGGCGCCCCACCACCACGCCGATGCGGAGGATCACCTTGCGCACGCCTTCCGCCAGGGCATCCGTCTCGGCTTCCCAGCGTTGGCAGATCTCGGGCATAAAGCCCTCACCCGGCGCCGAGCTCTCGTCTAAGGCCTCGGGCCGATTCACCGGATAAAAGCCAATCGCCGATGCCGAAATTAGGATCGTACCCCGTTTTTTGAGGCCGGCGACCAGAGCGCGGGTGGCGTTAATACGAGAATCGATGATGCGTTGTTTTTGGGCTGGGCTCCAACGCTTGGCGGCGATGCTCTCGCCCACCAGATTGACCGCGGCATCGATGTTTTCAAACACAGCTTCAGGCAGCGGCGAGCACGCATCCCAGGCGACAAAGCGGTCCTTGCCCTGCCCCAGCTTTTTCTCAGCAGCAGCAACATCGCGGGTGAGGATGACGCACTCGTGGCCTTCGCGGCGCAGGCGGGCGACCAGTTGTGAACCGACAAAACCGGTGGCTCCGGTGATCAGGACTCTCATGATTCCTCCCGTTGTTTTTGGCGCTCGGCGCGGCGGCGTTCCAGCTCGGCGCGGTCGCGACGTATGCTGCGGAATTGCCAGATGGCGAACACAATGAAGGCGCCGAGTATCAGCAGCCCTTCGATGACTTTAAAATTCATGCCTTCCATCGCAACCTCGCTAGGATGGGGTATATGCTGCCTTCCAGCTATCATATTGCGCAATCAAATCATCTACCACCGCCTGTTCATAGGGGCGCAGCCCGGAGATGATCAGTTGTTTCTCACCGCGACCGATGATTTGGCCTTGATCGAGGAAGTCGAATTTGAGGCGCACATCGCCACGCTTACCGTCGATACTCAGCTGTGCATCGCTAAACTGCAGTTGCGGTGGCTGGGTCGGCCAACGTGAGAATTCAAAGGCCATACCCGCGTACATGACTAAGGGACGCTGCGGATTGACCATCACATTTTCCGCCTGCAACAGCGGTACCAAGATATGCGGGAAATTCTGACCCGAGAAAGCCGCATAATCACGAGTCAGCTGGTCCAAAAATGCGTTGTCTTGGGACACATCGCCTTGACGCTCCGCTTCTAAATAAATCCGTCCCGCATTATCCGATAAATAAATCTGTCCCCGTTTTGGGAAGATCAGGCCGATGTTGGCGCCGACCATGTTGGTGAAGCGAAACTGCATTTGCTGACTGATGCCGTAGTGCTGGAGTATCAGGCAAAACAGGAGGTCGCCGGGCACGCAGAAGCGGCGGTTGTCGGGGTCGTGCAGGGGGTTGAAGTCGCCGGCCACGGACTTGGCGAAATCGCTGGCCTGCTGCGGGGTGATGTGCACTAGGTCATCGCGGCGTTCGTAAAAAGCATCCAGATAGCTTGGCACCCTGCCCATCTCCCTTAAAAAGCGAGGATTGTGCGCCAGAACGGCGGCTATCGCCAGCTTTGCAGGCGCTGTGCGGCGTAGCGGCCTTGGTCGGTTTGGGTGCCCACCATCTGCAAATAGCGCTCATAGTGCTGAGCGGCAGCGCGGTGATTTTGCATGGCTTCGCTGGAGATGCCTTTGAGAAACACTGTGTTGGGATTGCCGGGCAGGACCCGCTCATAGTGCTCGAACTGCGCTAAGGCCCGATCAGGCTGATTCAGCGCAAGGGCGTTGATACCGGAGAGATGCAAAGCCTGAGCTTCGTTGGGATAAGTGCGCTTGGCCTGATCCAGATAGGCTCGGGCTTCGCTGTGGCGACCCTGAGCGGATTTGGCGCGAGCCATTAACAGCAGACCTGGGTAATCATCGGGTGCCAAATCCAACGAGCGCGCAAAATGCCCCTCGGCCTCGGCAAAACGCTCCCGGCGCATGGCGGCCTCACCCGCCTGCTGCTCCTTAATCGCCGGTTTAATGCGGCGCAGATTGGCGGTGTTGTCCATGTAGCGCTCACGCCCCTTGTCGCGGCCACGGGCATCGGCATAGCGGGTCTGGGTTTCACGCTTTGCTGTATCGTAGCGCTCCTGACTCATGGGATGGGTGGCGAACATGACTTCGATGGCATTGGGTTGACGATCGGACATACCCACCAACATATCCATGAGATCGACCATGCCTTCGGGGTTTTGGCCGGCCTCAGTCGCGTATTGCAGGCCCAGATCATCGGCTTCGCGCTCATTCTCGCGGCTGTAATGCGCCAGTAAGGCCGTAGCGCCCAGCGCCGACAACCCGTAGATCAGGCCGCTATAACCCGAGAGCTGCTCGGATTGGGCCGCTGCAATCCCTACGCCGCCGAGCACCACCGCCGCCAGAATACCGCTGGTCTGACGCCGTGCGGCATGTCGCGCATTGACATGCCCAAGCTCATGCCCCAACAGCGCCGCCAGCGTGGCTTCGTCTTCCATCTCGACCATGATGCCGCGGGTGCAAGCCATGGCCCCAGCCGGAAAGGTATAGGCATTGACGTAATTGGCGTTCACCACATTAAAGTCGTAGGGCATATGCGGGCGATGGCTGATGGCCGCCAGCGAGGAGCCCACTTCGGTGACATAGGTATTGAGCATGCGATCTTGGGTGACACCAAAATCATTGGAGAACTGATGCGGGGCATGGCGCTGATCGATGGCCTTTTCTTCGGCCTCCGACATGAGAATCAGGCGCTGTTGGCCGGTGACCGGATCCACCGCACAGCCCGTGAGCTGTGGTAGAACCACGGCCGCTGAGGATGCGGACATCAGCCACACGAATTGGCGGCGGGACAGATGCAGTTTCGCGTTCATATCGCTATGACCTCGAGGGGCATGCCATTGTTCAAATTACAAATGTTCAAATGACAAACAAATGCCACAACAAAAAGCCGCCGTAAACCGCCAACAGCACTAAAGCCAAAACACTGATGGCACGCAGGCCTTTTTCTTCGGGCACGGGTAGGCCTTGGGCGCGCAGCCGGCGCACCTGCCACCAGCGCGAGAGCCGCCACCAGGCAAAGACTCCGATCAGAATCAGCGTGAGAAACTTCAGCATGGGCCCAGTGTAGCAAGGAAGGCAGCAGCCTGATCTTGAATGGCCTGTTTTTGCGCGGAATCCATGCGCTTTAAATTGCGATATGGCATAGCCATGCGCGGATTGCCGGCCAAGCGTTTTTCATGACGCATGATGAAATCCCAATAAAGATAATTGAGCGGGCAGGCCTGATCGCCGAGTTTTTGTTTGGGGCTGTAACGGCAGTGGCGGCAATAATCCGACATGCGGTCGATGTAGGCGCCCGAAGCAGCATAGGGCTTGGAAGCCATGATACCGCCATCGGCATGCAGCACCATGCCATGGGTGTTGGGCAGCTCCACCCACTCAAAGGCATCGGCGTAGACCGCCAGATACCAGGCTTCGACCTCGCTGGGGCAAAGGCCAGCCAGCAAAGCGAAATTGCCGGTCACCATGAGGCGCTGGATGTGATGCGCATAGGCATGTTCGCGGGTATTGCGGATGGCCTCAGCCAAACAGTGCATGTCGGTTTCACCGCTCCAGTACCACTGTGGCAAGGGTCGCTGCGCATCGAGAAAATTGCTGTGGGCGTAGTCCGGCATGTGATGCCAGTAAATACCGCGCACGTACTCGCGCCAGCCCAGAATCTGGCGAATAAAACCCTCTATCGCCGCAAGCGGCACGCCACCCTGTGCATAGCGCTCAAGCGCTGCCTCGCAGACTTCGCGGGGATCCAGCAACCCGATATTCAAACACGGCGAGAGCAGCGCGTGAAACACGAAATCTTCACCATGGCGCATGGCGTCTTGATAATCGCCGAACTGGGTCAGGCCCTGCTCCAAAAAGTCATTGAGCGCCGCTTTTGCCTCACTGTGGGTCACAGGCCAGGTGAACTGCTCTGCCTCACCGATATTCTTGGCAAAACGCTGTTTTACCAAGGTGATGACTTCCTGGGTGATCGCATCCGGGGCGAAGCGGCGGCGCTGGGGTAGATCTAAATCCTTGGGCAATGCCTTGCGGTTTTCGGCATCGTAATTCCATTGCCCGCCCAGAGGCTGATCGCCCTGCATCAGCCAGCCGGTGAGGCGGCGCATCTCGCGATAAAAAAACTCCATGCGCAGCTGTTTTTTGCCGACGGCCCAGCGGCTGAAAAATCCCGGGGGCGTCAAAAAGCGCGTGTCGTCGCGAATTTCGACGGGAATATTCAGGCTTTGATGCCACGCTTTGAGCTTTTCTTGTACCCGCCATTCGCCGGCCTCGGTGACAATCAGCGCTTGGGGCTTGAGTCGTTTGATGGCGCGCATCACTTCACTATCAAAGCTGCCGGTATTCTCAGAATCATCGAGGCGCACGTAATCCACCGTAATGCCCCGGGCGCGCAGCCCCTCGGCGAAATGCCGCATGGCCGATAGGATTAAGGTGATTTTCTGCTGATGGTGCGGCACATAACTCGTCTCTTCGGCCACTTCCAGCATCAAGACCCGGTCATGCTGCGGATCGATATCGTTAAGCGTCGGCAGTGAGAAACTTAACTGGTCGCCAAGGATGAGCCTGAGTATCATGCTAAGTCCCACCCGCTGGCCCCTGCGAGGCGCCCATGTTCGACACCCTGATGGCCTATTTGCTGGCCCCCTGGCATTTGCGGCAAATGCCCTCGGCAACGCCCGAGGATAAGATCGCTCGCGCCGCTTGGTGTCGGGATCACTGCACCAGTTTCGCGGGTCGTTGGATGATCATCGCTGTGGTGATGCTGTTCGTGCAGCTCTCGCCCCTGGGGTTTTTGTTTGTTTGGGGCGGCTGGCCTATTCTTGCTTTGGGTTTTTTGAGTAGCTTTAGCATGGGGATCGCGCATCTGGTGGCGCAAATCATCAGTCAGAAGAAAGCCGGGCCGCCGCGCATTGATGAACCCGTGGAGTTCCCGCGCGACGAGGAGTGATGGGTTTTCAGCCATCCTGCTCGGCCCGCCAGCGCTGAAAGGTCGGGTGGCTGCGGTAGCCTTCGGTGAGCAGATACTCCATCACGGCATGCAGACGATGCTGACGCACAACGCTGTCGATACGAATCACCTCTTCGCCCGACGCGTCGAAGAACACTAGGGTGGGCGCATAATACAAACCCAGCTCGGACGCCCACGCTTCAGCACTTAGCGTTCGTCCATCGGGCAGCACCACGGATTCGTCTGACCACATATCCAGCTGCACCACATCGAATTGGCTGAGCAGCTGCTGCACGGCGGGATCGTTGAGTGGCTCGGTATGCAAGATATCGCAGGCGTGACACTCGCCCTGCTCAAAAAACACAATCAGTGGGCGAATGGGGTCTGACCCCCGCTGATTTAAGCGATGCGGTCCTGACTGGAAAAAAGCCTGATCATTGAGGCCCGCCACATCAAAGCGCGGCGGCGGGTCAGCGCGGGCGAGATAATCGCGAAAGCTCTCGTTTTCATAATGACCATCGGCGACGAACTCCAGCGCGGCGCGAAAGCGGTAAGGCGGATGGTAACCGCGCAGCCGGAACACAGCCTCGCCTTCCCGGTCGTAAAACAGCAGCGCTGGAGTGAAATTCAGGCCTTTTTCAATCGCGTATTGCCGTTCCGTTTTGACACGACCATCCAGATCGGTGAGCTCACGGCTGCCACGAATATCCAAACCCACGACATTAAAATGCTCGCGGGTGTAGGCGAGAATATCCGCCGCTGCAAAGTTGACGGTGAATAAGGCCTCGCAGTAGGGACAGTGATCCATGCCGACATATATCATAAGGCCGCGTTTGTCCTGCGCGCGTACGTTCGCGAGATCTTCGCGCAGATCCAACAACGAGCGTTCAAACCAGTCGGGGTGTTGCAGGCCGATATGCCGCGGGCTGTCATCAATGGGCGGCTGTTCGCGCGCAGCCGTTGGACCCACCAAAAATATCAGCAGGCTCAGGCAAACCAAGCTGATCAGCGACTGACGCATCAGTTATGGCGTATCCGGATCTAAAAGCGTCAGCCCGCCCATATAGGGCTGCAGCGCTTTGGGCAGGTGGATGCGGCCGGCTTCATCCTGGCCATTTTCCACCAAGGCCACCAAGGTGCGGCCGACCGCCAAACCCGAGCCGTTCAAGGTATGCAAATACTCGGGCTTACCGGTCTCGGGATTGCGCCAACGCGCCAGCATGCGGCGGGCCTGGAAATCCTCGAAGTTGGAGCAGGAAGAGATCTCCCGATAGCAGTTTTGGCCGGGTAACCAGACTTCGATGTCATAGGTCTTGGCCGCGGAAAAACCCATGTCGCCAGCGCACAAAGCCATGACTCGGTAGGGCAGCTCTAGGCGCTGCAAAATCGTCTCAGCATGGGCGGTCAGCGCCTCCAAGGCTTGCCAAGACTGATCCGGCGGCACCAGCTGCACCAGCTCGACTTTTTCGAACTGATGCTGGCGAATCAGACCGCGCGTGTCTTTGCCATAGGCCCCTGCCTCGGAACGAAAACACGGCGTGTGACAGACAAAGCGCGCCGGCAGCGCTTCGGCCTCAAAGATCTGCCGCTGCGCCAAATTGGTGACCGGCACTTCGGCGGTAGGAATCAAATAATAAGCGGGATCGCTGTGGGTTTTGAACAAGTCTTCCTCGAACTTGGGCAGCTGCCCTGTGCCTTTGAGGCTCTCGGCGTTCACCAAGTAAGGCACGTAGAGTTCTTGATAGCCATGCTCTTGGGTATGGATATCGAGCATGAATTGGATGAGCGCCCGATGCAGCCGCGCCATGGCACCGCGCAACACCACAAAGCGTGCCCCGCTAATGCGCGCCCCGCTCTCGAAATCCATCCACTGCTGCGGCGCGCCCAGATCAACGTGATCCTTGGCGGTGAAATCCAAAGTACGCGGCTCGCCCCAGCGGCGCACCTCTTGGTTGTCTTCCTCGCAGCGGCCGGCAGGCACGCTTTCATGCGGCAGATTGGGAATACCCAGTAACAACTCATCTAGGTCTTGTTGCAGCGCCGCCAAGCGAGTTTCGGCGGCATCCAGCTCTTCGCCCACGCGGCCCACTGCGGCCTTCAACGGCTCGATGTCTTCACCGCGGGCTTTGGCTTGACCAATGGCTTTGGCACTGGTGTTGCGCTCGTTTTGTAGCGCTTGCGTACGCATTTGTAGCTCTTTGCGCTCTGCCTCTAGCGCCGCAAAGCGCTCGGTGTCCAGCGCATAGCCGCGCGCCGCCAGCCGTTCGGCCACCGCCGGCAAATCAGCACGCAGTAACTTCGGATCCAGCATAAATGACGTATCCCATCAAAGCCGCGAAAGCCCCCAATTCTAACACGAGCCCGAGCGGTGGTATTGACCCTGATGAGTGTGCGGTAGAAACTGCGGGGTCCAAATTAAAACGATAAGTTCAGGAGGAGAGCATGGGTTACGCTGAGGTCTACCGTCAGTCTGTCGAGGATCCGCAGGGCTTTTGGGCGGAGGCTGCCAAAGCCATTGATTGGGATAAACCGTTTGACAAGGTGCTGGATGATTCTCAAGCGCCCAGCTATGCCTGGTTCCCCGGCGGCATGCTCAATACCTGTTATAACGCGGTAGATCGCCATGTGGCTGCAGGTCGCGGTGAGCAGACTGCGATTATCTATGACAGCCCGGTCACGGATAGCAAGCGGCGCATTTCATACGCTGAACTGCAGGATTTGACCGCGCGCTTTGCCGGTGCGCTCGCCAAACTGGGCGTGGTCAAAGGCGACCGGGTAATTATTTACATGCCGATGGTGCCTGAGGCATTGATTGCGATGTTGGCCTGCGCTCGCCTGGGCGCCATCCACTCGGTGGTGTTTGGCGGCTTTTCCTCTAATGAGCTGGCCACGCGTATCAACGATGCTACGCCCAAAGTCATCGTCGCCGGTTCCTGCGGCATCGAACCCGGCAGGGTCGTACCCTACAAGCCGTTGTTAGACAAGGCCGTTGAGATCGCGGAACATAAACCGGATCACTGCGTGATTCTGCAGCGGCCGCAGGCGCCGGGCGAGATGACCCCGGGGCGGGATGTGGAATGGGAGGCGGCGCAGGCTGGCATTGAACCGCATCCCTGCGTATCCGTAGCGGCCACCGATCCTTTGTATATTCTCTATACCTCTGGGACTACTGGTAAGCCTAAGGGCGTGGTGCGCCACAATGGCGGTCATGCCGTGGCCATGCAGTGGAGCATGAAGCACATCTATGGCATGGAGCCCGGCGAAGTATTTTGGGCGGCATCGGATGTTGGCTGGGTGGTAGGCCACTCTTATATCGTGTATGCGCCATTGATCTATGGCTGCACCACCGTGGTTTATGAAGGCAAACCAGTTGGCACGCCTGACCCGGGTGCTTTCTGGCGCATGATCGAGGAATACGGTATCTCGGTGATGTTCACTGCGCCCACGGCGTTTCGCGCCATTAAAAAGGAAGACCCCAAGGCCGAGCATCTCAAGCGCTATTCGATGAAAAGCCTGCGGGCCTTATTCTTGGCCGGTGAGCGCTGTGATCCCGATACCTTGAACTGGGCGCAGGAGATTTTGCAGCGCCCGGCGATTGACCATTGGTGGCAAACTGAGACTGGCTGGGCCATTGCCGGTAACTTCTTGGGTATTGAACAGCTGCCGATTAAGGCGGGTACAGCAGGTAAGCCCGTGCCCGGTTATAACGTGCAAATTCTGGATGATCAGGGTAACTTGGCGCCCGCCGGTGAGATGGGTCGCATCATGATCAAGCTGCCCCTGCCCCCGGCCTGTTTGCCCACGCTTTGGCAAAATGAGGCGCGCTATCGTGAGTCGTATTTGAGCGCGGAGCCTGGGTATTACCTGACCGGCGACTCGGGTTACATGGACGAAGAGGGTTTTCTTTATGTCATGGGCCGCATCGACGATACCATCAACGTCGCTGGCCACCGCTTATCTACGGGTGCCATGGAAGAAGTGTTGGCTTCACATCCGGATGTGGCCGAGTGCGCGGTGATTGGTGTGCAAGACCAGCTCAAGGGCGCCCTGCCCATGGGCTTGGTCGTTATCAAATCAGGGGTGAGCAAGGACGAAGACACCCTACGCAAAGAGCTGGTGGGTTTGGTGCGCGAGCAGATTGGGCCCGTGGCGGCTTTTAAGTTGGTGGCTGTGGTTGGCCGTCTGCCGAAGACGCGCTCAGGTAAGATTCTGCGAGCAGTGATGCGCAAAATCGCCGATAACGAGGCCTACCAGGCTCCGGCAACCATTGACGACCCCGCTATCCTCGAGGAAATCCGCGAAAACCTGTCACGCCTCGGCTATGCGGATCGGCGTTCGGGCTGATTCGCGTCAAGATTGGTGACAAAATTGAGGGTTTACGGCGGTATTCGACCCTGTTAGGCTTGGATTGTTAACAATCTGAGTGCACACGCCATGTCCATGGTCGAAATACTGGAACCCTCTGTCACCCTCTCGGATCGCGTATTCCTGCGCTTAAGACAGGCGATCGTCGAAGGCAAAATCGCTGCTGGCAGCAAAATCAGCGAACCGGAATTGGCGGCGGAGTTTGGCATCAGCCGCGGCCCTTTGCGTGATGCGATCGGGCGACTCGAGGCCTGTCATCTGGTGGAGCGCCGCGCTAACGTCGGTGCCCGTATCGTCTCTCTAAGCCAAGCCGATTTGTTGGAGCTATACACCCTGCGCGAAGCCTTGGAGGGCATGGCGGCGCGTCTTGCGGCTGAGTGCATGAGCGATGCAGAGATCTCTGAGTTGCGCCAGTTAGTCGCCGAGCATCAAGAGCGCGCCGAGGCCCATGACGGTATTTCCTACTTCCAAAAAGAAGGTGATCTGGATTTCCACTACCGGATTATTAAGGCCAGCGGCAATGCGCGGCTGATCAAACTACTGTGCAATGACCTCTACCATCTCATGCGCATGTATCGCTTTCAGTTTGGCATGGTCGGTGAGCGGGCTCGGCTGGCATTTCGTGAGCACGGACACATCATCGAAGCCATTGCCGATCGCGATGCCGAGATGGCAGAACTCATCATGCGTCGCCATATTCGCAGCTCCCGCGTTAATGTGGAGATGCTCTTTGAAGCCAAGTCCTCGCTGGCCCGCACGGTCAGAATTGGACTGGAACCCATGGCCTAGGGCCTGAGATTAAGGAGTTTTTTATGACCAATACCCTGCACCCCGGCACGCGGCTGCGCCGCGCTGTTGAAGAAGAACAACCGCTGCAGGTCATGGGCACCATCAACGCCTATCACGCCACCTTGGCCAGCCAAGTGGGCTATAAAGCGCTATATCTCTCCGGGGGTGGCGTAGCCGCCGGCTCTTTATCGCTGCCGGATTTGGGCATTAGCACCTTACATGACGTTTTAGAAGATGTGCGCCGCATAACCTATATCACCGATGTGCCGTTGCTGGTGGACGCCGATACCGGCTTTGGCTCTAGCGCCTTTAACATCGCACGCACCGTCAAGGAGCTGATCCGTGCTGACGCTGCCGGCTGTCACATCGAAGATCAAGTGCAGTCCAAGCGCTGCGGTCATCGCCCCGGCAAGGCCATTGTCGGCAAGCAAGAGATGGTGGATCGCATCAAGGCCGCGGCCGATGCTCGCGATCGGGATTTTGTGATCATGGCGCGCACCGATGCACTTGCCGTTGAGGGTTTTGATTCGGCGATTGAGCGGGCCGTGGCTTGCGTTGAGGCGGGTGCCGACATGATTTTCCCCGAAGCCATGACCGAGTTGGGTCAATATCAGCGCTTTGTGGAGGCGGTCAAGGTGCCGGTGCTGGCAAATATCACCGAGTTTGGCAGCACCCCGCTGTTCACCACCGACGAGCTGAAGAGCGTGGGTGTAGGCTTGGTGCTGTATCCGCTGTCGGCCTTCCGCGCCATGAACCAAGCCGCTTTGACGGTGTATGAAGCCATCCGCCGCGACGGCACGCAGAAAAACGTACTGGATTTGATGCAGAGCCGCATGGATCTGTATGAGCACCTGGGCTATCACGCCTTTGAACAAAAACTCGACGAACTCTACCGCGAACGCGGTGCATCTGGGGAGAACAGCCATGACTGATACCGAACAAAAGCCCAAGGGCAAAAAATCTGTCGCCTTGTCAGGTACCGCCGCCGGTAATACCGCGGTCTGTACCGTGGGCCGCACGGGTAATGATCTGCACTATCGCGGCTATGACATTCTGGATTTTGCCGACATTGCTGAGTTCGAGGAAATCGCCTATTTGCTGATTCATGGCAGCCTGCCGAATGCGGCTGAGCTGGCCGGCTACAAGGCTCGTCTTCAGGCTTTGCGCGGCCTGCCGGCGGCACTACAAACCGTGTTGGAACAGATTCCGCCCTCGGCGCACCCCATGGACGTGATGCGCACCGCGGTTTCCGTTATGGGTTCGTTAGAGCCGGAAAAAGAAGACATGAATGCGGCTGGGGCGCGGCATATCGCCGATCGCTTGGTAGCCTGCTTAGGCTCTGCCCTGCTCTATTGGTATCACTTTGCCCACAATGGCCGCTGCATTGATGTCGAGACCGATGATGATTCCGTGGGGGGACATTTTCTGCATCTGTTACACCGTCGCACGCCCAGTGATGAGTGGGTGCGTGCTATGCATACCTCACTCAATCTTTATGCCGAGCATGAGTTCAATGCCTCGACATTTACAGCACGCGTGGTGGCTGGCACCAATTCAGATATGTACTCCGCGATCACCGGTGCTATCGGCGCGCTGCGCGGGCCCAAACATGGCGGTGCTAATGAAGTCGCCTGTGATATTCAGCAGCGTTATCAAACTGCTGATGAGGCCGAGGCGGACATTCGCGAGCGCGTCGCCCGCAAGGAGATCGTCATTGGCTTTGGCCATCCGGTGTACACCATTTCCGATCCGCGCAATAAGGTGATCAAGGCCGTGGCGCATCGCTTATCGGAGTCGGCCGGCTCCATGCGCATGTACTCGGTGGCGGATCGTTTAGAAACCGTGATGTGGGACCTGAAAAAGATGTTCCCCAACCTCGATTGGTTTTCGGCCGTGTCCTACAACATGATGGGCATCCCTACCGCGCTGTTCACGCCGATTTTTGTGATTGCGCGTGTGACTGGCTGGGCGGCGCATGTGATTGAACAGCGTGAGGACGGCAAGATTATTCGTCCCAGCGCCAATTATGTCGGCCCGGAAAATCAATCTTGGGTTCCCCTGAACAAGCGCGGCTAAAGGCCGCAAGGCAGAAATGGCATGAATACCCGTTACCGTAAATCCCTGCCCGGCACCCAGCTGGATTATTTTGATGCCCGCGAGGCGGTCAATGAAATTCAGCCGGGCGCTTGGGATGGACTGCCCTATACCAGCCGCGTACATGCTGAGAATCTGGTGCGCCGCTGTGATCCGGAGATGCTCACCGAGAGCCTTAAGCAGCTCATCGAGCGACGCCGCGATCAGGACTTTCCTTGGTTTCCGGCGCGGGTGGTCTGTCATGACATTTTGGGCCAAACGGCATTGGTGGACTTGGCGGGCCTGCGCGATGCGATCGCGGAAAAAGGCGGCGATCCGGCCAAGGTGAATCCCGTCGTGCCCACCCAGCTAATTGTCGATCACTCGTTAGCGGTGGAACATGCTGGCTTTGAAAAAGATGCCTTTGCGGCGAATCGGGCGGTGGAAGAGCGGCGCAATGAAGATCGCTTTCATTTCATCAACTGGACCAAGAAGGCGTTCCACAACGTGGATGTGATTCCGCCGGGTAATGGCATCATGCACCAGATCAATCTGGAGCGGATGTCACCGGTGGTGCATGCCCGCGACGGGGTGGCTTTTCCCGACACTTTGGTGGGCACCGACAGCCATACCCCGCATGTGGATGCTTTGGGTGTGATTGCCATTGGCGTGGGCGGCCTGGAAGCCGAATCGGTGATGTTGGGCCGTGCCTCATGGATGCGCCTGCCGGATATTATCGGTGTGGAGCTCACCGGCAAGCCCCAGCCAGGCATTACCGCCACCGATATCGTGCTGGCGCTGACTGAATTTTTACGGCAGCAGAAAGTCGTCTCCGCGTATCTGGAGTTTTATGGCGAAGGCGCTGCCGCATTGACCGTGGGCGATCGGGCGACGATCTCGAACATGACCCCCGAATATGGCGCTTCAGCGGCGATGTTTTATATCGACCAGCAGACGCTGGATTACCTTAAGCTCACCGGCCGTGAGGATGAGCAAATCCGCTTGGTCGAGACTTATGCCAAGACCGCAGGCTTTTGGGCCGATGATTTGCGCAGCGCCGAGTATGAGCGGGTGCTGCGCTTTGATTTATCCAGCGTGGTACGCAACATCGCTGGCCCCTCGAATCCGCATAAGCGTGTGGCCACCGCCGATCTGGGCGCGGCCGGCATCAGCGGCAAGGTGGAAAACGAGCCGGGCTTGATGTCCGACGGCGCCTGCATCATCGCCGCCATCACCAGCTGTACCAATACCAGCAACCCGCGCAATGTGATTGCCGCCGGTCTCGTGGCGCGCAATGCCAATGCCCGCGGTCTGACGCGCAAACCTTGGGTAAAAACCTCGCTAGCGCCTGGCTCGAAAGCCGTGCAGCTGTACCTTGAAGAATCGGGGCTGCTGAGCGAACTGGAGAAGCTGGGTTTTGGCATTGTCGGCTTTGCCTGCACGACCTGTAATGGCATGAGCGGGGCTTTGGATCCGAAAATCCAGCAAGAAGTCATCGATCGCGACCTCTATGCCACGGCCGTGCTCTCGGGTAACCGCAATTTCGACGGGCGCATCCACCCCTACGCCAAGCAGGCCTTTTTGGCCTCGCCGCCCCTGGTGGTCGCCTATGCCATCGCCGGCACCGTGCGCTTTGATATCGAAAAAGACCCATTGGGGTACGACCCCAATGGCGAGCCGGTGACTTTGAAGGATCTTTGGCCCAGCGATGAAGAAATTGATGCCATCGTCCGCGATAGCGTCAAGCCGGAGTTTTTCCGCCAGGTTTATGAGCCGATGTTTGCTATTCAAAGCGATAACGGCGAGCGCGTCAGTCCCTTGTATGACTGGCGGCCAATGAGCACCTATATCCGTCGCCCGCCCTATTGGGAAGGGGCTTTGGCGGGTGAGCGTTCGCTGTCGGGCATGCGCGCCTTGGCGGTGTTGGGCGATAACATCACCACCGATCATCTGTCGCCGTCGAATGCGATTTTGGCCAGCAGTGCCGCCGGCGAGTATTTGGCGAAAATGGGCCTGCCTGAGGAAGACTTCAACTCCTATGCCACGCACCGCGGTGATCATCTCACGGCGCAGCGCGCGACTTTTGCCAATCCCAAGCTCATCAATGAGATGGCCGTGGTTGATGGTGCGGTCAAACAAGGCTCGCTGACCCGGCTTGAGCCGGAAGGTCAGGTCATGCGCATGTGGGAGGCGATTGAAACCTATATGCAGCGTAAGCAACCGCTGATCATCATCGCCGGTGCCGATTACGGTCAGGGTTCATCGCGCGATTGGGCTGCCAAAGGTGTGCGCTTGGCTGGTGTTGAGGCCATTGTCGCTGAAGGCTTTGAGCGCATTCACCGCACGAATCTGATTGGTATGGGCGTGCTGCCTTTGGAGTTTGAGCCGGGTACCACGCGCAAAACCCTGGGCATCGATGGCACGGAGACCTTTGATGTGCGCGGTGAGCGTAGCCCTCGGGGTCGCTTAACCCTGGTGATTCAGCGCCGCGATGACGAAACGCTGGAAGTGCCGGTCGTGTGCCGTTTGGATACCGCCGAAGAGGTCTCGATTTATGAGGCTGGCGGTGTGCTGCAGCGCTTTGCCCAAGACTTTTTGGCCTCGGAAAACGCCGCATGAGTGCCCTGCCGCAAATGCGTGTGCCAGCCGTGTATATGCGCGGCGGCACCAGCAAAGGCGTGTTTTTCGCCTTGGAGGATCTGCCGCCGGCAGCGCAGGTGCCTGGACCGGCCCGCGATCGTTTCTTGATGCGCGTGATTGGTAGTCCGGATCCGTATGGCAAGCACACTGATGGCATGGGCGGCGCCACCTCCAGTACCAGCAAGACGGTGATCTTGTCCAAGAGCCAGCAGCCCGATCATGATGTGGATTATCTGTTTGGTCAGGTATCGATTGATCAGGCGTTTGTCGACTGGAGCGGCAACTGCGGCAACTTATCCGCCGCCGTGGGGCCTTTTGCGATTCGCCGTGGGCTAATCGATCCGGCTCGCCTTCCCCAAGATGGGCTGGCGACGGTGCGTATTTGGCAGGCCAATATCGGCAAAACCATTATCGCCCAGGTGCCCATGGTCGATGGGCAGGTGCAGGAAATCGGTGATTTTGAGCTCGATGGCGTGACCTTCCCGGCCGCTGAGATTGAAGTGGCGTTTGTCGATCCGGCCGATGATGATGAGGGCGGTGCGATGTTCCCCACCGGCAATCTCGTCGATGAACTCGAGGTGCCGGGTTTTGGGCGCTTGCAGGCGACCTTAATTAATGCCGGGATTCCGACGATTTTTGTTAATGCGGCAGACATTGGGCGCAGTGGTACTGAGCTGCAAGAGGCCATTAATGGCGATCCGGCTGCTTTAGCGCAGTTTGAAACTTTACGCGCTCATGGCGCGCTGAAAATGGGGCTGATTCAGTCACTCGATGAGGCGGCGGCGCGGCAACACACGCCCAAAGTGGCCTTTGTGGCGCCCCCAGCGGCCTATACCGCTTCCAGCGGTAAGGCCATTGGCGTAGCCGATATCGATTTGTTGGTGCGGGCTTTGTCTATGGGCAAGCTGCACCATGCGATGATGGGTACAGCGGCGGTGGCGATTGCGGCGGCGGCAGTGGTGCCCGGAACCCTGGTGAACTTGGCGGCCGGCGGCGGTGAGCGGCAGAGCGTGCGCTTTGGCCATCCCTCGGGTACGCTCAGGGTGGGCGCTGAAGCGCTGCAAGTGGATGGCCAGTGGCGGGTCACTAAGGCGATCATGAGCCGCAGCGCCCGCGTGCTGATGGCCGGCGAGGTTTATGTGCCGGCGGACTGCATGGGCGACGGCTACTAAGCGGACACCATCAATAGGAAGGAGATTGGCATGATGCAAGTGCCCACTCAGGCGCTAGGACATGGTATTACCCTGATCGATGTGCAGATCGGGCGACCGAATGTGGTGGCGGCGTATTTGCTGCAACAAGGGGATCGCGCGGTGTTTATTGATACCGGGGCGACGCGCTCGGTGCCGGCGCTGCTGCAGGTCTTGGAAAACCAGGGTGTGGATCGCGGCTGCGTGGATTATGTGATTCCGACGCATGTGCATTTAGATCATGGCGGTGGTGCTGGTGCGCTGCTTGAATACTTACCGGAGGCGCAGCTCATTATTCATCCGCTGGGCGCGCGGCACATGATCGATCCGACCAAGCTCAATGCCGGGGCTACCGCGGTTTATGGCGAAGAAGTAATGCAGCGAGTCTTTGGTGACCTAGTGCCGGTGCCTGAAGAGCGCATGATCATTGCCGAGGATGGGTTCGAAGTCGACTGGAATGGGCGCCTTTTAAAGTTTTTGGATACGCCGGGCCATGCCCGTCACCATTTTAGTGTGGTTGATGCCGCCAGTGACGGCGTCTTCACCGGCGATGCGTTTGGGCTGTCGTATCGGGAGTTTGACACCGATGAGACTGGGAATTTTGGTTTACCTACCAGCTCGCCCGTGCAGTTCGATCCTGAGGCCATGCACGCTTCGGTCGATAAGATCGTTCATGCCGGGCAGCGCTATTGTTACGTCACCCACTTTGGCCGAGTGCATGACGTCAAGCGCATACAAGGCAATTTGCATGAGCTTATCGATATCTATGTAGAAACCGCTGCGGCTTATGCCGAGCAGTCGGCCGAGGGTCATCAGGCCCTGAGCGCTGCGCTGATGGACATCATCCTTGATCGCGCCGTGCAGCATGGCTGTGACATGCCACGCGACATCATGGCCGACCTCCTGCAGATGGACATGGACCTCAACGCCATGGGCCTCATTAAATAAGCAAAAAATGGGGACAGACCCCTTTTTTCATTTTGAAAAAAGGGGTCTGTCCCCATTTTTTGATTTTGCATCTTTTCACCACCATGACCATAATGGTCATAACAATCGAGTGGGAGGTGAGGTCATGATTTCTGAGACGAGCGCAGTGAATTTCCGCCATAAGCTTGGCGAAATGCTCAATCAAGTGCAGTACCGCCACGATAGCGTTGTCATCAATAAGGACGGAAAGCCCGTAGCCGTCTTGATTGATGCCCAACTATTTGAGCGCATCAGACGCATGCAAAATCGCTTCGACAGTCTGTGTCAGCGGCTGGAATCCGGGTTCGCTCATATCCCAGAGAATGAAGGACTGGCTGCGATTGACGCCGCCATTGCTGATGATCGCCGTGAGCGGGGTGAACCCTCGGGTCGTGACTAATGAGCGCCGCACTGCGTGTGGTGTTGGACACCAACATTCTGCTCTCTGGCGTGGCTTATCCGCATAGCCTACCCGGCAAAATCGTCTCTGCCTGGCGTCATGGCTCACTTGAAGTGATTCTATCGACATTCATTCTTGATGAACTGAGGCGTGTGTTACCACGATTGCATGCCCAACATGGTCTCTCAGCCGCCGAAATCGATGATCTGGTGGACATCCTCTCGATTCAAGCTGAGGTTTTGCAGCCATTGCCTGTCGATGACCCAAACCTACGTGACAAAAATGACGGCCCCATCTTGGGAACCCTTCTAGCGGCGGTGGAGCAGCAGAGCATCGATTACTTGATCACCGGCGACAAAGATTTACTGGTCTTATCCGACCAATATCCAGTGATCACCCCAGCCGCTTTCTGGGAACGGCATGGTTAGCAAAAAATGGGGACAGACCCCTTTTTTCATTTTGAAAAAAGGGGTCTGTCCCCATTTTTTATACCCCGTTTTTTAGGCTTTGTACTCGAGGCGGCGGCGGTGCAGGACCGGCTCGGTGTAGCCGTTGGGCTGCACCCGGCCCTCGAAGACGAGCTCGCATGAGGCGGCGAAAGCCACAGAGGCGTCGAAGTTATCAGCCATGGGCTTGTAAGCCGGGTCGCCAGCGTTTTGGCCATCCACCACTTTGGCCATGCGCTTCATGGTCTCCATGACCTGCTCGCGGGTGCAAATCCCATGATGCAGCCAGTTGGCAATATGCTGACTGGAGATACGCAACGTGGCGCGGTCTTCCATCAAACCGACATTATTGATGTCCGGCACCTTGGAGCAACCGATACCCTGGTCCACCCAGCGCACCACATAGCCCAGAATGCCCTGAGCATTATTATCGAGCTCCTGCTGAATCTCCTCCGCACTCCAAGCGGCATCGGGATCCACGGGAATGGCCAAAAGGTCATCGAGCTTGGCGCGGCGCTTACCGGCCAAACCGGCCTGAACCTCTGCCACGCTGACTTTGTGGTAGTGCATGGCATGCAAAGTCGCTGCTGTCGGCGACGGCACCCAGGCGGTGTTCGCGCCAGCCTTGGGATGGGCGATTTTCTGCTCCAGCATACCGGCCATCAGATCCGGCATGGCCCACATGCCCTTACCAATCTGCGCATGGCCTTTGAGGCCGCAAGCCAGACCGACATCCACGTTCCAGTCTTCATAGGCAGTCAGCCAGCGAGATGTCTTCATCGCCGCTTTGCGCATCATCGGACCCGCTTCCATGGAGGTGTGCATCTCATCACCGGTACGATCTAAGAAGCCGGTATTGATGAAGACAATGCGTTCCTTGACGGCGCGAATACAGGACTTGAGGTTGACGGTGGTGCGACGCTCTTCGTCCATCACACCCACTTTCAGTGTGTGGCGCTGCATGCCCAACACATCCTCGATGCGACCGAACAAGGTATTGGTGAAGGCGACTTCCTCGGGACCATGCATCTTCGGTTTAACGATATACATGGAGCCGGTGCGCGAGTTCTTCTTCGCGTTGTTGCCCTTGAGATCATGCAAGGCGATCAACGCGGTGCACAGACCATCGAGAATGCCCTCAGGGATTTCATTGCCCTGATCATTGAGCACGGCATTGATGGTCATCAGATGCCCCACATTACGAATAAACATCAGTGAGCGACCGGGGATGGTCAGGCTGCCGCCATTGGGCGCTTGATATTCTCGGTCTTCGTGCATGGCACGATCTAGGGTCTGACCCCCTTTCTGGAAACGCGCGGTGAGCGTGCCTTTCATCAGGCCCAACCAGTTGCGGTACACCAGTACTTTGTCGTCGGCGTCAACTGCAGCGACCGAGTCTTCGCAGTCCATAATGGTGGTCAAAGCCGCTTCCATGAGAACGTCTTTGATGCCAGCGCTGTCGGTTTTGCCGATGGCTGAAGTCGAGTCGAACTGCAGCTCCAAGCGCATACCGTTTTTCTCCAGCAGCACAGCGCTGGGATTTTGTGCATCGCCTTGATAGCCGAGGAACTGCGCGGGATTCGCCAAAGCCACGGCTTGACCATCGGCTGTGGTCACGTGCAAAGCGCCATTGACTACTGCGTAGCTAGTACTGCCCACATGGCTACCGGTGGCCAGCGGCGCAGACTCATCGAGGAACTGACGCGCATATTCCACCACCTTGGCGGCGCGCTTGGCATTGAAGCCGCTGCCACGCTCGCAACCATCGCTATCGGCAATCGCATCCGTGCCATACAAAGCATCATAAAGGCTGCCCCAACGTGCATTGACGGCGTTCAGCGCGTAACGCGCATTCATCACCGGCACCACCAACTGCGGACCGGCCTGCACGGCGATTTCGTCATCGACATTGGCGGTGCTCACAGAAAAATCATCGCCTTCAGGCTGCAGATAGCCGATGTCCTGCAAAAATGCTTTATAAGGCTCTAACTCGGTGACCGGACCGGGATTCTGGCGGTGCCAGTCATCAATTTTGGCTTGCAGGGCGTCACGCTTTTCCAGCAGCGCGCGGTTCACCGGCGCCAACTCCAGGACAATGCTTTCCATGCCCGCCCAGAAATCTTGCGGGCTAACCCCGGTGCCGGGAATGGCTTCTTCATTAATAAAGCGATACAACGCCTCGGCCACCTTCAAGCGGCCCTGCTCAACATATTGGGTCATTAATCCGTCCTTTTTGCCGTTTCATTCAATCAGAATGACGGCATTCTCGGGCAGCGCAGCATAGAGTTCAATCACTGCCGTGTTCGCAATGCGAATGCAGCCAATGGAGGCCGGTTGGCCCAATAGGTCCTCGCGGTGGGTGCCGTGAATGTAGATATATCGCTCGCGGGAGTCGATTCCCGGACCCCGATTCACGCCCTCTTCTAAGCCCTCAAGCCAAAGAATGCGCGTGGTGATGTAGTCGGCATCACCCCCCTCCTGTTCTAAGACCCGCGTCACTGGCTCAACACACTCATCGGTGGGCTTGCGAGCGCGAAACACTCGACCGATGGGTTCGCCATCGCCAAATCGAGCACATATTCGGTGCAGCCCCAATGGGGTCTGTTGGCTGCCATCTCGGTTACCGGTGCCATAGCGGGAGGTGGATACCGGAAAGCTTCGCTGCACACTGCCGTCAGCCGCAAGCAGATCCAGGCGTTGTTCAGCAATGTTAATACGCGCCGCTAGATCCGGCTGTTCAGGCATTATTGAACAAGTCGAGGTTGGCGTAGGCGCGTTCCGGCCGGTTCTTGGCCAAGTCGTTACGCCGTTGTTCCAGATGCGAGAGATAATCCGGAGTTACCTGTGAGATGTACTCGCCAGTGAACACCGAACAATCAAATTGCTCCAAGCGCGGGTTACCTTTGCGCACGGCGCCGACCAAATCCTCCAAGTCCTGATAAATCAGCCGGTCAGCGGCGATGGCCTGACAGACTTCTTCAGCGCTGCGACCATGCGCGATGAGCTCACTGGCAGCCGGCATATCGATGCCGTAGACATTGGGATAGCGCACCGGCGGCGCAGCGGAAGCAAAATACACCTTCTTCGCGCCGGACTCGCGCGCCATCATGACGATCTCACGTGAGGTAGTGCCGCGAACAATGGAATCGTCCACCAGCATGACATTCTTGCCTTTGAATTCCAGACCGATGGCATTGAGTTTCTGACGCACGGAGCGCCGCCGCTGCGTCTGGCCAGGCATAATAAAGGTGCGGCCAATGTAGCGGTTTTTAATAAAACCTTCGCGGTACTTAAGGTTCATCTCATGGGCCATCTCAATGGCCACGGTCCGACCGGTATCCGGGATGGGAATAATGACGTCGATGTCATGGTCGGGCCATTCGCGCAAAATCTTTTTCCCCAGACGCGTTCCCATGCGCATGCGGGCCCGATGCACGAATACATCATCAATTACTGAGTCGGGACGGGAGAAATAGACGTATTCAAAGATACAGGGCGAGAGCACGGGATTTTCAGCACACTGGCGGGTGTGCACGCGCCCGCTGGCCTCGATATAAATGGCTTCTCCTGGCGCCAGATCGCGCACCAACTCAAAGCCCAAGGTATCCAAAGCCACACTCTCCGAGGCCACCATAGTTTCCGTGCCTTCCGGGGTTTCGCGCTGACCGAAAATTACCGGACGAATCCCCAGCGGATCGCGGAAACCCAAAACGCCATGGCCGGTGATCATGGCGACCACGGCATACGCGCCCTGACAGCGGTGATGCACGCCACTCACCGCATTAAACACGTCCTCAGGCGTCAGATACAGACCATCTTGCGGCGACATTTCCTGCGCCAGGATGTTGAGCAGGATTTCAGAATCGGATTCGGTATTAATATGGCGGCGATCTTGTAAGAACAACTCGCGCTTGAGATCCGTAGCGTTGGTTAAATTGCCGTTGTGGCCCAGAGTGATGCCATAAGGGGAGTTGACATAAAACGGCTGGGCTTCGGCTGAGGATGAACTGCCGGCAGTCGGATAGCGCACATGGCCAATGCCCATGTGCCCGGTGAGATTACGCATGTGCTGTTCATGGAACACATCGCGCACCAGACCATTGTCTTTGCGCAAATGCAGATGGCCATCCATATCACAGGTAACAATACCTGCGGCGTCCTGACCACGATGTTGAAGCATCAACAGTGCATCATAAAGCGCCTGATTGACGGGGGTGCAACCTACAATGCCTACAATGCCACACATAGGGGCCTATTACTCCTCCGGTTGAATCACGGGTGACCCAGTGTCCCCGAATTGCACATTGGCTGCCAGTTCTTCGGGGAGGAATTCCTTGATCCAAAGCGCGGCAACGACAAAATGTGGCAATAAACGACTTTCTTGCCATGCCGATTGTTGGGGCAGTACCGTGACTCCGGCCAAAAGCACCAGCAAAGCGACCAGTACGTAGCCGCGCACCAATCCAAATACCACGCCAATGGAGCGATCGGTTCCAGAGATTCCTGTGCGTTTGATGAGCATGCCGAGAAGCATATTGATCAGCATGCCAGCAATGAGCACACCAACAAAAGTAGCCACATACGCGATCCCTAGTCCAATCTCCGGGTTCCCGACATCCCAAGGGATAAAGGTACTAACCAGTTCGCCGTAGCGAAAAGCCACCACGAAGGCGATGACCCACGTCGCCAAGGAGACCGCTTCTTTGACGAATCCGCGGAACAGGCTGATGAGTGCCGAGAGGGCAATCACCACGAGGATGACTATGTCAATCCAAAGCATGTCTGTGCCATCAAAAAAAGTGGGGGTTTAGTTTAACAAATCTCAGGGGTGAGCGACGATAATCCCGGATACACCGGCTCGTGACTGCAGCCGGGCCTGCACCCGCTCGGCGCCGCGGCGCTCGGCCTCGGGACCGACCTTGACCCGATAAACTGCATTACCATCGGCTTGGCTGCGCTCCACAAAGGCATTAAAACCGGCTTGTATTAGGCGCTCCGCCTCACTGCGGGCATTGTCCTCACGTGAAAAACTGCCGACTTGAACCACAAAGCCCTCCCCTACAGGCGCATCCAGAGGCACGGCGCGCAATTCCGCCCGCGGCGCTGGGCGAGCGGCCTCAACTGACGCGGTGGCGGCTGATTCGCTAGTGGCCGTGGAGCTGGATGCTGCGCTATCAGTTGGGGCGGGTGTTGCGGGAGTGCTCGCCGTGGCTGGCGGGTTGCTGGGCCGCACTTCTGGTCGCTCAAACACCGGTTCGGCGGGCAACATGCGCTGCATGTCTAAATGCGCCTCGCGGCCGGCGCCATCCAAAAGCACAGGCAGAAAAATCACCGCCAGCGCCACCAAAACGGCCGCTCCCAATAATCGCTGTTTTAAGGATTCATCCACGACGAAATGATCCGCTAGTTTTCGCTTGGGGTGCAAGCCCCAAGGTCACTAAAACGTTCCTGAGAGAGAATATCGGCAACGGTATGAAAGGATCCAAAAGCAACAATCAGATCCTCGGGCCTAGCCACAACACAGGCCTGGTCCATGGCCTGTGCTAACGAAGCGGCGGCATGCACCTGCTTCGCGCCCGATTGCTTGAGTTGCTCGGCCAAACTTTGGGCATCTAGAGCACGCGGCAAATCTGACTGACTGACAAACCACTGATCCATGCAAGGAAGCAGCGGCGTGACGATACCGGCTAAATCCTTATCGGCCATCACACCGAAAACCCCTAAACACCGCCCTTGAGGCGGATGCGACTGCACATAGCCCGCCAGTGCTCGGGCGGCATGGGGGTTATGGCCAACGTCGAGCAGAATCGGACACGGGCCACCAGACAACACCTGCATACGGCCCGAAACCCGAGCGCTGATCAACCCCTTTGCAAAATGCTCAGCCGTCACCGGGCGCGGCAAACGAGCCTTGAGCAGGGCCGTAATGGCCAAGCTGGCATTGTCTTTTTGGTAGGCGCCCAACAGCGCGGGAGGCGGTAGGTTCGGGATAGTCAGACCCTCACACCCGAGGTAATCCCAAGCCTCGGTGCCACTTTGGGCATCATCAGGGGTATTGGCTTGAGGATGAACCGAGGCATTGGCTGCGACATTGGACGCGGACGATCGCCAGTCAAAGTCTTGACCCAGACAAAGCCACTGACTGCCGATGGCTTGGGCATGATCTTGCAAACGCTTTGGCGGCTGGCGATCGCCACAAAGAGCCGGACGATCGGAGCGATAGATGCCGGCTTTTTCATGGGCAATGCTCTCGCGATCAGGACCCAGCCATTCCTGATGATCCAAATCCACTGAGACGACTACGGACACATTCGCATCCAGGATATTCACGGCATCCAAGCGCCCGCCCAAGCCCACTTCCAGTAAGATTAAATCCACCTCCTCACGGCGAAACAACCACAAAGCCGCCAGCGTAGCGAATTCAAAATAGCTCAGACTGGTCTCAGCACGCGCCTCATCAATCGCTGCGAAGGCAGCGATGATTGCAGCGTCGTCTATGGACTCGCCTTGGATGCGGATGCGCTCATTAAAGTGCAGCAAATGCGGCGAGGTATAGGCGCCCATACGATAGCCCGCGGCAATCGCCATGGCCTCTAGAAATGCCACCGTAGAGCCTTTGCCGTTGGTGCCACCCACGGTGATGACCGGCGCGACGGCAGGAATCAAGGACAAACGCTGCGCGACCACGGCGACGCGCTCCAGGCCCAGATCAATAGGTTTGCGGTGCGCCTGCTCTAGCCACTCCAGCCATTGTTGCAGCGTCTTGGCACGTCCTTGAGACATGGCAGAAAGCTCTATTGGCGAGTGCCTTGCTCATTCGTATCATGGGCATCGGGCGGTAGAACTTCGACCTCCAAGGTCTCAGGTTCCCTGTCCTGATCGTCATCCATCTCGGCCGGCGACATCGAATACGACGGGAGCACTGAAGCCTCTCGCCGCATCAATAGCGATAACAAACCGGCGATGCGATCGCGCAGTTCTTGACGAGGAATAATCATGTCAATCGCGCCGTGCTCCAGCAAAAACTCAGCGCGCTGAAAGCCCTCGGGCAAGGTCTCACGCACGGTTTGCTGAATCACCCGCGGACCGGCAAAACCAATCAGCGCGCCAGGCTCGGCAATATTCACATCCCCGAGCATGGCCAAACTGGCCGATACGCCCCCCATGGTCGGGTCAGTCAGCACCGAGATAAAGGGCAACCGCGCTTCGCGCAAACGCCCAAGAGCAGCACCGGTTTTGGCCATTTGCATGAGTGAGAACAAGGCCTCTTGCATGCGCGCACCACCAGAGGCAGAAAAACATACCAGCGCGCGGCGCTCAGCAATGGCTGCTTCGACGGCCAGCACAAAACGTTGGCCGACCACTGACCCCATGGAACCGCCCATGAAGTTGAAATTAAACGCACACACCACCACCGGGATATCATGCAATGTGCCGCGCATGGCGACTAAGGCATCTTTCTCACCGGTGGTTTTTTGCGCCGCGCTAAGGCGGTCTTTGTAACGCTTACTATCGCGGAATTTGAGAATGTCGACCGGCTCGACCTGAGCGCCGATTTCCTCACGCCCCGCCTCGTCTAAAAAGGTTTCTAAACGACGGCGCGCAGATAAGCGGGTATGAAATCCACATTTCGGACAAACATCCAAGCTGCGCTCCATCTCCGGCCGATACAGGGTGGCCGAGCAGCTGTCACAACGCATCCAGAGACCCTCGGGGACCGCTCTTTTGCGGGCGGCGTCTGTGCGAATGCGAGAGGGAACCAGTTTTTCAAACCAACTCATGGGCGATCATCCACAGCCATTATCCAATCCAGCAGTACCGACTCAGGCGGCTTGCAAAGCATCCATGGCACTGCGCATCTCGCGCAGGATACCACTAACGGCAGCTCTACCCTGCTCCGGGTTTTCGCTGTGCGCCGCGATTTGTTTGACCAGCGCACTTCCGACCACCACGGCATCCGCCACCGCGGCCACCGCAGCTGCGGCATCGGCATCGCCGATACCAAAGCCCACACCTAAGGGCAGGCTGGTGTGTTGGCGAATCTGTTGGAGTTTTGTGGCCACCGACTCCACGTCCAAGCTAGCAGCCCCGGTCACGCCCTTAAGCGAGACGTAATAGATAAATCCAGAAGCACGTGCCGAGATGCGCTGCATACGACCAGCATCACTTGTCGGCGCCAACAAGAAGATCATATCGATACCCTGAGGCTTGAGCAGCTCACTGAGCTCATCGCTCTCCTCTGGGGGCAGATCCACGGTCAGCAGACCATCGACACCCGCCGCACTGGCTTTTTTGGCGAATTCACCATAGCCCATGATCTCGACAGGATTGAGGTAACCCATGAGGACCACCGGCGTATGCTGATTGCTTTGGCGAAACTCTGCCACCATGTCGATCACCTGACGCAGGCTGACGTGGTGCTTCAAAGCACGTTCACAGGCTTGTTGAATCACCGGACCATCAGCCATGGGATCAGAAAATGGTATCCCCAGTTCAATGATGTCAGCGCCAGCCTCCACCATCGCATGCATCAAAGGCACGGTGTTTTCCGGCATAGGATCGCCGGCAGTAACATAAGGAATCAGAGCCTTGCGGCCTTCTTGTTTTAGGCGGGTAAAACATTGAGCAATGCGACTCACAGCGTAATCCCCTCGATACGGGCCACGGTATTGATGTCTTTGTCACCGCGTCCGGAGAGATTGATGATGATGCCCTGATCCGGGCGCATCTCGGCGGCCAGCTTCATGGCATAGGCCACGGCATGACTGGTTTCTAGGGCAGGAATAATGCCTTCGGTACGGGTCAGGTGATGGAAAGCCTTCATAGCCTCGTCATCCGTCACCGAGACATAGTGGGCTCGCCCCATATCTTTCAGCCAAGCATGCTCTGGACCGACCCCCGGGTAGTCTAAACCGGCGGACACCGAGTGGGTCTCGATGATCTGGCCATCAGCATCTTCCATTAAATACGTACGGTTGCCATGCAACACCCCGGGCTTGCCCGCGTTCAGTGGCGCGGAATGGCGGCCGGTATCGATGCCGTCGCCTGCGGCCTCGACGCCATACAAAGCCACGCTCTCATCATCGAGGAAGGGGTGAAACAGACCGATAGCATTGGAGCCACCGCCCACGCAGGCAACCAGAGCATCGGGGAGACAACCGTGGTCATCCAAATACTGCTGGCGCGCTTCACGTCCGATCACGGCCTGAAAATCGCGCACCATGGCGGGGTATGGATGGGGACCAGCCACCGTACCGATAATATAGAAGGTATTATCCACAAAGCTCACCCAGTCACGCATGGCCTCATTCAGCGCATCCTTCAGCGTTTGCGAGCCGGATTTCACGGCAACCACTTCCGCGCCCAGCAAGCGCATGCGAAACACATTCGGCGCTTGACGCTGAATATCCTCAGCGCCCATGAATACGACGCATTCCAAGCCTAAGCGCGCCGCCACCGTGGCTGTGGCCACGCCATGTTGACCGGCACCGGTTTCGGCGATGATGCGCGTCTTGCCCATGCGTTTGGCGAGCAGCGCCTGGCCAATGGTGTTGTTCACCTTGTGGGCGCCGGTGTGGTTTAGGTCTTCGCGCTTGAGATAAATCTGCGCACCGCCGATCTCGCGACTCATGCGCTCGGCATGATAAAGCGGGCTGGGACGTCCGACGTAACGGGCCAGATCCAGATCCAGTTCGCGCAGGAACTCGGGATCCTTCATGTATTTATGATAGGCCTCTTCCAGTTCGACCAAAGGCTCCATCAGCGTTTCCGAGACGAAACGCCCGCCATAGGGTCCGAAGTGCCCCCGAGTATCGGGGAAAGCACTCCAGTCGGTGACCTGTTCAGACTTAATGACTGTCGACACGGCTGACCTCGTTGAGAAATTCCTGAATACGTTTGGGATCCTTAATACCCGGCGAAGTTTCAACGCCACTACTGACATCTACCGCATAGGGCCGGGTTTGCTTGATTGCTTGTGCCACATTCGTAGCGTCAAGTCCACCCGCCAGCAGCAAAGTGCGGTCTTTAAGACCGGGCCAGCGCGACCAGTCAAAGGTCTTGCCGCTGCCGCCGGCGGCGCCGCTGGCATGGCTGTCCAATAAAAAGCCCTTGGCTTTGCCGTGCTTTTGCATTTGCTGCTCGGGACTTTGGGCATCACCCATGGCAATCGCCTTGATGTAGTCATGCTGAAAGCGGGCACAAAACTCAGCCGACTCGCGGCCATGAAACTGTAATAAGTCGATGGGCAATGCCGCCAATGCCGCCTCTACCTCAGCTTCGCTGGGATCCACGAATAACGCAACCCGCGTCACCATGGGCGGCAAGGCAGCGATAATGGCCTCAGCTTGTTGTAGGCTAACACAGCGCTGACTGCCGCCCCAGAACACTAGGCCGATGGCATCGCAGCCCGCCTCAGCAGCCACCACCCCATCGTTCGGTCGAGTGATACCACAGATTTTGACTCGGGTTCGCATATCACCAACACACCAATGGGGTCGTACCCCATCCAGAGATGGGGTACGACCCCATTTGTATTTGGCGGAGAGGGAGGGATTCGAACCCTCGAAGGAGTTGCCCCCTTAACGGTTTTCGAGACCGTCCCGTTCAACCGCTCCGGCACCTCTCCAGTTTTTTCTTGCAAGCGGTCGGGTAGTATAGACGAGTGTTCTTTCTGGTGACAGCGCTATGCGGATACCACATCCCCACTTGACGCGATTACAAAGAGCCGAGGTAATTGCCTTGGTGTTGTTGGTGGTGGTCACCCTGCTGTTTGTCACCGCCAATCCGGGCAATACCCTGCAGCAGGCTCAAAACCGCGGTGAATTAGTCGTGGCCATGCGAATCGGCAACACGACCTATTTGCCGTCGCCGGAAGGGGCCACTGGGTTTGAATATGAGATGGCCAAGGCCTTTGCTGACTGGTTGGATGTCGATCTTAAAATCGTGGTGCCAGGTCGCTTTGATGCCATCTTGAACCGCACGGCGCGCGGCAAGGTTCACCTCGCCGCTGCCGGCATCACCATCACGCCCGAGCGTGAAGCGTATCTGCGTTTTGGCCCCAGCTATCTGCAAATCACCGAACAGTTAATCCATCGCCCCAGCGAAACCGGGCGCATTAGGACCATTGAGGATCTCGCCGATCGACAGATTGTGGTGGTCTCCGGTACAGCCCATATTGAAACCTTACGCTTGCTTCAAGAGATGCATCCCTTTATCACCTGGGAAGAGATTCCTCGCGCTGATCCGGAAGAGCTTTTGCGCCGCGTCTGGGAAGGCAATATCGAAGCCACGATTGTTGATTCGATTGAACTGAGTGCGACGCAGCGCTTTTACCCCGGCCTGCGCGCAGCTTTGGATCTCACTGAGCCGAAATCATTGGCTTGGGCATTCCCCAAAACCACCGATTTGAGCCTGTTCAACGAAGCTGAGGCCTTTTTTGTGTACTTAAAATCCACCGGCTTATTGGAGCAGATGTTAGAACGCTATTTCGGTCATTTAGATGTGATCGATCAGGCGGGTATGATCCGATTTTTACGGGAGGCACGTGAGAGTTTGCCCACGTTTGAGCCTTTGTTTCGCGAAGCGGCCCGTCAATATGACTTGGATTGGCGCCTACTGGCTGCCATCAGCTATCAAGAATCTCATTGGAACCCCAATGCTGTCTCGCGCACCGGCGTTCGAGGCTTGATGATGCTGACTCTGGCAACCGCCGGTGAATTGGGGGTTGAGGATCGCCTCGATCCACGCGCCTCGGTGTTTGGTGGCACCCAATATCTCATCAACTTGCGAGACCGCCTCCCCGAGCGCATTCAGGAACCAGATCGCACTTGGATGGCTTTGGCCGCTTACAACATCGGCATGGGTCACCTGCACGATGCTCGAGCCATTACCCAAAGGCAGGGAAAAGATCCGGATCGTTGGCTGGACGTTATGGAATATCTGCCCCTTTTGTCTCGGCCGGAGTGGCACAGTCAAACCCGCTTTGGCTACGCGCGCGGCTGGGAGCCTGTGCAATATGTGCAGAACATCCGCGCTTTCTATGATGTGCTGAATTGGCTGGCAGCTGGTGGCGAGCTGGGACGAATGCCCTCCAGTCTGCAAATCATGGACATCTTCCCTCGTGGCCTATAAGAGTTTATAAAGTATCCGACAAAACAAGGGAAAACTCGTGAAAAATAAATTTCTAAGGATAGCCCTAAGCGGTCTTCTGTTCTCTTTCGTCATTTTTCCAGCCACATCATTTGCGGACATTTCTCGACTGAGTTTCGGCGTCGGCCAATATGACGTGATCAATACAGTGGATAGCGCGGCTGATTTTCGTGTGGAGTATAGACTCAGCGAGCCTATGCTATTTGACCTACTGACCCCCTGGGTGGGTCTGGAAGTGACCAGCGACGAGACGGTCTGGGGCGGTGGTGGATTATTGTTCGATTACCCCATCGGTAATCGTTGGTATTTAGTACCCAGCCTCGGAGTCGGCCTTTATGATCGGGGCCGCAGTGCACTTCGTCTCGGGCATGTTATCGAGTTTCGCTCGCAGCTTGAGCTGGCTTATCAATTTGATAACCTCAGCCGCGTGGCTTTTGCCATCAGCCACCTATCCAATGCCAGCCTGAGCAGCGACAACCCCGGCGTCGAAGTGCTCACTTTGTATTGGCAGATACCCTACTGAGGTTGCTCAGCGACGTTCGCGAAAAAAGCGGCGCAACATCTCACTGCAGTCATCGGCCACAATGCCGGATGTCACGGCTATTTTGTGGTTGTAGACCGAAAGATTCAGTAGGTCCGCCGCACCGCCTACAGCCCCTGTTTTTGGGTCGCTTGCGCCAAAAACCAAACGCGCAATCCGCGCATGCACCATGGCTGCAATACACATGGGGCATGGCTCTAGGGTGACATATAGGGCGCAGTCATTGAGGCGATAATTGCCCAGCACCTGACCAGCCGCCCGCATGGCCACGATCTCGGCATGGGCACTGGGGTCATGACAACCAATCGGCTGATTATACCCCTGAGCGATCAACTCGCCATCCCGCACGATCACCGCACCCACCGGTACTTCACCGGCCTTGGCAGCCAAATCTGCCTGCGCCAGTGCCAAGCGCATCCAATCCGTATCTCGCTCAGTCATACCGCCTCATCCAAGGGCTATACCCCACCCTATCCACCACGATTAGGGTTACTCCCACTCAATAGTGGCGGGGGGTTTTCCGGAGATGTCGTAGGTGACGCGGGAGATGCCGCGCACTTCGTTGATGATGCGCCGTGATACGTGGTCGAGAAAATCATAAGGCAGATGCGCCCAGCGCGCGGTCATAAAGTCGATGGTTTCCACCGCCCGTAAGGCCACCACATAGTCATAGCGACGACCATCGCCCATCACGCCCACTGACTTGACCGGCAAGAACACCGCAAAGGCCTGACTGGTCTTATCATAGAGATCATGCTTTCTGAGCTCTTCGATGAAGATGTGGTCAGCTTTACGCAATAAATCGGCGTACTCTTTTTTCACCTCACCGAGAATGCGCACCCCCAGACCGGGGCCCGGGAAGGGATGGCGATAAACCATTTCTCGCGGCAGACCTAGCTCAACGCCAATACGCCGAACTTCATCTTTGAACAATTCGCGCAGCGGCTCGACCAGGCCGAGCTTCATGGTTTCGGGCAGGCCGCCGACATTATGGTGCGATTTAATCACATGCGCCTTGCCGGTCTTTGAGCCGGCAGACTCAATCACGTCGGGATAAATCGTCCCTTGGGCCAACCAACGTGCGTTACTGAGTTTGCTGGCCTCCTCATCGAACACATCGATGAACAAACCGCCGATGATTTTGCGTTTTTGTTCGGGGTCATCGATCCCTTTTAGCGCCTCGAGAAAGCGCTGCTCGGCATCAATACGAATCACTCTAACGCCCATATGGCGAGCAAAAGTCGCCATCACCTGATCGCCTTCTTGATGCCGCAGCAATCCGGTATCCACAAACACACAGGTCAGTTGATCGCCAATCGCACGGTGCAGCAATGCCCCAACAACCGAGGAGTCCACACCACCTGAGAGTCCCAAAACCACATGGTCCGAGCCCACCTGCCGGCGCACGCTATCGATGAGTTCATCGATGATGTTGCCCGGCGTCCAGAGGTCGCCGCAGCCACAAATGCCATGCACAAAGCGCTCAAGAACACGCTGGCCTTGAACGGTGTGGGTCACTTCGGGATGAAACTGAACCCCATAAAAACGTCGATCCTCATCGGCCATACCGGCAATCGGCGCTGATTCGGTGGAAGCCATGAGCTTAAACCCTGATGGGAGTTCGCTGACGCGGTCCCCATGCGACATCCAAACATCCAACATGCCGTAACCCTCTGGCGTGGTGCGATCTTCGATGTCTTTGAGCAGTTGGGTATGACCGCGGGCGCGTACCTCGGCATAGCCGAATTCCTGATGGTCCGAGGTTTCGACCTGACCACCGAGCTGCGCCGCCATGGTCTGCATGCCATAACAAATCCCCAGAACCGGAACGCCCAATTGAAACACCCGATCATCGATACGCGGCGGTGTTCCGGTGGTGACGGATTCAGGACCGCCGGAGAGGATCACTCCAGACGGAGCAAACGCCTGCATGTCTGCGCCACTGATGTCCCAGGGATGGATTTCGCAAAAAACGCCGGCTTCACGCACGCGGCGGGCTATCAGCTGGGTGTATTGCGACCCAAAATCAATAATCAGGATGCGGTCAGCATGAATATCAGCAGACATAGGCTTAATCCATGCGGTAGTTGGGCGCTTCCTTGGTAATGGCCACATCATGCACATGACTCTCGCGCATGCCTGCTGCCGTTACCCGAACAAAGCCCGGTTTGGTGCGCATCTCTTCGATGGTGCGACAACCCACATAACCCATGGAAGAGCGCAGCCCACCCACGAGCTGATGAATGATAGCGACGATGGAGCCTTTATACGGCACACGCCCCTCAATGCCCTCAGGCACGAGCTTATCGACCGCACCGCTGGTCTCGATGTCTTGGAAGTAGCGGTCCGAAGAACCCTGTTGCATGGCGCCCAAAGAACCCATACCCCGGTAGGTCTTGTAGGACCGACCCTGATACAGCTCGACCTCGCCAGGGGCCTCTTCGGTACCGGCAAATAGGCTGCCGAGCATGACGCAGTGAGCTCCAGCTGCCAGCGCCTTTGCAAAGTCACCCGAGAAACGCACGCCGCCATCGGCAATCACGGGCACATCCGTTCCTTTCAAGGCCTGCGCTACATCATAAATCGCGGTTACCTGGGGGACACCCACGCCGGCAACAATCCGTGTGGTGCAAATGGAACCGGGACCAATACCTACCTTCACGGCATCGGCGCCCACTTTCACTAGGGCTTTGGCAGCTTCCGCTGTGGCGATATTACCGCCGACCACTTGCAACTCTGGAAAATGTTTTTTCACCCAGGCGACGCGATCCAATACGCCTTGAGAATGACCGTGAGCCGTATCGACGATCACCACATCCACGCCCGCTTCTACCAACGCCGCACAGCGCTCTTCAGTCCCCTCACCAACGCCAAGCGCAGCGCCAACACGCAGACGCTCACGGGAGTCTTTACAAGCATGGGGGAAGTCGGAAGACTTTTGGATGTCTTTTACAGTAATCATGCCGCGCAGATGGAATTGATCATTCACCACCAACACTTTCTCAATGCGGTGTTGATGCAATAATTGTTGCACTTCGTCGGCGCTGGCTCCCTCGCGCACAGTGACCAAGCGTTCTTTGGGCGTCATGATCTGCGATACCGGAGCCTCCATGCGGGTTTCGAAACGCAGATCGCGACTGGTGACAATGCCCACGAGATCCGCGCCCTGCACGACCGGCACGCCGGAGATATTGTTGGCGCGGGTGATGGCCAAGACTTCACGAATACTGGTCTCTGGGGGCACGGTGATGGGGTCCACAATCACCCCACTTTCGTACTTTTTCACCAATCGCACTTGTTGCGCTTGGTCTTCGATGCTCATGTTTTTGTGAATGATGCCGATGCCGCCTTCTTGAGCGATAGCAATCGCCAGAGGTGCTTCGGTGACCGTATCCATGGCAGCGGATAACAAGGGGATGTTCAGCTCAATGCCGCGCGTTAGGCGTGTGGTCAGGGCGACTTCCTTAGGCAGTACCGCGGAGTGCGCGGGAATGAGCAGGACGTCGTCGAAGGTAAGGGCTTCCTGGACGATACGCATGGCAAACTCGGAAAATAGCGGGTTAATCGATCAATTATACGGGTTCGAGGGGATAGCGGTAAACCGCTTGTCAGTTCCGGGTGAATGCGGGAGACTGCGAACCCATGCCCAAACCCGAAGAAGTATTCAGCGTCTCCGGACTGAACCAAAGCGTGCAGCGCATGATCGAGGGCGCTTTTCCGCGCATTTGGGTCGAAGGCGAGATATCCAATCTGGCGCGCCCGGCCTCGGGCCACCTGTATTTCTCATTAAAAGACGCTCAGGCGCAGGTTCGCTGTGCGTTATTTCGCAGCGCAGCGCAGCGCTTGGGTTTTCGTCCTCAAGATGGCATGCAAGTTCTGGCCCGCGCCAAGGTCAGCCTGTATTCCGCGCGCGGCGACTACCAACTCATCGTCGACCATGTGGAAGAAGCGGGCGATGGCGCATTGCGCCGGGCTTTTGATGCTCTGCGCAAACGCTTGGAGGGTGAGGGGCTTTTTGACCCAGCGCTTAAACGCCCCATCCCCCGCCTGCCGCGACGCATTGGTGTCATCACTTCACCCTCCGGGGCAGTGATTCGCGATATTGTTTCGGTGCTCAAGCGCCGCTTTCCTGCGCTGCCCATTTTGCTGTTCCCGGTGCCGGTTCAAGGCGCCGAGGCGGCACCGGCCATTGTCCGGGCGCTGGATCAGGCAGGTCGTCAAGGTGGCTGTGATGTGGTGATCGTCGCCCGCGGTGGCGGATCCTTAGAGGATTTGTGGGCTTTTAACGAAGAAAGCGTGGCCCGAGCGATTCGCGCCTGCGCGCTACCGGTCATCAGCGCTGTGGGTCATGAGACCGACGTGACCATCGCGGATTTTGCGGCAGATCTGCGCGCCCCGACCCCTTCGGCAGCCGCTGAGTTGGTCAGTCCGGATGCGGTCTCTCTTCAGGTCGTGCTAACACGTCAGAAAGGCTTGCTGTTGGAGCGCATGCGCACCCAACTCAATCAACGTCAGCAAATGCTGGATTCCCTGAACCGCCAGCTGCGCCAACAGCACCCGCAGCGGCAATTGGCTGAGCGCAGTCAGCGCTTGGATGACTGGGATCAGCGCTTGCAGCTGGCATGGCAGCGGCGTTTTGAAAAGAATCAGGATCGGGTTGCTCACCTCGCGCAGCAGCTGCAGATGGTCAGCCCACTGGCCACTCTAAGTCGTGGTTATAGCATCGTGCAAAATGCTCAAGGCGAGGCCATTCGCAGCCCATCGCAAGTGCAAACGGGTGAGATGCTCACCGCGCGCTTGGCTGAGGGCGAGATTCGCTGTGAGGTGAAATCCTAGGCTTGGGCCGATTTGGCCGATCCGATGAGACTGTGCAACCAGGCCAAATCCACACAGCCGTCGGCTGGCGCGGCGACTGGAACTTGGCTTTGCAAAATACGACACGGCGCCGCTGTCTCGCCAAACTGATCCAAAACCACCAGAGCATCGGCAAAGTCATCCCCCCGAGTGTATTGGCTCACGGTCACAACTGTCGGCAGATTCGCCCCGCGCGCCGCGCGCACACCCTGAGCCGAGTCTTCCAGGGCCAAGCATGAAGAGGCGGGCAACGCCAATTGCGCCAGAGCATAGTGATAGATATCGGGCGCCGGCTTTTTAGCAGGCACGATATCACCCGCCGCAATCACCTCGAACCAAGCCAAAGACTCAGCGCCCAAAGTCGCCTTAAGCAGCGCCTCGACATTGGCAGGCGTTGTGGTGGTGGCAATGGCTAGGCGCACGCCTTCCTGCCTTGCCTGAGCCAAAATGCGCTCTACTCCGGGGCGCAAGCCAATCTCGCCATCTTCTAAGCGGCGTACGAAATGCTCGGTTTTACGGGCATGCAGGCGCGGGATGAGTTCATTAAGCTCGGCATCGGGCTTGTTGATTGCGTGCTGGCCCACATAATGGCGCATGCGCTCTTTGCCACCGGTTACTGCCAGCAATTCGCCATACAGTTCTACCGACCAATGCCAATCCAAGCCAAACTCTTCAAAGGCGGCATTAAACGCCACGCGATGGCCATCGCGCTCGGTGTCCGCAAGCGTTCCATCGACATCCCAAATCAAGGCTTTTAACGCCGTCATCACGCGCACTCATCGAGAAAATAGGCGCATTTGACGTGAGTGCTGCAGCTGCGTCAACTTGCACCACCACCGATTCTCTGGTATCAAACGCAGCTTGTTTCATCAGGGAGTGCTCAGCAATGGCTGCAGCCAAAAAAACGTCAGGAAAATCCACTCAGTCAGTCGATGCCAAGGGAGGCATTGCGCCCTATGAGGCGGCCGCTGGCGAGGAATACATGAACAACGACCAGAAAGCCCATTTTCGCGCTATCTTGCAGGCCTGGAAACAAGAGCTGATGGAAGAAGTGGATCGCACGGTCGGTCACATGAAAGAAGATGCGGCGAATTTCGCTGACCCCGCCGATCGCGCCACTCAGGAAGAAGAGTTCAGCCTAGAGCTTCGCACTCGGGACCGCGAACGTAAGTTGATCCGCAAGATTGATGAGGCACTCTCCGATATCGACAATGGCGACTATGGCTATTGTGAAGCTTGCGGCGTGGAAATCGGCATTCGTCGCTTGGAAGCACGGCCCACAGCAACCTTGTGCATCGATTGCAAAACACTGCAGGAAATCAAAGAAAAACAGATGGCCTAGGCCAGGCCACTGTGCTTAAGCAGGGGCGTTATCGAGGTCGATTCGCCCCCTCCCCGACTGGGCCCCTGCACTTGGGTTCGCTGATCTCAGCGCTAGCCTCTTTTTTAGATGCCCGCGCCCACAAGGGCGCTTGGCTGGTACGCATCGAAGACCTCGATCCGCCGCGCGAACAAGCCGGAGCTGTTGAGGCTATTTTAGATTCACTGCACGCGCATGGTTTGCAGTGGGATGAAGGGCCACTTTATCAAAGCAGCCGCCAAGTGGCCTACCAAGAGGCCTTGCAGCAGCTGAAACAGCAAAATACTCTCTTTGCCTGCGGCTGTAGCCGCGCCGACATCGCCTCTGCCGCCAGCCGCCATGGGCCTGAAGGGCCCATCTACCCGGGCACCTGCCGCCAAGGACTAAACGGCGATGACGGGGGTCGTACCCTTCGTCTCAAGGTGGGCGATGCCTGCATCAGCTTTATCGATCGTCAGCAGGGCTTGTGTCAGCAGTCTCTGGCCGATGAGGTGGGCGATTTTGTGCTGCGCCGCGCCGATGGATTAATGGCCTACCAACTCGCGGTGGTGGTGGATGATGCTTGGCAGGGCATTACCCATGTAGTTCGCGGGCATGATCTGTTGTTGTCGACACCGCGGCAGATTTATCTGCAGCAATGCCTGGGTCTACCGACACCGCATTATCTGCACCACGCTTTGATCCGTGGGGCCGATGGCGACAAACTGTCCAAACAAACCGGGGCATCTGCCTTAGACAACAAGCAAGCCATGGACAATTTGCGCTTGGCAATGGCGTTTCTGGGCTTGAAAGAAAGCGCCGACGGTATCACACCCAACCTGACGCAAAGCTTGGAATGGGCGACTGATGAGTGGCGCCGAGTCACTCTACAGCCGTGCTAAAGTGCGCTCAACGCAAATGAAAGGCACCTAGATGTCGGGGATGGATAAAACCTTATTGGTTTTTGTGCTGGGGATAGTGCTGTTTGTCTCACCCTTGGTGAGCTGGTGGCCCGAACTCCCCTTCCCCTGGTATGCCCCCTATGTGATGTGGGCGATGATTATCGCTTTGGCCTTTTTGACGCAGCGGTCGCGGCGCCATCATGAACGCTGAAATTGGCGTTCTTTACGCTGCTGGCGTGGCCTATCTGGGCCTGCTGTTTTTTATTGCCCATGCCTCAGAGCGCGGCTGGCTGCCGGAGCGTTGGGTACGCCATCCAATGGTGTATGTGCTGTCTCTGGGTGTGTATGCCACCACCTGGACCTACTACGGCAGTGTCGGCTTTGCTGCGGAACAGGGGTATCACTTTCTCACGATTTATCTGGGCGTGACTTTGGCGTTTGTGCTCACGCCAGTGCTACTCATGCCCACACTGCGTCTGGTGCGCGAGCAGCAAATGACCTCACTGGCAGATTTATTTGCTTGGCGCTACCGCAGTCCATGGACCGGACTAATTGTCACGCTGTTCATGCTGGTGGGTGTCTTGCCCTACATCGCCTTGCAGATTCGCGCCGTCACCGAATCGGTGGCTGTGCTCACCGATCAAACCACGCCGCATTTCTTGGCATTAGGCTTTTGCGTCACCTTAGCCTTGTTCGCGGTGCTGTTTGGCGCCCGCCACATCACGCCACGCGAAAAACATGATGGCCTGGTGGTGGCCATTGCCTTTGAGTCGCTGGTCAAGCTATTGGCGCTTTTGTTGGTCGGCGCGGTCGCTTTATTCAGTGTTTTTTCCGGCCCCGCGGGACTTAGCCAGTGGTTGAGTGATCACCCAGAAGCTTTGGATGCTTTATATGCGCCGGTGACCCAAAGTTCTTGGTATAGCTTGATGCTGCTGGCTTTTGCCGCTGCTTTTTTGTTGCCACGACAGTTTCATATGCTGTTTGTTGAGAACATGGATCCCAAGGCCCTGCAAACCGCCAGCTGGGCATTCCCCTTATTTTTATTATTGCTGAACCTGCCCATCCCCCTGATTCTGTGGGGCGGCCAAGCCAGCGGCTTGACCATGGCCACCGATTATTTTTCCTTGGGGCTGGCGGCGCAACACAGCAGCAGCCTGGCCTTGCTCACCTTTATCGGCGGCGTTTCAGCCGCCAGCGCCATGATGATTGTGACTACTTTGGCGCTGGCTTCTATGTGCTTGAATCACCTCATCCTGCCGGCGCGCATCCGCAATCAAACCTTGGCACAGGGCAATCTCTATCGCTGGCTCTTATGGGGGCGGCGACTGCTTATTTTGTCGGTCATCGCTTTGGGTTATGGCTTTTATTGGTTGCTGGAATTTCGCGAGGGTTTGGTGCAGCTTGGGTTGATTTCATTTGTTGCCGTGGCACAGTTTTTGCCCGGTTATCTGGCCCTACTATTCTGGCCGCGTGCCACTCGGGCGGGATTTATTAGTGGGCTTTTGGGCGGTATTGGCATTTGGGTGATCACCTTGATCATGCCCTTACTCCAAGAATCGGGGCTGGCCATTCCGGCGATTGATTTGCCCTTATTGCTGGGCTGGGCAGGCACTGATCGCTGGACTTTTTCTACCTTCTGGACGCTGTTTGTCAACGTCAGTCTCTTTGTCACAGTCTCGCTGCTGACCCGCCCAGACTCTGAGGCCTTAGCGCGGCGGCGCGGTGGCGCTGATGAGACGCTTTATGCCTTGCAGAGCTTTAGCGATATTCGTGATTTGGATGATTTACAACGCCGCTTAGCCGAGGTTTTGGGTCCGGAAACTGCCGCCCAAGAACTCAAGCAGGCCCTGAGTGACCTGAACATGCGCGCCGATGCTCTAAAGCCCGGGGACGCACAAAAGTTGCGTGGGCGACTACAGCGCAATTTAACGGGGCTACTAGGGCCTATGCTGGCCAACATCATCATCGAAAGTCAGCTCAAACTCACACCCCAAACCCGCGTGGCCTTGGCTCACAGCCTGCGCTTTGTCGAAGAGCGATTAGAACATTCCGATGTGCGCTTGCGTGGTTTGGCAGCAGAGCTCGACACCCTGCGTCGCTATCATCGCCAAGTCCTGCATGAACTGCCTTTGGGGGTGGTGTCGCTCTCCCCTGAAGAAGACATTTTGATTTGGAACTACGCCATGGGCACGATTTCCGGGATCAATGGCCGAGACATGGTGGGCCAGTCCTTAAAAACGCTAAAGGGTCCTTGGGTGGGCGTATTGCGTGCTTTTTTACGCAGCGAGGACCGACATCTGTATAAAACCCAAATGAACATCGCTGGCCGTCAACGCTGGTTTAACTTACACAAATCCGCAGTCGATACGCCGGCCGCGGGCATTCAAAATGCCAATGAACTGCGAGGTACGGTGATCCTCATCGAAGATTTGACCGAACTGCATGACTTGGAAAATGAGGTCACGCATCGTGATCGCTTAGCCTCTATCGGTCGCCTCGCTGCGGGCGTGGCTCACGAAATTGGCAATCCGCTGACCGGCATCGCCTCGCTGGCACAAAATCTTAAAGACGAGCATCGGCCCGAGGAAATTGACAAATCCATTACCCAAATCCTGCAACAAACCCGCCGTATCAATAACATTGTTCAATCCCTGATCACCTTCAGCCATGCTGGCGAAGCGCCGCCAACCGCCCCCACAGCCGTGAATGTTCATAACTGTGTCGCCGAGGCCATACAGCTTTTGCAGCTTGGCCAATCCAGCAAGGGCTTACAGTGCCAGAACCGCAGCAGCCCTGAGTTACATGTGTTGTGCGATGCACAGCAGTTGCTACAAGTGTTTATTAATCTCATTAATAATGCCTTACAAGCTTCCACATCCGGGGATCGCGTACTGATCAATGCCGCAGTGATGGGCGATAAGATCGAAGTACGGATCGAAGATGAGGGCCCGGGTATTGCGGAAGAATTACTGGATCGAATTTTTGATCCGTTCTTCACCACCAAAGCGGCGGGAAGCGGCACAGGGCTCGGCTTGTCCGTGGTCTACAGCATCCTGCAGGACCACGGTGGTACCATCCATGCGGAAAACCGTCCGCAAGGCGGAGCCTGTTTCACGGTTCGCCTGCCGGCTGCACAGGAGCTTAACCCGGCGTGACTCATATCCTGCTTGTTGAAGATGAAGACGTCATCCGCGAAGCGCTGACTAAGTTATTAAGCAAAGCCAGCTATCAGGTCAGCAGCGCCGCCGATTTGGCTAGCGCACAGGGCCTTTTGGGGCTAGAGATGTTCGATTTGGTGATTAGCGACCTGCGCCTTCCCGATGGTGAGGGTATTGAGCTCATCAAGGTTCTCAGCGACACGCCCTTGTTAATCATGACCAGCTTCGCCAGCGTGCGCTCAGCGGTGAATGCGATGAAACAAGGCGCCGCTGACTATATCGCCAAACCCTTTGATCATGACGAGATGCTGTTGTGCGTAGCGCGTCTGCTGCGTCAGCGTCAACTCGAGCGCGAAAATCAACAACTGCATCAGGAACTGGATCAGCGCTATCCGATCGAGGGCATGGTCGGTGAATCGCCGCTCATGCATCAGATCTGCCGTACCGTTGAACGGGTAGCGGCCACCGACACCATCGTGTTAATTCGCGGCGAATCAGGCACCGGCAAGGAATTGGTGGCACGTGCCATTCACAAAAAAAGCGGCCGCGCACAAGCTCCTTTGGTCGTGGTGAACTGCGCCGCCATTCCCGAAGGTCTCTTGGAGAGTGAGTTATTCGGCCATGAAAAAGGCGCTTTCACCGGCGCGCTAACACGGCGTCAAGGCTTGGTCGAAGCCGCTCATGGTGGCACCCTGTTTTTGGATGAAATTGGTGAATTAACCCCAGCCGCGCAATCGCGGCTATTGCGCGTCTTACAGGATGGTGAAATCCGCCGGGTCGGCGCCAACGAATCTCAGCGTATCGATGTCCGTCTCTTGGCCGCGACCCATCGTGACCTCGAGGCGATGGTGGCTCAGGGTGAGTTTCGCGAGGACTTGTATTACCGGTTGCGGGTGGTGGAGATCGCCATGCCGGCGCTGCGCCAGCGCCGTGAGGATATTACGCCGCTGGCTGAATTTCTTTTGGACAAAGCCAGCCGCCGCCTGAAATCTCCCGCCCGACGGCTAGATGAGAGCGCGGTCAAGGCCTTATTGGCGCATCACTGGCCCGGGAATGTACGCGAATTGGAAAATGCGCTAGAGCGCTCTGTAATTCTCGCTGATGGTGAGGTTATCCTGCCTGAGCACCTCGCGCTGCCCAGCAGCGAGGCGCCGGATACGGCACAGAAAACCGAAAGTCTGGATGATTATTTCCGCCGCTTTGTGCAGGAAAATCAGCTCAGCATGACCGAAACTGAATTAGCGCAGCGCCTTGGCATTAGCCGCAAAGCTCTATGGGAGCGCCGCCAGCGCATGGGGATGCCACGCCCCGGATAAGTGTTACCAATGGTAACGATCGTTACCTTTAGTAACACCCATGGAACCACAAGGTTTCGTTAAGTGCTTGTTTTCACATAATCATAAGTTGGGCACGAAACTTGCTAACTAATAAGCATGTCTGTCAGCCCAGAGCTAAAATCCGTGCCTTCCTCACGTGGCGTGCTCGCCCCGGTGCTGGATTTTCTATCTCGTCATGAGCCTTTTAAGCGCATGGCAGGTGCCCATTTGGAATTTGCCGCGAAACGCATGAGCCTGATTTTTTATGCGGCGGAAGAAACTCTGTTAGAACCCTCCATGGGTCCGGTCCAAGCCCTCTACCTGGTTAAGCAAGGCCGCATCGCGCAGGAGCCCTTGGATCGTCAGGGACACGTCATGGGTGCAGCGCGCGAGCTTGATGCAGGCGCTCTTTTCTCGATAGGTGCGCTGGCATCACGTCGATCCGTTCGCTCGCGCTACCGAGCCACCGAAGACTCTTTCTGCTTGGTGTTGGGCGCACAAGATTTCAACGAACTGTCCAATCTCTCGGGCGTATTTCGTGATTTTTGTTCCCGCCGCCTCGCGGGGTTGGTGGATCAACTACTGACCGAAGCGCAGTCACGTGCTGCCATAGGGATGCCCGCAGAAACCACGCTTGGGTTGACCATCGCTGAGCGCATGCGCGAACAACCGCTTACCTGCCAGCCCGAAGCGGCTTTGCATGCCGTCCTTAGCGACATGTACGAACACAAATCCGATGCGGTGGTAGTCATTGACGGCGAGCAGCGTCCTGTGGGGATTTTCACCCTGCATGACCTCCTGTCTCGCGTCACCTTGGTGGGCAAATCCTTGCAAGAGCCGATTCGTAGCGTGATGACCACCGAGCCACTGAGTCTGCCCAGCGGCGCTTTGGCCTTGGAAGCAGCGACACTGATGGCTCGCCATGGCATGCATCATATCTGTGTTATCGAACGCGGGCGCTTGAAAGGCTTGCTGGCTGAGCAAGATCTCTTTTCTTCCAAACAATTAGATCTAGTCAAGCTGTCTTTGGCGATCGAGCAATGCCGCAGCATCGACGATCTGGCCGAGTTATCACGCTCCGTACAGCAGCTCATGGGGCAACTGCTCCTGCAGAGTTTGCGCACGGACCAAGTCATGCCCATGCTCAGCACTCTCAATGATCATATCAGCCGCCGCGCTATTGGCCTTCTGACTGAGATCCATGATGGCGATTTGCCGCAGTTCGATTGGCTGTCTTTCGGCAGCGAAGGTCGGCGTGAACAAACTCTGCTGACCGATCAGGACAATGGCATTATCTTCACCCCAGGACGCGGCAGCCTCGAGACCAGTCGACAAAGACTGGTGCGGCTGGCAACGCGTATCAATGAGGCGCTGCGGCGCTGCGGTTTTGCTTTGTGTCGCGGCCAAGTGATGGCCAGCAACCCCGAATACTGCTTGACGGCCGAGGAGTGGCGACAGAAGTTTGCGCGCTACATGGATGGCGGCAGCCCCGCGCATCTGCTTAAAGCCAACACCTTTTTTGATCTGCGTGTCCTGCATGGTCGCGAGGGTGCTACCGAGGATTTGCGTCAGTGGTTTTTGCAGAAAACCTCGATGAACAGCCGTTTTCGTCGGCAAATGGCAGAAAACGCCTTACGCCTTCGCCCGCCGCTGAACTGGCTGGGTGATTTTAAACTGGCGCAGCGCGACAGCGAACACGGCGGTGTTCTGGATTTGAAAGTCAATGGCGTCACGCCGGTGACCGATGCGGCACGCATTTATGCTTTGGCGATTAAATGTCCAGCCACGCATACCGAAGCACGACTCGAAGCTTGTGTCGCCGAGGGCATCATGAATGAGCAAGAAGTCTTGGCCTGGACTAAGGCTTATCGTTACATGCAAAGATTGCGTCTGCACCGCCAACTGCGGCGGCAGCAAGCCGGTCAACCCATGGACAATTACGTCGACCCGGCGGAGCTGGACCAGCTGCAAAAACACACGTTAAAAGAGGCCTTTCGCCAGGTGCGGCGACTGCAGTCGCGGGTGGCCTTGGATTATCAGTTGTAAGCGTTGTTTCTTGTGTTTCACATGGAGAAAGGAGGAGTTGTAAAACATGCATTACCCCATCACTAACAACAAAGATGTACTTTGGAGGAGTCTGTCATGAGTGCCAATCTACAGGAACAGAGAACAGCCTATTGGAATGCCAACTTGCGCATTCTTGGGGTCTGTCTCGCGATCTGGTTTATCGCAGGATTTCTCCTGCCGATCTTCCTGGTCGATGCATTGAACACCATATCCCTGGGCGGTTATCCCTTGGGATTCTGGGTGGCCCAGCAAGGTTCGATTTATACGTTCTTGGCGTTGATCTTTTTCTACGCCTGGCGCATGAACAAGCTGGATCGCGAATTTGACGTCGACGAAGACTAACAGGGGATCAAAATAATGGAACTTAAGACCATGATTTACCTGGTGGTCGGTGCCTCGTTCTTGCTTTATATCGGCATCGCCATCTGGGCCCGGGCTAGTACCACCGGGGAATTTTACGTTGCAGGCAAAGGGGTTAACCCGATCGCCAATGGTATGGCGACGGCGGCTGACTGGATGTCTGCAGCATCCTTCATCTCCATGGCAGGTCTGATCGCCTTCTTGGGTTACAGCGGTTCGGTGTACCTGATGGGTTGGACCGGTGGCTACGTGCTGATGGCTTTGTTGCTTGCCCCTTACTTGCGTAAGTTCGGTAAGTTCACTGTGCCTGAGTTCGTCGGTGACCGCTTCTATTCCACTGGAGCTCGCGTGGTGGCCGTTATCTGCTTGCTCATCATCTCCATCACTTACGTGGTGGGCCAGATGCGTGGTGTGGGTATCGTGTTCTCCCGCTTCCTCGAAGTGGACATTCTCATCGGCCTGATCGCCGGCATGAGTATCGTGTTCATCTACGCGGTGCTGGGCGGCATGAAAGGCATTACCTACACGCAGATTGCGCAGTATGTGGTGCTGATCTTCGCTTACACTGTGCCTGCAGTGTTCATCTCCATCCAGCTTACTGGCTGGTTCCTGCCCCAGTTCGGGTTGGGCGGCACGCTCAGCGGCAGCGACGGAGTTTACCTGCTCAATGCACTGGACAGCATGATGGTCGATCTCGGCTTCAACGAGTATTCCACCAATAGTAGCTTCAGTACGCTGAACATGTTCCTGTTGACCATGTCACTGATGATCGGTACTGCCGGTCTGCCGCACGTAATCATCCGTTTCTTCACGGTGCCGCGTGTGCGTGATGCTCGTAAGTCTGCAGGTTGGGCTTTGGTGTTCATCGCCCTGCTGTACACCACTGCTCCGGCTGTGGGTGCCATGGCTATGTACAACCTGGTCAACACCCTCTACCCCGGCGGTGTGGGTAATGTCAGTGAAGCAATGGTTTACGACGAGCGTCCAAGTTGGATGCGGACTTGGGAAAGAACCGGTCTGCTGAACTTTGACGATAAGAATGACGATGGTCGTATTCAGTACTACAACCAAAACAATCCGCCTGCTTGGGTGGCCGAAAACAATTTGCAAGGTAACGAGCTGGCACGTTTGGACCGTGACATCATGGTGCTCGCCAACCCGGAAATTGCGGCACTACCCAATTGGGTGATTGCTTTGGTGGCAGCCGGTGGTATCGCTGCTGCGTTGTCTACTGCGGCCGGTCTGCTGTTGGCGATTTCTTCCGCCATCTCGCATGACTTGCTCAAGGGGGTATGGATGCCCAACATCTCAGAGAAAAACGAGCTATTAGCGGGCCGTCTATCGATGGTCGCGGCGATTTTGCTCGCTGGTTATCTGGGACTGAATCCGCCGGGCTTTGCGGCGGAAGTGGTGGCCTTGGCCTTTGGTCTGGCAGCTGCTTCGCTGTTCCCCGTGCTGATGATGGGTATTTTCTATAAGCGGATGAACAAGGAAGGTGCGATCGCCGGTATGTTGGCCGGTCTGCTGAGCACCATGCTTTATATCTTCTTGTTCAAGGGCTGGTTCTTCTTCCCGGGTACCAATTTGCTGGTCGATAATGCCGACAATTGGATCTTCGGGATCTCGCCGCAGAGCTTTGGTACGGTCGGCGCGGTCATTAACGTGATCGTCGCAGTGACAGTAGCCAAACTCACGGCACCCCCGCCGCAGGAGATTCAGGACTTGGTGGAAAGCGTGCGCGTGCCGCGTGCTGACGCCACTTCCTAATCCCCTTTTTGTAAGGAAGTAAGAGAAGGGCCCGCACTGCGGGCCCTTCTTTTTTTGGACATCTAAGCTGCGATGGGATATCCATGGCATGATGTCTTCTCTGCCCCACTGGATCATGACTCATGGCTGCTAATGCCGCTTTGCAACGGATTCGGCAAAGTAGGAACCGAGAGACTTTATTCACGTTTGCCTCGCGACTGCCTGGCTTGCAGTCAGAGTGGTGGCAAAGCGGCCTGAACGCCTATGAGCTGGGCGTGCAATTCACCCGCATCAGTGATGCCATCACCCAACGATTGATTCAGCTGGCCATCGAAGATCTGGGGACGCCTCCTATCGCCTTTGCCTGGCTAGCCTGTGGCTCTCAAGGCAGATGTGAGCAACTGGCTCACACCGATCAAGACAATGCCTTAATCCTCAGCCAACCGCCCAACAGCATGCAAGGCGATTATTTTCAGACCCTGGCCGCTCGCGTCACCGAGGATTTACATACCTGCGGATTTACCCTGTGCCAGGGTGGCATCATGGCCAGCAATGCAGAATGGTGCCAGCCTGTCGAGGTTTGGCGGAATTACTTCAATCAGTGGATTGCCCACCCCGACAAACGCGCCCTGATGTTGGCCAATAATTTCTGTGATCTGCGCACCATTACAGGTTCAACCGGCTTATTGCAGAGCGTATTAAAACCTAGCTTCGCTAGCGCTCAAGCGCATCGACGCTTTATCACTGCCTTGGCCGCTGAAGCCCTGCGCTCTCGCCCCCCTCATCGCTTGCCATTTTGGTTAACCCTGCGTCGCGGACGACGCATCGATCTCAAACAGTCCGGATTGATGCCCATCATCGCTCTGGCGCGTGTCTTGGCCTTGGAGTGTGGGTGCCGACACACGCATACACGACATCGACTGCAAGCAGTCATCGGTGCGGGCCTCTTGAGTCGCTCGAACGGCACGGAGTTAATCCATGCCTGGGATACCCTCGCGCGCTTAAGATTGGCGCACTTTGACCAGCAGTACCAAAGACTGGGGAGGTTTAGCAACCAAGTGCGAGTGGCCCAACTGCCGCGTCAAGATCAAAAAGCATTACAAACGGCCTTTGCCAGTATTCGCCTAATGCAGCAATGGCTTGCGCATCGTTTTTCGGCGGAAATAGTGCAATGATTGACCGAGTTCGGCACACTAGGGATTGGCAAATGAGAAAATAAAACGCCATACCGAAAATAACGGTTCAGGACTCACAAAAAAGACTCAGGAGGGAAACACCGATGTCGGAGGTTAAGCTTCACGCAGTACCCCAAGATTTCGCGGCCAAAGCGCATGTCAATGCAGCCGACTATGAAGCCATGTATCAGCGGTCCATTAAAGACCCCGATGGCTTTTGGGCAGAGCAGGCAGAGGCCTATCTCAGCTGGTTTAAAAAATGGGACAGTGTCCGCAGTGGTGATTTCACCGGCGAAGCCAAAATCACCTGGTTTCAGGGCGGAAAAATTAACGTCGCGCACAATTGCTTGGATCGCCACTTAGAGACGCGCGGCGATCAAGTCGCCCTGATCTGGGAAGGCGACGATCCCAGCGAAGACCGTAAAATCACCTACCGTCAGCTGCATACCGAAGTATGCCAATTTTCCAATGTCCTCAAAGAACAAGGCGTGGGCAAAGGCGATCGGGTTTCCATTTATCTGCCGATGATTCCTGAGGCGGCGGTGGCCATGTTGGCCTGCGCTCGCATCGGCGCGGTGCACTCCATCGTCTTCGGCGGCTTTTCGCCAGACGCCTTGCGCGACCGCATTCAAGATGCTGAGGCCAAGGTCTTGATCACTTCCGATCAAAGCCTGCGCGGCGGTCGTAAGGTGCCACTGAAAACCAATGCCGATAAAGCCGTGGCACAGTGCCCCAGCATCAAAGCCTGTTTCATCGTCAAGCGCGGCGGCGAGCCCGTCGAGTGGGACGATAAACGCGATATCTGGTACCACGAAGCCATCGCTAAGGCCAGCACCGACTGCCCGGCAGAACCCATGGATGCGGAAGACCCACTGTTCATTCTCTACACCTCTGGTTCCACCGGGAAGCCCAAAGGCGTGATGCACACCACCGGCGGCTATTTGCTGCAGACAGCAATGACCCACAAGTTAGTATTCGATTATAAGGAAGGCGAAGTTTATTGGTGTACCGCAGATGTGGGCTGGGTCACGGGCCACAGCTACATCATCTATGGCCCGCTGGCCAATGGGGCCATCTCACTGATGTTTGAGGGCGTTCCCAATTATCCCGACAATGGCCGCTTCTGGCAGGTCTGTGACAAACATAACGTCTCGACCTTCTACACCGCACCCACCGCGATTCGCATGTTGATGGGCGCCGGGGATGAGTTTGTAACCAAACACAAGCGCTCCAGCCTGCGCCTTTTAGGTACGGTGGGTGAGCCCATCAATCCTGAAGCCTGGGAGTGGTATCACCGCGTCGTGGGGGATGGTCGCTGCCCCATCGTCGACACATGGTGGCAAACGGAGACCGGTGCGCACATGATCGTGAACCTGCCGGGCGCCGTCGATATGAAGCCCGGATCCGCCACCAAGCCCTTCTTCGGTGTCGAGCCTATACTGGTCAATGATAAGGGCGAAGAGCTCACCGAGACTGAAGCCGAAGGTAATTTGTGTATCCGCAACCCCTGGCCCAGCATCATGCGCAGCCTCTGGGGTGACCATAAACGCTTTGTCGAGACCTATTTCTCGATGTACCCCGGCCTGTACTTCACGGGTGATGGCGCACGTCGTGACAAAGATGGCTACTACTGGATTACCGGTCGCGTCGATGATGTGTTGAACGTCTCGGGTCATCGTTTGGGGACAGCGGAAATCGAATCCGCTCTCGTTTTGCATCCCAAAGTGGCTGAGGCCGCCGTTGTGGGTTACCCACACGACCTTACCGGCCAGGGCATTTATGCCTATGTCACTTTAATGGCCGGTGAAAAAGGCGATGATGAACTGGCTAAGGAATTGGTCACATTGGTGCGCAAAGAGATCGGGCCGATTGCGAAGATCAATCTACTGCAGTTTGCACCGAACCTGCCTAAGACCCGCTCAGGCAAGATCATGCGTCGTATTTTGCGCAAGATTGCTGCTAATGAGCTGGACAGCCTCGGCGACACTTCAACCTTGGCTGATCCCGAGGTGGTTAATGTACTGATTGACCATCGCTTAAATAAGTAACATCAGCTTGGCCTAGAGTGAGACGGCCGCCACCCCAAAAAGGTGGCGGCCGTTTTTTATGGGGCGCTCAGGTCCACTGAGCTTGGATTTGTTCTCTGTGCAGCATCAACCACTGTAAGGCAATGACGCCCATGGCATTGTCGATGCGCTGCTGTCTAAGCAATTCAAAGGCCTCTTCGGCATCCAGCACATGCGTGCGGATATCTTCACCTTCATATTCCAGCCCATGGATGCCGCCAGCATTGGTAAGATCGGCATTGGCGACATAAATCGTAATGCGCTCCGAGGTGCCGCCGGGTGATGAGTAATAATCATGCACATGAACGAGTTCTTGTAGCGGGCAGTTGGCTTCCTCCAAGGCTTCGCGGCGCACGACCTCCTGAGGGTTTTCGCCCGGGCCAATCATGCCGGCGATAATTTCTATCAGCCAAGGGCTATGCGGCGATTCCAGTGCGCCTACGCGGAACTGTTCAATCAGCAAGACTCGGTCCGCTATTGGATCATAGGGCAGAACGCCAGCAGCATGACCACGATCGAGTAGTTCTCGCTGCACCTCAATCGGCTCACCACCGGCAAAGCGGCTATGGCTAAGCTGCAAGCGTCGCAGCTTGAAGAATCCATCGTAGAGCATTTCTTGATTGAGCAACTTCCAGTTCATTGTGATGCCTCTATCCGCCTGAGCAGGCTATAATTGCGACCATGCAACCGCTACACGCTCTATTAGGCCAATTGATGGGTCGTCATGCGACGATTGACGGTATTCATTGCGAAGTCATCGATATCCTCAAAACCGATACGGTGGCTAGGGTGGTTTTGGCAGAAGTGCATGGCCAACCGATGATTCAACCCGACCAACACGGCGAACCGCATCGCCGCGTAGGACGAACTTTTACCCTGTCGGTCTTGAATGAAGAGGGTCGAGACCTGCATCCAGTCATTAGCCACATCGCTGGCGATGCTCTGGCTGGGGATCTATTCAGGACGCTTTTTTCCAACGAGCCAACTCTTCATCGCTGAGACTGCGCGCCTCATCTTCTAACATCACCGGAATATCCTCCTTGATGGGGTAGGCCAGACCTGCGCTGCAGGAAATGAGTTCCTGATTTTCTTTATCCCAAATCAGCGGCCCCTTGGTCACCGGGCAAACCAGAATTTCCAGCAGATGCTTATCCATGTTTCTTCTCCTCGACCGCAGCAATCCGCTGCGCCAGTTCAGTGAAAAATGTTGGGTCACACTCCGCCGTCACCGGCACAACCCAATGATGGGCTTGCGCCCATGTCCGACATTTTACGGCATCTTTCTCAGTCATCAGAATGGGCCACTCAGGACTGAGCGCCAAATCACCCTCGGTGTAGGCGTGATGGTCCGCAAAAGCATGTTCACGCACCTCAAGCCCGGCCTTGCGAAGCAGCGCAAAAAATCGCGGCGGATGACCGATCCCTGCCACCGCATGCACCGCCTGCCCAGAAAACTCATTAAGGGGACGGATTTGTTTTTTATCCCCCAGCGCGTACACAGGCCCGGCGGATAAAGACATCGCATAGGTCTGAGGTTCGGACATCGGCTCACCCCCATGCACCACGCGCATATCCACGGTCTTCCAGCGGGATACGGGCTCGCGCAATGGGCCCGCAGGCAAACAAAAACCATTACCCCAACGGCGATCACCATCCATGAGAGCAATCTCGATATCTCGAGATAGTGCATGATGCTGCAGTCCGTCATCGCTGACGATGATGTCGCAGTCGCTTTGTTCCAATAAACGCTGTGCGGCGCGATAACGATCAGCATCGATCATCACTGGGCATTGCGTTGCAGCAGCGATCAATACCGGCTCATCACCGCCCAATTGCGGCGACAACTCTGGGGTCACCAGCAATGGGCGCTGCCCGAGCTTAGCGCCATAACCGCGACTGATCACTCCGGGACGAAAACCTTGGGTTTTAAGCCATTGGCAAACAGCGATCACCAAAGGGGTCTTGCCGGTGCCACCGACCGTCAGATTACCCACCACGATCACAGCGCGCACTGCTAGGCGCGGCCTCGAGGCAGCCAATGCTTGCGCGCGTTGGCGCCGCCATGCGGCCAAGAGCCGGTAAAGCAGGGAGAGCGGCCATAACACCAGCGCCACGGGCCCACGTTGTTGCCAGAACCTCACCAGTCAAATACCTGTTGCAGCACGACATCAACCACTTCGCGAGCATGGCGGCGCTCCTCCCAGAAGCGGCGTCGGTTGGCATCGGCTCTTTGCTGACGTTGCATCGGCGCCTGCACGCTTTCCTGCCAGTCGGCAAGTACGGCCTCTGGTGTAGATTCATCACTCAATGCCAAAGAACCCGCCAAGGCCTGCCACATCAGCGCCTGACCAGGGTGTATCAGATGCGCAGCCCAGGCAGCACTGACGACCGCTGGCAACCAGCGAGCATGATCCATATGAATGATTTGCCCTTTGGCAAAGCTGTGCCGGTCCCAGCGCTGCAAACCATGCTCAAAGCTCTGCGCCACGGTTTCATCCAATGCCCACTCTCCCCTGCCCGATAAGGACACAAACAGTACGCTGTCATCCGAAAGGGAGGATGCTTGCCACGAACGATGAAACATCGGCCAATGCGATTGTGGCCCGTGCCACCAGAACACCGCGGTATGCGCCGGCAACATCGAGCGCAGGGTCGCTTGGGTGTGTGACTCTACCCACAGCGTCGTGGGGTCAGCTGCTGATAACAGCTGTTGGGCTTGGCCAGATTCTTGCCAGCTTGCATGTTGTGCTGCATCGCGCGGGCAAGCTGTTGTCACCTCGAAGCCCAAAGGCGGCGTATTGTAGGCAATCACGGGGATGCCGCCTAAAGCGGATTGGCGCAGCAGCTCAGGACCCTGCACAGTGTCGACCAAAATCACACCCAAGGGCTTAAGTCGATCCAAGACCCGCTGCACCACAGCCGGCTGATCGCAGGGGCCATAACCCAAGCCAAACCGCCGCAGGCCCTGAACTCGAGGCGCGATCTCCCTAGCGTACTCCTGCTCAAAGGTCATCACCAATTGAATATCCAAGCGTTTCTCACGCAAGGCGCCGGTGAGTTCCGCTGCCAGCCGCACCGAGGTCGGTGTCGCCCCGGCCTTCAGCCAGACAACACGACCTTTTTGCCCCGGTGCAGATATCCGTCCCATACGCGCTCGGGCGCGATGCGATTGCCCCTGAAGCCGATCCAAGAGGTTGGCTTTTAGCACCGGCCAGACTGCCTGGCCGTAAGCATCAGGCATTTTCTGACTCACCAAACTGAAGTTGATGGAGGTGGGCATAGATGCCGTTATGCGCCAAAAGCTCCTGATGTCGCCCAGCCTCAGCAATCACGCCGTTTTGCATGACGACGATGCGATCCGCACCCTCAACGGTGGAGAGCCGGTGCGCAATTACCAGGGTGGTGCGATCACGCATCAGATTATTCAATGCCTTCTGAATATAGCGCTCAGATTCCGTATCCAATGCCGAAGTCGCCTCATCCAAGATCAATATGGGCGCATCCTTGAGTAAAGCGCGTGCAATCGCCAAGCGCTGACGCTGACCACCTGACAACAACACGCCGTTATCGCCCACCTCGGTTTGCAGACCGTCTGGCAACTCGCGGATAAAGTCCATGGCATAGGCTGCCTCGGCGGCGGCGATGACATCCTGTTCCTGCACCACATCTGAATCTGCGCCATAAGCGATATTGTTGTAGATCGTGTCATTAAATAGCGTCACATGCTGGCTGACATAAGCGATCTGCCGCCGCAAATCTGCCAATCGATAATCAAGGATGTTTTCGCCATCCAAGAAAATCTCGCCATGACTGGGATCGTAGAAGCGCGGCAAAAGACTGGCCAGGGTAGTTTTACCGCTGCCAGAACGTCCTACTAGTGCCACGCTCTCGCCCGGCTGAATGTCGAGATCGATGTTACTCAGCACTGGCTTACCGCTCGTTTCATACGCAAAACCAATACCCACAAAGCGTAAAGCGCCTTTGGCTCGGTCTAAGTGACGCTGGCCGGTATCCATTTCTGGCTGCTCATCCAAAAGCGCAAAAATGTTCTGACCTGCGGCAATGCCACGCTGCAGCGTCGCATTCACATCCACCAATCTTTTTACCGGTGTAAGCAGAAGCAGCATGGCGGTAAAAAAAGACACGAATGTCCCGACTGAAATTTCTTCAACCACACCGGGATTAGAGGCCATCCAGACAATAACCGCCAGCGCGATTGCGACAAAGAACTGAATAATCGGCGTGTTAATCGCTTGAGTAGCAATCAGCTTCATATGCAAACGCCGATTGTTCTCGTTGATCGCCTCGAAACGCTCCCGCTCGCGCTGCTCCCCCCCGAAAATCTTCACTTCACGATGGCCATCCATGACCTCACCCGTCACATGCGTGACATCCCCCATCGAGCCCTGTAGGCGACGACTGATTTTGCGAAAACGCCGGGTGATGCGATCCACCAAAAAACCAATGACGGGGGCGACAATAAATACGGTCAGGGTCAATTTCCAATTCAGGTAAAACATCCACGCCAATAGACCAATTACCGTCAAGGTGTCGCGTACCAAGATGGTAATACTATCGGTGGCCGCTCCAGCGACCTGTTCAACATTGTAGGTAAAACGCGAAATGAGCTGTCCCGCTGAATTGCGATCATGGAAGCTGACGGGCATTTGCAACAGATGACGAAACATAGTGCCGCGCATTTCACTGATGACTTTGCGGCCCACCCAGCTCAGGGTGTAACGCGATCCGAATTCAGCAATACCACGCACTAGAAATAAGCCCAGTATGGCCAGGGGCATCCAGCGAATCACGTCGGGATCTCGCTCAACAAAACTGCCATCCATCAACGGCCGCATCAGCGCTGCAAACCCCACCTCGGTCAAAGCCACCAAAAGCATCGCCAGCACGGCCAGCACCAGCAAAGGCCAATAATTCAGCGAGTGGCTCAATAGCCGCCGGTAAACCACCCAGCCGGATAGCTCAGGAGTAACCTGGTGGTTCATGACCCCGCTCCGGGAAGCGTCGCAATGGTGACGCGCTCTAAACCTAGCTGCGCGGCGATATCCATGACAGTGACCACAGCTTGATGCGCTGTGCGGGCATCGGCGCGGATGATCACGGGCATGCTCGCTTGCCCGGTTAATGCTTCGGTCATCGCCGTTTTCAGTGCCTCAGGAGTTTGTTGTTGTAACAACAATCCTTGCACCTGATAGCTGCCATCAGCACTCACAATCACCTCTATGCGTTCTGGAAGCGCATCTTCCAGGGGGGAGTCGGCCTTGGGCAGTTCCAATTGTAGCAATCGATCTTGATCAAAAGTCGTAGAGACCATGAAGAAAATCAGCAACAAAAACACCACATCAATGAGCGGCGTGAGATTGACACCGGGGTCTTCAGCTTGCTCAGAACGAAACCTCATGAGTCGCCCGACACCTCTGGATCTTCGAGGCGCTCGCCCTTAATGACTTCGATGAGCATAATCGCCTGCTGTTCCATTTCCAGAACCAGTTCATCCACCCGGCCGCGGAAGTAGCGATGAAAGATCAACGTCGGAATCGCTACGGACAAGCCGGCAGCCGTGGTAATCAGTGCGACAGAAATACCGCCAGCTAACTCTCCCGGGCTACCCACACCCACACTGGTGATGACGGCAAACACCTCGATCATGCCAACCACCGTTCCCAAGAGGCCAAGCAAAGGGGTGATCGCCGCGATCGTGCCCAATGTATTGAGAAAGCGTTCCAAGCGATGCGCCACTTGACGCCCCACTTCTTCGATGGACTCTTTCATCACCTCACGGGAACTGCGCCGGTTAACCAGACCTGCAGCGAGAATACGCCCCAAAGGCGAGCCCTGACGTAGGGAGCTCAAATACTGCTCATCAAGACGATCCTGCTGGACCCGCTCCAGACTCGCAGCGACCAGCCCTGGGGGGACGACTTCGGTGCGCCGCAAAGTCCAAAATCGTTCGATGACAATGGCCAAGGCAATCACAGAACAGGCCATAATGGGCAGCATCAAAATGCCACCTGCTTGCATCAATTCAAACACGCGCTACCTACTTGGCTGCTGATATTTAAGGCTTTCGCATCATACTCCAGGCTCAGGGTGCCCGCCAATCAATGGGACTGGTGCGCGTCCATTGACGTCGCGATTGATGTCTAAAGCCTCCTTGGATAAGCACGCCCTGCTCGGCATCAAATTCAATTTCGATCGCCCCCATCGCTGCGGTATCCAACAGGGGGATGTGTGCGCTACGCAAGCGCTGGCGAATCTCAGGATGGGGATGCCGATGGCTGTTTTCAAATCCTCGGCTGACCAACGCCACCTGCGGCGATACTGCCTCTAGAAACGACGGGCGCAAAGTGCCTCGGGCACCATGGTGTGGCAAAAGCAGCACATCAGCGGATAATTGATCGCGAGCGTGGCGCAGCAATACCACTTCGCCCAAATCTTCGACATCACCGGCCAGTAACAAACTACCGCCCTGCCCCTGAACATGCAGCACACAAGAAGAACGATTGTCATCTCCCCAAAAAGGCGGCGGATGCAACACCTGAAAATGCACGCCATCCCAAAACCATTGCTGACCTTTCTCGCACCAGTCTTTAGCGCTGAGCGTAAAACGCTCGGGATTTCGCGATAACACTGTGTGTATCGGCCACTGACGGATGATGGCGGCAGCACCACCGATATGATCATTATCACCGTGACTGATCATTAAGACATCAATACTGGGTGCGCGGCTTTGACGAAGATAGGGCAGTACCGCCGCATCCCCCATATTAAAGCGTGGGCTGAGTTGCGCTCCGGTGTCATACACCAGTAGATGATGGCGCGTGCGCACCACCGCGGCCAATCCTTGGCCGACATCCAGCAGGCGCAAATGAAATGATCCCTCTTCTAAACGAGATTGCCCAGCGGTAAACAAGGGTATTAACAGTATCAAGCCCAGCCAGCGTCCCGGTAGGCCAGCGGGCGCCATCCACCAGATCAAACCCAACAAAGCGGGCCACAGAGTCCACAGGGGCGGACCCATCTGCCAGTAGGCACCCGGCAAGTCAGCAAACCATTGCAGCACCGGCCATAGAATGGCGGTTAGCCCATGAGCCAGCCACCACAAAAATCCCGCTATATCAGGAGCAATAGGCAGGAGAGCCGCCCCCATCAGAGTCAGCGGCACCACCAAGAAACTCACCCAGGGCACGGCGATGAGGTTGGCCAATGGCGAGATGATCGATCCATGTTGAAACATCACCCAGGTAATGGGCAGCAGGCCGACGCCAGCCACCCATTGCACGCGCCAGATCGAGACCCATTTGGGCGGCAGACTCAAACGCCCCGCCAAACTATAAATAATGACGATAACCGCGGCGAAGGACAGCCAAAAACCGGCGTCCAATGGTGCGCGAGGATCGATCAGCAAGACCAAAAATAGGGCCAGACCAATGGTGCGTGTAGGCCTGACCGCACGTTGTAGCCAAAGCGCGCCTAAAGCCACACTGAGCATGGCCAAAGCCCGTTGCGTGGGAATGGAAAATCCCGCTAAGGCGGCATAAGCGCAGGCCGCACACCAAGCGCCCATCACCGCTGCGCGCTGTGCCGGCAACCGCAAAACCAATGGCGGAATCCACTGCCAGATGTAACGAATCAAGGCAAAAACCAAGCCCGCCACCAGCCCGACATGCAAACCCGAGATCGCCATCAAATGGTTGGTTCCGGTGTGCAGTAACGCATCCCATTGCGTGCGCGTGATACCGCCCCTATCGCCAATGGCTAAAGCTCTTAGAACCCCGGTATGAGCGCCTTCGGGTAGTCTTTGTTCTATGGCTTTGGAGATTTTTGCGCGCTGGCGATCCAATGCCCGCAGCGGCTGAGTGCTCTGCCCCAAGTAACGCGCTGTTTGTGGATCTCGAACACTGGCCGTCGCCGCATAACCCCGCAAAAACAGCCAACGCTCATAGTCAAACCCCCCGGGATTACGCAGGCCATTGGGCGACCGCAAACGCAAGTTTAACTCCCAGCGATCACCCGGCATCAAATCCACCGACGGTTGATGCCAGGAAACGCGCACCCGTTTTACGGGACCGTCATCCAAGGCAAAAGAAAAACGCAGGCTTTGGCCAGCGCGCTCCGGAAGATTGTCGATGGTGCCGCTTAGCCGCAGTTCTGTGCCCGATTGCTCTGGGGGCAAAACCGCTCCCGAGACGAGATAGGCATGGAATAGCGCCCACAGGAAACCAGCGATGATAATGGCGGTCAAACGCGCCAAAGTGGAACCCGTCAGTAAGCTGGGCAGTAAAAAAGCCGCAGCTAGAAAAAAAACAGAGGGACGATCACCGAGACTTTGGAAAATCAAAATGCCAAAAAGAAAGCACAGCGCCACCCAATGCATCTTCCACTCCCTGTAGAAGCGTTCATAATGAGCGCTTCATGATTCACTGGTGCGTTCCCGCCTACTTTAATTGCCCATGGCACGCAGGCTGATCAAACGTTTGTTTCCCAACTATCACGCGGTGCGTGACTATGAATCTTTGCGCCTATTTGGCGCGGTTCTCCATGACCCCAATCTGTGGCATTTAAACCGCCGCTCGGTGGCGGGCGCTTTCGCGGTGGGTTTGTTCATCGCATTTTTACCCATCCCGGCACAAATGATCGCCGCCGCCGCCATCGCTATTATGGTGCGCGTCAATCTTCCCATTTCAGCCTTACTAGTTTGGGTCACCAACCCCCTGACCATGGCGCCTATTTATCTGACGGCCTATACCGTTGGTCGGATCATTTTGGATGAACCCAAACGCGGGTTTTCTTTTGAGCTGAGCATTGCTTGGTTTACTGGCGAGTTATTGACCATTTGGAAGCCGCTACTGTTGGGCAGTTTGATCCTGTCCTTGGTGGCCAGTCTCTTCGGGTACCTGCTGATTCGTCTGTTATGGCGACTACATATCCTGCGCCGCATTCAGGAAAAGCGTCAGCGTTTTAAGGAAAAACGGCTTAGCCGTCGAGGCTGAGCTGTGATTTAATCAGCTTATGTTTCGCCCTACGGCCCTTTTCATCGGCTTGCGCTATACCCGCGCCAAACGCCGCAATCATTTCATCTCCTTCATCTCCCTGATTTCTATGTTGGGGATTGCTTTGGGCGTGACCGCTCTCATTACCGTGTTATCGGTGATGAATGGTTTTGAGCGCGAATTACGTGAACGGATTTTGGGCATGACCTCACATGCCACCATCAGCGCCTTCGGCGGTGGCTTGGAGAATTGGCCTGCGGTGCGTGATCAGGCTAAAGACGCGCCACGCGTGCTGGCCATCGCTCCATTCGTCGAAGGCGAGGGCATGTTTATTCAAGGCCGCCAGGTCAGTGGTGCTCTGGTGCGCGGCGTTGATCCTGATCTTGAGCAGCAGGTTGCTCAGGTTCACGAACATATGCTGTTTGGCAGTCTAGATGCCCTACAGCCGCGCAGTTTTGGCGTGGTCTTAGGTCGTGAACTGGCGGTGGCCCTAGGGGTAACCATGGGCGATACCGTCAATTTCATTACGCCTCAAGCTACGGTCACGCCCATTGGCGTCATGCCGCGCATGCGGCGCCTCACCGTGGTCGGCATTTTTGAGGTCGGCATGTTTGAATATGACCGCAGCACAGCCTTTGTGAATCTGCAGGATGCGCAGCTGCTTTACCAACTCGAGGACCGGGTCACCGGCCTGCGCTTAAAACTGGATGACATGATGCAGGCGCCGTTGATCGCCCGCCAGATTGCGGCGCAGCTGGATGGACGCTTTTGGGTCAACGACTGGACCCGCCAGCATGCCAACTTCTTCCGTGCGGTGCAGATGGAAAAAACCGTGATGTTTATTATTTTGTCCCTGATTGTTGCCGTGGCGGCTTTTAATATCGTCTCGACGCTGGTGATGGTGGTGATTGATAAGCAAGCTGATATCGCTATTTTACGCACCTTAGGCTTACCCCCCTTGGCGGTCATGGCTGTGTTTATGGTTCAAGGAACACTCATCGGCTTGGTGGGTACCTTTTTGGGCGTTATCGGCGGTGTGAGTTTGGCATTGAATGTCGAGACCATCGTGCCGGCGATTGAATCTTTGCTGGGGCTACAATTTTTGGCGGCGGATGTTTACTACATCTCAGATCTGCCCTCGGACCTCAAAACCAGTGATGTCGTACGTGTTGGCTCGCTGGCGTTCTTGTTAACGGTGGTGGCCACCCTCTACCCCGCTTGGCGTGCCAGCCGCACCCAGCCGGCCGAGGCCTTGCGTTATGAATAAGTCCAGCGGCACTGACATGATTATTCAATGTCGTGATCTTGAGCGGCAGTTCGACGAGGGGCGACTCAAAGTCAGCGTTCTCAGTGGGGTGAACCTTAGCGTGCACGCCGGAGAAACTTTGGCCATTGTGGGCACTTCTGGCAGCGGCAAAAGCACTTTACTGCAATTACTGGGAGGCCTGGATATCCCCACTCGCGGCGAGGTCTGGGTGTGCGGGCAATCGATGGCCAAGCTCTCGGATGCTGCACGTGGCCGGCTGCGCAATCAGCATTTGGGCTTTGTTTATCAGTTCCATCATTTACTGCCCGAGTTCACCGCTTTGGAAAATGTCGCCATGCCGCTTTTGATCCGTGGCACCTCGCCACAACAAGCCAGCACCGCTGCCACCGAGCTACTGAGCGCCGTGGGTTTGGGCGAACGCTTGGACCATAAACCCGGTGAATTATCCGGTGGTGAGCGTCAAAGAGCCGCGATTGCACGAGCGCTGATCACACGCCCTAGCGCGGTATTGGCCGATGAACCCACAGGCAATCTCGATCAAACCCGCGCTCAAGAGGTGTTGAATCTCATGTTGGATCTCAATCAACAACGCGGCACGGCACTGATTATCGTCACACACGATCTGCGCCTGGCAGCGCGTATGGATCGGATACTGACCCTCGAGCAAGGGATCTTGCAGGAAAAGGCTTTGGCCTCATGAACACCCGTTTTTTCCCTGCAGAATGGGCGCCGCAAGAGGCGGTCATGCTAACTTGGCCGCACAGCGGCAACGACTGGTCAGCGCAGCTGGGTGAAGTCGAGCCCGTGTTTGTGGCGATCGCCACGGAAGTGTTGAAGCGTCAAGGGTTGCTGGTGACCTGCCGGGATGCAACACATGCCCAGCACATCCGCGCTCTGCTGCAGACTGTTGGTGCCAACGTAAGCCAACTGCGCCTGGGTCTAGCCGATTCCAATGATGTCTGGGCCAGAGACCATGGTCCGATTAGTGTGGTCGGCAACGGCCAGCCGACTTTGTTGGATTTTCAATTCAATGGCTGGGGCAATAAATATCGTCATGATCGAGATAATCGGATCACTGAGCAGCTGCATGCTCAGGGATTGCTTGCTCCCCGTGAGCGCATTTCCGTGCCGCTGGTGCTGGAGGGCGGCGGTATTGAAACCGACGGGCAAGGCACATTATTAACCACGCGCTCGTGTCTATTAGCCCGTAGCCGCAATCCCGATCTGAGTCAGGCGCAACTCGAAGCGCAGCTGGCTGAAACCTTGGGAATCGATCGCCTGTTGTGGTTAAGCCATGGGCATTTGGCAGGGGATGACACCGATGGCCACATCGACACACTGGCGCGTTTTTGCGATCCACAAACGATTGCCTACGTGCACTGTGATGATCCCAGCGATGCCCATTATCCCGAGCTGTTGGCGATGCAGGCCGAACTAGGGAGCTTTTGTCAAAAAAACGGCCAGCCCTATCATTTAATCCCACTGCCGTTGCCTCAGCCCCAACATGACGCCAGCGGCAAACGCTTGCCGGCAACCCATGCCAATTTTTTGATTATCAATGACGCGGTGTTAGTCCCAACCTATGCCGATGCGGCCGATGCCATTGCCCTAGATCGCTTGGCAGAAGCATTCCCAAACCGTGAAATTGTGGGCATCGACTGCCGTGCTTTGATTCAGCAATATGGCAGCCTGCATTGCGTTACCATGCAAATACCCCTTTAAGCTCAGAGATTATCGTGCACGCTCATCAAACCCTGATTACCGCTTTACATAACCCCGATTGTTATCCGCATCCCGTCGCATCGGTGGAAAAAGTTGAGACCCATATCTCCACCGTACTTTTGGCGGGTGATTTCGCCTACAAAATCAAAAAACCTTTGAATCTGGGATTTTTGGACTTCACCACTTTAGAACAGCGCAAAACCTGTTGTGACGAAGAGCTGCGCTTAAATAGCCGACTGGCACCAGATATCTATTTAGACGTCATCGCCATCACCGGCAGTCCCAATGCACCACAATTTAATGGTTCGGGCGAGGCCTTTGAATATGCCGTGCGCATGCGCCGCTTTGATACCCAACAGACCTTGGATCGATTGCAGGCGGCGAGCGGCATAGATTTAGCTCTGATGGATGCCATTGCCGATGGCATGGCAGCGTTTCATGAGACCGCCGCCAAAAGCCACCCTGAGCTACCCCATGGCCACCCGACACAAGTGATGCAGCCGATGCGGGATAACTTCACGCAAACTGCGCCTCTACTCAGAGATCCGCAACGTCTCGAGCAGCTAGAGCGTCTGCGTGTTTGGACTGAAGCCACGTACGCTGAACTTGAACCCGTGCTGGCAGCGCGGCAGGCGGCGGGTTTTGTGCGGGAATGTCATGGGGATTTGCATTTAGGCAATATCGCCCTAATTGCTGGCCAGCCCGTGCCTTTTGACGGTATCGAGTTCAATGCCGATATGCGCTGGATTGATGTCATCAGCGAGATGGGCTTTTTGACCATGGATTTGCAGGCACGCGGCATGCCACAGCATGCCTGGCGTGTATTAAATGCTTGGTTGAGTCGCAGCGGCGACTATCAAGGCTTAGTCTTGTTGAATTTTTATCAAGTCTACCGTGCCATGGTGCGAGCCAAGGTCACCGGCATCCGCCTGTCTCAAGATGATCTTGACCCGCAAACCCGTGCGACCTTAGAAGGCCAGGTGTACGCCTATCTGGATCTAGCCGAGCGGTTTACTGAGCCCCGCCAGCCCGCCCTGCTGATCATGCACGGCCTCTCTGGCAGCGGCAAAACCCACATCAGCCAACAATTACTGCAAGAGCTGGGGCTGATTCGCCTGCGTTCCGATACAGAACGCAAACGCCTAGCAGGGGTCCCAGCGGAACAATCCGCCGCCAGCGAACCGGGCACTGGGCTTTATTCAGAGTCGCAAAATGCGCGCACCTACGCTCAGCTAGAGCAGCTCACTGACTCGGTGCTGGATGCTGGCTTTGATGTGATTGTGGATGCCACCTTCTCGCGCTTTGCCGATCGGCAGCGCTTTTTTCAGCTGGCCCAAGGCAAAGCCTATGGCTTTGGGATCTTGGAGTGTCAGGCCAGTGTCGAGACTTTGCGCGCGCGCATTGAGAAGCGCCAGGCTGAGGGTCATGATGCCTCTGATGCCGATCTTCGCGTGCTGGAAAAACAGCTACAAAACGCTACGCCGTTTCAGGCCGATGAACCCATTTTAATAATCGATTCGCAGCAGCCTTTGGACCTAGAGGCGATTACGCAACTGATGGGAGGAAAGCAGCGATGAAATGCCTAGGATACGCCTTACTGGCCTTGCTGATGGCTTTCACCATGCCCTTAGCGGGTGCCGTTTCGCCGCATACCGACAATGAACACATGCGGGTTTATAGCGTTGAGGGAGATTTTGCGCTCTACCGCGAAACCTTGGAGATGGCGATTATTGATCGCGGCATCGTCATTAATAACGTCGCCTATATCGCGCCTATGCTGGAGCGGACGGCAGCAGATGTTGGGGGTGAGCCGCTTTATCTGCATGGGGAAGCCTTGGAGTTTTGTAGTGCGCAATTATCTCGGGACATGATGCAAGCAGCGATACACCACATCGTCTTTTGTCCCTATGTGGTGGCCGTGTATGAAACGCATGCCGAGCCGGGCGTGATTCACATCGGCTATCGTCGCCCGCCGCTGCTGGGTAGCACGGAGGCGCAACAAGCCTTGGCCGCGGTGGATGCCTTGCTGGATGAGATAGTACGCGAGGCCCTGAGTTTCTAGAGACTAAGCGGCGCTGATGCGCGCTCGAATGCGCGCCAATAGCCAACTGATCACCGGCAGGCGTGCATACAAATGCTCAGCCGCATCCCAATAATCGATGTGCTCTGTGACCTTGCCCTTGGCATCAAATAGAACGCGGCTCACCCCATCGACATTAAGGCCAAGACCCCCGCGATCACCGGGCCCTCGATCCACAAATTGCCAATGAAAATAGGCCGTGCGCCCCTGAACGATGATCTCATGCACCGTGAAGCGCGGCGCCGGACAATGCGCGAACATGTGCTCAAAGACTTGGCGAACAGCGGTGATGCCGCGAACGTCATTAAACGGATCTTTAAAACGCGCATCCTCGGCAAAAAAATCCGCTAACTGATGCAAATCTTCAGGCTTTAGACCTGCGAAAAAAACGCCGTAGCGCTCGGCTGCGTTGACAACATCTTTGGTCATCGACCCAGCATCCGAGCCGTAAGGCGAAAAAATAGCCAGTCGGGCAGCACGCGCAAGGTTTTCATTATCCAAGCAAACGATTTGGGAAAAGCGATTTCAAAATGGCTGCCATCCAGCTCTTTCATAATGGCTTTTACCGCTGCATCCGTCTCAATCAAAAAAGGCATTTCGAAGGTGTTTTTGGCGGTCATGGGGGTTTTAACAAAGCCGGGATTGATCACTCTTAAAGCAATACCTTCAGCCTGCAACTCAGGGCGCAATGACTCCAGCATATTAATCACGGCCGCCTTGGAGGCGCCGTAAGGCGCGGCATTGGGCAAGCCGCGGTATCCCGCCAAGCTGGCCGTGACGAAAATCCGCCCGCGCCGACGTTCACGCATGCGCGGCAGCACCGCCGCCAAACCATGAACCACGCCCATGTAATTGATCTCCATAATGCGCCGAAACAAAGCCACATCGAAGGCATCCACACCCATCGGCTCGTAATCGCCTTGATTGAAAATTGCCATCTCGATAGGCCCTAGGCCTGTCTCAATTTGTTCGGCTAAGGCTTGCATACCCTGGACGTCAGTGACATCACCCGGGAAAGCATGGATACCCGACTGCTCAGCGACCAGCTCCTGCAGCGTCTCAGCACGCCGGGAGCTCACCGCCACTTGCCAGCCTTGACGCGCCAGCTCAATCGCCAATGCGCGGCCAATGCCGGTACTGGCACCGACCAGCCAAACCAGCCCTGGGGTCTTGCCTGCATGTGCCTGCATCACAAAATGAACCTCTGCCTAGGTCAATGAGTCGGACTATACAGAAAACTCAGCCAATCGATACAATCGCTCCATGTCCTCTTCCTCGACTGCCCTTGTTTGGCTGCGCCGCGATTTGCGCTTGGCCGATAACCCCGCTTTGCAGCATGCTTTAAGCGTCGCTGAAACGGTTATTCCGGTGTACATCCATGCCCCACATGAAGAAGCACCCTGGGAACCCGGGGCGGCCAGCTTATGGTGGCTACATCATAGTTTAGGCGCTCTATCAAACGATCTACAGCGCTTAGGCAGCCGCCTTATCATCCGTTCGGGCAGCACCCCAGAATGCCTAGAAAGCTTGTTGGCTGAAACCGGGGCAACTCAGCTGTATTGGAATCGGCTATATGAACCCGCAGTCATCAAGCGGGACCAACAGATCAAGCAGCAGCTGCGGGATCAAAGCATAGAGGTACAAAGTTTTAATAGCGCCCTACTGTTTGAACCCTGGGAGATTACCAATAAAGCCGGACAGCCCTGCAAAGTATTCACACCGTTTTGGAAAACCTGCTGCGCTCAGGGTGTGCACCGCTTACCCCTGCCTACACCAGAGACACTACCCGCGGTAGATCCTGAGCTGACCAGCATACCGCTAGCGGCTTTGGGGCTGCTGCCCACGCTTGACTGGGACACCGGTTTGGCGAGTTCTTGGCAGGTTGGTGAACAGGGCGCGCATGAGGCTTTGGAAAGCTTCATCGACGGCGCCATGCATGCCTATAAGGAAGATCGCAATCGCCCTGATTTGGCTGGCACCTCCAAGCTATCGCCGCATCTGCATTTTGGGGAGATCAGCCCCCTGCAGGTCCATAGCGCCTGTATGCGCGCGGTCGCGGAGGGACGCTATCCGGGTGAAGATAGGCATTTGCTGCATTTTCTCAGTGAGATTGGCTGGCGCGAATTTTCTTATCACCTGCTGTATCACTTCCCGCAGACACCCGAGAGTCCCTTAGATACGCGGTTTGAGCGATTCCCTTGGCCCAAGACCGATCCCGAACAGCTGCGCGCTTGGCAAAAAGGACAAACGGGGATACCGATCGTCGATGCGGCCATGCGCGAGTTGTGGCACACGGGCTGGATGCATAATCGCGTGCGTATGGTGGTCGCTTCGCTGTTGAGCAAAAACCTGCAAATTCATTGGTTGGAGGGCGCGCGCTGGTTTTGGGATACCTTGGTGGATGCCGATCTGGCGAACAACACGCAGGGATGGCAATGGACCGCTGGCTGCGGTGCTGACGCGGCGCCCTACTTCCGTATTTTTAATCCCGTTTTGCAGGGTGAGCGTTTCGATCCCCAAGGCAAATATGTGCGCCAATGGGTGCCGGAAATTGCCGGCCTGCCTGATAATTATCTCCAAAAACCCTGGGAAGCTCCGGCTGAGGTATTGGCCGCAGCCAAAATTAATTTAGGACGAACCTATCCGCATCCGATACTGGATCTTGGAGAAACTCGCCAATCAGCGCTGCAAGCCTTTTCAGCGATTAAACAGCCGCCTGTGGCATCATGAAACTTGTGTCCTTATTGAGAGCTATCCATGTCGTCTAAGCGTATTGCCGTGATTGGTGGGGGAATTTCGGGTCTGGCCAGTGCGTGGCTGCTGGCCCAGAAATACGATGTCACCTTATTTGAAAAAAATGACTATATCGGCGGACATACCAACACCGTTGAGGTGGATGGTGATCAGGGCCCCATCGGCGTGGATACCGGCTTCATGGTGTTTAATCACCGCAACTATCCCAATCTTAAGGCCTTGTTTGCACATTTGGGTGTGGCTTCACAGCCCACTGATATGTCCTTCTCGGCGTCGATTAATCAAGGGCAACTTGAATACGCTGGCTCTGACTTAAATACCTTATTTGGACAGCGGCGGAACCTATTAAGACCGCGCTTTCTGCGGATGCTGCGCGATATTTTGCGCTTTAACCGCGAAGGCAAACGCTTGGTGGGTTTGGATATTGTGCCCAGCATCACCTTGGGCGGGCATTTGCTCAAAGAAGGTTATGGCGCTGGGTTTCGCGATGATTATTTGTTGCCGATGGCGGCGGCTATTTGGTCCTGCCCCACGCATCGCATGTTGGATTTTCCCTTGGGGTCGTTCTTGCGGTTCTTCACCAACCATGGACTCTTGGATCTAACTGGAAGACCACAGTGGCATACCGTCAAAGGCGGCAGTCGTGAATATGTCCGGCAAATGCTCAAAGCGCTTCCTGAGCGCGCGCACATCAACAGCCCCGTGGTACAAGTGCGCCGCGAGAATGAAGGGGTGGTAGTGCGCACCGAGTCAGGTGATGAGGCGCATTTTGATCAAGCCGTCTTGGGCTGCCATGCCGATCAATCTTTGCAGATGCTCGAGGCGCCTTCAGACCTGGAGCGCAGTATATTGGGCGCGGTGAGTTTTCAGCCCAACCGTGCCATTTTGCACACCGATGCGACGTTAATGCCTAAGCTTCGCCGCGTCTGGGCTTCATGGAATTACCTGGCGAGTCAAAGTCAGGAGAGTCAACCCGCATCGGCTGTATCCGTGACCTACTGGATGAACAGTTTGCAATCCTTAGCGCAAAGCAAAGACTACTTTGTCAGCCTAAATCCGCTTCAAGATCCAAGGGCAGAGACCGTTATTCGCGAAATCAGTTATCGCCATCCGGTGTTTGATCAACGGGCGATGGATGCACAGCAGAAATTGTCTCTGATTCAAGGCAAAAATCGCCTTTGGTTTTGTGGTGCTTGGACCGGCTATGGCTTTCATGAGGATGGCCTTAAATCCGCATTGGCGGTAGCCCGCGGCCTAGAGGTAAGCCCGCCCTGGTCACAAGAAGCCAGCCCTGTGATGGCACCACCGGTCGAACTGGGCGTATTAAAAGGAGCCCAGGCGACGTGAGCATTCTGGATATCAATGACGGTTGGCTGTATCAAAGCCAAGTCATGCACCGCCGCGTCTTCCCGGTGCAGTACCAGTTTGTCTATCGCGTGTTCAGCCTGCTGGTGGATATCGACCGAATTCCGGAGTTGACTCAACGCCTGAAGCTACTCTCGTTCAATCGCTTTAATTTGCTGAGTCTTTATACCAAGGACCATGGACCGCGCGATGGCACGCCGTGGCGGACCTGGATCGATGCCTATCTCGGTGAGCAAGGCATCGACCTTGAGGGCGGTCGCGTGTTTTTGCTGTGCTTTCCCCGCGTGCTGGGCTACACATTCAACCCCTTAAGTCTTTGGTATTGCCATCATCAGGACGGCAGCTTGCGCGCCATTATTTGTGAGGTTCGCAACACATTAGGAGATTGCCATCACTATACCCTGCACAATGACGGTAAACCCCTGCACTGGCCGGTGGTGGCCGGCGAGGACAAACGCTTTTATGTGTCACCTTTTATCGATATGGACGCCCATTATGACTTCCGTTTGGCGGAACCTTCGGAGCGCCTGAGTGTCTTAATTCGTGAATCCCAAAAGGATGAGATTATGCTGGTCGCTAGCCAAACTGGGAATCAACGCCCCTTGTGCGATAGCCAACTGGCACGTTTAAGCTTTCGCCTACCCTTGCTCGGCTTTAAGATCATCGGTGGCATTCACTGGTGGGCCCTGAAGATCTGGCTGATGGGCGGTAAGTACCACAAAAAACGGGGTACGACCCCGTGAGGGGTCGTACCCCGTTTTTTTAGACCACAAACACTAGCCGAGCAGGCTCGGATTGTGGATACTAAGCGTAGGGTCTTTGGTGTGGACTCGTTCTAAGTTCAACTAGGAGAGGATGACAATGAAAGAACAAGATGTAAGCCGCAGAAAATTTCTGAAAGCTGGCGCTGCTGGTCTGGTAGCTGTGCCGGTCGCTGGTCTGGGCTGGACCACCACTGCTGCCGCCGGCGGTCATGGTGATCGTCTGGATGAAAGCGATCCTGCCGCTCAGGCGCTGCAGTATGTGCACAACACAGCCAATCCGGCTCAGAACTGCGCCAACTGCCTGCTGTACAACGATCCCAGTCAGACCGAATGGGGTCCCTGTGCTGTATTCCCCGGCAAGCTGGTATCTGCCAATGGCTGGTGCACCGCTTGGGTTGCTCGCGGCTAAGCATCAGTTAGGATAGTGATATCCGAAGGCCCGCTTTAGCGGGCCTTTTTTATGAGGGTTGACGCACGTTAGGGCCTTAGTACCATACCGGGGGATATGCTGATCAAACCGTTTCTGGACTGTCCATAGGCAGCACATCAACAGCCACTTCCAACTCATGACAATCGCCGCCGCCAAATAACACCCCTTTGACCGGCGTGACATCGCCATAATCTCGACCCCAAGCCAGCGTGACATGGCGATACATGGGTATCAGATTATTAGTGGGATCAAAATCCACCCATCCCGTTCCCGGAAAATACACGGCAAACCACGCATGCGATGCATCTACACCTTGCAGTTTCAGCTGCCCGGGCGGTGGTTCCGTCTCCACATAACCACTCACGTAGCGCGCAAGTAAACCCTGACTACGCACACAAGCAATCGCTAAATGCGCAAAGTCTTGGCAAACGCCAACGCGCTTGTGCAGTACCTCACTCAGACTACTGTGTATATGGGTTTCTCCCGGCGCATAGCGAAAATCTTCATGAATACGCCGCGTCAAATCCACGCAAGCGTCGTACAAAGATCGACCCGGAATAAAGCTGGGGCCGGCATATTCAGCCACAACCGGCAGCAAAGGCACATGCATTGACTCCAATACAAATTGTCGATCAGTCACCACTAAACCTGACACGCCAGCAGCGATCGCATCACGCTCCTGCTCCCAACCCGGACCCGCCAAGTCCGCTGCCGTCAAGCGCGGCTGCTGAGCCAATTCAATAATGCTTTCCGCCGTGATTTGCAGGGCATCATGGGGTTTATCCAAGCTAAAGTTGATCAGCCGATTACCAAAAAAGTCATTGCGTTCATAGCGGCGCGGCGGCGCTGGATCGACAATGACCTGAGTATCCAGAACGTACTGATCCGGGGTCGAGCGGGGCAACAGCACGAGCTCATTATGAGACAGGCTGACACTGCCACTGTAAGCGTAGCGGGTCATGTGCCTAACGCGATATTTCATGAGCCCCACTCCGGGCTATCTTCCATGAGCAGGTGTCGGGTGCGTGGGAAAGCAAAATAGACCTCTGAGAGCTGGATCGCCATACGATCTAATTCTTGGCTCTGGGTCATGAGCCAATCATCCAAAACAGAGGGGTCCTGGAAGCGCTTCTGCCACACCCCACTAGGCTCTGCCGTACTGTCCTGAATGACCTTCAGGCGCTGTAAAAGACTGGCCTGTGATTCCGCAAAATCGGCCGGTAAAGCCATTACTGCGACTTGTAATGCCCGCAATTGAAAAGGCAGACCACGTGGATTGGACTCATCGCGCAATAACAGCTGCAGCGCCCGACTGGCGTCAGAACCATTGGCCTGAGCGGTACGAAACAGTGGCAGACTTTCCGCAAATGCCAGGACCGGTTCCACCCCCCGCTCGGCCAAATGACTCGGCGCTGCGCGACCAAAAGCATGACGCAACAAAGTCATCAGTAAGACCGCTCGTTCAACACGACGACCCGCCTCTAAAAATGCCCAGCCCAAATTGCGCGCAATGCTTTCTTGGGCGATACCGGATAAGGCCAGCAAATGGGTGATCACCTCATCCAACAGCGGAGCCAGCGCCTCGGGATCGGAAGACTGAATACGCTGCAGCTCCCGAGCACGCTCGCGCAGCGCCGAAACAACCCGCCAGCTATCCCCTGAGACTCGGTCGCGCAAAGCATAGCCAGCCTTGAGCAAAGCATTGAGATTAAAGCTGATACTACCGGTGCGCTCTGGATTGGCAATCACATCAACCAGCTCCGCAGAAACATCATGCGGAGGCTGGTTGGCATCCGCAAATCCAGGGAACGTGGCCGTTAATTGCGTCATCAAAGGCAGCAGTGATACCAGCAATAAAGCCTCATCAGCATCGCCGGATTCCTGGGCCAGCCGACGCCGACGCAAGACTAGCCGCATCATGCGAATCCCACCCTCAGTACGCTCAGCATAGCGCCCCATCCAAAACAGGCTTTCTGCCACCCGCGCCGGTAACGAGTGTGGCATCCCTAGGCCCGCAGGCAAGGGCAAACCCGGCGCAGCGGCTTCGGGAGGTTCCGGCTCACTGGACAATACCCAGGTATCTTTACTCACACCACCGAGCTGGTTTGAGACCATATAGGCATCCGGTGCATGCGCAACGCGGGTTAGGCCTCCGGGCATCACTTGGTAACTTCCGTCACGCGCACAGACAAAGCTGCGCAAGCTCATGCGCCGCGGCTCAAGCTGACCAGATTGGCTCACGGCTGGAATCACCGACAAATCCACCGCCTGCTGTGCCACATAGTCGCCCGGTCGCGCTCGCATCCGGCGCACCAAGTCATCGCGCTCATCTGCGGACAATCGCGCCGGAAACAATGGGGTACGACCCCGTTGCGGGTGTAGGCTGCGAATCACCCAGGCTGATAGATCCGCCAGCACTTCAGTCAGCGCTTGTGGATCACCGCACCAGCGCGTAGGCACGGTCGGCAGACGCAGCGGTCTACCCAGCAAATATTCACTCAACTGCGGCATATAAGCGCGAATACCAGGGCATTCCAGCACACCTGTCCCCAGCGGATTGGCGATGGCCACCCGTCCCTGACGCGCTGCTTCCAGCAACCCAGCCACACCCAGCCACGAGTCCTGGCGTAAAGCCAGAGGATCACAAAAAGCATCATCCACACGCCGCAAAATGACATCGACCGGCTCAGGGCCACTGAGGGATTTCAGCCATACCCGCCCCTGAGAGACCACCAGATCTTGACCTTGAACCACCGTCAGCCCCAAATATCGGGCCAAAAAGACATGCTCAAACCAAGCCTCGTTCAGCGGTCCTGGACTGAGTAATACCATGCGCGGTACGCGCTCTTCCTGTTCGGGTGCCAATGACATCAGTGCTTGGCGCATTGCTTGAAAATATCGAGTCAGCCGATGCGCCTGCGCATCACGAAACAAACTGGGCACGGCGCGCGATAACTGCAGACGATTTTCTAAGGCATAGCCGGCGCCCGAGGGCGCTTGCGTGCGATCTGCCAGCACCTGCAGCTTGCCGTCTGCACCGCGCACTAAATCAGCAGCATAGAGAGTCAGTACCTGAGGCATAACGGGCAGGCTGCCCATACATGGCCGCAAAAAACCGGAATAACCAAAGACCAACTCAGCCGGCAAAATCCCGTCATGCAAGGTCCTTTGTGGGCCATACAAATCGATCAGTAGGGCGTTGAATAACTCGGCGCGCTGTGTCAATCCGAGCTCAATATTCGCCCACTCATGGCTGTCCAGGAGCATCGGCACGGTATCCAATGGCCATGCCCGCTCTGTTCCGCGTGGATCTGAATAAACGTTATAGGTGACCCCACCCTCATGCAGCAGGTCCTGTAATACCTGATGCCGCGCTCGCAAGCCTTCGACGCCAAGTCCTTGCAGGCTAGCGATCAGGTTTTGCCAATGCGGATGTCCGCCCACGGCCAAACCGATTTCATCGAAATGACCTGGAGGCGGCGTATAGGGTGCAAAAAGGAGAGGATTGGCCATAAACAAATACCGCAGGGGCGGCTCAGGCGGCCCGATCGAGACTAAACCAGGTCTCTGAAATCAGCGAATGCAGCTCCGCCATCTCCTGCTGCATCTCATCGATAAAAGCATGCAAGGTCTTGGGCTCTAATAAGCGTTCGATATCAGACTGCAGCGCATGACGCTTGATCTCGATAGCCATGCGCAGCGGCACATCATTACGCGGCAATTGCGCCAGACTGGATTCCACCTCACCCAAGGCATGCGCCATAGCGCGTGGGAACGCCTTATCATGGAATAAAAAATGCAGTACGTCCGAGGCGTTTACCCCGCGTCGGACATGTTGACGATACATTTGTGAAGCGCTTAGGGACTTAAGAATATTCACCCACAACAAGCCTTCAAAGCCAGCGCCGTCGGCGTCTTTGTCTTCGTCCTCCTGCAGCAAGCTGACCGCGGCGACATCCAACAAACGCGAAGTCATATCAGCGCGCTCCAAGTTACGGCCTAAGCGGATAAAATGATAAGCATGGTCATGACTCATGGTGCCTGCCAGCATACCCGTTATCTGCTGACAGCGGCTGCGTATTTGTGAGAGGTAGTGATAGCGCCCCCGCTTGGTCCACCCCGAGTCCAAGTTAGAACGCGCAAAAAGATGCAACTCATTTACCGCCTCCCACACTTCACTGGGCAATAGATCTCGAGTGGTGCGGACGTTTTCTCGGGCATGAGACAAAGAATTCATAATCGAGCCAGGATTGTCTTTGTCACCCAGTAAGAACTTAATCACTTTGGCTTCGGTATATCCCGAAAAGCGCGCTTCGAACAAATCCTCACTGCCGGTAATCGATACCAAACCGGCCCAAGCCAGGCGATCGGCCACCGGCATATCCAAGGCCAAATGGTTATAAGCCGTCACCATGCGCGCCGTACCCTCAGCACGCTCTAGATAGCGCGCCAACCAGTATAGCCTCTCAGCAACCCGTGACAGCATGCTCAGCCCCCACTACCCAGATCAACGATCCAGGTGTCCTTACTGCCACCACCTTGACTGGAATTAACCACCAGCGAGCCCTTATTCAAGGCCACACGGGTCAAACCACCCGCGGTCACATTGGTGCGCACGCCTTGCAGCACAAAAGGCCGCAAATCCAGATGTCTGGGCTCAACATGACCATCACATAAGGTCGGTGCCGTGGAAATCTTCAAAGTGGGCTGGGCGATATAGTTTCGCGGATCGCGACGAATGAGCTCTGCAAATTCGCGACGCTGCGCCTTGGTGGCATGTGGTCCCACAATCATTCCATAACCACCAGACTCGTTGGCTGGCTTGACCACCAGCTGATCAAGATTGGCCAGCACATACTCGCATTGCTTGGGATCCATACACAAATACGTCGGCACATTGTCAATAATGGGTTCTTCATCCAAGTAGTAACGAATCATCTCCGGCACATAGGCATAAACGACCTTGTCATCGGCCACGCCCGCACCCGGCGCGTTCACCAATGCCACATTGCCCGCACGCCAAGCACGCATCAGCCCGGGAACGCCCAATAATGAATCGGGATCGAAGGCTTCGGGATCCATAAACCAATCATCAATGCGTCGATAAATCACATCGACACGCTCTAGCCCCTCAATGGTGCGCATATACACGCAGTCATCATCAGCCACCAATAAATCAGACCCCTCCACCAACTCCGCACCCATGCCTTGCGCTAGATAGGCATGTTCGAAATAAGCTGAGTTGTAGATTCCAGGGGTAAGCACCACGACTTCAGGATAATCCAAGGGCCGCGGGGATAGGCTCGCCAGCATGTCAAACAGTTGGGCTGGATACTCATCGACCGGTTGAATACGGTAGTTTTCAAATAGCTCTGGGAAGACTCGCTTTGTCACTTGGCGATTTTCCAGCATGTAAGACACGCCCGAGGGAACGCGCAGATTATCTTCTAACACGTAGATACGCCCATCCGCGTCACGCACCAAATCCGACCCGCAAATATGCGCCCAGACGCCGTGGACGGGATGAAAATCGCGGCATTGTTCACGGAAATTTTTCGATTGCGCCAGAACTTCGGCAGGAAAGACTTTGTCGCGCACAATGCGCTGCTCATTGTAGATATCATCAATGAACAGATTTAACGCAGTGAGGCGCTGGCGCAGACCGCGATCGACTGGGTCCCATTCCGATCGAGCGATGATTCGCGGGATAATGTCAAAAGGCCAAGCGCGGTCGATATTACCGCCCTCGGTATAGACCGTGAAACTGATACCCATCTCTATGATGGCGTGTTCGGCGGCCAACTTGCGTTCGTTAATTTCTTGGTCGGATAGCGATCCCAGATATTTCGCCAAGACAGACCCGGCAGGCCGGGGCTTTCCCCGCGCCGTAATCAGCTCATCATAGAAACCATTGGCATCGTAGCTTTTCCAGTCAATGCTCATCAGCGGTGACCCATCGCTCGAATTCGGCACCTTCTTGTGGCACCGCACCATTACGATAATGCACCAATTTCCAATAACCGAAAAGGTTTGCCTTGCAGACTTCCACCCGCTCGAGCCCCGGCAGTTTAGGTAGGTCATCCAAAGCCATGTCAGGACGAAAGCCCAGATAACGCGACAACGGGCGCAAAGCTTGCTCAAGACGCTGCAGCAGCCAATGCTGGGAAGCGAAATGATTGATGATGATGATCGTACCACCGGGGCGGCACACTCGTTGCATCTCCCGCATCAAACGCTCTGGCTCGGGCACCACAGAGGCCACATACATAGCCACCACACTATCAAAGCTACTATCGGCGAACGCTAGACGCTGAGCGTCCATCTCCAATAGCGCCCGCGGAGAATGCGCATCGGCCTGCTGTATTCGTTGCCGGGCGATCGCCAGCATGTCGCGGCTGATATCCACACCCACCACAAATGTCCCCTCACGGTATTCTGGTAAGGATAGGCCCGTGCCCACACCCACCTCGAGAACCCTTTGTCCCCGTTCATGGTTCGCTCGCTGCACAGCCATCCGCCGGCCACTCGAAAAAATCGGGCCAAACAGACGATCGTAATAGCGCGCGTAGCGCCGGTAGGCGTGTTTTATTGATTCTAAATCCATGAAGGTCAACGGCTGGGCAACAAGCCCCTTGTTTTACTGGTTGATGCGGCACAGTTCAAGCGGCTGGAGAACATTCTTGCCATAGGGAACTGAATACGGGAAGCTGTATCCAAGTATTCAAATCAGTCATTTCCCGGAGCATGCCATGCCCAAGCCCTACATCATTTATCCGTTGCTGGCCGCATTCTGGTCGAGTAGCGTTGTTGCTGCCCCCAATTTAGAGGCCCTATTCGCCCATGAGATGCGACGGCTGCATTCGCCCGAGGTGGTGAATCTCCAAGAGCGTTATGCAGGACAGCCTTTGTTGATCGTCAACACCGCGAGTCACTGCGGCTTTACCGGCCAATTCAATGGCCTGGAAGCCGTGCATCAGGCATACAAAGATCAAGGCCTAAAGGTGGTGGGTTTTCCCTCCCATGACTTCCGCCAGGAATCCGGCAGTGAGGAAGAAACCGCCCGTGTTTGTTTTGAGAATTTCGGGGTGAGCTTTGACATGTTTGCTCCGATACCCGTGCGCGGCAACGGTGCCCATCCCATCTTTCAAGAATTGGCGCGACAGTCGCATGCACCGCGCTGGAACTTCTATAAGTACTTAGTGGATCGCGAGGGTCGGGTTGTGGGTGCTTATTCCAGCATGACCTCGCCAGAATCAGCACGCTTTAAACAGGCAGTGGAGACGCTCTTACAACCCTAGCCTTAAGCCCATAGAAAAAGGCGGCCATGGCCGCCTTTTTTGTCTTTCGATGAGGCGAGTTACTCGGCCTCGGCCACCGCCTTAATACTCAAGCGGATACGGCCCTGCTTATCCACTTCCAGGACCTTGACGCGCACGGTCTCACCTTCGCTGAGCTTGTCTGACACGCTCTCAACACGCTCTTCGGAAATCTGCGAGATGTGTACCAAACCATCGCGGCCCGGGAGAATCGTCACGAACGCACCAAAATCCATGATTTTGGCAACGCGGCCATCATAGATCCGTCCGACTTCCACATCAGCAGTGATTTCCTCGATGCGGCGCCGCGCTTCTTCCCCAGCTTCTTTATCCACAGAGGCAATTTTGATGGTGCCACTGTCATCAATATCAATGGTCGCACCGGTTTCTTCGGTCAGCGCGCGGATCGTTGCCCCACCCTTGCCAATCACATCGCGGATCTTCTCCGGATTGATGCGGATGGTGATGAAACGCGGTGCATAGGCTGACATCTCGCTGCGCGGCGTTGTGATGGCTTTGGCCATCTCACCGAGAATATGCAAACGGCCGTCACGTGCTTGAGACAGGGCCTGCTGCATGATTTCCTGGGTGATGCCGTCGATTTTGATGTCCATCTGCAGGGCGGTGATTCCGGTTTCAGTACCGGCCACTTTAAAGTCCATATCACCCAAGTGATCTTCATCGCCAAGAATATCAGTCAGTACCGCGAACTGATCACCATCCTTAATCAAACCCATGGCGATACCCGCCACTGGGGATTTCAACGGCACACCTGCATCCATCAGGGCCATACTCGTGCCACACACAGAGGCCATGGAGCTAGAACCGTTGGATTCGGTGATCTCAGACACCACACGTAGCACATAGGGAAAATCGCCTTCATCAGGCATCACACCCTGAACACCACGCTTGGCTAACCGGCCATGGCCGATTTCACGACGCTTGGGTGAACCCACCATGCCGGTCTCACCGGTGCAATAAGGCGGGAAGTTGTAGTGCAGCATGAAACGCTCGCGACGCTCACCTTCGATGGCATCGATAATCTGCGAATCGCGATCCGTCCCCAAAGTCGCCACCACAATGGCCTGAGTCTCACCACGCGTGAATAAGGCAGAGCCATGGGTGCGCGGCAATATACCCACACTGGCGGCAATCGGACGCACGGTGCGGGTATCACGACCATCGATACGACGCTCACCCGACAGCACACGCTCGCGAACCACGCGTTTCTCAATACTGTGGAAAATTTCTTTGACGGTTTCAGCGTCCGGCGCGCCTTCATCACCAGTGGCGATCTGCGCCTTGATCTGGTCGCGCAAGGCATTGATTTGCGCAGTACGCTCTTGTTTTTCAACGACTTGATAGGCCTTAACCAAATCGGCTTTGCAAGCGGCTTCGATGCGCTCACGCAGCGCCAAGTCCTGCTCAGGAGCCTGCCAATTCCAAGCGGGTTTACCGGCTTCGGCCACCAATTCATTAATGGCATTAATGGCAACCTGCATCTGCTCATGACCATACATCACAGCGCCCAGCATCACTTCTTCGCTCAGCATCGCGGCCTCGGACTCGACCATGATCACGGCATTAGAGGTGCCGGCGACGACCAAGTCCAATTCAGAATCCTTGAGTACAGAAAGATCGGGGTTCAGCAGATAGCCCCCATCAAGGTAACCAACTCGGGCCGCACCAATAGGGCCACTAAACGGCAGTCCAGAGAGAGCGACAGCGGCAGAGGCACCCAATAAAGCAGGAATGTCCGGATCAACTTCGGGGTTCAATGACATCACCGTGGCCACCACCTGGACTTCGTTGGTGAAGCCTTTGGGGAAAAGCGGACGCAACGGACGATCAATCAAACGCGAGGTCAGCGTTTCTTTTTCGGTAGGACGTCCTTCACGCCTAAAAAAACCGCCGGGAATTCGACCGGCGGCATAAGTACGTTCTTGATAATTAACGGTCAGTGGGAAGAAGTCCCGACCGGGTACCGCTTCTTTGCGGCCCGTGGCGGTAACCAGAACCACGGTTCCAGCCACATCGACCATGACAGCAGCGCTGGCTTGGCGGGCGACTTCCCCGGTTTCTAAGCTGACAGTGTGTTGCCCATATTGAAAGGTTTTACTGAATTTAGGCACGATTAATCCTGTTGTGACATGAACGGTAAGACGATTTTCCCGAGGCTTAGCGGCGCAGACCTAAGCTGGCAACCAGATCCTGGTAGCGCTGTTGATCTTTGCGCTTGAGGTAATCCAGCAGCTTGCGGCGCTGGTTAACCATCTTCAGAAGACCACGACGCGAATGGTGGTCTTTTTTGTGTTCGGAAAAATGCCCCATCAAGTGTTGAATACGGGCAGACAACAGGGCTACCTGCACCTCGGGGGAACCGGTATCAGAACCGTCACGGCGATACTTTTCGACGATTTCTGCTTTGACTTCACTGTTGAGGGACATGCGTTTGAACTCCGAATTCCAAGCAATCTTTAAATGGCCCGCGATTCTAGCATGCGAAACGCGGTGTTAATAGTCTGAATAGGCTAATGCATCACCCGCATCAGCCGTTTAGGAGCCAGCCGACCATCATCTAACTGATGGCCCACACCAAGGAACTCCTCTTTAGGTCCATAGAGGCGGATGAGACCGCTTTGTAACAGGCCTGGCACAAAAACCGCCTGCCCCTGGGTAAGGTAATGTGTACTGTCCGCATCCAGGTGCACTTCTGGCAAGTCCTGCAAGGCTAAATCCATGGGTTGTAAATACACATCGAGGGCTGCCTCACCCGCTTCCGCACACCGTTCCAACTCGGTCATGGTGCACATCAATGGCTGCTCAAAAGGCCCCAGCCCGAGCCGCCGCAGGGCGCTCACATGAGCACCGCAGCCCAAAGCCTTGCCAATATCTTCCACCAAAGTGCGAATATAGGTGCCCTTACTGCAGCGCACTTCCAGACTCAGGCTTTGATCATCAAAGCCCGTTAGTGTGAGTTCGTGAATAGTGACCTGACGCGGCTGACGTTCCACCTCCGTCCCCTGACGCGCCAGCCGATACAGTCTCTGCCCCTCATGTTTGAGCGCTGAGTACATGGGTGGCACCTGATCAATCGGTCCCCGAAACTGCGCCAATACGCGCTCAATCAACGCCTCATCTAAAGTCGGAATGGGATGACGCTCAATCACTTCACCCTCGGCATCTGCGGTGCGCGTGATCTCGCCCAAGCGACAGGTGGTTTGGTAATGTTTGTTCGCCTCCAGCAGCAGACCGCTGACCTTGGTGGCCTCGCCAAAACACAGCGGTAACAGTCCGGTGGCCAAGGGATCCAAACTGCCGGTGTGGCCGGCTTTGCGGGCGCGCAACAAATATTTCACCCGTTGCAGAGCTTGGTTGGAACTGAGGCCCCGCGGCTTATCGAGCAGAATCAGGCCGTGCACATCACGACGCTGAATTTTGGGTTTACTCATTGCGATTTCTTGTCTTCTGCCAGTGCCTGATCGATCAAAGCAGATAGACGCGCACCGCGCTCTTGGGTGTCGTCGTAGTGGAAATGTAGTTCTGGCACCATACGCAGCCGCATGCGCCGACCCAGCTCGCGCCGCAAAAAACCAGCGGCGCGGCGCAGACCCTCGACACTGGAGTCAATCACGCTTTGATCCCCCAGCACTGTGAAATATACACGTGCATGCGCCAAATCACGGCTCACATCGACGCCCGCCAGCGTCACCATGCCAACGCGCGGATCTTTGAGCTGCTCGCGTATTAACTCAGCCAATTCACGCTGAATTTGATCACCAACTCGTTGGGCTCGGGAGAATTCTCTGGCCATCCGCTCAGCCCCTTAAAGGGAACGTGCCACCTCAATGCGGTGATAAACCTCAATTTGGTCGCCGGGCTTGACGTCATTGTAGTTCTTAACCGCGATACCGCACTCGGTACCGGGTTTCACTTCATTGACGTCATCCTTAAAGCGCCGCAGTGACTCCAGCTCGCCCTCGTAGATCACCACATTGTCGCGCAATACACGAATCGGGTTGCCACGTTTGACGCTACCTTCAATCACCAAACAGCCAGCCACCGCACCGAATTGCGAGGACTTAAACACATCGCGCACTTGCGCCAGACCGATGATTTCCTCGCGCATCTCCGGTGACAACAAGCCAGAAAGCGCTTGTTTCACATCGTCAATGGCCTCGTAAATGACACTGTAGTAGCGCAGGTCGACCTCTTGATCGGCAGCTGCTTTGCGGGCACCGCTGTCGGCACGTACGTTAAAGCCAATGATGATGGCTGTGGAGGCCAATGCCAGATTGACATCTGACTCGGTGATTCCGCCCACCCCGGTAGAAATGATCTTCACCTTCACTTCATCGGTAGACAGTTTTTCCAGGGCGTCACGCAAGGCTTCTGCCGAGCCCTGCACATCGGTCTTCAACAAGATATTGACGGTGGAAGCCGCACCATCCTGCATCTGAGTGAACAGGTTTTCCAACTTAGCGGCTTGTTGCGTGGCCAGCTTGGTCTCGCGGAACTTGCCCTGCCGGAACAATGCCACTTCACGTGCCTTGCGCTCATCAGCCAGTACCATCACATCATCGCCGGCATTGGGCACACCGGACAAACCCAGCACTTCCACGGGCATAGAGGGTCCTGCAGATTTCACCGACTTGCCGGTTTCATCAAACATCGCGCGCACGCGCCCAAATTCCTGTCCACTGAGCAGCACGTCACCCCGATTCAAGGTGCCGCTTTGGACCAACACGGTCGCAACCGGACCACGGCCTTTATCCAGCTTGGATTCGATCACCACACCGCGTGCATTGCCTTCGCTTGCCGCTTTCAGTTCCATCAGCTCAGCTTGTAACTGCACAGATTCCAACAACGTTTCGATGCCTTCACCGGACATCGCTGAGACATGCACAAACTGAGTATCACCACCCCAATCTTCGGGAATGACATTGTGCTGAGACAACTCGTTTTTGACGCGATCGGCATCGGCTTCGGGCTTATCGATCTTATTGACCGCCACCACCATGGGTACTTCACCTGCTTGAGCGTGCTGCACGGCCTCAAGGGTTTGCGGCATCACGCCGTCATCGGCTGCTACCACCAGAATCACGATATCGGTCACTTTTGCACCACGCGCACGCATTGCGGTAAACGCCGCATGCCCGGGGGTATCTAGGAAAGTGATGCCGCTGTGGCCTTTGAAGGGCACGTGGTAAGCACCGATATGCTGGGTAATTCCACCGGCCTCGCCAGAGGCCACTCGGGCGCGACGGATACGATCCAACAGCGAGGTTTTGCCATGGTCAACATGACCCATCACAGTCACCACCGGGGGTCTGGACAGGAGTTCACCCTGCTCCTCTTGTTCGATGATTAGCTCTTCTTCCACCTCGGTGGCTTCCATCGGTAGAGCCACATGCCCCATCTCTTCCACCACCAGCGTGGCTGTGTCCTGATCGATGGATTGGTTAATGGTGGCCATCACGCCCAAACCCATTAATACCTTAATCACCTCAGGAGCTTTGATGGCCATTTTCTGAGCCAGCTCACCAACCGTCAGCGTCTCAGGGATTTTCACCTCGCGAACCACCGGTGCTGTGGGCCGCTCAAACCCATGTTTACTGGGCATGCTTGGGCTAGCAAAGCGCGCCATCTTACCCTTGCCACGACGGCCGCGCTTGTCACTGGCCACGTGCAACTCTTCACGACGCGAGCGTCCTGAATCCTCTTTACTGTCTTTCCCTTTTCGCCGCTTACCACGTCCCGGCTCAGCCGGGGCTGGCGGCGGAGTAAGCGCCTCAGGAACCGCTGGCGCCACCTGTTTTTGCGCGGCCTCTGCCGCCAAACGCGCGGCTTCTTCCTCAGCTTCCTGCGACTGCCGGTCTGCCTCACGACGCGCCTCTTCCTCAGCCTGCGCGATCATCATGGAGTGCACTTCAGCTTCAGCAGCTTTTTGTGCTGCTTCCAGATCCAAGCCCTCTGACTCGGCGCTAGGTTGTTCTTCCGGCGCGGCCGGTTCCACAGCCTCGGGCTGCGATGCCTCAACGGCTGGCACTTCGGGGCTGGGCTCTGGCTTCACAGGAGCGCTTGGTATTGCCTCAGCCTCCACAGCCGGCTCTTGCGCCTCACTGGCCTCTTCCGACTTCACATAAGTGCGTCGCTTTCGCACTTCAACGCTGACGGTTTTAGCGCGACCCTGAGCCCCCGAGACCTTGAGTTCGGTAGTGCTGCGGCGTTTCAACGTAATACGGCGTCCTGATGAACCCGCATTATTAGCCCCCTGCGACTTGCGCAGATGATCGAGCAATTGCAGCTTTTGCTCTTCGGTGACCATTTGATCGGCATCAGCAACAGGAATGCCTGCCTCAGCGAGTTGCTCCAGCAATCGCTCCACAGGGGTTCCTACTGTTTCTGACAACTGTCTGACTGTGACTTCTGTCATAGCTTCTTACCTCCGATCTTTTGACGCTACACGCCGCTTATGGGCCTGATCCAATGGACTGCAGGATCCTGCCCTAGCTTTCCTTGGTCTCTTCTGCAAACCATGGCGCACGCGCCTCCATAATCAAACTCGCGGCTCGCTCGGGATCCAAGGAAACCTGTTCCACCAGATCATCCACAGCCTGCTCAGCCAGATCCTCCATCGTGCAGATACCACAGGTGGCCAACTGATTGGCCAGTGCTTCATCCATACCCTGCATCGACAATAAGTCTGCGGCGGGCTTACCATCACCACCCTCTCCGGTGGCAATCGCGCGGGCCAACAGCGCGTCGCGCGCGCGGGCGCGCAGCTCTTCAACGATGTCCTCATCGAATTCCTCGATGTTCACAATCTCGGCGGCGGGCACATAAGCCACTTCATCGATACTCGAGAAACCTTCCTGAACCAAGATGACGGCGACTTCCTCATCCACATCCAGGCTATCCATGAACATTTGCTGAAGTTCCGCAGCTTCCTGCTCACTTTTCTCAACAGCCTGCTCTTGACTCATCACGTTCAGCTCCCAACCCGTGAGCTGCGAAGCTAAGCGCACATTTTGACCACCACGGCCGATGGCTTGAGAGAGTTTCTCTTCGCTTACGGCGATATCCATGCTGCGACTTTCTTCGTCGACAACGATGGAGAGCACCTCCGCGGGCGACATCGCATTAATCACGAATTGTGCCGGGTTGTCATCCCAAAGAATAATATCGATGCGCTCACCAGCCAATTCGTTAGACACCGACTGTACCCGCGAGCCCCGCATACCGACGCAAGCACCAACGGGGTCCAGACGCGGATCGTTGGAGCGCACCGCAATTTTCGCGCGCATGCCCGGATCGCGAGCCGCGGCCAAAATATCAATCAGCCCCTGCCCCACTTCCGGAACCTCAAGCTTGAATAGCTCAATCAAGAACTCAGGAGCGGTACGCGTCACAAATAACTGAGGCCCACGAGCTTCGGGCCGCACCTCACGCAGGTAGCCTCGTAAGCGGTCATTGGGGCGAACGGATTCGCGGGCAACCATTTCTTCACGGGGGATAAAAGCTTCGGCGTTATTACCCAGGTCCAGATAAACGCCACTGCGTTCAGCGCGTTTCACGGTACCCATCAACAACTGACCAATGCGCCCTTCGTATTCTTCAACCACCTTGGCACGCTCGGCTTCGCGCACTTTCTGGACAATCACTTGCTTGGCTGTTTGCGCAGCAATACGTCCAAAACCCTCGGCTTCAATGGGCTCTTCGATATAGTCGCCAATTTGAATATCGGGGTGATTCTGAATGGCGTAGCTATAGAGGATTTGTCGTTCAGGGGTCTCAAACTCGGGATCTTCATCGTCCATCACCAGCCAGCGGCGAAACGCTTCATACTCACCAGTCTCGCGGTGAATACTGACGCGCACATCCATATCGCCGCCATGTTTACGGCGCGTGGCAGAAGCCAATGCAGATTCAATGGCTTCGAAAATGACGTCTTTGGTCACGCCTTTTTCGTTGGACACCACATCCACAACCATGAGGATTTCTTTACTCATTCCACTGTCTCCATCAGGACCGCGATTTGCGGACCTCCAATTCGCCCAATAAACGTGCTCTAGCCACCGCTTGCAACGGTACCTGAATCAGCTCATCGTCCACCAATAATTCCACGACATCGGGGTCGGCTTTTTGGATGACGCCGGAAAAATTCCGTCGCCCCTCAACCGGCCACTGGGTGCGCAATTTGATTTTTTCTCCCTGATAGCGAGCATAGTGGCCCGCTTCAAACAATGGCCGATTGACACCCGGCGAAGAAACCTCCAAGCGATAAGCCACGGGTATCGGATCTTCGACATCCAAAACACCGCTCACCTGGTCGCTCACCGCCGCGCAGTCATCCAGGGTGACGCCGGCATCGGCATCAATGAACACGCGCAGCAGGGCACTGTTGCCGTGCAACTGGTATTCAAGCCCCCAAAGATCAAAGCCCATGGCTTGAATCACTGGAGCAATCAACCCTTGAATTTTTGCAGAATCTTGACGCACCTGTTATTCCAAAAAAAACCAACAAAAAAGGGCCCCCAGGGCCCTGTAAACATCCAACCGGCTAACAAAAAGGCCCCAACGGGGCCTTTTTGCAAGGTACCTGGTAGCGGGGGCAGGATTCGAACCTGCGACCTTCGGGTTATGAGCCCGACGAGCTGCCAGACTGCTCCACCCCGCAACTGAGAAGCGCGACTATACGGGGTCTGATCGCTTTTTTCAAGTCAACTTTGGGCCGATTATCGAACGGCTACCGCCAGCGACATCAAAATACCCGGGAAAATACCCAAAGCCAGCATAGCCAAGCCATTGATGGACAATACAGCACCCATATCTGCTTCGCGAACAATGGGCGCATCATCGCTTGGCTTATCAAAATACAAATATTTCACCACCCGCAGATAATAGAAAGCGCCAATCACCGACATCAGCACAGCGAATACAGCCAACCAAACCAGACCGACATCAACAACCGCTTGAAGTACGGCTAACTTGGCGTAAAAGCCCACCGTTGGTGGAATACCGGCCATGGAGAACATCAACAGCAACATGATGAATGCGAACCAAGGACTGCGCTCACCCAAGCCTTTGAAGTCCTCGATGTTATCGGCCTCAAATCCCTGACGCGACAACAATAGGATCATACCGAAGCCGCCCGCTGCCATCATGGCATAGACAATCACATAGAAAATCGCCGCAGCATACCCCGGCTCGGTACCGGCCATAATCGCCATGACGATGAAGCCCACATGAGCGATGGTCGAATAGGCGAACATCCGCTTGATATTGGTTTGCGCAATGGCCACGACGTTACCCAAGGCCAGTGACAACACCGCCAGGATGAGCAGCATCCCCTGCCAATCCGCATGCAAGGGGCCCAGCCCATCGACCAAGAGGCGCATGACAATGGCGAAGCCGGCAATTTTTGGAGCGGCGCTAATAAATAAGGTCACGGGCGTGGCGGCGCCGTGATACACGTCCGGCAACCACATGTGAAAGGGCACGGCGCCCATCTTGAAGCCCAAACCCACCACCACAAAGGCCAGCGCAAAAACCAGCGCGATATCCAACTCGCCGCCCAAAATGGCGGTACTTACCCCCAGTGCGACTTCTTGGATATCCAAACTACCGGTCACCCCGTAAACCAACGACATGCCATAGAGCAACATGCCCGAGGCGATTGAGCCGAGAACGAAATACTTCATTGCCGATTCCGACGAGACCGAAGAATCGCGGTTAAATGCGACCAGGGCATAAAGACTGAGGGATAACAGCTCCAGACCCAAATACAGGGTCAACATGCTGTGTGCGGAGATCATAATCATCATCCCCAAAATACCCAGCAAGCCGAGTACAAAGAATTCGCCTTTATAAAGATCACGCACCGACAAATAGCTGCGTGAGTAACTGAACACGGCGACCGAGATAATCAGTACTGCGCCCTTAAGCAAATCCGCCATGGGATCAGCGACAAAACTATTGGAAAAACTCAGCCTGACTTGATCCGATGCCAGCACTACCACCAATAACAAAGTACCCAGCAAGGCAAACTGCGATAGGGCATAAGTCACGCCGCGGCGTGATTGCGGTAAAAATAAATCCAACACCAAAATGCCCAGCGCCATCGCCAGCAGGAACATCTCCGGAATGATGGGGACGAAATTGGGTATCTCAAAATTCATCATGAGGTCCGCTTAGTCTCACAGCTTAGATTGGGCAATATGCTGCACCAGATTATCGACGCTGGCATCCAGGACTTCCAAAAGCGGCGCCGGGTAGACACCCAACAGCAGCACAGCAAAAGCCAGCACGCCCAGTAACCAGAACTCGCGACGATTCAAATCTTGCAGCTTGGCGACATTGTCATTCGCCACTTCTCCATAAATGACCCGTTTCACCAGCCATAAAGTGTACGCCGCCGCCAGTATCAAGGTGGTGGCCGCGAGCAGCGCGATCCAGAAATTAGCGTGGAAGCTGGCGATAATCACCATGAACTCGCCAACAAAGCCCGAAGTGCCCGGTAGCCCGGTATTGGCCATAGCAAACAATACAAAAAACGCGGCAAACCAAGGCATGGTATTCGCCACCCCGCCATAATCGGCAATCTCACGGCTGTGCATGCGGTCATACAAAACGCCCACGCACAGGAACATGGCGGCTGAAATCAAACCATGCGAGATCATTTGCACCATGCCTCCGCTGATCCCTAGCGCTGCGCCCTGCCATTGCCCGGTGTTGGTGAATACCATAAAGGCAATGAAAAAGCCTAAGGTGACAAAACCCATATGGGCGATAGATGAATAGGCAATCAGCTTTTTCATATCTTTTTGCATCAACGCCACCAGCCCCACATACACCACAGCGATCAGTGACAGGGTGATCATCATCCAGTCCAGCGCCTGAGCCGCATCGGGCGCAATCGGCAGTGAAAAGCGCAAAAAGCCATAGCCGCCAATCTTCAGCATGATCGCCGCCAGAATCACCGATCCTCCGGTGGGCGCCTCGACATGCGCATCCGGCAACCACGTATGGACGGGGAACATGGGGATTTTTACTGCGAAAGCCATGAACATCGCCAAGAAAATCAATATCTGCGCCGTCATGCCAATGGGCAGGGTATGGAAGTCGAGGATGGCGAAGCTGCCCGTTTGCAGGAACAGATAAATCAGTGCGATCAGCAGGAACACCGAACCAAAAAAGGTGTAGAGAAAAAACTTCAGCGTTGCATAAACCCGGTTAGGCCCGCCCCAGATACCAATTACCAAGAACATGGGAATGAGCATCGCCTCGAAAAAAACGTAAAACAAAATGGCATCCAGCGCGGCGAACACCCCGTTCATCAGCCCCTCAAGAATCAAGAAGGCCGCCATATATTGGGCAACACGATGCTGAATCACTTCCCAGGCGGCGATGATCACCAACACCGAGGTGAATGTCGTCAACAAAATCAAGGGCATAGAGATGCCATCCACCCCGAGGTGGTAATTGATATTCAAGGCGCTAATCCACGGCAGAAACTCTTGGAACTGCATGGCCGCCGTGCCACGCTCAAAACCGGTGAACAAAGGAATACTGAACAGGAAGGTGAGCACGGCTGCGCCCAAAGCCAAGCGCCGGGCGATTTCCGGCATGCGGTCCCCGATAAACAGCACCAGCAGACCACCAACAATGGGGGTCCAAACTACCAGGGACAGCAATGGCCAATCAGAAAACATCAGTGATTCCTGTTACCCGTTCACTAACGAACAAAATAAACAATCAATACCAGCAGCCCCACAATCATGGTGAAGGCATAGTGGTAGAGATAACCGGTTTGAGAAAAACGCAGGCGACTGGAAATCCAGCCCACACTGCGGGCAGTGCCGTTCACTAAGATCCGATCAATGATCAGAGTATCGCCAAACCGCCATAACCAATTGCCAAGACGGCGACTACCGGCGGCGAACACGCGGTCATTGAACTCATCAAAGCCGTAGCTGCGCAGCATCGCTTGATACACGCGCGGGAACTTGTTGCGCACTTGGTCTGCCAGTTCCGGGCGTTGCATAAACACGTACCAAGCCGTAGCAACACCGGCAAGCGCCAACCAGAATGGCGGCATCATCATGCCATGCACAATAAAGCCCCAAATGCCGTCATAACTGGCGCCCAAACGAGCCAGCACATCACGGCTTTCGTCGACGTACAAAACGCCATCAAAGAAATCACCAAACAGCAGCGGACCAACAAAATAACCAGCCAGAACAGAGGGGATAGCCAACAGAATCAGTGGCACCGTGACCACCCACGGTGACTCTTTAGGATCACCACCAGCCTCATGATGCGATTCATCTTCATGGCCATGACCATGGCCGTGGTGTTCTACATGTCGGAAGTTCTCGGGACCGTGAAACACCATAAAGAACATGCGAAAGCTATACAGCGCGGTCACAAACACCCCGGCGAGAATCAGGATATAGGCCATACCGGCTCCAGGCGTCGTGGAGTAAGCGACCGCTTCGATAATGCCGTCTTTGGAAAAGAAACCGGAAAAACCGGGAATACCAATCAGCGCGAGCGAACCGATTAATGCCGTGGCATAGGTAATGGGCATGTACTTACGCAGCCCGCCCATCTGACGAATATCTTGATTGTGGTGCATAGCCATGATCACCGAACCCGCGGCCAAGAACAGTAAGGCTTTGAAGAACGCGTGCGTCATCAGATGGAACAGCCCCGCGGCATATGCCGAGGCACCCAACGCCACCGTCATATAACCCAACTGTGACAAAGTGGAGTAGGCGACCACGCGCTTGATATCGTTTTGCACCAAGCCCAAGAGCCCCATGAAAAAGGCGGTGATTGCGCCGATCACCAGAATAAAGCTCAGCGCCACCGTCGAGAACTCATACAACGGCGACATGCGTGCCACCATAAAAATCCCAGCTGTCACCATGGTCGCGGCATGGATTAATGCCGAAATTGGGGTCGGACCCTCCATAGAATCGGGCAACCAAACGTGCAAAGGCACTTGCGCGGACTTGGCCATGGCGCCGATGAACAAGAGGATGCAGGCTACGGTTAGCAGTGACCACTCCATACCCGGCAAGATGCTAATGGTTGCGCTCGACATGGTTTCGGCGCTGGCGAATACGTCCATGTAGTCGAGGCTGGCGGCATGGAAGACGATGGCGCCAATCCCCAAAACAAAGGCAAAGTCACCGATGCGGTTGACGATAAAGGCCTTCATATTGGCGTAAATCGCCGTGGGCCGTTTGTACCAAAAGCCGATCAGGAGGTAGGACACCAGACCCACCGCTTCCCAGCCGAAGAACAATTGCAGGAAGTTATTGGCCATCACCAAGGTGAGCATGGCGAAGGTGAACAGTGAGATCAGCGCAAAGAAGCGCTGATAACCGGGATCATCGCGCATATAGCCAATGGTGTAGATGTGCACCATCAGGGACACAAAGGTCACCACCAGCATCATCATCGCCGTGAGGTTATCCACCAAAAAGCCGATCTCAAAGCGAATCCCGTCGCTGACCAACCAGGTGTAAACGGTTTCGTTATAGACCTCAGCGCCGCGTATCGCGTGCTCCCAGAAAACAATCACCGATAAGAGAAAGGAGATCGTCACCCCGGTAATGGTGACGATATGAGCGCCCTCGCGACCCACCGCTTTACCGAACAAGCCAGCAACAATCGCACCCAACAGCGGCGCCAGGACAATCACGATGTAAAAGCCGTCCATATCCCTAGCCCCTCATCTCATCCAGATCACGGACGTTGATGGTTTGTCGGTTACGGAATACCAGCACCAAAATCGCCAAGCCGATCGCAGCCTCCGCCGCCGCCACCGTGAGGATAAAGAACACAAATATTTGCCCGGTGAGATCACCGAGGAAATAAGAGAAGGCAATGAAGTTGAGGTTGACGGACAGCAGCATCAACTCAATACACATCAACAGGATGATGAGATTTTTCCGATTGAGAAAAATCCCGGTCACACTCAGGGCAAACAAGATGGCACTGAGTACCAGATAATGGGCCAAGGTAATCATGAGCGATCCTGCTTTTTCTCAGCCTGCATTTTTACCAGACGCACTCGGTCCTCTCGCCGCACCTTGACCTGCTCACTAGGATCCACATATTTCGTGTCAGGCCGACGCCGCAGAGTCAGCACAATGGCGGCGATAATAGCCACCAGCAGAATCACGGCAGCTACCTCAAAGGCCAACACATATTCGGTGTACAACAGCTCACCCAAGGCTCTGGTGTTGCTGTAATCCGCTGCCGCCCGCTCGGGAGATGCGACTTGGAAAGCCGAGGAGCCGACAACTTTGGCCATAACCAGCATCATCCCCACCGCCACCACCAATCCGATGGGCAGCAAGGTGACAAATCCCTCGCGCAAACGCGAGATATTGATGTCCAGCATCATCACCACAAACAAAAACAACACCATCACCGCGCCGACATAGACCAGCACCAGCAAAATACCTAAAAATTCGGCCTCCAGCATGATCCAGTGCGCTGCCATCGCGACAAAAGCCACCACCAGGAATAGGGCAGCATGCACGGGATTGCGCAGCGTGATCACAGCCACCGCCGCGGTCACCAGCACCGCCGAAAAGAAATAAAACAAAACCCCCTCAAAGCCCATTTTTATTCTTGCCTCACCTTCTAGCGGTAGGGTGCATCGGCAGCACGATCTGCGGCGATTTGCGCTTCGTACTCATCACCGATGGCCAGCAGTTTTTGTTTGGTCATTATCTGCTCACCCCGATTTTCAAAATGATAATGCTGGATATGGGTCTCAACGATAGAGTCCACAGGACAGGCTTCCTCACAAAAGCCACAAAAAATACACTTAAACAGGTCAATGTCATAACGCGTGGTGCGCCGCGTACCATCAGCACGCTGTTCCGATTCGATGGTAATGGCCAGCGCTGGACACACCGCTTCGCACAGCTTACAAGCGATACAGCGTTCCTCCCCATTGGGGTAACGGCGCAGGGCATGCAAGCCACGAAAACGCGGCGAGATGGGCGTGTTTTCATCGGGATACTGAATAGTAATCTTGCGCGCGAAGAAATACTTGCCCGTCAACCTCATGCCCAGCAATAGCTCATAGAGCAAAAAGGTCTTAAAAAATTGGCGAAACATCTGAGTCATAAGCGTCCCCTATGCAAACCAGGGCCCAATATTGAAGGCAACCATCACACCCTCAACAAACAGCCAGACAATGGTGATAGGGATCAGCACCTTCCAACCCAGTCGCATGATGTGGTCATAGCGATAACGTGGGAATGTGGCGCGAAACCAAAGGAAACAGAATAAGAAGAACACGGTCTTGATCAAAAACCAGTGGATACCACTGTCGAGGAAAGCACCCAACAGAGGGATATCAAACATGGCCTGCGGCAAAATACCTTGGAAAGGGGACAACCAACCGCCCAGGAACAGCAACGCCGTCAAAGCCGAGATCAAAATCATGTTGGCGTATTCCGCCAAGAAAAACACGGCGAAGGCCATACCCGAGTATTCAACATGGAAGCCAGCAACAATTTCCGACTCGCCTTCGGCCACGTCAAAGGGTGCGCGATTGGTCTCAGCCAGCCCAGAGATGAAATACACCAAGAACAAGGGGAACAGCGGCAACAAGAACCAGTGATACACACTGCCTTCTTGGGCGGCGACAATTTGCCCCAGATTAAGGCTGCCTGAAGCCATAATCACGCCCACCAAGGCAAAGCCCATAGCGATTTCATACGAAATGATTTGCGCAGCGGAACGCATCGAACCCAGCAAAGCATAGCGGCTATTGGAGGCCCAACCGGCAATGATAATGCCGTAGACGCCCATGGAGGTGACAGCCAGCAGATACAGAAGACCAGCGTTGATATCCGCCAGCACCATGCCGTCATCAAATGGCACCACAGCCCAAGCAGCCAAGGCTGGAGCGATCGCCAAAACCGGAGCAATCAAGAATAAGTAGCGATTGGCATTGGTGGGGATGGTAACTTCTTTGAGTAACAGCTTCAGACCATCAGCAATCGGCTGCAATAAACCGCGGGGACCGACTCGATTCGGGCCGATGCGCACCTGCATATAGCCAATGACCTTTCGCTCAGCCAAGGTCGTATAAGCCACGGCCAACATCAAAGGACCGACGATCAGGGTTATCTTGGTCATGATTTGCATGATCAAGGGCAGGCCGTCCCAAAATGCCAGAAGACTTTCTTGCATGTCGCCCCCTAGACCTTGCTCACCGTCAGCGGACCACACAGCCCACCCAACGCAGCAGTTTGTCTGATACCCACCGGTACCCAAATACAGCCAAGCGCCATCCCGGGGTCAAGACTCACCGGTAGTTGCACGCTCTGACCGTCACGTTCCAGCTGAACCGTCTGCCCTGCTTCTAGGCCCAAGGGTTTAGCATCATCCGGGTGCATTCGCAGCGACCGATTGCCGACCGTCTCTTCGGTATGCTGCAAAGGTCCAGCGCGGCGCAGCAAGCCATCCACGGCATACATACCCACCGCCGACACCTGCTGAAGACCCGCATGGGAATCAATCTCGCGCGGCTGCACCGCATCAAAATTCAACGCATTATCGAAGCCATCAATGCCAGCAGCAGCCAACTCTGCTTTGATTGTATCGCGCACTTGTTCGACCGAGACCTGCTCAAAGTCCTTAAGGCCGCTCATATTGCCCAGTACGCGGAACACCTTCCAGCCTGGACGCGCTTCACCGGGTGGCGGCACAGCGCCTTTCACCGACTGCCAACGCCCCTCTAAATTCACATAAGTGCCACCGGTTTCCGCGAAACTGGCGATGGGCAGCAACACATCGGCCACAGCTTTGAGCTCATCATCAGCAAAGGTACTCGCAGCAACCACGAATGCGTCTTTAAGAGCAGCGACAGCCGCAGGTGCATTGGCATAATCCAGATGCGGCTCCACGTTGAACAGAAAACAGGCTTGCAGCCCCGGTCGCAGCCATTGATCGGGTGTGCTGCCTGGCTTTTTGTTCTCGACTCCCGCAGCAAAGCGATGCGGGATGGCGCCAGCCAACCAAGCACCCGCTGCATTGCCGCCTTCGGGCAAATACCCCAGCTGTGCCCCGGTGAGTTCCGCCAGCAGCGCTGCCAAAGCCCGCAATTCCGCAAAATGCGCTTGGGTATGGGCCTGTACGCCCAAGAAAATATGCGCAGGAGTCTGTTTCTTGAGATGCGCCACCCAGGCTTTGGCTTCGGCGTCCGCCTTGGCGTCTGTCAACAGACCGGCAAGCTGCTCTGGGGCTTTTTTGCGACCCAAAGCAGCCTTCACCAATGACGCCAGACGCTGCAGCATGCCCTGAGGCGTATTCAAACTCTGGCCCGCCAGCGGGAAATGGAAGTCATAATCGCGCACATCCAAACTCATCACCACCGCGCCTGCCAATGCGGCTTTGCGCAACCGGTGTGCCAGCATAGGCTGATCCTTACGGATATTCGAACCGATCAACAGACAGCTGCCGGCGCGCTCCACCGATTCAATACTGGCACCCAGCCAAGGGAACAGCGGTGCCAGATGTTGATCCGAAAAATCCGTTTGCCGCAGGCGATGATCGATTTGCTGGATGCCCAAACCACGCAGCCAAGACTGTGCCAGATAAAACTCCTCCAGTGTCGAACTGGGTGAGAGCAGCGCGCCCACCTGCTCGGGCGCACAGCCGCGAAGGCGTTCCACCACACGCGTCAAGGCGGTTTGCCAATCAGTCTCCAGCCACTGACCATTGTCGCGAATCATGGGTCGAGTCAGACGGTCCGCCGCGCCCAAAGCGGTGTAACTGAAACGATCTCGGTCGGCAATCCAAGTCTCATTAACGGCTTCATTGTGGCGCGGCACGACACGCATAATGTTCTTGTTATAACTGTGCAGGAAGATATTGGCACCCACACCATCGTGCGGTGCCACGGTGGCATGCTGCATCAACTCCCAAGAGCGGTAGGTGAAACGCGACGGCTTAGCGGTTAGAGCGCCCACCGGGCACAAGTCGATGACATTACCCGATAGCTCTGATACCACGGATTTGGCAATAAAAGTACCAATTTCCATATTCTCGCCGCGGCCGGTGGCGCCCAGCTCGCGCATACCGGCAACCTCCTCGCCAAAGCGCACACAACGCGTGCAGTGGATGCAACGGGTCATCTCAGTGGAGATTAAAGGACCAATGTCTTTATCCTTGACCACCCGCTTGGCTTCGCTATAGCGCGAGACATCCTCGCCATAGCCCATGGCAACATCCTGCAGTTCACATTCCCCGCCCTGATCACAAATCGGGCAATCCAGCGGGTGGTTAATGAGCAGAAATTCCATGGTTGCTTTCTGCCCAGATACAGCTTTGGGCGATTGCGTATAGACTTTCATGCCCTCAGCCACCGGCAAAGCACAAGCCGGCATAGGCTTAGGCGCATTCTCGACTTCCACCAAACACATGCGGCAATTCGCCGCCACACTCAGCTTGTCGTGATAACAAAAGCGCGGGATACGAATGCCGGCCGCGTCAGTGGCACGGATCAACATGCTACCCCGCGGCGCTTGCAGCGGAATTCCATTGACCTCGAAGCTGACCAGATCTTCACTCATTGCATCATTCCCAGCCCATCACCCGACTCATGCCGCAGCCGCCACGGCGCTGCGACCATGCTCAATGTAATATTGAAACTCATGCCGAAAATGCTTCACGAAACTGCGCACGGGCATCGCCGCTGCATCACCTAAAGCGCAAATAGTACGGCCCTCGATTTTGGCAGCCACTTCGTCGAGTCGCTCCAAATCCTCGGGACGACCGCGACCTTCGACAATACGGGTTAACACCCGATACAACCAACCCGTACCTTCCCGACAAGGCGTGCATTGGCCACAAGACTCGGCGAAATAAAAACGCGAAATGCGCTGCAAAGCTTTCACCATATCCGTGGTCTCGTCCATGACGATGACCGCGCCGGAGCCCAGCATCGAACCGCCTTTGGAGATGCTGTCGTAGTCCATATTCAGGCCCAACATGACATCACCAGGCACGACCGGGACGGATGACCCACCGGGAATGACGGCTTTGAGTTCACGCCCTTGCCAGACGCCGCCAGCCATGGCCAGCAAATCTTTAAATGGGGTACCCAAAGGCACCTCAAAATTGCCGGGCCGCTCGACATGACCAGAGACCGAGAACAATTTTTCGCCGCCTGAGCCCTGTACCCCAAGATCAGCAAACCACTGACCGCCCTGACGCAAAATCACTGGCACAGAAGCGAGGGTCTCGGTGTTATTGATGGTTGTTGGCCGACCGTAAAGCCCAAAACTCGCAGGAAACGGCGGCTTGAAACGCGGCTGCCCTTTCTTGCCTTCCAAGGACTCCAGCAGCGCCGTCTCTTCACCGCAAATGTAAGCACCGGCCCCCAAAGTGGGATGCAAGTCAAAATCCACCCCAGAACCGAGAATGTCTTTGCCCAGCCAACCCTTGTCGTAGGCCTCACACACTGCCTGACAAAAGCGCTGATAGGGCTCGTCCATGAACTCGCCGCGCATATAGTTGTAGCCCACAGTGGCGCCCATAGAATAGGCGGCAATGGCCATTCCCTCCACCAATGCGTGGGGGTTAAAGCGAAGAATATCGCGGTCCTTGCAGGTCCCAGGCTCGGATTCATCCGAATTGCACACTAGGTATTTTTGCCCTGGGGCATTGCGCGGCATAAAACTCCATTTCACTCCGGCCGGGAAACCTGCACCGCCGCGGCCACGCAGATTCGCGGTTTTCACCTCTTGAATCACGTCCTCAGGCGCCACCTTGTCTTTCAGAATGCGCTCCCATGCCTGATAGCCACCCACTTTCAGATAGCTCTCAAGAGTCCAGGGCTGATCGAATTCACGCGTGAGGAAACAGATCTGGTTGCTCATCTCAGCTACTCCAGTTCATCGAGAATCTCGTCCACCTTTTCGGGCGTGAGATGCTCATAGTAAACGTGATTGACCTGCATCATCGGCGCACCACAACAGGCCGCGAGACACTCCTCTTCCTTTTTTAAGTAGAACTTGCCGTCGGCCGTGGATTCGCCAACGCTGATGCCAAGCTTCTTCTCCACATACTCAAGAATGCTGTCACCACCGCGCAACATGCATGAGATGTTATCGCACACAGCAATCGTATGCCGCCCCACTGGCTTGAGCTCGAACATCGAATAAAAGCTACCCACTTCATAAACCGCAATCTCCGGCATGCCGATGTAGTCAGCCACGGCATCCATCATTTCGGTACTCAGATAACCCTCTTCATGCTGCACCGCGCTGAGTGCACCGAGTACAGCGGACTGGCGCTGATCATCGGGATAACGTGACAGCCAGTCATCAATCTCAGCACGCACGTGAGCGCTGAGCCGATCTGCTTTACGTTGGCCGGTTTGCTGCACCATCAGCGATCAATCTCCCCGAAAACAATATCTAGGCTACCGATGAGGGTGACAACATCGGCGAGCATGTGGCCGCGTGACATTTCATCCAACGCCGACAAATGCACGTAGCCCGGCGGACGAACCTTGACCCGGTAGGGCTTATTCGCGCCATCGGAAATCAAATACACCCCGAACTCACCCTTGGGATGCTCAACCGCGGCATAGGCCTCGCCCTCAGGCACACAATAGCCTTCGGTAAACAGTTTGAAATGATGAATCAAAGCTTCCATGTCGGCCTTCATCTCTTCACGCAAAGGGGGCATCACTTTGTAATCGCTAACGTGCACCGGACCAGGATTGGCACGCAACCACTCGATACACTGGCGAATGATGCGGTTGGACTGACGCATCTCCTCGATACGCACCAAATACCGATCATAGCTATCACCGTTGGTACCCACCGGAATATCAAAATCCAACCGATCATAGACTTCGTAGGGCTGCTTCTTGCGCAAATCCCACGCGATGCCCGAGCCGCGCAGCATGGGGCCGGTAAAGCCCAGTTGCATCGCCCGCTCCGGACCAACTACGCCGATACCCACGGTGCGTTGCCGCCAGATTCGGTTCTCGGTCAGCAAAGTTTCATATTCATCAACACGACCGGGGAAGCGATCCGTGAAGGCTTCGATGAAGTCTAGCAGCGAACCCTGACGATCTTCATTGAGGCGCGCTACTTCGGCCTCATTCTTCCACCGAGAGGGCTGGTACTGGGGCATTTTCTCCGGCAGATCACGATGCACGCCGCCGGGGCGATAGTAACTGGCATGCATGCGCGCGCCACTGACCGCCTCATAGCAATCGACCAAATCCTCACGCTCACGGAAGCAGTAGAGGAACATGGTCATCGCGCCGACATCTAAAGCGTGCGTACCCAGCCACAGCAAATGATTCAAAATGCGCGTGATTTCGTCATACATCACGCGGATGTACTGCGCCCGCAGCGGCACTTCCAGCTGCAACAAGCGTTCGATTGCCATCACATAACCGTGCTCATTACACATCATTGACATGTAATCGAGGCGGTCCATGTAACCAATGCTTTGGTTATATGGCTTACTCTCGGCGAGCTTTTCTGTGGCGCGGTGCAACAGGCCAATATGCGGATCGGCGCGTTCCACGGTCTCACCGTCTAGCTCCAAGACCAAGCGCAAAACCCCATGCGCTGCGGGATGTTGCGGACCGAAATTCAGCGTGTAATTACGGATCTCAGGCACGATCTGACGCTCCCTTGGTCAGCGCCTCGGCCGGCACATCACCCAAATAGCGATGATCCTCGCGAATAACTCGGGGCACGAGAACGCGCGGCTCTATGGTCACCGGCTGATAGATGACGCGCTGCTGCTCATCGTCGTAGCGCATTTCCACATGACCGATCAGCGGGAAATCTTTGCGAAAGGGATGGCCAACAAAACCGTAATCCGTGAGAATGCGGCGCAAATCCGGGTGGCCCTCAAAAATAATGCCGTACAGGTCGAAAGCCTCGCGTTCAAACCAGCTGGCCGAACTCCAAATATCGACTAGGGATGGCATGCTCGGCATGTCGTCGTCCACACAGAAACTGCGCAGCCGCAAGCGTTGATTGTGCGCGATCGATAGCAAGTGGCAGACCATGGCAAAGCGAGATCCCTCCCAGCTTTTTGCCGCGTCCATATCGTCATAACTGAAGCGTCCGAAAGTACTAGGCTCAACACCGCGGCCAAAGCCTTCACCGGTGGTCGACTCCGTAGCCCACTCATCTGCCCCATAGGCCATGTAGTCGACGCCGCACAAATCGATGAGCATTTCAAAGCCCAACTCGGGGTCATCGCGTAGCTGGGTGGCCACAGCCAACAAATCATCGGCAGCGACCTCGATCGTCAGCTCTCCCACAGAGCGCTTCAGGCTTTTTAACTGTTCCCCCAGCTTGGTTTGCAAGCAGGCAGCCAAATTGTCGAGAGCGTCACTCATGCTGTCTATCCAGAACCTTTTTGGAGTTAGCGGGCGATGGTGTTGGTACGACGAATTTTATTCTGTAACTGCAAAATCCCATACAGCAAAGCTTCTGCGGTTGGCGGACAGCCCGGCACATAAATATCCACGGGCACGATGCGATCACAGCCACGCACCACCGCGTAGGAATAGTGGTAATACCCGCCACCATTAGCGCAGGAGCCCATAGAAATCACCCAGCGCGGCTCGGGCATCTGGTCATAGACCTTGCGTAATGCGGGTGCCATCTTGTTCACCAAGGTACCCGCCACAATCATCACATCGGATTGTCGCGGGCTGGGGCGGAACATCACCCCCAAGCGATCCTGATCGTAGCGAGAGGCGCCCACATGCATCATCTCAATGGCACAGCAGGCCAGACCAAAGGTCATTGGCCACAATGACCCTGTGCGCGCCCAATTAATGAGCTTATCCGCTGAGGTGGTAACAAAGCCTTTTTCCAGAACGCCTTCTATTCCCATTCCAGAGCACCTTTCTTCCATTCATAGATGAAGCCAATGACAAGAATGCCGAGAAACAGCGCCATGGACAACAGGCCAAAAAGACCAATGCTGTCTAAAGCGACCGCCCAGGGAAACAGGAAAGCAATTTCCAGGTCGAAAATAATGAACAGGATGGCGACTAGATAAAAGCGTATATCGAACTTGATGCGTGAATCTTCAAAGGCCTCGAAGCCGCACTCATAAGCGGAGCCTTTTTCGGCATTTGGCTTATGTGGAGCCACCAACATGCCCAAAGCGAGTGGGATCGCCCCGACCAAGGCGCCGACCACCAGGAAAACCAGCACAGGCAAATAGCCTTCAAGCATCACTACTCCTCCTAAGCTAGCCTTTTCCGGCAGAGAATGATGATCCTGCATGCAGCGGGTCGGCCCCGCTGGGATTCTTATTATTGTTCGTCTATAAGCAAATTTTAATGCAGATCAGACGAGTCCGAGTCTAGGTCAGGGCCTTTCAGACTGTCAAGTTGGTGCAGATGGTCGGACTCGAACCGACACGGCTTGCGCCACCGCCCCCTCAAGACGGCGTGTCTACCAATTCCACCACATCTGCTACGCGGTCAAACAATCGCCCCCTTAGTTGGGAACGTCGCCGGCTCCTTGCGAGCCGGGGGGCACATCACTTTCAGGCACTTCAAACACTTCTTCAATCATCACCGGCGCCGTATCAATTAGATCCACGACGCTGGGCGCTTCCGGTCGGTTGGCCACCAAAAAAGCCAAAGCCAAGCTATTCAAGAAAAATCCAGTCGCAGTTAGCGCGGTTGCCCGACTCAAGGCGTTGCCAGAGCCCCTTGCCCCAAACACGGTGGCTGAGGCGCCACTGCCAAAGGCAGCACCCGCATCCGCACCTTTGCCATGCTGCAATAAAATCAGGGTGACCAGACCGATGGCCAACAGCACCTGTACACCCAATAAAATACTGTAGAGCATGTTTAACCTGCTTGCTGCGCCGCACGGCAAATCGCAAGAAAATCAGCGGCCTTAAGAGAAGCACCACCAATCAACCCACCATCAATATCGGCCTGCTGAAAGAGTTCGGCGGCATTATCAGGCTTGACGCTGCCGCCGTAAAGAATTTGTATCTGTGCGGCAATCTTGGCGTCATGCTTTGCCAGACGCTGACGAATATGGGCGTGCACCGCTTGGGCTTGCTCGGGACTCGCCGTACGGCCGGTACCAATGGCCCAAACCGGTTCGTACGCAATCACTGCTTGCGCAAAAGCACTGATGTCACTGCGCTCTAAAACCGCATCGAGTTGTTGGCTAATCACCGCTTCGGTGACCCCGCTCTCGCGCTGCTCCAAGGATTCGCCGACACACAGAATCGGCTTGAGTCCGGCATCCAGCGCACGCGCAAACTTCACCGCAACGCAATCATCATCTTCACCATACAACGTGCGGCGCTCAGAGTGACCGACAATCACATAAGCACAACCCAATTCCTTGAGCATCTCACCAGAGACTTCCCCGGTGAAGGCGCCGCTGACTTCAGTGGCCAGATTTTGCGCACCCAAGGCGATCTTATCACCCGAACATTGGCTTACCTGTGGCACATAAACAAAGGGCGGGCACACAGATACGTCCACCCGGTCTAGCGCAGCAACGCCATCCACCAGTTCTTGCATCAAGACGGCATTCGCCTTGAGACCGCCGTGCATTTTCCAGTTTCCCGCCACCAACGCCTGGCGCATTAGATCGCTCCACCAAAACAAGCTAAGACAAAGCGCGCCATCCTACCTGCCACGCGCGGGTAAATCAATTCACCAGCGCCTCTGCTGCGCTGCGCACAGCATCGGCCAGGTCATCCACCACCTCATTAACCAAGGCCTCATTTTGCCCCTCCACCATCACCCGTACTAAGGGTTCGGTACCGGAAGGCCGCAGGAGAACGCGACCTTTGTCTGCCAGCCTAGCGTGTGCGGTATTCAGCGCTCTAGCCACAGGCTCACTGGTGAGAATTTTGCTGGCAGGTGTGCTCGCTTCGATGGGCACGTTCACCATGCGCTGCGGATACTTCTCCATGCATCCCGACAAATCGGCCAGCGAGCGTCCGGTCGTGAAGATAATTTCCAAGACCTGCAAGGCAGCGATGATGCCATCACCCGTGCTGCTGCGATCCAAACACAATAAATGTCCCGAGGACTCACCCCCGACAGACCAGCCCCGCGCCTGCAGTGCCTCAAGAACGTAACGATCGCCAACAGCGGCGCGCTCAAAGGCAATTCCAGCCGACTGCAGCGCCTGCTCCAGACCCAGGTTACTCATTTGCGTACCCACCACCCCGCCTTGCAGCATTCCCGTGCGGTGGCGTTCTAAAGCGATGATGCCAAGGATTTGGTCACCATCCACGATGTTGCCACGGTGATCGACCATAATCAGTCGATCCCCATCGCCGTCAAGGGCAATACCCAGGTCGGCTTTTTCGGCGCGCACAATGGCTCCCAACTGGTCCGGGTGCAAAGCACCACAGCCTTCGTTGATATTGAAGCCATCCGGCTCAACCCCCACCGCAATGACCTCGGCGCCCAACTCTTCGAATACCGGCGGAGCCACAGCATACGTGGCGCCATGGGCGCAATCGACGACGATACGCATGCCATGCAGGTCAATGCCGGTAGATATCGTACTTTTACAAAATTCGATATAGCGTCCGGCAGCATCCACCACGCGTTCGACTTTACCTAATGCGCTCGAGTCTACGGTGCGCAGAGGCTTTTGCAGTTGTGCCTCGATCGCCTGTTCAACCGCGTCCGGAAGCTTATTCCCCGAGGTCGAGAAAAACTTAAAGCCATTGTCGGCAAAAGGATTGTGTGAGGCGCTGATAACAATACCCGCAGCAGCGCGAAAGGTACGCGTCAAATAGGCAATCGCAGGTGTCGGCATGGGTCCCAAAAGACGGATATCTACCCCCGCCGCAGATAGACCTGCTTCCAGCGCCGATTCAAACATATAACCCGAGACGCGCGTGTCTTTACCGATCAGCACCATAGCATCGCCTTGCGGCGCCAAGACGCGACCGGCTGCCCAGCCCAGGTGTAAAGCGAAATCGGGCGTCATTGGCGCGCGACCCACACGACCACGAATACCATCGGTACCGAAATATTGACGTTGCTGACTCATGCCTTTACCGCCTTTAGTATTTGTAACGCATCGCGGGTTTCTTGTACATCATGAACCCGCACGACTTGCGCTCCCTGTTGCACCGCCCATAACGCCGCCGCGACACTCCCCATGATGCGGCGCGCGGGTGATCGCTCATCGCCCAGTAGTTTAGCAATCATGGATTTACGAGACACACCAATCAGCAGTGGCCTGCCCTCGATCAGCAAATCTGCCAGATGCCGCAATAAGGCCAAATTGTGCTCTAGCGTCTTACCAAAACCAAAACCGGGGTCCAACATCACCCGCTCACGCGCAATGCCAGCGGCTTCACAAGCCTGCAGCCGCTCGTATAGGAAATCCCGAACTTCACTCACCACATCGGTATAACAGGGGTTTTCCTGCATCTGTCGTGGCTCTCCCTGCATGTGCATCAAACACACAGCAACCTCTCCAGAGGCCGCGACTTGCAGTGCACCGGGCGCCCGCAAAGCCCGCACATCATTAATCAGGGCCACCCCCAAATCACAGGCAGCGCGCATGACTTCGGGTTTACTGGTATCAATCGAGACAGGCACCGGCAGAGCCGGTACTAGCGACTTGAGCAGCGGCACTACCCGGCGCAGCTCCTCCTCCAAGGCCACATCAGCTGCGCCTGGGCGAGTGGATTCACCACCGATGTCGATAAAGTCTGCGCCCTGCTCGACCATCTCCCAAGCACGATCTAGCGCAAGCTCAGGGTCAAGGTATTGGCCACCATCAGAAAAAGAATCCGGCGTTACATTAAGCACCCCCATGATTCTGGGGGTGCTTAAATCCAGATCGAAACGTCCAAACCGCATGCGAGCCCTAGGTCTGGCTAGCCGGACCTCCGATCACGCCCTTGGTATCGTCGCCCTTGGGCGATGAGGGACGCGGCGCCGGCGGCTCACCACCACTGCCCCAACCCTCAGGATCGCGCGGCTCGCGACCTTCCATGATGTCATTGATTTGATCGACATCGATGGTTTCATATTTCAGCAAGGCATCGGACATAACGTGCAACTTGTCCATATTGGCTTCGAGAATTTCCTTGGCACGATCATAACTTGTATCGATGACGCGACGGATCTCTTCATCGATGGCGTGCGCCGTTTCATCCGACATCTGCTTATGCTGGGTCACTGAACGGCCGAGGAACACCTCCCCCTCGTCTTCGCCATAAGCCAGTGGCCCGAGCCGATCGGAGAGGCCCCATTTGGTGACCATGTTACGGGCAATCGTTGTAGCCCTCTCGATATCGCTAGAGGCCCCGGTGGTGACTTTGTCGGCGCCAAAGATAATTTCCTCAGCAATGCGGCCGCCAAACAACGAGCAGATCTGACTTTCCAAACGAGTTTTGCTGTGGCTGTAGCGATCTTCATCAGGCAAGAACATGGTGACGCCCAGAGCCCGGCCTCGGGGAATAATGCTGACTTTGTAGACCGGATCGTGCTCAGGCACCAAGCGCCCGACGATGGCATGTCCGGCTTCATGATAAGCGGTGAGCTTTTTCTCATCATCGCTCATCACCATCGATTTGCGCTCTGCACCCATCATGATCTTGTCTTTGGCGCGCTCAAAGTCCGACATACCCACCAGCTTTTTATCCGAGCGGGCAGCAAACAGGGCGGCCTCATTGACCAAGTTGGCCAAGTCGGCGCCAGAAAAACCCGGCGTACCGCGTGCGATCAAATCCGGGCGCACATTTTCATGCACCGGCACTTTGCGCATATGCACCTTAAGAATCTGCTCCCGACCGCGCACATCCGGCAACGGCACGACTACCTGGCGGTCAAAACGACCTGGACGCAGCAGCGCCGGATCTAAAACATCTGGGCGGTTAGTAGCGGCGATGACGATAATGCCTTCACTGCCTTCAAAGCCATCCATTTCCACCAACAGCTGATTGAGCGTTTGTTCACGCTCATCATGGCCACCGCCCATGCCGGCGCCACGCTGACGCCCCACCGCATCGATTTCGTCGATAAAGATAATGCAGGGGGCGTGTTTCTTGGCGGTTTCAAACATATCGCGTACCCGTGAGGCGCCCACACCGACAAACATTTCCACGAAATCCGAGCCAGAGATGCTAAAGAATGGCACTTTGGCTTCGCCCGCAATGGCTTTGGCCAATAAGGTTTTACCCGTACCCGGGGAGCCAACCATCAGCACACCGCGCGGAATGGTCCCGCCGAGCTTTTGAAATTTACTGGGATCACGCAAAAAATCCACCAGCTCAGAGACTTCTTCTTTGGCCTCGTCACAACCGGCGACATCATTAAAGGTCACCTTGACCTGATCTTCGCTCATCATGCGCGCACGGCTCTTACCAAACGACATGGCACCACGGCCGCCCGCACCACCCTGCATCTGACGCATGAAGTAAATCCACACACCAATCAGCAGCAGGAAGGGGAACCAGCTGATCAAGATCTCGGTAATTAAGGAACGCTGCGCCGGCTGATCGACACGGATTTCGACGTTACTGGCCAACAAGTCGCCGATCAGACCGGGATCATTGGGCGCTTGAGTGCTGAAGAACTCTCCATTAATGGTGCGCCCTTGAATGGTGCGATCTTCAATTTGCACGCTGTCAATGCGGCCACCTTTAACTTCCGAAATAAATTCAGAATAGGACCAAGATTGCGGTTGAGGCTGGGTAGGCGTGAAATTATTGAACACCGACATCAAGACGATGGCGATCACAGCCCAGATAATCAGATTTTTAACCAATTCGTTCAATGTCTTTCCCCAGATTGTCTCTTGTCCTAACGCCTTGCTTGGACATTACACCAGTTTAAAGCCTCGAGCCAATGCATAGACCTCACGCGAACGCGCTCGGGAGGCATCGGGCTTACGGATCACTACCTTGTCGTAGGACTGCCGTAATTTCCGGATAAATTCATCAAAGCCGACTCCATGAAACAGTTTGACCAGAAAATCGCCGCCGGGTTTCAAACAGCGGCCGGCCAGATCCTGCGCCAACTCCGCCAAATCCATGGCCCGTGCTTGATCAACCGCCTCCACTCCAGAGAAGTTGGGGGCCATATCTGAAATCACAAGATCCGCTCCCTCATCTCCTAAGGCCGCAAGGATGGCTGCTAACACCGCATCCTCACGAAAATCACCCTGAATAAAATCCACACCCTCAATGGCGGGCATCTCTAAGATATCCGAAGCGATAACCCGACCTTTTCGCCCAACTTGTTGCAGCGCATACTCACTCCAGCCACCGGGTGCTGCGCCCAAATCTACAACCCGCATGCCGGGTTTTAAAAGCCGATCACGCTCCTGAATTTGCGCCAGCTTAAAGACGGCCCGGGAGCGCCAACCCTCTCGCTGGGCGCGCTGCACAAAGCTATCGTTAAAGTGTTCCTTGAGCCAGCGACTGCTGCTCTTACTACGCGCCATAACCTAGCCAGACATGCTAGACATAACGCACAGCCAGCACTTCATATTGTTTCTCGCCAGCAGGTGCGGAAAAGCGTGCTTCATCACCTTCGATTTTGCCAATCAGGGCACGCGCGATGGGAGAATTCACAGAAATACGTCCGGCTTTGATATCCGCCTCATCATCACCAACGATTTGATAGGTGACTTCGACATCGGTATCCAGGTCCAGCAAATCGACCGTGGCGCCAAACACCACCTTGCCCCCGGCATTTAAGGTCGTCACATCAATAATCTGGGCGTTCGACAGCTTGGCCTCAATTTCTTTTATCCGGCCCTCGATAAAACCTTGCTGTTCGCGAGCGGCGTGGTATTCAGCATTTTCTTTGAGGTCTCCATGAGCACGCGCCTCAGAGATGGCGGCGATCACCCGTGGACGATCCTCACCTTTCAGGCGCTGCAACTCGGCCTTGAGAAGGTTAGCACCCCGTTGAGTGAGTGGCGTTTTACTCATGCCTGATTCTCCCGATGCAATTCCTGTAGGCAATAAACCGACTCACTATCAATATAGTCGAGCGCCTGAACCGTTGCTTGTGCGCCCGCCAGCGTCGTCGTGTAGGTAATTTTCTGCTGCAGGGCTTCTCGGCGGATAGTAAAGGAATCAGCAATCGCTTGTCTGCCTTCTGTGGTGTTGATGATAAAGCTGATCTCACCGTTTTTAATCATATCGACGATATGCGGACGACCTTCGGTGACCTTATTAATGCGCTGGCAGGCTATGCCATCGGCTTCCAGCGCCTTGGCCGTACCATCGGTAGCAATCAAACCAAAGCCGCGTCGCTGTAAGTCACGGGCCAAGGCCAAGACACCTGCCTTATCGGTGTCTTTGACGCTAATGAAGGCCTTACCTGCCAAGGGCAGAGTAATACCCGCACCCAACTGGCTTTTCGCAAAAGCCTCCGCAAAGCTGCGACCCACACCCATCACTTCCCCAGTGGATTTCATTTCTGGGCCGAGAATTGGGTCCACACCCGGGAACTTGATGAATGGGAACACCGCCTCTTTGACCGAGAAATACTCGGGGCGGATCACACGGGTGACCCCTTGTTGTTTGAGCGACACGCCGGCCATACACCGGGCGGCAATCTTCGCTAGCGGCATGCCAATGGCCTTAGACACAAACGGTACGGTACGAGAGGCCCGTGGGTTCACCTCCAGCACAAAAATCTTCTCGCCCTGAATAGCAAACTGCGTATTCATCAAACCAATAACGTTCAGCCCCAAGGCCATTTTGCGCACCTGCTCGGCAATTTCATCCTGCAGGGCTGAGCTAATGCTGTACGGCGGCAACGAGCAAGCAGAGTCCCCCGAGTGCACTCCGGCTTGTTCGATATGCTGCATGATGCCGCCGATAATCACCTCCTGACCGTCACAAATGGCGTCAACATCGACCTCCACTGCATCATCCAAGAAGCGATCTAAAAGCACCGGCGCGTCATTAGAGACTTTCACCGCATCACGCATATAGCGGCGCAGGTCAGTCTCGTTATAGACAATCTCCATGGCTCGGCCACCCAAGACATAGGACGGACGTACCACCACGGGGTAACCGATGGCCTCAGCATGGCCCACGGCTTCTTCAGCACTGCGCGCCGTCCGGTTGGGGGGCTGCACCAAGCCCAGCTGATCAATCAGCTGCTGGAAGCGCTCGCGATCCTCGGCCAGGTCAATACAGTCTGGCGTCGTGCCGATCACCGGCGCACCAGCAGCCTCAAGATCGCGAGCTAGCTTCAAGGGCGTCTGACCGCCAAACTGAATAATTAACCCCGCGGGTTGTTCTTTGTGCACGATCTCCAGCACATCTTCCAAGGTCAATGGCTCAAAATATAGGCGATCGGAAGTATCGTAATCTGTGGAGACAGTCTCTGGATTACAGTTGACCATGATGGTCTCATGACCATCTTCGCGCATCGCTAAGGCGGCATGGACACAACAATAATCAAATTCAATGCCCTGACCGATGCGATTAGGACCTCCGCCCAGGACCATAATTTTATTGCGCTGGCTGGGCTCGGCTTCACATTCCTCCTCATAGGTGGAATACATATAGGCCGTAGTCGAGGCAAACTCAGCCGCACAGGAATCCACGCGCTTATAAACAGGATGCACATTCAGACTGTGACGGTACTCACGAACGCTGCGCTCGGTTTCATCCAAAAGACGCGCCAAGCGCCGATCAGAAAAGCCGGACTGTTTTAAGACAAACAAGTGCTCAGCGTCCAAGTCACGAAGATTTTTGCCACGCAGGTCCCGCTCAATTTCGATCAGCTCGCCGATTTGATCCAAAAACCAAGGATCGATCGCGGTTAGCTCAAACAGTTTCTCGACACTGTAACCGCGGCGAAAAGCATCACCCACATACCAAACCCTTTCTGGACCGGGGTCGACCAGCCGACTACGTAGCGTGCTGTCGGCATCCTCATCACTCAGATCCAAAATCTCATCGAGGCCATCAGAACCGGTTTCCAAACTGCGCAGAGCTTTTTGGAAAGATTCTTGGAAGCTGCGGCCAATGGCCATAGCCTCACCCACCGATTTCATCTGGGTGGTAAGCCGTGCCTGCGCACTGGGAAACTTCTCGAAAGTGAAGCGTGGAATCTTGGTAACCACGTAATCAATAGACGGCTCGAAAGACGCAGGGGTCACCCCACCGGTGATCTCATTGCGCAGTTCATCCAGGGTATATCCCACCGCCAACTTGGCGGCCACTTTGGCGATAGGAAAGCCGGTGGCCTTTGAGGCCAACGCCGAGGAACGCGACACCCGGGGATTCATTTCGATCACCACCAAGCGCCCATCGTCGGGATTCACTGCGAACTGCACGTTGGAGCCACCGGTATCCACACCAATCTTGCGCAACACCGCGATCGAGGCATTGCGCATGATTTGATATTCCTTATCCGTCAGGGTCTGTGCAGGGGCGACGGTGATGGAATCACCCGTGTGCACTCCCATGGGATCCAGGTTTTCGATCGAGCAAATAATGATGCAGTTATCCGCGCGATCACGCACCACTTCCATCTCATATTCCTTCCAGCCCAGCACCGACTCTTCAACCTGCACCTCATTCACTGGCGAAAGATCCAAGCCGCGCTTAACAATCTCTTCATATTCCTCACGGTTGTAAGCGATGCCACCACCACTGCCGCCCATCGTGAATGAGGGACGAACGATGATCGGGTAGCCAATTTCTGGCTGCACCCGCTGAGCTTCTTCCCAGGCATTGACCATAAAGGCCTTGGGCGATGCCAAACCGATCTCATCCATAGCCTGACGGAAGCGTTCTCGATCCTCGGCCATGTCAATCGCGTCTTCGCTGGCACCAATCAGTTCGACCCCATGCTCGGTCAAAACCCCATGACGAGCTAAATCCAGCGCGCAATTCAAAGCTGTTTGCCCACCCATAGTGGGCAGCACGGCATCCGGTTTTTCACGGGCGATGATCCGCGCTATGGTCTTCCATTCCACCGGCTCGATATACACCGCATCGGCCATCTCTGGGTCGGTCATAATGGTCGCTGGATTAGAGTTCACCAAGATGACGCGGTAGCCTTCCTCGCGCAGCGCCTTGCACGCCTGAGCCCCCGAATAATCAAATTCGCAGGCCTGACCGATCACAATCGGCCCGGCGCCCAGGATGAGGATGCTCTTTAAATCAGTTCTTTTGGGCATAAAAACAAACCAGTGGTGATTTAAGCAGACTGCCGGGCGCGCATCATCTCGATGAAGCGATCGAATTGAGGACTGACATCATGTGGCCCTGGGCTGGCTTCCGGATGGCCTTGAAAGCTGATGGCAGGGTGATCGCTGAGCGAAATACCCTGCAGCGTGCCATCAAACAGGGAGCGATGAGAGGCCGTCACGTTCTTGGGCAAAGTAGAGTCATCAATAGCAAAACCGTGATTCTGGCTGGAGATCATGACTTGACCGGTGACCAAATCTTGCACCGGATGATTGGCGCCATGATGCCCAAACTTCATTTTCATGGTCTTGGCTCCCGCGGCCAAACCCAGCAGCTGATTCCCCAAGCAAATACCAAACACCGGAATATTTTTACTCAAGATCTTACGCGTGGCCTCAATGGCATAATCGCAGGGCTCTGGATCTCCAGGACCATTGGATAAGAGCACTCCATCTGGGCCAAGTTTGAGCACTTCTTCGGCCGTTGTCTGGGCCGGCACAACCGTGATCTGACAACCCCGGTCCACCAACATACGCAGCATGTTGCGCTTCACCCCGAAGTCGAATGCCACCACATGAAATGCTGGATTGGCAGGACCAGGCTGATGGCCTTGACCCAGCTCCCAAGTGCCTTCCGACCAAGGATATGCGGTTTGGGTAGTCACGGTTTGCGCTAAGTCCATGCCCTTAATCCCTGGGAAGGCTCGCGCTGCAGCCAGAGCTGCGTCGACATCGACATCACCTACCATGATGCAGCCATTGAGAGCACCCTGGGTGCGCAGCAAGCGCGTCAAGCGACGGGTATCGATGCCCGCAATGGCGATGACACCATGGTGTTTTAAATAATCCGAAAGGCTTTGCTGGGAACGCCATGAGGACAAACGGCGCGGCACATGGCGCACAATTAAACCCGCAGCTTGTGGTCCGGTGGACTCTTCATCTTCGGGGTTTACACCGGTGTTGCCGATGTGTGGATAAGTCAGAGTGACCAACTGACGCGCATAGGAAGGGTCGGTAAGGATCTCCTGATAGCCAGTCATAGCGGTATTGAAAACCACCTCACCGACGGCTTGACCTGAGGCCCCAACACCATGCCCGTAAAACAAACTGCCATCTTCCAAAGCCAGAACGGCTGGTGTGTGACTCACTGGACCTCCGGCACGCAAACTTACGTAAGTTTAGCCGATCGTGCCTTCGTCTGTCCAATGATGCGGTGCACCAAAATGACGCGAGCCAAGGCTTAAAAATGGGGCGTTGCAAACACTTCTAGCGGCCCAAACCCAGTACATCCTGCATGTCATAAACTCCGGCAGGCTGGCTTTCTAGCCAGGCAGCTGCGCGCACAGCACCCCGAGCAAATGTCATTCGACTTGAGGCTTTGTGGGTAATTTCAACACGCTCGCCATCCGCTGCAAACAACACCGTATGGTCACCGACGATATCCCCGGCACGAATGGTTTCAAAACCGATAGTTTGCCGCGAGCGTTCACCGGTGATGCCCTGGCGACCATAGACCGCGCATTCCTGCAAATCACGCCCCAAAGCCTTAGCAATAACCTCACCCATCGCCAAGGCCGTTCCTGAGGGAGCGTCGACCTTGTGGCGATGATGGGCCTCGATCACTTCAATATCGACTTCATCACCCAATACCTCTGCCGCTGTAGCCAACAGCTGCAGACACAAATTCACTCCGACACTCATATTGGGGGCAAAAACTAGGGCGATTGACTCACCGGCCTGAGCAATCTGTTGTTTTTGCAACGTATCAAAACCCGTTGTACCGATCACCACCGCTTTACCTGCAGCGCGGCAGATTTCCAGGTGTTGTAGCGAGGATTCGGGGCGAGTGAAGTCAATTAGCACATCAAAGGCCTCGATCTGCGGTATCAGCGATTCTTGAATCACCACGTCCAGGCGTCCTACTCCCGCGATTTCACCGGCATCGGCGCCCAGCAGCGAACTGCCGGAGACCTCTGTGGCCGCACTCAACTGCAAGTTCGGATGGGCAGTGATCGCCTCGATTAGGGTCCGGCCCATGCGACCGCCGGCGCCGGCTACCGCCACCCGCTGGGTATTCATGATTTTCTCCAGAACTTTAGGTCATCAAAAAAGCCACGCACCCCATCCAACCAGCCGTGATGCTGGGGGCTGTGTTTCTTACCGTCGTCTTGCATGCTCGCTTCAAACTGCGACAACAGCTGTTTCTGTTCGCGAGTGAGCTTCACCGGCGTTTCAATCTGCACTGTGCAGATCAAATCACCCTCTCCGCCCCCATGCACCGAGCGCACCCCTTTGCCGCGTAAGCGAAACGGCTGACCCGTTTGGGTTTCCGCGGGAACCTTTAAAGAAACTCGGCCTTTGAGCGTGGGGATTTCTAACTCACCGCCGAGAGCAGCGGTAGCGAAACTCACTGGAACTTCGCAATACAAATCCACGCCCTTGCGGGTGAAGATTCGATGCGGTTTAACCTGCACCTGCACATACAAATCTCCGGACGGGCCGCCATTGATACCGGCCTCCCCTTCTCCGGCTAAGCGGATTCGATCACCCGAATCTACCCCGGCAGGCACCCGTACATTCAATGTTCGCCGATCCTGCACCCGACCTTGACCACGACACTTGGGACAGGGCTTGGGAATGACTTTTCCCGTCCCGCGGCAACGTGGACAGGTTTGTTGTACTGAGAAAAAGCCCTGTTGCATGCGCACCCGTCCGGCACCGCCGCAAGTACCACAGGTCTCGACACTGGTTCCCGGGGCTGCGCCGCTGCCCTCGCAGCTGTCACAGGTGACCAAGGTGGGCACGCGGATTTTCATCTCCGAGCCAAATACCGCCTCTTCCAGGGTCATCTCGAGGTTGTATTGCAGGTCAGAACCCCGATAAACGGCGCTGCCGCCACCGCGGCCGCCGCCACCGCCGCCCCCACCAAAGATATCGCCGAAAATATCTTCGAAAATATCTTGGAAGCTGCCACCACCCGGGCCGCCCGAACCGCCGGGGCCACCATCCACCCCGGCATGACCGAACTGATCATAGGCCGATCGCTTGCGCGCATCGGAGAGCACTTCATAGGCTTCGCGAGCTTCTTTAAAACGCTCTTCGGCCGATTCATCATCCGGATTGCGGTCCGGATGATACTTCATTGCCAAACGCCGAAAGGCTTTTTTCAGTTCATCGTCGCTGGCGTTTTTCGCAACCCCGAGTACGTCGTAATAATCACGCTTGGCCATTCAAATCATTTCTTTTTGTCGTCGACTTCCTCGAACTCAGCATCGACCACATCGTCTGCCGAACCCGACCCTTGCGCCTGCGCCTCGGCATCCCCTTGGGCCGCCTCTGCTTGTTGCGCGTACATCCGCTCCGCAAGCTTACCTGAGACCTCGCCTAACTGCTGCGTCTTGGTCTCGATCTTTTCCTTATCATCGCCATTCATCGCCTCGCGCAGCTCAGCAATAGCCGTCTCAATCGAAGATTTCTCCTCAGCAGAGACCTGTTCACCCATGTCTTTTAGAGTTTTTTCACTGGCATGAATCAGGTTGTCGGCTTGGTTACGCACGCTGACCAATTCTTGGAAGCGCTTATCTTCCTCGGCATGAGCTTCGGCATCTTTCACCATACGCTCAATTTCGTCATCCGCCAGACCCGAGGAGGCCTTGATGATGATGGACTGTTCCTTGCCGGTTGCTTTGTCTTTAGCGGACACGTTGAGAATGCCGTTGGCATCGATATCAAACGTCACCTCAATTTGCGGCATGCCACGCGGTGCCGGCGGGATATCACTGAGATCAAAACGACCCAGCGACTTGTTGGCTGCGGCTTGATCGCGCTCGCCCTGCAGCACATGTACCGTCACCGCTGTCTGATTATCGTCCGCCGTTGAAAACACCTGATTGGCCTTGGTCGGGATGGTGGTGTTCTTCTCGATGAGCTTGGTCATCACGCCACCTAAAGTCTCTATTCCCAGAGACAAAGGGGTTACGTCCAACAACAACACATCTTTGACATCGCCACCCAAAACACCACCTTGGATGGAGGCGCCTACGGCAACCGCCTCATCTGGATTCACATCACGGCGCGGCTCCTTGCCAAAATAGTCTTTCACCGCGTCCCCTACCTTAGGCATCCGCGTCTGGCCACCCACCAAGATCACATCGTCGATCTGCGAAACCGATAATCCAGCATCCTTGAGTGCAGTCTTGCAGGGCTCAATGGTGCGCTTGATCAAATCTTCCACCAAGGATTCCAATTTGGCACGCGACACCTTGAGATTGAGATGCTTGGGACCACTGGCATCGGCAGTGATATAGGGCAGATTGACATCGGTTTGCTGACTGGAAGACAACTCGATCTTGGCTTTTTCTGCGGCCTCTTTGAGACGCTGCATGGCCAAGGGGTCACCCTTCAGATCAATACCCTGCTCTTTCTTGAATTCAGAGGCCAAATAATCAATCAAACGCAGGTCGAAGTCCTCTCCACCCAGGAAAGTATCGCCGTTAGTGGCCAACACTTCGAACTGATGTTCGCCGTCGACTTCAGCGATCTCAATAATAGAAATATCAAAAGTGCCACCACCCAGGTCATAGACCGCAACTTTGCTGTCCCCGGGCTTTTTGTCCAAACCATAGGCCAAAGCTGCTGCGGTGGGCTCATTGATAATGCGCTTCACTTCCAAGCCAGCAATGCGGCCGGCATCTTTGGTGGCCTGACGCTGGGAATCATTGAAGTAAGCGGGCACGGTGATCACTGCATCGGTAATCGTTTCACCGAGATAGTCTTCAGCCGTCTTCTTCATTTTTTGTAGGACCCGCGCAGAAATCTCAGGCGGCGCCATTTTCTTGCCCTGCGCTTCTACCCAGGCATCGCCATTGTCCGCCTTGACGATTTTATAGGGCACCATCTTGATGTCTTTTTGCACTTCCGGCTCTTCGAAGCGTCGACCAATCAGCCGCTTCACCGCAAACAAGGTATTAGCGGGGTTAGTGACAGCCTGACGCTTGGCGGATTGACCCACCAACACCTCACCATCATCTGCAAACGCGATAATCGAGGGCGTGGTACGCCCTCCTTCTGAGTTTTCAATCACCTTGGCCTTACCACCCTCCATGATCGCTACGCAGGAGTTGGTGGTGCCTAAGTCAATACCAATTGTTTTGCCCATGATTTGCTCCGTATTCAATGAATTTTGTGTGCGGCGTTAAGCCCAAAGTGGGGCTAAAGCCGGTGTTTTCAAGTCTTGGGGGTTGCTGGGCACTTAAGCACCGCTGGGAGCCTTGGCGACCATCACCATAGCTGGCCGCAATAAACGCTCATTCAATAGATAGCCTTTTTGCATCACCGCCATCACGGTATTGGGCTCGTATTCGCCGCTTTCTTGCATACTCATGGCCTGATGACGATCCGGGTCGAAACGCTCACCCATGGGATCTAGGGCCTCGACTCCATACTGACTCATAGTTTGGCTGAGCATCTTCAGGGTGAGCTCCGTGCCTTCGCGAATCGACTCCACATCGGTTGCCTCGCGCGCGGCCTGCACGCCCATCTCTAAGCTGTCGCGCACCGCCAATAAGTCAGCGGCAAATTTTTCCAAGGCGAACTTGTGGGCATTTTCTACATCACGTTGCATGCGCCGATGCAGGTTTTCCATTTCGGCTCGAGCCCGCAGTAGCTGATCTAGTCGCTGGGCTGATTCTTCTTCCAACTCGGCAATCCGAACCAAAAGCTCGCCGTGCGCATCTTCTACCGCTGCCTCTTCTGATTCCGCAGCAAGGCCCTCAATTTCTGCATCCGCCGGATGTTGTTTGTCATTGTGCATGAATCATCAATCCCCAAAATGAATTCTCCCACTAGCATGGGAGCAAATCCCCAAACTTCAAGAGGGCTTATTCAGAAAAAATAGGAATGGCTTAGTCGCGGGCGCTAAGCGCCGCGCCCAAAAGCTTAGCCGTGATATCCACCACCGGAATAATTCGCTCATAGGCCATGCGGGTGGGGCCAATGACACCCAACACGCCGACCACCTCACCAGCCATGCTGTAAGGTGCGGTAACGACACTGCAGTCATCCAGCACCTCATGCCCGGACTCCTGGCCAATAAAAATCTGTACGCCTTCGGCGCTAATGCAGTTATCCAACAGCAATAAGATGTCGCGTTTTTGGTTAAACGCGTCAAACAGGGCGCGCAACTTATCCACGCTGGAGAGCTCCACATAGTCCATCAAGTGGGTTTGTCCGGCCAGCACCAACTGTTCGGTCTTTTGTTCGCTGGCAAAAGCTTGTTCCCCCAGCTTGATGGCCGCCAACATCAGAGTGTTGACGTGCTCGCGCACGGCTTTCATCTCCTGCAGGATTTGCTCGCGCGCCTGACTCAGGTCTAAGCCCACCAAGTGTTCATTCAGATAATTGGCCATTTGCTGCAGTTCAGCGTGACTGTATTCGCGATCCAGCTGCAAAATGCGATTTTGCACCTCATTTTTATTCATCACCAAAATCGCTAGCACTTGATGCCCGGAGAGTTTAAGGAACTCAATCTGGCTAAGCACCGTGTGCCCATGACGGGGAACGCGCACCATACCTGCCATCTGCGTCACGGCAGAGAGTAGATCTGATGCCGATTCCACCAGGGTTTTGGTATCCATCTCCGGGCTGAGGCGAGCTTTGAGCTGCTGCACCTCTTCACTGTCTAGCGGCTTAATCTCCAACAGCGAATCGACAAACAGTCGATAGCCTTGGGCAGTCGGAATGCGGCCTGCCGAGGTATGCGGCGCACTGATCAAGCCCAAATCCTCCAGATCAGCCATCACATTGCGAATCGAGGCCGGACTCAAATCCAAACCAGCGGTGCGCGCTAACGTCCGCGAACCCACCGGCTGGCCATCGCGCACATAGCTCTCCACCAAAGCGCGCAGAAGCCTCTTGGCACGATCATTCAGGGGTTGTTTGGGTTCGTTTCGCACGCTTTTCATGGTTCCTGTTGGCAGTCCATGATGGGGTCTGCCAAAGCATGTTACTCCCTGCCCTTTGGGTGTCAAGAAAGCCCGCATACCCCCTTCGCTTTTAGAACCGCTTTAAACCATAATCGCCCTATGCAGCCAAAATTCAATCAAATCGGTGTCATTGCCAAAACGGCCGAGCCCCGCCTGCGCGAGATTCTGTCTGGATTGCTGGCGCATCTGCAGCAACAAGGCTGTCAGCTACTGCTGGATGAGTCTGTTCAACCCGCTTTGGATAAAGCCTTGGTCACTGAAGTCGTCACACGCAAAGAGATAGCAAAATCAGCAGACCTGGCTATTGTGGTCGGGGGAGATGGCACGTTTTTGAGTGCGGCGCGCAGTATGGTGGATGCCGGTGTGCCGCTGCTGGGCGTCAATGCGGGGCGGCTCGGATTTTTGGTCGACGTCTCTCCGGACACCATGCTGGAGCAACTCGATGCCATTCTCGCTGGCGCCTATGTGGTTGATGAACGTAGCCTACTGCAAGCTGAAGTTTACCGTGAAGGCGAGCAACTGGCTGCCGGTGACGCGCTCAATGATGTCGTTCTGCATATCCGCGATGTGGTGCGCATGCTGGAATTTGATACCTGGGTCGACGGGCTTTTCATTAATACGCAACGCGCCGATGGTCTGGTGGTGGCCACCCCAACTGGATCGACAGCTTATGCACTTTCCTGTAGCGGACCGATTCTCGCACCCTGTCTAGATGCCATGGTTTTGGTGCCGATTTGTCCGCATGGCCTAAACAATCGACCGTTGGTCGTCCCGGGTAATAGTCGCATCGAATTGGCGGTGAATGAACATAGCCGCTCGCGCGCTCAAATCGCTTTAGACGGACAAAATAACTTGGATCTCGAGCCGCAAGACCGGGTCGTGATCACCCAAAAGCAAGGCAAGCTGCGCCTGATTCATCCGCAGGGCTATGATTATTTACAGATCTTAAGAGCCAAACTGGGCTGGGGCGAACAACCGGCAGCATGCTAACGCACATCCATATTCGCGATTTCGCCATTATCGATGAGCTGTCATTGGATCTACATGACGGCATGACGGCGCTGACCGGTGAAACCGGTGCGGGAAAATCGATTTTGGTGGATGCATTAGGCCTGGTATTGGGAGATCGCGCGGACAGCAGCGTGGTGCGCCATGGCGCTGAGCGAGCCGAGATCAGCGTCCGACTAGAGCTCTCCGGCGAGCCTGAGGCGCGCGATTGGCTGACTGAACAGGGTTTGGATCATGAAGAATGCTTACTCAGGCGCGTCATTCAAGCCGACGGCAAAAGTCGCGCCTGGATTAATGGTAGCTCGGCGACATTACAAAATCTCAAAGCCCTGGGTGAGAGACTGGTCGATATCCATGGCCAAAATGCGCATCAGTCATTGATGCATCGCAGCGTGCAGCGCAGCCTGTTAGACCAATCCGGGGAGCATGCCCCACTGCTGGAGACGGTTGCTCGCTGCTTTGCGCAGTGGCAGGAAAAAAAAGCACGCTTAGATACTCTGGTGGCTGACCACCAAGCCTTGAGCGCACGCCGGGAACTCTTGCAATTTCAGGCCAACGAACTGGCGCGACTGCAGCCTAATGTCGATGAATGGCCACAACTGGAGCAGGAACAGGGACGCTTGGCCCATGCTGAGCGCCTGCTGGCAACAGCGCGCGCCGCTCTTGAAGGACTTTATGAACAAGACCTCAGCGTCGACAGTGTATTGGCTCGGTTCATCGCTGAGCTGGAACAAGTAATCGATTTGGACTCAAGCCTGGGCGAGCCGATGGAGTTGCTCGGCGCGGCACACATCCAGATTCGCGAAGCCGCCACCCTTTTACGACGCTATGGCGAGACGCTCGATTTAGATCCCGAGCGCTTAAAACAAGTAGATTCCCGCATGGCCGAATGGCTGAGCCTGGCGAAAAAACATCAGGTATCAGCGGAGCAATTGCCCATCCTGCATCAACAGCTTGAACAAGAACTGCAGGGCTTAGAAAAAGATATGGATGATTTGGATGGCTTGCGTGTCAGCGTCGACAGTGCGCTTGAGGCATACATGCAGGCTGCTCAAAAGCTATCAAACATTCGCCAAAAAACCTCGTCCAGCCTGAGTCTAGCCATTACCGAGGCGATGCAACAACTGGGCATGGGCGGTGGCCGTTTTGCCTGTGCAGTTCACTGGGATGATCAAGCCAAACCCAGTGCCCAGGGGATGGATCGGATCGAATTTCAGGTCAGCGCCAACCCGGGACAACCCTTGCAGCCACTGAGCAAAGTGGCCTCAGGTGGTGAACTATCCAGGATCAGTTTGGCCATTCAAATGATCGCTGCCCATGCCCTGCCGATCGCCAGCCTAATTTTCGACGAAGTGGACGTGGGCATTGGTGGCGCCGTAGCCGAAGTGGTTGGCCAACAACTGCGTCAGCTAGCGCAACATCGACAAGTTTTGTGCGTCACCCATCTGCCGCAGGTGGCGGCGCAAGCGCATCATCATCTTTGCGTGCACAAACAAAAAGCCAGCGACAGCACCCGCACCAACATCGCGAAGCTGGCGAGTGAACAACGAATTCAGGAATTGGCCCGCATGCTAGGAGGTGTAGAGATCACCCCGCAAAGTTTGGCCCATGCTGAGGATATGCTGAAGCGAGCATCCAGCGGGTAATGAAACTTACTTATTCTGCTCGTCGTGCGGGCAAGATTCCTGACTGCAATCACCATAGATGGTCAGTGCCCGCTGCTTGATATCAAAACCCATTTGGCCGGCGATGTCACGCTGGCGCTGCTCGATCATCGGATCGGCAAACTCTTCGACATGACCGCATTTCACGCACACAATATGATCGTGATGGCCACCACGCTCCAACTCAAATACTGCCTGCGTGCCCTCAAAATGCCGACGATTGACCAGACCCACCTGTTCAAACTGGGTGAGCACTCGGTATACCGTTGCCAAGCCAATCTCTTCATCCGCTTCGAGCAAACGCCGGTAGATGGTTTCCGCACTCAGGTGATGATCTTCGGCTTGCTCAAGGATCTCCATCACCTTAAGCCTTGGCGCCGTGACTTTGAGCCCCGCTTTTTTCAGGGTTTTCGCGTCCATATCCAACTACTCCGTGCAGGTTTTGCACCTCAATTGATGTAATATCCCGGCTTGTGGGATGGTTGTCAAAGCAAACACCCCTAGCCATTGATCTAAGTGGACAACTTCATGCCAAGATACTTCGTTTATTTTACCTTGATCGCACTGCTTCTGCAGGGCTGTGGATCCGGCTTGCTGTCGGTGCATAAAGTCGATGTTCAGCAAGGCAATAAGATAGACAATGCCCAGGTTGAGCAGCTGCGCGAAGGTATGACCCGCCGTCAAGTGCGGTTCCTACTGGGTGAGCCGGTGCATCGCGATCCTTTCCAGGGTGAGCGCCGCTGGGATTACGTCTACTACATAAAAGCGGGTGACCAAGCGGCCACTCAGCAGCGGCTGACAGTGTATTTTGAGGGCGACATCCTCACGCACATAGACCGGTGAATCACTCTGTCGGGGCTTCGGCCTCGCTGGAACCTTCAGTCGCTTCACCTTGAGCATCTGCTTCCGCCTGTTTTTTGGCGGCGCGTTGTTTGCGCGCCGCTTTGGGATCCGCAATCAAGCCGCGGTAGATTTCCACTCGATCACGAGTCCGCAAAGCGGTATCTGGCGAGACTAGCTTGCCGAAAATCCCAATTTTCTGTTGACTGAGATCGATTTCGGGACAGCGCTCCAGTATCCCCGATAATTCAATGGCCTGGGCCGCTGTGGTTCCAACAGAAACGGTCAAAGGAAGAACAAGCTGCACATCAGGTCGTGCGTACGCCACTTCCACATTCAAAAGCTCGCTGGCCTCAGCGCGGTCCATAAACCTGCCGCGCCCGCTTCACGAAAGAGTCCACCAGCGAATTGGCCACCTGATTAAAGATCGGCCCAATCACCGTGCCCATCAAGCGGTTAGAAAACTCAAACTCTAGGTCCAAAGAGACACGCGTGGCTTTATCTCCCATGGCATCAAAACGCCAAAAGCCCTCCAAATGTCGGAAAGGGCCATCCACCAGACGCATTTCAATCATCTTATTCGTTTGTAGTCGATTACGGGTTGTGAACGACTTATGTACCGCTCCCTTGGCCAGCTCAATCGAGGCCGTCACTTCATCCTCGTTTTCTGCAAGCACCGCCGAGGAGCGACAACCGGGCAGGAACTGAGGGTAAGCACGCACATCATTGACCAGCGCGTACATCTCTTGCGGGGAATACGGCACGAATGCCTGACGATTGACGGTCGGCATGGGGAGTCCTAGATCAGATTCACTGCCTTGAGAAACACCAGAAAAATACCCACTGGTGCGGCAAAACGCAGCACATGGTACCACGCCTTAAAGATCCAAACCGACTTCAATCCCAGCTCATCTTGAACCGACTGAAGGCTCATGCGCCAGCCCACAAATAAGGCGATAAACAGCCCGCCAAGCGGCAGCATGATATTGGATGTCAGGTAATCCAGCATGTCAAAAATAGTGCCGCCAATAAACACCGACCCACCGGGCAAGGACAGCGTCAAGCCGATTGGCGAAGACCAGAGGTTAAAGGACAGTACTGTACCCACCCCCAACAACCAACCAACCCCCCCGACGGCAAAAGCTGCCATGGGTCTGCTGAGTTTGCGATTCTCCACCAGGTAGGCAGTGGCCGGCTCCATCAGGGAAATAGAAGAGGTCCAAGCGGCCATCCCCAAGAGAATAAAAAATAATGTGCCAAACAAGACACCAGCCGGCATTTGCGCAAAAGCCAAAGGCAGGGTCACAAAAATCAGCCCCGGACCCTGACCCGCTGCCAAACCGCTGGCAAAAACGATCGGAAAAATAGCCAGGCCTGCCAAAATCGCAACCAGAGTATCTGCGGTCACCACCATTGCCGAGGTCTTAGCGATCGAGGCCTGACGATTCAAGTAAGAGCCATAAATCATGATGGCGCCCATACCGAGGCTCAAGGTGAAAAATGACTGCCCCATCGCCATCAATATGGTGTCGCCCGTCACTTGGCTAAAATCGGGACGGAATAGAAATCGGAAGCCATCACCAAAATGGCCAGAACTGATGGCGTAAGCCACCAAAACCAGCAACAACAACAGCAAACCGGGCATCAAAAAACGCACAGCCTGTTCCAAGCCGGAACGCACGCCCCGCGACACCACCCAAATATTGAGAGCCATAAATAGGGTGTGCCAGAACAGCAATCGATACGGATCAGCGAGAAGGTCACTGAACAACCGTTGCACCCCGCCAGCATCTAACCCTGAAAAACTATTGGTGCCGGCGTGGAGTATGTAAGCCAAAGCCCAGCCAGCAATTACGCTATAAAAGGACAGGATGAGAAAACCCGCCAACATGCCCAGCCACCCCAACAAACCCCAATAACGGCTCAGTCCTTCGGCGCGCGCGAGCACTAGCATCGTATTGATGGGACTGCGTCGACCGCGTCGACCCAGCATCACCTCGGCCATCATAATCGGAAGGCCAATCAAGAGGATGCAGGCAAGATAAATGAGGACGAAGGCGCCGCCGCCATTTTCACCAGCGATGTAAGGAAAGCGCCAGATATTCCCCAAGCCAACAGCCGAACCCGTTGCGGCCAGAATAAAAACCAGCTTTGAAGACCATTCGCCGTGTATCAAGTTTTGGCTGCTCATCCCCTCCTCCTTTTGGGACACCATTGTGCGGTATTTTACGGCGATCGCTCAACGCCCAAGCGCCAGCCAGTTTATAATCGCGACCCATGAGCAAAAAATCTTCCAAAAGCGCGTCCAGCAGCACCATTGCCCTGAATAAAAAGGCGCGCCACGAATACTTTATTGAAGATCGCTTCGAGGCGGGGCTGGTGCTTGAAGGCTGGGAAGTGAAAAGTCTGCGCGCGGGGCGTGTGCAGCTCACGGAAAGCTATGTGCTCATTAGAAATGCCGAAGCTTTTTTATTCGGTGCTCATATCAGCCCCTTACCCACGGCCTCAACCCATATCCACCCGGATCCGGTGCGCACCCGCAAACTATTGCTGCATAGTGCCGAGTTGGCCAAACTCATCGGCCAAGTAGAAAGACGGGGTTATACCCTGGTGCCTTTGGCCATGTACTGGAAACGCGGCCGTGCCAAACTCGAGATCGGTCTGGCTAAAGGCAAAAAAGCCCATGACAAACGCGCTACAGAAAAAGAAAGAGACTGGCAGCGCGAGAAGGAACGTGTGCTCAAAAGCCATTGAGTAGCAATCACCACGCGCTCTTCACCCCCAAGCGCTCCAGCATTTGGCTATGCGCCGCCTGCTCATCCTCACAGGCCCTAATCACCCGCAAGCGCGGCCTATCGGCAGGCAGTCTGAGTGTGGCCTCGTTGGCGACAGGACTCGCCGCAGTCACCTCAGCCTCCAAGGTCAGACTTTTTTGACCGCCTGTCATCGCTAGATAGACATCGGCCAAAATACGCGCATCGAGCAAGGCGCCATGCAGATCCCGCCCAGAATTATCCACTTGATAGCGCTTACATAGGGCATCCAAGCTATTACGCTGCCCCGGGTGCAATTTTCTGGCCATCACCAAAGAATCAGTGATGACGCAGTAGTCCCCCAGCAGTCCCGCAGGCTGGCTGAGCAGAGTCAGCTCGTGATTGATAAAACCGACATCGAACGGCGCATTGTGAATAATCAGCTCCGCATCCCGCACAAATTCAAGAAAGTCCCCGCAGACCTCGCTGAATCGCGGCTTGTCGGCCAAGAAAGCATTACTGATGCCATGCACCTCTTCCGCACCCGGATCGATCAGGCGATCCGGCTGTAGGTACTGATGATAATGTCGACCAGTGGGACGCCGCCGCACCAATTCGACACAGCCAATTTCGATGATGCGATGCCCATCTGCGGGATCCAGCCCCGTCGTTTCCGTGTCCAAAATGACCTGTCTTTGCGGACTATCTAAATCCAAACTCATGCGGTTTGCCCCTGGGCAGTCAGTGCATCCATAGCGGCATTGGCCAACTCATCGGCACGTTCATTCTCTGGATGGCCGGCATGGCCCTTGACCCAATGCCAGTGGACCTCATGGCGCTGCGCTGCCTCATCAAGACGTTGCCAGAGATCCTGATTTTTAACCGGCTTGCCTGCAGCATTACGCCAGTCACGTCTTTTCCACTGTGGCAACCATTCCGTAATGCCCTTTTTGACGTACTGAGAGTCTGTGGTGAGTTGCACGACACAAGACCGGGTCAAGGCATCCAGTGCGGCAATCGCCGCCAGCAGCTCCATACGATTATTGGTGGTTTCGGCCTCGGCACCCTGCAATTCTTTTTCCTTGCCCCGATAGCGCAGCACCGCGCCCCAACCACCAACGCCGGGATTACCGCGACATCCCCCATCGGTGAATATCTCTACTGCCTCAGTCATGCTCGCCGCGCCGACAAATCGGTCTGGCGACACCGCGACCGAGACGAGGGGAACGCAAACGCCAAGTGCGCTGCCCATGCACTGGGGTCAGGGTAGAGACGCGTTTTTTCGCCAAAAGTGCATAGGCGCCGCCCAACAAAGGCAGATGCCGTCCACTTAAGCCCTGCAATCGTGGCGTCACACTCCGCCAACCCGATCCAGGTGCCCAGCCCGCCTGAGCTTTATGTATGACCTCAAACCCCAACGGCATCAGCGCCTGCTGCAGCTTGTGGCTGCCCAAACCAGGCAGGATTTCTGGCAAACGGTTTTTCAATCCGGGGGCGACTGCGCGCAAACCCAGCAGGCTCAGCGGGTTGAAGCCGATGACGAGCAAATGACCTTCGACGCGCAGCACGCGCTCTGCCTCGCGCAGCACTTGGTGCGGATCTTCAGATTCATCAAGGCTGTGCGCCAGTAGCAGCAAGTCGAGGCTGTCGGCCTGCACCGGTAAGGCACTGCAATGCCCTTGAAGGTCACCTGATGTGCCGAGGATAAAACGATGCTGGATACGACTTTCACGCAGCCAGTCGTCTTGGGTTGGGACAAAGCCAGCCTGTAAGGCACAGCAGCCAAACAAATCTGGTACCAAGCGATCCACTTGGGCCTGCAATGCCTGACGTAAGGCCTGACCCTCTGGGCTGGCATACCAGGCGGGTAAATCCGGCTGCGCGCGCAGCGCTGGCTTAGGCATGGGGCCGGAAAACTGGAAATGGGGTGGCAGCATGTCTCTCCCGTGACTTGAGTGCCAGAGCGTTGATCGCTATCCTACCGTGCCCATGGGCATGAAGAAAATGATTGGCAGTATCATCCTTGCAATAATCGCCAGTCAATGGCTGATGGGATGCTCGACAACTGCGCAAAAAGCCGCCTACCCCGATCAACACTTAGCGCCTGCCGCGCCCGATCACCGGGCTGAGACCCGCCGCACAAGCACCCGAGAAATACCACCCGCCACGGCGGTGCACAGCGAACCCGTCGATCTTTGGGATCGCTTGCGCCGCGGCATGGATTTGCCGGCGGCAGCAGACAATGCGCTGGTGCAACAATACGTGCAGTGGCATCGGGAAAACCCAAGCTATCTGCATCGCGTCACTGAGCGTGGTGAACCCTTCTTGTATTTCATCCTTGATGCGCTGGAACAGCGCAACATGCCCAGCGAACTGCTTCTCTTGCCCATCGTTGAAAGTGCTTATCAGCCATTTGCTTATTCCCACGGCCGTGCCGCCGGGCTTTGGCAATTCATCCCCTCCACAGGCCGACATTTCGGACTGCATCAAACCTGGTGGTACGACGGCCGGCGCGATGTTTATGCCTCCACTCAAGCCGCTTTAGACTACCTGCAGCAATTGCATGCGCGTTTTGATAACGACTGGCTGCTGGCACTGGCAGCCTACAATGCCGGACAAGGAACAGTTCATCGGGCCATCACCCGCAATGCTGAGCGCGGCCTAACGACTGACTACTGGCACCTCGACCTACCCCGAGAAACTCGCCACTACGTGCCCAAGCTGCTGGCGCTCAAAATTGTTATGACCCAGCCAGAGTACTATGGCATCGAATTGGCACCGGTCAGCAACAGCCCCCAAATCACCGTTGTAGAGCTAGATTTTCAGCTGGAATTGGCAGTCGCTGCTGAATTAGCGGGATTGGAAATGGATCAGCTGCATCAGCTCAATCCGGGCTTCAACCGCTGGGCCACGCCACCGGATGGACCGCATCGCCTGTTGCTGCCGATTGAGCATGCCAATCAATTCTCACAGGCACTCACAGAACTGGATCCCAACGCGCGGGTTTCCTGGCAACGCCATCACATCCAACAGGGCGATACTCTGGGCGGCATTTCCCGGCAATACCAAATCAGTGTGGCGGATTTGCGGCGCATCAATGGGCTATCGGGAGACCGCATTCGTGCCGGAAGATATTTATTGATCCCCTCCCAGTCAGACCCCGCTATGGCAGCTCGGGTGGCGAGCGCTAATCGGCCGCTGAATATCCCCGCCAATCGCATTACGCACGTAGTGCGTACGGGAGATAACCTCTGGAATCTTGCACGCCGGCATGGTGTGACCGTGGCTGATTTGACGCGGTGGAATAATCTGCGCAGCGATAGCATCCTGCGTCCCGGGCAACGTCTGGTGCTTTACGTCGACGTAGTAGCTCAGGGGCGCTAACTTCCGGTGATACGCGGGATGGCCGCCAGCAGCTTCTGCGTATAAGCGTCCTGGGGATTGCGACAGACCTCGCGTGCAGCGCCCATCTCCACCACCCGCCCCTGATACATCACCACCAGCGTATCAGCCAAATACTCCACCACGCCCATATTGTGGGTAATAAATAATAGGGTCAGACCCCTTTTTTGGGCGAGGTCGGCGAGAATTTGTAGCACTTGGGCTTGAACCGATACATCTAGGGCGCTGGTGACCTCGTCACAGACAATAAACTCAGGATCCAAGACCAAAGCTCGGGCGATACCGATGCGTTGGCGTTGACCACCAGAGAATTCATGGGGATAACGCCACAAAGCATCCTCAGGCATTTGCACTTGCTGCAAGACCCGCGCTGCCATTGCCAGGCGCTCCGCCTTATCGCTGCCAATGCCATGCACGGCCATGGGTTCCGTCAACGTCGCTGCCACCGTCAGTCTCGGGTTCAGTGAGGACATCGGGTCTTGGAAGATGACCTGCATGCGTCGGCGATAGGCCTGCATTTTGGCCCGAGGTAAGCGAGTAATATCCTCCCCATCAAAACGAATCTCGCCGGCTGTGGGCTCAATCAGACGAATCATGGCACGTCCCAGCGTGGTCTTACCGCAACCCGACTCACCGACCACTGCCAAAACTTGTCCGCGGGGAATGGCAAAACTCACCCCATCGACCGCGCGCACATGATCGACGACTCGCCGCATCAGGCCTTTACGGATCGGGAAGTGCACCTGCAGGTCTTTGACCTCAACCAAGCTGGGGGCGCTGCTGGGTGCCTGGCGAACCGCCATGCGCGGCAAATTCTCGGGTAAGGCGGCAATCAATTGCCGCGTGTACTCATGCTGCGGTCGATCCAGAACATCGCGCACCGTGCCGCTTTCCACGAGCTGCCCCTGACGCATCACGCCGAGGCGATGCCCCATCTGCGCCACCACACCAAAATCATGGGTGATGAATAAAATCGCCATGCCATTTTTGGCTTGCAGCTCACGCATCAAGCGCAGAATTTCGGCCTGAATGGTGACATCCAAAGCGGTAGTCGGCTCATCAGCAATCAACAAATCAGGCTCACAGACCATAGCCATAGCGATCATCACGCGTTGGCGCTGCCCGCCCGACAGGCGATGGGGAAATTCCCCGGCGATGTCTCGCGGTCTGGGCATTTGTACTTGAGTCAGCACTTCAATAGCGCGCTCGCGGGCTGCCGACTCCCCCAGGTCAGGGCGATGTAGCCTCAGCGCCTCAGTAATCTGCTCACCGACGCTGAGTACAGGATTCAGCGAGGTCATGGGCTCCTGAAAAATCATACTGATGCGCATGCCGCGTATCTGGCGACGCACAGACTCGGCAGCACTGAGCATATCCAGCGTCTCAATGCGTTGATCTCGATGACGATACTGAAACAACACCTGACCACTGGGGTGGGAACTGATGTCCTTGGGCAAAAGCTGGATAATGGACAAAGCGGTGACAGACTTGCCACTGCCGGATTCACCGACCAAGCAAAAAGTCTCGCCGCGATCGATACTGAAACTCACCTGATCAACGGCGCGGATTTGGTGCTGCCCCGCACGCAGCTCGGTGGATAATTTTTGCACCTCAAGCAGCGCGCTCATGCTTTTTTCTTCAAATAAGGATCAAGGGCATCGCGCAGCGATTCGCCCACCAAGTTATAGGCAAATACGGTCAAGAAAATGGCCCCACCGGGGAATGCCGCCATCCACCAATTAAAGGAAGACGATTGCACGGCTTGATTCAGCATCTGCCCCCAGGAGGGATCATCAATCAAGCCCAGACCCAAGAAGCTCAAGGTTGCCTCTGCCAAAATCGCTGAGGCAACACCAAAGCTAGCCGCCACCAGTATCGGCGCCACCCCATTGGGCAACATGTGGCGAAACAGCACTGAGCGCAGCGGCAGACCACAGGCAATAGCCGCCTGCACATATTCCTGCTCGCGCAGCTTCAAAAACTCAGCGCGCACGTAACGCGCATACCCCGACCAGGAGGTGATGCCGATGATAATCATCATCATGTAAAGACTGCGCCCGAAAAAGGCAACGAAGGTTAACAATAAAAATAAGGTGGGTATGGCTTCAAAGATTTCGACAATACGCATGCCAATCATGTCGACGATGCCGGAGAAATACCCCATCAGACCGCCGATGACGATACCGATGCCCAGAGCAATACCCGTGGCAATAAAGCCGATCCCCAAAGCGATGCGCGAGGCGTGAATCATACGCGAGAGCACATCAGCGCCATTTTCCTCCGTCCCCAGCCAATGCCGACGGCTGTCCCCAGCCAAAGGCGCTTGCAGACCAGTGTCACCAAAATCCCGCAAATAATCCTTGGGTGAATAGGGTATGGGGGCGTGTATCACCCAGTCATATTGACCCTGGGCTTGAGCTTCACGGTATTGCTCATAAATGACCAGCTGTGGCGGCTTAACCGTTGCCCAGCTAATCGTTCCACCTACCGCCGCAATCAGCAATAACAAAAGAAATTTCTGCCAAAAGGCGCGCTGCAAGCGCCACAGCAACAATGCCGCAAAGAACGTCAGCATCAGCGTCACATCGGCGGCGCTCAGATAACGTAATACCGGACTGGACCACTGCCCCCCTTCACTCACTAATAAGGGATAACTGCTGGCCAAAAACGGCGCGAAGACGGCAACGAACACCAACACCAAAATCCATGCCAAACCAATGCGCGCTCCCCAGCGCAGCAAGACTTCGCGCACTACCTGTGCGGTATAACTGCGCTGCGCCTCAGTCATAGCTCACTCGCGGATCGGCGATGGCATAACAAAGATCTGCCAGTAAATAACCGGCCAAGGTCAATAGCCCACTGATCAAAGTAATCGACAACACCAGTTCGCGATCTCGGGTTTGTACCGATTCAACCGCGAGCTTGCCCATACCATCAATCGAAAAAATCGTCTCAACAATCACGGAACCGGCCAAAAGGCTGGGCAACAAAGTCGCCGATACCGTAATCAAAGGCAGCAGAGAATTGCGAAATACATGTCGCCACAAGACATCACGCTCAGCCACCCCCTTGGCCCTAGCGGTGCGTGCATAATCGGACAAGAGATTTTCCAACACCGCTGAGCGCGTCAATTTGGCGAGAAAGGCAAAGCCCCCATAGGCCAAACAAATCACGGGCAATACCAAGTGCCAAAGTCGATCCAATAAGAACCCCCGCACAAAATCACCGCTCATTAAAGACATCGCCAGTCCAATCCCGATGGCGGCGCCCAGCAACCCCATAGTCGCTATCCACAAGATCGACCCGCTACGCCGCACTAACCAGACCAACAAAATCGTGCCCAGACCGGTGAGCAGAAACAACAAACCCAAGTCTCCCAACGAACTCCAATGCGGCAAAAACGGCATATCCAAAGCCTCGCGACGACTGATGCCGCCGGTTGGAAACCAACGCCAAAACTGCTCAGAGGCAAAAAAACCAATCAGCAGCACGCCCGCCAACATGGTGGGCACCGACCATAGGCCCAGCAGCAGCACCCCAGAGCCCGTATCAAAACGGCTGCCGCGATGGGTCGCGGCGCGCACACCCACAGCAATGGCGATCACATAGATGATGGGAATGGAAAGAATATTCAACAGCAGGGTGATGGGCAGGCGTTCCGCAATGAGATCGCCCACCGGTCGTCCATAGCGAAAACTGGTGCCCAGCTCAGAACCTTTAAACAAGGAAAACCCCGCCAAGGCGCCCTCTTCATCAAAGACAAAACCGACAGGCGAGATATTATTCAACCAGCGCAGATATTGGACCGGCGGCGGCTGATCCAAACCATACATGCGGTTGTAATAGTCCTCCATGGCCTGTTTGGCCTGAGGCTCTAAATTCATGCCATCCACTAATGATTGCGCGCTGATGCCTCCGGGGGCAGCCGCCATCACCACGAAAACCACTAACGTGATGCCCAGCAAAGTGGGAATCATCAATAACAAGCGACGCAGAATGTAAGTCGTCACGGGCGCTTAATGGATCTAGCGCGAGTAGCGCTGCTGCTCGGCAGGAACATAAACCTCCAGAGGAATGGCTGAGAGGTTCAGTCCCAATCGGGTTTGTTGGAGATTACTCAGGCGCTGATCCACAAAAGCCAGGGTCATGCGTCGCATGAGAAACGTATAAGGCTGCTCTTCATGCAAAATCCGCTCTACCTGATGCCAGATCGGCATACGCTCTTCATCATCAACCGTGGAGCGTGCCAACTCGATCAAAGCATCCAGTTCAGGATTGCCATAGTGAATAAAATTATCCCCGCCAGCGACCCGCTGACTGGAATGAAACATCTGATAGACATCCGTTTCCACACCGCTGGTCCAGCCCAGAGTGATCGCATCAAAATCCTTGCGGTTGAGTAAATCCAACATCACCGACCATTCCGTCGGCCGGGGGCGCATGACAATACCGGCGCGGGCATACAAATCGCGCAGAAATAGCACCATGCGACGGGTGTCTTCATTGTCTTGGAAAAACACCAAATCAAACTCGAATTGCTGACCGTCGGGACCCTGCAAAATCCCGTCGCCATTGCGATCGGCAAAGCCAGCCTCAGCCAATAGCGCCTGAGCTTTGGCTACATCAAACGGATAGGGCGTGATGCTGGCGTCGTGCTGGGGACTACGCGGATTAAACGGGCTAACCGCCGGCTCGGCATAACCCAACATAATTTCATCAATGATGCGATCGGTATCCGTCAAATAAGCCATGGCTCGGCGCACCTTGGGATCAGCAAAGAGGGTGGGCTGATCATTGCGCTGTTGGTTCCAACCGATATAGCTATACCCCGCAGTGGGACTCATATACTCAAAGCGTTGGGTACGCGCAGCCAGTCGTTCATCATCACGCAACTGCTGATATTCTCTGGGGCGGGCCGCATAAATATCCAACTCCCCATTGCGAAAAGTCGTCAAACGCGCACTGTCGTTTTCAATGACCCGCCACAACAGCCGATCAAAGGGCGGATCGACCGGGCCCCAATAACGAGGATTGCGCTGCAATTCAACCATCCCCAAATCCGGTGTCCAACCGCGAGGATCAGCCAGGCGATAGGGGCCTGTGCCCATGAGTAGACCGCGGCTTTGATTAAAACTGCGCGGATCTTCTAAAAAAGGCTCATAAAAATGGCGTGCTAGGACCTGCAGGCCACCAGCCAATGACAGGCTATTGAAATAGGGCTCAGAGAACACAAAATCCACGGTGCGCTGATCAATAGCAATCACCGACTCCAGCTTTTCCAGGTAGGCGCGCGCTCGCGGGGCGGCGATGGCCTCGTTCATGATGAATTCATAGGTGAAGACCACATCATCACTGGTCAAAGGCTCACCGTCTGAGAACTCGACACCCTCGCGCAGGGTGAAGCGGATAGTCATACCGTCTTCACTGAATGACCAATCCTGCGCCAAAAGACCCTGCCACTCTAACGTATCCGGGTCGCGAATCAGCAAAGGCTCGAGCACATAAGACTGAACCTCACTAGAATAGGCATCAGAGGACACCAGCGGCGTCAGGGTCGCCAGGCCCGTGGGAAAGGCTCTGACTAACCAATCCCCCGAGGCATAATCGGCCTGCTCAGCGGCGGCAAAGGCTCGCTGAAAAGCTGACGGGATCGCGTCTCGCTCCTGACTTCCCTGCCCGTCCAAGACCACGCCAGCGCGCAAACGCGAATCTAAACCCTGCACCGCCGAGCGCATCCGCCGCATATCCTCGGCCTGTTCTTGCATGGCTCTTTGCATCTCGCTCATGCGCTGCCACTGACGATCAACCTGATACATGAGCAGCAACAAGCCCAGCCCCAAGGCCAGCAACAGGCCCAGGATGACAAAATCCTTACTGTGGTAACGCTTGTCCATTGTGATTTCTCAAAGCATGGGCTTTAGCCGCAAAGATACAAGATTCGCGTTAGAATGTACGCATAACATCAATATCAGGTCCACAGGACCTTGGACAGGAGTAAGTGCAATGGGTTTTATGAGTGGCAAGCGAGTTTTGATTGTCGGTGTGGCCAGCAATCGTTCCATCGCCTACGGCATCGCCCAGGCGATGGCCCGTGAGGGTGCTGAACTGGCTTTTACCTATCAAAACGAGCGCCTGCGTGAGCGCGTTGAAAAAATGGCTGCTGAGTTCAACTCCAATATCGTTTTGCCCTGTGATGTCAGCAGTGATGCCGAAATTCAAAGCGTGTTCGATGCGCTATCCCAGCAATGGGACGGGCTTGAGGGCCTGGTACATTCCGTGGCCTTTGCGCCCAAAGAAGCCTTAGAGGGTGATTTTCTCGACGGTATATCCCGCGAGGCCTTTAATACCGCGCATGAGATCAGCAGTTATAGCCTGACGGCTCTGGCCAAAGCGGCTCGACCCATGATGACCGGACGTGATGCAGCGATTCTCACCCTGTCCTACCTGGGCGCGGTGCGTTCAATGCCAAGCTACAACCTCATGGGTTTGGCCAAAGCCAGTCTCGAGGCCAACGTGCGCTACTTGGCTTATGCTTTGGGTCCAGAAGGTATTCGCGTCAATGGCATCTCAGCCGGGCCGATACGCACTCTAGCGGCCGCCGGCATTGGAGATTTCCGCAAGATTCTCGATCATGTGGAAAAGAACGCGCCTTTGCGTCGCAATGTGACCATCGAACAAGTGGGCAACGCGGCGGCTTTCCTATGCTCAGACTTAGCTTCCGGGATCACCGCTGAGATCAGCTACGTCGATTCTGGATACAGCACTCTGGGCTTGGGACCAGCTGAGGTCTAAGCTCAAAGGTTGTCCCGGAAGATTCGGACTTTGGCGGCGTCCTGCAGCGATTGCAGCGCCGCCTCGAACTCCAACATACGCCGGACACTGATCAACTGCTCGCGCGCTGCTTGCAACGAAGCCGCATCAGCTTCAGCGTCGATCACTTCATGCAATACAACCAGCGCATAGTCGCCGTTATCCAGGCTAAGACCGCGCATACTGGGTTGCTCAGCCATAGGCGCTGGCAGGGCAAAAGCTGCCTGCAGTAACTCTGCTGGCAAGCGTTCATCATCGCGGCGTAATTGGATATCGCTCCAAGAATCCCCGGGAAGGCCGCGAACAGTAGCCGCAAAAGTCTGCCCTGCCTGCAGCTGGCTGAGCGCTTGAGCGCCGGCTTCACGTGCCAAGCTCGACGCTTCTTCTGCGCGCAGAAGCGCCTCAGCTTCAGCAGCGACTTCGGCTAAGGGACGAGCCCGCGCTTCTTCCACTTCGGCCACGCGCACCACCAATGCCCGACCGTCATTCAGTTCTAATAAATCGCTATTGCGTCCTTCACGTAACAAGCGATCGGAAAATGCGGCGCGGCGCACGACATTGACGGCCCCAATACCGCTTCCAGTATCAGCCGTTATCCAATCCGAGCGCTGTAATGCCAAACCAGTAGCGGCGGCGGCGGGTTGCAGGCTGCCGGGATTTTCAAAGCTGGCGTTAATCAATTGTTCGGTTAATTGAATCTGACGGGTTTCCACCTGACGATCTAACAATTCCTGACGCACTTCATCACGCACCTCATCAAGAGGCTGAGAAATGGCGGCCTGGATCGCTGTCAGTTTGAGCACATGGAAGCCTTCACGGGTACGCACCGGGTTGCTGACTTCTGCCGCACTCATCGTGAATAAAACCCCATCCAAAGCGGCACCTAGGTCGCCCCGTTGCAGCAGGCCCAAATCGCCACCATCCGCAGCGGTAAATTGGTCCTCTGAAACATCAGCAGCGACGGCTGCAAAGCTCTCCCCTGCCAACACGCGACTGCGCGCTGCTTGGGCACGCTCACGGGCCGCTGCGGCCTCAGAGTCGCTGGCATTGATGTCGACACGAATCAAAATCTGTGCGCCGCGACGCTCCTCAGGCGAGGTATAACGATCCAGACTCTGTCGGTAGAAACGCTCGATTTCTGCATCGGAAATATTAATGGTCTCAGCCAATGTCTGGAAATCCAACATCACGTATTCCAGCTGGAGACGCAGCGGTGTTTGAAAACGCTCCAGATTATCCTGATAAAACGCCTCAACCCGAGCAGGATCGATGCGGATATCACGAGCATAGTCCTCAGCGGAGATACGCAAAGCACTGAGGCGGCGCTCTTCGGACAACAAACGCAGGTAATCCAGCGCCTCGGTCTCCATCACCAAACTCGTGTCACGCAGGCCCGACTCAAACTGGCCCATGCGCAGGCTTAAAGCAATATCGGCTTCAAACTCCCCCCTGCCAATACGCTGCGCTTCTAGCAGGCGCACATAGCGCTCTCGATCAAAACGCCCATTGGTTTGAAAGGCGGGGATAGCCCCTAATTCGCGCGCCACAAGGCTATCGCTGACTCGGTAACCGCGCTCCTGACTGGTTTGACGCACCAATTCACGACGGATCAGTACCTCGATGGCCTGCTCGCGCAAGGACTCTTCGTCGACTAAGCTGCTGGGAATTTGTCCACCGAAGAACTCGGCCAGTTGCTGGCGTTGTTGTTGAATCTCACGCTGCACGGCTCGACTGGTAATTTCCGTATCATTGACCTCAATGGCCACCAGGCGGGCGCCCCCACCGAAATACTCGGCCACACCCCAAAGCGCGAACGGGATGGAAATCATGATGATGACGGCATATGCCAGCCATCCTGAGGCTTTATCACGTATCGATTGCAGCATGGGCGTTGATCACAAAAAAGGGTGCCCTAAGACACCCTTGAAAATTGGCGGAGCGGACGGGACTCGAACCCGCGACCCCCGGCGTGACAGGCCGGTATTCTAACCAACTGAACTACCGCTCCAAAACTGCATGGGCTTGGTGGGTGCTGACGGGTTCGAACCGCCGACATTCGCCTTGTAAGGGCGACGCTCTACCAACTGAGCTAAGCACCCGCAAAGCCGATTATTTTACGGCATCCTTAAGTGCTTTGCCAGCCTTAAAGCTGGGTACTTTGGATGCGGCGATATTGATGGTGGCGCCGGTACGGGGATTACGGCCGGAACGGGCTTCGCGCTTGCGGACCAAGAAGGTACCAAAGCCAACCACGGTTACTTGGTCGCCTTTGGCCAGCGCTCCAGAGATGCTGGAAATAACCGCGTCGACTGCACGGCCAGCGGCAGCTTTGGACAGGTCAGCGGATTGTGCAACAGCATCTACCAGTTCAGATTTATTCATTTTGTCTACCTTTTTTCAAGTTAATTGGTGGGTACGCGACAACAAAGCCAGGTATCACGATTTGGCGAATTCACTAAATCATGTTTCCCCAATGCGGCCAAGTGAGGTCGCAGAATTATTATCTTCGGCCTTCCCGACCGGAAAAGCAAAACCGTTATACCAAGCGCTTTTCCCGGGTGTCAACGAACTTTTTTGCGACTACTTAATGATGAGGAATACGCCGAGAACTGGCACGCCGAGTGGTTTTGCTCGATACCGGCTTAGCAACTTCTTCGCTTTCAGTATGTTGCGGTTGTTCCTTGAGAGCAATCGCCAGGACTTCATCGATCCAGCGCACGGGACGAATATCCAACTGACTTTTAATGTTTTTCGGAATATCCACCAAATCTTTTTCATTTTCTTGGGGAATGATGACGGTCGTAATCCCGCCCCGATGCGCTGCCAAAAGCTTTTCCTTTAATCCACCGATCGGCAAAACCTCTCCACGCAGCGTGATCTCACCGGTCATGGCAACATCAGAACGCACGGGAATCTCTGCTAAAGCCGAGACAATCGCGGTGCACATGCCGATGCCGGCACTTGGGCCATCCTTGGGTGTAGCGCCCTCAGGCACATGCACATGGATGTCTTTTTTCTCGTGGAAGTCCTCAGCAATACCCAGTGTACTGGCGCGACTGCGCACCACGGTGAGAGCCGCTTGAATGGATTCCTGCATAACATCACCCAGCTTACCGGTATGGGTAAATTTACCTTTGCCCGGAACCACAGCAGACTCAATGGTCAAAAGCTCACCACCCACTTCCGTCCACGCTAGACCGGTGACCTGGCCAATCTGGTCACGCTCCTCAGCAATACCATAGCGAAACCGGCGCACTCCCAAATACTTATCAAGATTACGTGGCGTCACGGAGGTTTTGTGTTCTGTGCCTTTGAGCAAATGCCCCTTGACCACTTTGCGACAGATCTTAGAAATCTCGCGCTCTAAATTACGCACACCCGCCTCCCGGGTGTAATAACGCACCACATCCCGAATCGCGGCCTCGCTCATCGAGAGCTCATTGGCTTTCAGCCCATTGGCCTGAATCTGTTTGGGAATTAGATAGTTGACAGCAATACTGGCTTTCTCATCCTCGGTGTAGCCGGGAATGCGAATAACTTCCATACGATCGAGCAACGGACCGGGAATGTTCATGCTATTGGCCGTCGCCACGAACATCGTATCGGAAAGGTCATAGTCCACTTCGAGGTAATGATCGGCGAAGCTGCTGTTTTGCTCCGGATCCAAAACCTCGAGCAGTGCCGATGCGGGATCACCGCGAAAATCCATCGCCATCTTGTCAATTTCATCAAGCAAGAACAGAGGGTTACGCGTACCCACTCGCGACATATTTTGGATGATCTTGCCCGGCAAAGCGCCGATGTAGGTGCGCCGATGCCCCCGAATCTCAGCCTCATCACGCACACCACCTAGGGACATACGTGTGAATTTTCGGTTGGTAGCACGGGCAATCGAACGCCCCAGGGAGGTTTTACCCACACCCGGCGGACCCACCAAGCACAGAATCGGACCTTTCAACTTACGCACTCGCTGTTGCACCGCAAGATATTCAAGGATGCGTTCTTTAACTTTCTCCAGACCATAATGGTCCTGATCAAGTACATCCTGCGCCTCGGCAATATCAATGCGCACTTTGCTGCGTTTTTTCCAGGGGACATTGGCCAACCATTCCACATAATTGCGCACCACCGTGGCTTCTGCGGACATGGGTGACATCATTTTCAGCTTGTTGAGCTCATTTTGAGCTTTCTGCAAAGCTTCCTTAGGCATGCCCGCGGTATCAATACGCCGCTGCAGCTCTTCTATTTCGTTGGGGACATCATCCATGTCTCCCAATTCTTTTTGGATGGCCTTCATCTGCTCATTGAGATAGTACTCGCGCTGACTTTTCTCCATTTGTTGCTTCACGCGGCCACGAATGCGCTTTTCGATTTGCAACAAATCAATCTCACCCTCAATTAGGGACATGATGTGTTCCAAGCGCGCCTGAACGTCATCAATCTCAAGAATCTTTTGTTTTTCCTCAAGTTTGAGCGCCATATGAGCAGCGATGGTATCGGCCAATCGAGCCGCATCGTCGATACCCGCCAGCGAGGTCAGAATCTCAGGAGGAATTTTCTTGTTGAGTTTGACGTACTGCTCAAACAGACTCATGACGGAGCGACACAGAACTTCCATTTCCCGTTCATCACCGGCCGGTGGCTGAGGGCTCACCATCACCTGAGCCGAGAAATGCACATCCGCATCAGTCAATTCCACCACCCGGGCGCGCTCTACACCCTCCACCAATACCTTAATAGTGCCATCTGGCAACTTCAGCAACTGAAGGACAGTCGAGAGTGTACCGGTGCGATAAATCGCATCAATCGAAGGCTCATCCTCATCGGCGCTCTTTTGCGCCACCAAGAGAATTTGTTTGTTGCCGGTCATCGCCGCGTCCAGCGCCCGAATCGATTTCTCGCGCCCTACGAATAACGGAATCACCATGTGTGGATAGACAACCACATCGCGCAGCGGCAGTACTGGGACGTGGCGCATCGGCTCTTGGGCGGCTGATGCGGGAAGCTGGGGCTTATCTGGCATGCTCGAACTCTCGATGGAAGGCTTACCCAAGTTTATTGGGCGCGATTCGGAATAATTCAAGGCTGTGAGACCCAGCCCACTGAAGAACGGGACTAATCCGACGCTGCTTTCTGGTAGTCAGAGTTCTCGTAGATCAGATAGGGCTTAGCATCACCCAGGATCACTGCCTCATCGATCACGACTTTCGAGACGTTTTCCATGGACGGGATCTCATACATACTATCCAGCAATACCTGCTCCAGGATCGTGCGCAGACCCCGAGCTCCGGTCTTACGCTCCATGGCTTTGCGGGCTACCGCACGCAGCGCATCCTCACGAAACTCTATTTCCACACCTTCCATGTCAAACAGTTTCCGATACTGTTTGGTCAGGGCATTGCGCGGCTCGGTAAGAATACGAATGAGTGCGTCTGCGTCCAATTCTTCGAGGGTAGCGATCAATGGCAAACGACCCACAAATTCAGGAATCAGGCCAAACTTCACCAAATCTTCGGGCTCGACAATAAACAACAAGTTAGGATCGATTTTTGAGTCGTCTTTAGCCTTCACTTCAGCTGAGAAGCCAATCCCACCCTTCTCCGTTCGGTCTCGAATGACACGCTCAAGTCCGGCAAAAGCGCCGCCCACAATAAACAAAATGTTGCGTGTATCGACTTGTAGGAACTCTTGCTGAGGGTGTTTGCGTCCCCCTTGTGGCGGTACCGAGGCAACCGTGCCCTCGATGAGCTTCAACAAGGCCTGCTGCACACCCTCCCCAGAGACATCTCGAGTGATTGAGGGATTGTCGGATTTGCGCGAGATCTTATCGATCTCATCAATGTAGACGATGCCCGTTTGCGCCTTCTCCACATCGTAATCGCATTTTTGTAACAGCTTTTGAATGATGTTTTCGACATCCTCACCGACATAGCCGGCTTCGGTTAGCGTCGTCGCATCGGCAATGGTGAACGGGACATTGAGTAGCCGCGCCAGAGTCTCTGCGAGTAACGTTTTTCCTGAACCGGTAGGACCGATCAGCAAGATATTACTCTTGGCCAACTCCACATCGTCTTTACCGGTGCGGGCTTCGAGGCGCTTATAGTGGTTGTACACGGCGACGGAGAGCACTTTTTTAGCGCGTTCCTGACCAATCACATACTCATCGAGAATCTGATTAATCTCCCGCGGGCTAGGCAGCTTCTTACCATCAGTGGCGGCCTGTTCCTGCATCTCTTCGCGAATAATGTCATTACATAGCTCGACACATTCGTCACAGATGAACACCGAGGGCCCAGCGATGAGCTTACGCACCTCGTGCTGACTCTTGCCGCAGAAGGAACAATAGAGCAGCTTACCGCTCTCGGGATCCTTATCCTGTTCGTCGCTCATTAACGCTTCTCAATAAAGTGCCTAAACCACACCTTGCCGCTTTTCCGAATAAGATGCAAGCACTCAGGCTTAATCACGCAAAGACCTGAAAAATAAGAAGGTTTATTTCTTTGCCAGGGCGGTACGACTCTCTAATACCTGGTCAATGAGGCCATACTCACGCGCCTCTTGGGCACCCAAAAAACGATCGCGATCGGTATCTTCGGCGATGCGCTCAATGGGCTGACCTGTATGGTGCGATAAAATACCGTTGAGCTGGTCGCGAATTTTGAGGATTTCGCGGGCATGAATATCGATATCCGTGGCCTGGCCTTGGAAGCCGCCCAGAGGCTGATGAATCATGACGCGTGAGTGCGGCAGACAGTAACGCTTGCCCTTGGCCCCACCAGCCAAAAGTACAGCGCCCATGCTGGCCGCCTGACCAATACATAGGGTGCTGACATCCGGTTTGATGAACTGCATGGTGTCATATATCGCCATGCCCGCCGTCACCACACCGCCAGGTGAGTTAATGTAGAGGCTGATGTCTTTGTCGGGATTCTCGGACTCAAGAAACAACAACTGCGCCACAATCACATTGGCCATGTAATCCTCAACTGGACCCACAGCAAAAATGACACGCTCTTTGAGCAGACGCGAATAGATGTCATAGGCTCGTTCGCCACGTGAGGTTTGCTCAACCACCATGGGAACGAGGTTAAGTGCCTGGGCATCCAATGCACCCTTGCTGTCCATCACATTCATTAGGCTTGCTCCTGCTCAGAGGGGTTCATCAGGGCTTCAAAACTCATGGTTTCTTCAGTAAGTTTGCACTGATCCACCACCCAGTCTACCACCTGCTGCTCTAAAACGACGGATTCAAGCCCGCTCATGGCTTCTTGATTGCCTCGGTAGTAAGCAATGACTTGCTCCGGGTGCTCATAGCCGGCCGCCATAGCCTGCAGCTCGGCATCAATACGCTTGGTGTCCGGCTTGATCTTGGCACTGCGAATGATCTCACGAATCACCAAACCTAGAACCACACGCCGCTGCGCTTCTTTCTCAAAATGTTCACCCGGCAGCTGAGCACTGCCCTGCCCGCCCCCAAAACGCGCTTCCACCTGCTCACGCAGGCGATTGATTTCCTCTTTGACGACGCTTTGAGGCACGTCTAAGGAATGCGTATCGTACAGCGCATCCATCACCTGATCTTTGACCCGCGTTTTGATGGTCTGCCCAAGCTCGCGTTCCATATTGGCTTTGACTTCCTCACGCAATTTTTTCACGCCGCCTTTTTCAACACCAAAAGCCTTGGCAAAGGCAGCATTCACCTCGGGCAGACTGGGCTCTTGTACTTTTTTTACCGTAATATCGAACTCCGCAGCTTTGCCAGCTAAGTGCTTCGCGGGATATTCCTCTGGGAAGTCCACCTTGATGGTTTTCTCAGCGCCCGCCGCCAGACCCTTGAGCTGCTCCTCAAAGCCAGGAATCATGCGACCCGCACCTAATTCAATCGCAGCATCTTCGGCGCTACCGCCTTCAAATACTTCGCCATCCACGCGACCCACGAAATCGACGACAATTTGATCGCCATCAGCGGCCTTGCGCTCAACGTCGGCCCACTCACGGCGCTGTTTGCGCAGTGACTCAATCACCTTATCAACGTCTTCGGCAGCAATGCTGACTTTGGGTTTCTTGACCTTGATATCGCCCATCTTGCCCAACTTGACTTCCGGGAAGACTTCAAAGGTGGCTACATACTCCAAAGGCTGACCGGACTCCACGCTCTTGGTGTCAATTTCTGGCGCGCCAGCAGGGACGATTTTTTCTTTGATCAACGCTTCCTGATAGGAAGATTGCAACACATCACCCAAGACCTCTTGATAGACGCCTTCACCGTAGCGCTTCTCAACAACCTTGAAGGGCACTTTGCCCGGGCGAAAGCCATCAATGCGCACACGCTTAACCAATGAGCGCAGTCGTTTGTCCACTTCAGTCTGGATGCGCTCGGCAGGAACCTGCACGGTCATTTTGCGCTGCAGGTTGCCAACAGATTCAACAGATACTTGCATGAATGAAAAACCCTTTGCTCATAAAATAGTTTGGTGCGAAAGGAGAGACTCGAACTCTCACGGGTTGCCCCACTGGGATCTAAACCCAGCGCGTCTACCAATTCCGCCACTTCCGCCGGGTCGTGCATGCTGCTACCCGAGTCGCGCAGTATACAGGCACAAAAAAGCCCGCGAAAGCGGGCTCTGATGATTTTGGTAGGCGCGATTGGACTCGAACCAACGACCCCCACCATGTCAAGGTGGTGCTCTAACCAGCTGAGCTACGCGCCTAAGATACCGAAGAGCGAATTGTACGCGCTTAGGCCTCCGTGTCAATCCAGGTCAACCGCATGGGTCTTCAACACGTCCAGAGGCACGATCTCCAGGGCTTTTTGATGGGTAGAGCCTAACTGTACTTTCGGCGCTACCCCTTCGTCATGGGCCTGGAGAAAACGCATGGCACACAAACACCACCAGTCACCGGGCTTTAAACCGGGAAACCCAAATTCCGGCCGGGGCGTAGAAAGATCATTGCCGACATACAAAGAAAACGCCAAAAACTCTTCCGTCATCTGTGAACACACAGTATGACTGCCGGCATCTTCGGCACAGGTATCGCAAGCACCATTACGCAAAAAACCAGTGAGAGGATCCAGAGAACAGGGTTTGAGTTCCGTGCCAAGAACATTTACCGAGGCATCAATCTTCACACAAGCATCCTCCGTCAGTGGCGAATGGTGGGCCGTGTAGGAATCGAACCTACAACCAATGGATTAAGAGTCCACTGCTCTACCAATTGAGCTAACGGCCCAAACTCATCAGATTTTCCAACAAATGGGGTGGCCGACGGGACTCGAACCCGCGACAACCGGAATCACAATCCGGGACTCTACCATCTGAGCTACGGCCACCACTGACACAACAACCACTTAATGGCGCGCCCGGCAGGACTCGAACCTGCAACCCTCGGCTTAGAAGGCCGATGCTCTATCCAGTTGAGCTACGGGCGCAGCAGTTCAAGCTGGTCGGGGTAGAGGGATTCGAACCCCCGACATCCTGCTCCCAAAGCAGGCGCGCTACCAGACTGCGCTATACCCCGCAACGCACAGGCCGGCAAGTGTATCTGTACCGGCCTTTGCCGTCAACGCAGCTGACGCTTGCGGTACCAACGCACAGCCGCCCAAGCTGGGCCCGACAAAGCATAAAGCAAAAAGCCCGCCCACAAGATTTTGGGCGGATCTAGGGCCATCACCATCAACAATGCCACCAGCGCCACCATGACAAAAAATGGCACGCGATGCTTAAAATCCATGTCTTTGAAGCTGAAGTAGGTGAAATGGCTGACCATTGCCGCCCCGGCAAGCACGGTAATGACGAGAGCCAGATAAACTAGGTTTTCCGCAGGCAGCCCCAGATCCTGGAACACCCAAACCATCCCCACCATCAGCGCCGCAGATGATGGACTGGGCAGTCCTTGAAAAAAGCGCTTATCGCTCACGCCCACCTTGGTATTAAACCGCGCCAGCCGCAGTGCGGCTGCAGCGGTATAGAAAAACGCCGCGACCCAACCCACCTGGCCGGTATCCGTCAGCGCCCAAAGGTAAACCACCATAGCGGGCGCCACCCCGAAGGAGACCATATCGGCCATGGAGTCGTATTCGGCGCCAAAAGCAGTTTGGGTGTTGGTAAGACGTGCCAGTCGACCATCAATGCCATCAAGCACCATGGCCACAAAAACAGCCACCGCAGCGGCGGTAAACTGTTCATTTACCGCCGCCATGATGGCGTAAAACCCCGCTAACAACGCCGCCGTGGTAAACAAATTAGGCAGTAGATAAATGCCCCGGCGGGTGTTAGGCGAATGGTCCATCAGTTTTTGGACTTATCCACCATCTTATTGGCTTTGATCCAAGGCATCATATCGCGAAGCTTGCTACCGACCACCTCAATGTCATGCTCGCGAGCAAGGCGTCGGCTGGCCTTAAGGGTTGCCGCTCCCGCTTTGTTTTCGAGAATGAACTCTTTGGCGAACTGACCTGTTTGGATTTCACGAAGAATCTTCTTCATCTCAACCTTGGTCTGCTCGGTGACGACCCGCGGACCTCGGGTGATATCGCCATACTCGGCGGTATTGGAGATGGAGTAGCGCATATCAGCGATGCCACCTTCATACATAAGGTCGACGATCAGCTTTAGTTCATGCAGACATTCAAAGTAGGCCATCTCCGGCGGGTAACCTGCTTCGACCAAGGTTTCAAATCCGGCCTGCACCAGAGCCGTCGCACCACCACAAAGCACTGCCTGCTCACCGAATAAATCGGTCTCAGTTTCATCTTTAAAGGTGGTTTCAATAATACCCGCACGACCTCCGCCGTTGGCCGAGGCATAAGACAGGGCCACTGCGCGGGCGCGACCCGAGGCGTCTTGGTAAATAGCGATCAAGCTAGGCACACCACCACCCTGCTTGTAGGTGGAACGCACCAAATGACCCGGGCCTTTGGGGGCCACCATGATGACATCCACATCATCACGCGGCTGGATTTGTTCGAAATGGATATTAAAGCCGTGCGCAAATGCCAACGTGCCACCCTTTTTCAGGTTGGGCTCAATCTGCTGAGCATAGAGATCGGCTTGGTGTTCATCGGGCGCCAGCACCATCACCAAATCAGCCCCTTTGACTGCATCCTCAATACCAGCGACCTTCAGCCCTGCTTCTTCAGCTTTCTTGGCAGAAGATGACCCCGCGCGCAGTCCCACGGTGACATCAACACCAGAATCTTTCAGATTATTGGCGTGGGCGTGCCCCTGAGAACCATAACCAATGATGGCGACTTTCAACCCCTTGATGATCGAAAGATCAGCATCTTTATCGTAATAAACCTGCATGTATCACTCCCCGAGTTTGTCGGTTTTCTAATAAAAAATTAAAGCTTTAGAGCCACATCGCCGCGGGCGATACCCATCACCCCGGAGCGCACCACTTCTACCACTTCATAACCACTCATGGTGTCCACAAAGGCATCCAATTTTGGGCTGTCACCCGTCATTTCCACCACGTAGACATCACCACTGACATCAATAATTTTGCCGCGGAAAATATCTACTAGCCGCATCACGTCGGCTCGCTGCTCGCCGCTGGGCACTTGCACCTTGAGCATCATAATCTCTCGCTCAATGTGTCGATACTCTGTCAGATCAAGCAGTTTGACCACATCAATGAGCTTGTTGAGCTGTTTCGTAATTTGCTCAACAACCTGGTCTGAACCCGAAGTGACTAAGGTCAGACGTGACAAAGTGGGATCATCGGTCGGCGCCACGGTCAGCGATTCAATATTATAGCCCCGAGCCGAGAACAGGCCGGCTACCCGAGATAGGGCGCCGGATTCGTTTTCCATCAAGATTGAGATGATATGTCGCATAGGAATTACAGAAGAATCATTTCGTTTTGGCCGGCACCGGCAGGAATCATGGGGTAAACGTTTTCGTTCTGGTCGGTGATGAAGTCCATAAACACCAGACGATCTTTCATAGCCAGGGCTTCTTTAATGGCTCCTTCAACGTCACCCGGTTTTTCAATGCGCATGCCAACATGGCCATAGGCCTCTGCGATTTGCACAAAGTCGGGCAACGCATCCATGTAAGACATGGCATAGCGGCCCTGATAAAAGAACTCCTGCCATTGACGCACCATACCCATGTAGCGGTTATTCAACGCTACCACCTTAATCGGCGTGAGATATTGCTTGGCAGTGGATAACTCCTGAATACACATTTGGATACTGGCCTCGCCAGTGACACACACCACAGTCTCATCAGGATGCGCCAACTGCACCCCAATTGCTGATGGCAAGCCGAAACCCATGGTGCCAAGACCGCCCGAATTAATCCAACGCAGCGGCTTATCAAAACCATAGAACTGAGCAGCCCACATCTGATGCTGCCCCACATCCGAGGTTACATAAGCATCACCCTTAGTCAGCCGATGCAGTGTCTCAATGACATATTGCGGCTTGATGATCTCGCTGCCGCGGTCAAATTTAAGGCAATCCATACCGCGCCACTCATCGATTTGCTTCCACCACTTGGTGAGTGCCTCGGCATCGGGTTTCTCCTCCCGACTCTTGAGCTCCTTGATCAAGGCTTTAAGTACCTGATCTACTTCACCAACGATAGGCACGTCGACTTTGACGTTTTTAGAGATGGACGCCGGGTCCACATCCACATGCACGATGCGTGCATAGGGACAGAATTTCTCGATATTACCCGTAACGCGATCATCAAAACGCGCGCCAATAGCGATCAGTACATCCGCATGATGCATCGACATATTGGCTTCATAAGTGCCATGCATACCCAGCATGCCGATGAATTGCTTATCGGACGAGGGATAGGCACCCAAACCCATGAGTGTATTGGTGATGGGATACCCCAACATCCGCGTCAGTTCAGTCAGCGACTTGGAGCCATTACCCAAGATCACACCGCCACCGGTGTAAAGCACGGGCTGCTTGGCTTCCAAAATCAGATCCACTGCGCGACGGATTTGACCTGAGTGACCCTTAATCGTGGGGTTATAAGAGCGCATCTTCACGCTCTTGGGATAGTGAAACTCGCACTTGGCAGCGGTGATATCCTTGGGAATATCCACCAGCACCGGCCCCGGGCGCCCCGTAGTCGCGACATAGAAGGCCTTCTTGACGGTCTCCGCCAAGTCTTTCACATCTTTGACCAAGAAATTGTGTTTCACACAGGGACGGGTAATACCCACGGTATCCACTTCCTGGAAAGCGTCGTTGCCAATCAAAGGCGTGGGCACCTGACCAGAGAACACCACCAGCGGCACTGAGTCCATGTAGGCATCAGCGATGCCGGTCACGGCATTGGTCGCACCGGGACCCGAGGTTACCAGCACGACACCAGGCCTATTGGTGGACTTGGCATAGCCTTCTGCAGCATGCACCGCGGCCTGTTCATGGCGTACAAGAATATGCGCCACTTTGTCTTGTTTGAACATGGCGTCATAAATGTGCAATACCGCACCGCCCGGGTAGCCGAATACCAGCTCCACGCCCTCTTCTTGGAGACAACGGACAAAAATTTCGGCGCCGGTGATTTCCACGGGTGTGCTCTCCTAATTCTAGGTTTGGGTGTTCAGCGCGCGCGAAAGGACGAAGCGATTCAGCACGCTACTGGGTAAACTTTTGATCATATCTTGTTGCGCTGCAAATTTCATCATGACTTTGGATTCACATCGTGCAATAACCTCATCATTCTTCGGCTTTTTGAAACAAAGCGAGATAAGCTTGCCGAGCCATGGGGGAGCGCTTGGCTACCACCAAAACATCCTCAAGATGGTTCGGTGTGCTCATGCCCACTAAAGCCGTCCCCACTCCCGGGGCGCTGCGGTTGAATTGCAAAGAACGCTGTGCCGGGTTACTTAAATTAGGCAAGGCGCGTTCGACACTGTCTACCGACTGCTTGGCCAAATGACCTTTGAGCATGCCATGTGATGCCAGCATATAAACTTGCAACTGATAAGCTGCCTGCAGAGCCGAGGCCACATTGCCTTTGCCTGTTGCAGTATTGAATCGGGTAAAGCCCTCGAGCATCACCTGATTAAACGGCAAACTGGCAAGACGAAAATGATGCCGCGCATTAGGCTCGCCGGTCACCGACTGAGCGGCCCGTTCCGCTAAGCCAATCATTGAGGTCAAAGATTGAAATTGTTCCGCATCGGTCTCAACACGAAAGCCTTCGAAGGTGCTAATCCCATAAAACCGCAAGCGGTTTTCCTGCACCGCACGTTCCAGAACCTCAAAAACCGGCTCTAGCATTCGGTTGGTGGCTTCTTTACCGCGCTCAGCGATTTGCACTTCAGGCTGATCAATCAAAAACCCATCCAAAGTCTCGACACCCATCAAGTGGCGGGACAGCTCCAGCTGGAAATGGATGTATTCAGGGCTGAGCAGATGCACACCGCCGGCCAATTGTTCCTGAGTGCCCAGACCCTGACTGATAATCTCAGCATCAAACCAGCGCGTCATGTCCTCGGGCGGACCACCACGCAACGTTAAAAAACCCCCTTTGGATATCAGGAACATAGCCTCACGTGGGACTCCCGCCTGAATGGCCGTGCGCACGCCCGCACCTACCGCCGCGAGCGATCGGCCATAGCGGTAATGAGCCCCGGTATCAATCACATTGATACCGGCTTGCAGGGCTTGGGCAACGATGGCGCTGATACAGGCATCTACGGCGCCACTGGCTTCTCCGCCGAAACTACCCGCACCGATACTGGAGAGCTTCAAATGCTCCCGCGGAAATTCCGAGAAATGCCCGCCACCAACAAGCCCCTTTTCTTCAAGCGCTTGCGCATAATGCTCCGTGCCCTGACGGGTGGCAAAACCGGGGATGAGAAGTGGGTCTGTTTGTTTTAACAAATCTGCTACACTCGCTTTTTAACCAATGGTTATATCCGTATATTCAAAGTGAAAACAAGCCGACGGGCCGTGAGGAATTAGAGGATGGCGCTGGTAAGACTGGTCAAATTGAATAACCTGCAATACAACGCAAACCGTGATCCAGACGTTTATCGGCGCAGCGTTGGCAAATCTTTTCGTATCCAGGCGTTTCTGGTGGGCACTGGCCCTGCCAAAGCGCGCTTTACCGTCAATGGCGAGGTCCGAGGCGAAACAACGGTGACTCTGCCCGGCCGTTTTGACTGCGAAGTATCATTCGACACCGCCGGCAGCCGGGTGGGAATCCTATCGATCGAAGGTAACGGCGAGCAATTCACACAGGAACTGCGCCTAGATACCGTCGAGCACGACTGGGTGGGTTAAGCCCAAGGTCAGCTGACCTATTCGCCCCAGGCGTAACGCTCACAAAACTCAGGCAACATGCGCAACATCTCGCGTCGGCTGAAAAATCGGTCGGCGCGCGCTAAGCGCATATCGTTTTGTAGCTCTTCATCACCCCCAAAGCAAAACACCGGCACGTTAATCTGATACTCCATACGCAGTGTGCGCATGATTTCCAATGGGTCAAATGCCGCTTCCTCATCCAGATCCATGAGAATGAAGCGATACAGCAGTACGTCGTTCCATTCTCCCAGCTCGTCTAGATCCGTAACCGCCTGACCAACCCAAGGTTGCGGAGCAACGTCAGCCAGCTCAGCAACAAAACCCGAGTCCGAAGTGAAGACCACAAAGCGGCGCTGCAAGCGGGTGCCAATGGTTGGTTCAGCCATGCCCAATTGCCTCAGGAAAAGTAGCGAAAATAAAAATCACTGCGCGACAAATCTTCATAGAGCTTGGCGCGCTCCTCCATCCCCATGCGCATAATCTTGATCAGCGCCTCGCTTTGTTCAGCATCGACGATATGCATCTGTCCAATCACCTCTTCATCGGTATCGAGAATATCCGTAGCCAAGGCATCCGGATAGTCGGCATAGACCAAAAATGACCGGCAAGTCTCATCCTCTGGATCTAAGGGCTGCATCACCAGTTTGCCCAACCAAGCCAAACGCGCGGCCTGATTGAACTGGCGAATGTCGAATTTTTTGCCTTTACGGTAGCGATTCAGCTGATTGCGAATGTCACTGATATTGGTAATGTCAATTTTTTTCATAGCCAATGGTCATAACCTAGTAATTAAGTCGGAAAAGCATAGCCCAGTGTAGCTGACCCAAGACTAATCGGCCACTTGAAGGCCGGTGTCATGCCGTATCGACCTCTTTGACTCGACAGTCGGGCAAAAAAAGGCCCGCTTTCAGCGGGCCTTTTCATTTCTTGAAACGCTTCGCTTACCGCTTGGGCGTCAAGTTGTACTGGCGCAGATACTCCAAGTCGGTCGCTTCGACCGGACCCAGCGACCAAGCACCACGGGTGCGCGCATGACGCACCGCCGCATCGACATCAGCCGCAGAAGGACGCAACTCAATACGTAGACGCTGACCGGGATAGATCAGATCGGCATCACGGATTTGGTCCGCATTGGCCCGATAGATCAACGGCCAGTGGTAAGGATTACCATACACTGAGCTCTTTGCGGAAATATTCCAGAGACTATCGCCACGCTGTACTTCGTACATCATGCTGGCCTCCGAGGCCGGCTGAGCGGGAGCGGGAGCGGTAGCGAACAAATCTGGGTCACACACCTCGTTGGCGCGGTCACGACTCCAATAACCTGTACGCACGCAGTCACCCGCCGCATCACGGACATACTCATTGCTGGAATCAACCACGTAAGCGGTTCCAACGGGGGTGCCGGAGACAGAGGCACAACCCGAAAGCAGTGCTGCTGAAGCAAGACCGGTCAACCACAGGGAATTTTTCTTCGTTATCACGTCAGAACTCCAGAAAGTTTGAGAGCTTAAGCCCATTATCACTAAGCCAAATTGTAAAGAAAATCCTTTGAGCTCGCAAGCGCATCGACGTGCGCCCAAGGCCACACGCTATCGAACCTCAGCGTCCTGACGAGCACGAATCGCCCAATCCCGGGATTCTGCAGCCAGCCTTCTCGCTTCTGAGTAATCACCCGCCTCAAGTTGTTCTTCGGCTTGACGCAACAATCGCTCCGCGCGCTCATACACGGCGCGCGCATAGCTCGGTGCTTGAACCTGCTCCGCTGCCTGTAAGGCCTGACGTGCATCGCTCATCTCCTGTGCTGGCGCAGTCATCGCACAGCCAGTCCCAACCACCACGACAAGCGCGAGCGACACCCCGTATAATAATCGCCTTATAACCCTGCTTCGGTGCCCTATGTTTTCAGCCTGGCTCATGGAGTGAAAGTATTTATCATAAAAATCACAAATGCAACAGCAACCTAGCGCACAAACCTAACCAATAATGGAATTAAAATGACCCAAGACACTGTCCTACGCGTTCTGGTCCTATTCTACAGCCGACACGGAGCCACTGCGCGCTTGGCACAACAAGTGGCCCGCGGCGTCGAGGAAATCCCTGGTTGCCAAGCAAGCCTACGCACAGTGCCCCCGGTTTCCACCGTCAACGAAGCCACCGCATCCGAGATTCCCGAAGATGGGCCACCCTATGCTTCACTAGAAGACCTGGCGCAATGCCATGCACTGGCCCTCGGCAGCCCAACACGATTTGGGAATATGGCAGCACCCCTGAAATATTTTCTCGATCAAACCAGCGGCCTTTGGCTTTCCGGGCAATTGATTGGCAAACCCGCGGGGGTGTTCACTTCCACCGCCAGCTTGCATGGTGGTCAGGAATCCACCCTGCTGAGCATGATGTTGCCCCTGATGCATCATGGCATGGTGATTTTGGGTCTGCCCTACAGTGAATCTGCGCTCTCTGCGACCCGCTCAGGGGGCACGCCCTATGGCGCCAGTCATGTTGCTGGCAACCAAGGCGAGCAAGCCCTCAGCGAAGAAGAAAAAGTCTTGGCCAGAGCTCTGGGGCGGCGGCTTGGGGAAACTGCTCGGAAATTGCACTCATGAGCCTGCAGCACTGGAGGGTCTTATGTCTGGTAGGCCTGTTCGGCTTATTTTCGGCGCTCTTTGTAAGCACCCTATGGTGGGCGCCACCGGCTGAGTTCCCCAGAGCGGTTATCTTACTCATCTTGGCATTACCCCTGATGTTGCCGATGCGCGGCGTCCTGCATGGGCGCGTGCGTGCCCATGTCTGGGCCAGCCTGGTGGCCCTGCCTTATGTTTTATTAGGCATTGCCTTCATGGCAGATGGCTCAGATGTGTGGCGCGGACTGCTAGTCACCCTGTTAAGCTTGATGCTGTTCACCGGGGCTTTGGGCTTTGCGCGCGGCAAACAACTGGCTAACGCTGCAACCAATCCCGAACAAAAGGCAAACTAACGCGGCGTTTATCCTCAAGCGATGCCGCATCCAAGCCATCCAGCACCTGCATCAAAGAGCGTAGGTCGCGTCGACAATGGTTCAAAAGGTATTGCGCTGCCGGCTGGGGAAGATCAAAACCGCGGTTTTTTGCCTCGCGGACCAAGACTGTAAGGCACTCCTCATCGGCCAGCGGCTGAAGTTGTATCACCAATCCCCAAGCCAGTCGCGACTCTAGGTCAGCCAAACCCACCCCCAGCGCTTTGGGTCCTTGCCTGGCTGCCAACAACACATAGGCATCCCGCGCCCGAAGTTCATTCATCAGGTGAAAAAGCGCCTGTTCCATTTCCCGATGACCAACCAGCACGTCTAGCGCATCGATGGCCAGCAGTCGGTGATCCTGCCATCCCGTCAAGATCGCGGGTCCCTCGCTCGCAATCAGATCCAGGGGCAAATAGGCTACGGGCTCACCGGTCTCAGCCATGGCATGACAAGCGGCTTGCAGCAAATGGGTTTTGCCCGTAGCACTTTCGCCATAGATATAAATCGGCGACTCGCCTTGGCCGCTGATCAGGGTTTGGATGGCATTCAACGCTAGGCCATTATTGCCGACTTCAAAGCTGTCAAAGCGGGCGCTGCTGCGAAGGCCCAGATCCAGAGTGAGCTGCTGCATGCGCTTGAATTAAGAAGCCACGCGGCCATGCTGCCAGGCCTTACGGCCCCAGGCAATCATGTACGCCAGTCCACTGCCGATAGTCGTCCCCGCTACCACCAGGAACAAAGCCTCTAAGTAGGCCACAGGGATCACTATAATCGCGCCGGCATCGATGATCACCGACAACACCAAAACAATCTGCGCGAATGTATTGACCTTACTGATGAACAGTGGCTGCATCTCCAGACTGCGCGTCAATAAGCGAAACAATAGGGCGCCACCGACGATGACCACCTCGCGCCCCATGACCAACAGCACCAACCACCACGGGATTAAGCCGATGTAGGCAACAGTGAGATAAGTGCTCAGCACCAAGATCTTGTCGGCCAAGGGATCTAGATAGCCACCCAATCGGGTATACCAGCCATATCGCCTAACCAGCCACCCATCCAGCCCATCGGACAATCCAGCCAGCAGCAGCAGCAACAAAACTAGTGCATACTCTTCGCCCAACAATGACAGCACGATCGGCACGCTAAGCGCGATTCTCGCTAGGGTAATGGTGTTGGGAATCTGTCTGAAGTTCACGGCAGCAAACGAAACGTCAGTTCAGATTCAGCGCTGGGCGTCAACACATTGCCCAACCGGGTGGCTCGGGCCAACTCGCGACTGTCGCCGCGCAGCTGCACCCAAAAAATCACCGAATCGGATCCCAGAATGTGGGTTTGAACCCGTTGCACGGGTGCCAATTCGGAGAGATAGTTACGAACTCGGTGGTAGTCTGACAAAGAATGGATATCGGTAATATTGATCTCCACAGAATTCTGCGCATGAGCTAACCCCGCCGTCGCCATCACTCGGCCGATGCCATCCACCATCGACTCAAATGCCTGTTGCAGCGCCTGCTTGGCTTCTTCGGCCTCAGCTTCCCATACGCCACTGTGTACAGAACCATGCAACTGCCAACGGGCAGAAAAACCTCCTGAGCGCTGCTGCACGCGAACCAGGGCCACCGCATCCGGTTCGTAGCGTGCCGAGGCATTCAGCACCCCCTCTTCAAAACCCAAGAGGATATCGGCTGCACTGATGCGCGATTGATCCTCAAGATCCCACAAGGGTTCGATTAACAGTATGCCGCGGGCATTGGCCCAAGATTCAATCGCACGCCACCACTCTAGATCATCCACCGTGTGCGCCATGCGCCGCTCGTTGTCCTGCTGTATCGCCAGCCAAATCAACAAATTCGGACGATCGCGCTGCCACAGTGGCAACCCAAGATCCACCAGGTTGCGCTCAATGGCAGCAGCATCAAATCTCACCCACAGCTCTGAAGTGCCTTCGGCGGATTCTTGATAGCGATACTGACGCACCCATTGAGGCGCCTGACGCAGTAACTCTTCGAGTCTTGGATCGCTTCGCCATGCTCGGTCGCCGGTCATTTTGACGACGACTTCCTGTAGAGCCTCTGAAAACGCCCGTTGGCGCGTCCCACGATCACGATCAGGCACGGCGACCATGGCCTCTCCGAGCCGCTCCAGACTGATACTGGCAGCCGCCGCCGGTGTTGCCAGCAGGGCTAACATCACCAGAATGAGCATCAACAAACGGGCGCTAAGCAATCTCATAATTTGACAATTAGGCTTGGGAAGCAACAAACGTTAAAATATCATATTTGCGCAGTCACCCTGTGCGCTCAACCTAGGAAAAATCACCAGCATGGCCCAAGACACTTCTCACCCGCCCTCCGGCCTGCGTTATGCCGATGCTGGAGTCAGTATTGATGCGGGCAATACTTTGGTTGAGCGTATCAAGCCGCATGCCAAACGCACCCTGCGCCCTGGGGTTCTTCAAGGTTTGGGCGGTTTCGGTGCTTTGTTTGAGTTGCCCTGGGATCAATATCAACAGCCCGTACTGGTTTCGGGCACCGATGGCGTCGGGACTAAACTCAAATTAGCCCAAGAATTGGGGCGCCACGACACCATTGGCATCGACTTAGTTGGCATGTGTGTCAACGATATTGTTGTGCAAGGCGCCGAGCCGTTGTTTTTTCTCGATTATTTTGCCACCGGCCACCTCGATGTGGAAACAGCCACCTCTGTCGTAAAAGGGATTGCCGATGGCTGTCTCGAAGCCGGCTGCGCCTTGGTGGGCGGCGAGACTGCGGAAATGCCGGGCATGTACGCCACGGGCGAATATGATCTAGCTGGCTTTGCGGTCGGGCTGGTCGAGAAAAGCGCGATTATTGATGGCTTGCGCGTCCGCCCAGGCGATGCGCTATTAGGTCTAGCCTCCACGGGCCCGCATTCCAATGGCTACTCATTGATCCGCCACGTTCTAGCAGCCCACCCTACCGATCTTAATAGCGCCTGTGGCGACCAAAGCCTTGCGGATGCCTTGATGGCGCCTACCCGCCTCTACATCAAACCTCTGCTGACATTACTCAAACAAACACAGATTCATGCCCTGGCGCACATTACCGGGGGCGGCATTACCGAAAACCTCCCCCGTGTTTTGCCTCAAGACATGATTGCCGAAGTGCAACGGAACAGCTGGCAGCAACCTGAGGTATTTGCCTGGTTACAAAAAGCAGGCGATATCGCGACCGATGAAATGTTGCGCACCTTCAATTGTGGTATCGGCATGATCATCGTGCTGCCGCAAACAGAACTGGCTGCCAGCCAAAAATGCCTTGAGAAATATGGGATCTCGAGCTGGCATATCGGCGAGGTCAAGGCGCAAACTGGCGCACCCAAAGTCGTGTATCGCGGATGAGCCAGAAGACCGGCATTGTCGTCCTCATCTCCGGTTCAGGCTCCAATCTGCAAGCCATCATTGATGCGGTGCAAAGTCGTGCGATCGAGGCTGATATTCGTGCGGTGATTAGCAACCGACCCGGGGTGCAAGGACTGCAGCGCGCAGCGCAGGCGGGCATTACCCACTGCGTCATCGATCACAAAGACTTTACTGAACGCGCCGCTTTTGATCAGGCCCTGATGCAGGAAATCGATTCTCATCAGCCGGCCCTGGTGGTGTTGGCTGGATTTATGCGCGTTTTGACCCCGGCGTTTGTGCGTCACTACGAAGGGCGATTATTGAACGTTCATCCGTCGTTGCTGCCTGACTATCGAGGCTTACACACACACGCTCGCGCACTCGAGGATGGCGCTGACTGGCATGGCTGCAGCATCCACTTTGTGACTGCTGAATTGGATGGAGGACCCGTCATCATTCAGGCGCGCGTGAATATCAAGGCCAATGACACAGAAGAATCCCTAGCTGCGCGGGTACAGATCCAAGAGCACATTGTTTATCCTCTGGTTATCCAATGGTTTTGTCAGGGTAGACTCAGTGTTCACGAGGGTAAGATAAAAATTGATGATCAAGTTCTGGAAACGCCTATGCTGCTGGAGAACCTACGCCCTAGTCATCGTGACACTGGGGATATTGCCTAACACCCAAGCTGAGTTATTGGATCCTGCGCTACTGCCCCCACCCTATGTGGCACAATATCAAGCGCACCGCATGGGCCTATCGATCCAGGCCGATGTACGCTTTGAAACCACCGCTCAAGGCGCCACTTACCTAACCCAGTTACGACCCCGGGGACTGCTCTCCCTGTTGCGTGATGACCGCATTGAGGAGCGCAGCGAATTAAGCCTGAGTGCGCAGGGCCTGAGGGTTGAGCACTTTGCCCACCAGCGCACCAGTAGCGACGAGAGCGAGTCCAGTTCCGCGCAACTGGACTGGGATACGGCCATCATCCGCGGCGAGCACCGTGGTCAAGCCTTTGAAATGACGCTACCTGAGCAATTGGTGGACCGTTCCGCATTGCAGCTGGCACTGAGTCAACGCGCCAGAGGCGGAAAAGCAGAGTTCTCCCTAAACGTAATCGATCTGAATCGAATCGTGGAATATCACTTCTCAGTGGGTGAAGTGGAATCCATTCGCACACCCCTGGGGGTTCTTCGAGCCGTTCCTGTCACCCGCTATGACAGTGATCGCGAGCGTACCATCAGCACATGGTTTGCTATCGACAAATACTACGTCCCGGTACGTCTTGAGGAAATCCGAAACGGCCAACGCATCAGCCTGAATATTCAGGAGCTTCGCTGGCTGGATCCCAGCATGAATTGAGCAAAAAGGAGTTTCAGGTGGCAGAACACACAGACCTAGCGGTGATTGGATCGGGCCCGGGTGGTTACCGCGCAGCAGTCCTGGGGGCCCTGCGCGGCCTGAAAGTCAGTATCATCGAAAAAGACGCCTGGGGTGGTTGCTGCCTCAATCATGGCTGCGTGCCCAAAAAAGACTGGCACCATACCGCGCGATTACTGGCAGCACAGCCGTCGTTTTCTGAACGCGGAATCCAGGGGGCACTGCGGCCTGATATAGAGGCCGCTTGGCAGCATCAACGACAGGTTGTGGCCACCGTACAGGACAGCTACGCCGGATACCTCGCGCATTTAAAAGTCGATTCCGTGCAGGGCTGCGCGCGATTTTTAGATGCCCAGACGCTAGAAGTACGAAACGATCAGAACAGCAGCCGTGAGATCCATGCACAACACATCATCATTGCCACCGGAGCCAGCGCCCACATTCCCTCACCGTTTCCCGAGAATGCTGCCCGCGTGCTTACCACTGACCGGCTATTTACCCAGGCTCTGCCTTCTGGGCGACGTGTGGCGTTGATTGGCAGTGGCGTGGTAGCCACAGAAATGGCTTTTATCCTGACGCAATTGGGCTGTGAGGTGCACTGGTTAGCGCGATCCCCCATGCTCAATCGACTGAATTTCAGTCGTCCGGCGCGAGATACTCTAATCAAAGAACTCACCCGCCAGGGAATCGAACTACAACGCACTAAGGGCTTTGTCGCTGTTAAAGAAACCCAAAATCATGTGCATATCAGGCTAGAAGAAGGCCGCGAACTGGAAGTCGACTGGGTATGCTTAGGCACTGGACGTAAACCCCATACCCAAGCTCTGAACCTTACTGCCGCCGGCATTAACACCGATACACAAGGGTTTATTCAGCGCGACGCGAGTCTGCGCACGGCTAACCGCAACTGTTTCGCCATTGGCGATGTCGCCAACTCTTTAATGACCGCCAACCATGCACTGGCGGAGGCCACTTTAGCTGTGGACAACATTATCCATGAGGCAGATAAATCTCTGGATTGGCAGCAAATCCCCATGGTCGTCTACAGCGCCTTGGAATTGGCCCGCTTAGGTCATGATGAAGACAGCGCAGAAGATGCTGGTCTTGAGCCGGCGGTTGGCTTTGCAGCATTCCAAACCTCACCATGCGCCCTCGGCCAGGACGATATATCGGGTTTTGTACGCTTGCTGGCTGATATGGATAGTGGCGCCATGCTGGGTGGCGAAATTGTCGGCGGCTCCGCCGGTGAGCTAATCCATTTGCTGTCGCTGGCGCCGGATACGCAATCCGCTTTACGCTGGTTGGCCAAGGGTATCTATAACCATCCTGCTCGGGCTGAAGAGGTACTCAATGCGACCGAAACCCTAGCCAACAAATGGGGCCTGCAGGAACCGATTTTCGGTGGCTAGTTCGATCACCACGCTTAATCGCCGGCCACGGTCAGTCCATCGACCAACCAAGAACCGGTGTGTATACCACCGCGGCGATCAACATCCTTCCCCACCGCCACCAATTCAGCAAAGATCTGCTTAAGATTACCGGCCACTGTGATCTCTTCGACGGGATACAAGATCTCACCATTCTCCACCCAAAATCCCGCAGCGCCTCGAGAATAGTCGCCGGTCACCATATTCGTGCCATGACCGATAAGTTCAGTGAGCATCAAACCGGTGCCCATCTCGCGCAGCAAGGCCGGCAAATCCAGGTCGCCGGGCACCATTTCCAAATTACGTACCCCGCCCGCATTGCCGGTTGTCACCATACCTAGGCGCCGCGCCGCATAGCTGCTGAGCACGTAAGACTCAAGCACACCCTGATTCACAAAATCCCGATCGGCGGTGGCCACTCCCTCAGCATCAAAAGGCGCGCTTCCCAGCCCTCTGAGTAAGTGCGGACGCTCGTGAATGCGTACAAACTCGGGAAACACCCTTTGCCCCAAATGATCAACCAGAAACGACGCGCGGCGATACAGGCTGCCGCCACTGATCGCTCCCATAAACTGCCCCAACAGCGAGCGCGCTGTCTCAGGAACAAACAACACCGGGCAGCGACGCGTGCTCAGGCGACGACCACCTAGGCGCTTCAAAGCTCGCTCGGCTGCTTGACGCCCTATCTCTTCAGCCGCTAACAAATCATCAGCGCAGCGTGCAGCACTGTACCAATAGTCACGCTGCATGCCTTGTGCATCCCCCGCCACTACAGAGCAACTCAGGCTATGCCGGCTGGTGGCATAACCACCGATAAACCCATGCGAGTTACCGTAGGCCATTTGTCCCGTAAAGCTGCCCACCTCAGCCCCTTCAGAATTCACGATGCGCTTATCCATCCCCAAAGCCACCGACTCGCAATCACGGGCTAAGGCAATCGCTGAATCGGCATCAATTTGCCAAGGGTGATATAAATCCAGATCTGGAATATCGGTCGCCATCAATGCGGCATCAGCGAGTCCAGCGCAGGGGTCAGGCTCGCTGACTTTGGCGATACGACAAGCTGCGGCTGCAGCCTCACGAATCGATGCATCACGCAAATCAGCGGTGCTGGCTGAGCCTTTGCACTCACCGACAAATACCGTGATGGCAATGCCCTGATCCTTGTGATGTTCCAAAGTCTCGACTTCGCCCCTACGCACATTGACTGACAGGCCGGCATCTTGACTGGCACTGGCCTGCGCCGCAGTAGCGCCCTCGGCATCGGCCGCCTCCAGAGCCAAAGCAACTTTATCGGTCAGCGTCTGGCTGAGCCCTGCCTCTTTTAGGTTTGCATTCATCTCAAATCCCTTAGTGCTGCGTGCCGCCAACGGTCAACCCGTCGATACGCAAGGTTGGCTGGCCCACACAAACCGGCACACTCTGACCCTCTTTACCGCACGTTCCCACGCCGGAATCCAGATCCAGATCATTGCCCACCATCGAGACCCGCGTCAGAGCATCGGGGCCATTGCCAATCAAGGTCGCACCCTTCACCGGGCGGGTGATTTTACCGTTCTCAATCAAATAGGCCTCAGAAGCTGAGAAGACAAATTTACCGGAGGTAATATCCACTTGACCGCCGCCGAAATTAACGGCGTAAAGGCCTTTATCCACGGAAGCAATAATATCCTCCGGGGCATGCTGCCCGGCCAACATGTAGGTATTGGTCATGCGCGGCATCGGCAGGTGCGCATAAGACTCACGTCGGCCATTGCCAGTAGGAGCACCCTTCATCAAGCGCGCATTCAATCGATCCTGCATATAAGCTTTCAAAATCCCGTCTTCGATCAACACATTACAGGCCGTGGGCACGCCCTCATCATCCACATTGAGAGAGCCACGGCGTCCAGCCAACGTGCCGTCATCGACCACGGTCACCCCGGGGGCTGCTACGCGTTCACCGATGCGGCCACTGAATGCGGATGTCCCCTTGCGATTAAAATCACCCTCAAGGCCATGCCCCACAGCTTCATGCAGCATCACCCCTGGCCAACCCGAACCCAAGACCACCGTCATATTGCCAGCGGGTGCCTCGTCGGCCTCGAGTTTCAATAAGGCCTGGCGCACAGCTTCATGGGCATACTGCAGAGCGCGGCGCTGCTCGAGGAAAAACTCATAACCATGCCGGCCTCCGCCTCCACTACCGGCCTGCTCCCGCCGACCTTGCGCATCCTCAACGATGACATGCACATTCAGCCGCACCAATGGCCGCACGTCCGCTGCCAACTCGCCGTTCGTGGTGGCCACCAGAATGATTTCATGCACACCCGACAGACTCACCATCACTTGGGTCACACGCGGGTCAAGGCCTCTAGCCTCAACATCAATACTGCGCAATAAATCTAACTTGGCCTCCGTACTCAAGCTGCCCAAAGGATCATCGACTGAGTAAAGCTGATGCCCCGCAGTTTGCTGAGCAATAGCCACCCGACCGGACTGCTGCCCTTGACTGATGGCGCGCGCGGTATGGGCTGCCTCGATGATCGCCGGTAAGGCGATCTCATTACTGTAAGCCAAACCCACACGTTCACCACTGATGGCGCGCACACCGACGCCACGCTCAATATTAAATCCACCCTCGCGAATCCGCCCATCCTCCAAAACCCAGGACTCGTGACGCGTATCTTGGAAATAGATATCACCGCCATCGACGCGGCTGCTACAGAGCTGACTAAGTGCTTTATCCAGGGCAGACTCATCCAATCCACCGGGTTCGAGCAGCTGCTGGCGAGCCAGCGCGAATACATCCTGCATAGTGATCACTTACCTTTTGTCGTGAACCAGTTGACACCCGAGGCGGCGGTGCGAGATTGCTGGAAAACTGCGGCGCACGGCCTGCTGCCGCTCTCGATCCAGCGATGCCAGAACGACGCCAGAACCGCGCGGCAGACGATCCAGAATATTTCCCCAAGGATCGACAATCATGCTGTCACCATGCGTCTCCCGACCATTCACATGGTAGCCGCCTTGCGCCGCAGCAATGAGATACACCTGATTTTCGATGGCCCGGGCGCGCAACAAAGCCTCCCAATGAGCGCGACCAGTGACCGCGGTGAATGCGGCCGGCAACACAATTAACTCAACATCTTCATCCAGAAGACTGCGAAACAACTCAGGGAAGCGCAAATCGTAACAAACCGCCAGCCCGAGCCGGCCAAAAGGCGTATCCATCACCACGACGGAATCGCCGGGGCGCGTCGATTCTGATTCGACATAATATTCATCATGATCGGGGAGACGCACGTCAAACAGATGAATCTTGTCGTATCGCGTGAGACACCGACCTTGATCATCATAGACCAAACAACTGGCGGTAACCCGCTGTTCATCACCGCAATCCAGCGGCACCGTGCCACCCACAATCCAAAGACCTAAACGGCGGGATTGCTCACTGAGAAAATCCTGAATCATGCCAGCGCCCGGCTGCTCACGGATCGCCAATTTATCCTCTTCCCGCATCCCCATCAAAGCGAAGTTCTCCGGCAGCACCGCCAGCTGAGCACCGGCCTTGGCAGCCTCACCCAATAAACGTGCGGCCTCATGCAGATTCGCCGGCGGATGCGTCCCAGACGCCATTTGAATGGCAGCTACTAAAGTCATTGCGATGGCCCTCTCAAGCGCAAAATCAGCTGCCCATCAAGACTGGAATCCAGCTCGGCCTCCAGCCGATCGGACCTCAGCCCTAACGCAGCCAACGCCTGCTGAAGAGACATGAAAACCTGCTGGGCTTCTTCGCCTGGAGGATGATGCACCACCACCGCCGCGCCTTGACCTTGCTCGAAACGCGACATCATGGTGCGTAGAGGTGCCGAGTTCAGCCAATCTTGTAATTGGGTTTTGGCCTGCAACTGATCCAGCGCCAGCACCCACTGGTCTTCAGCATGACTCGGGGCTGCCAAAGCCAAAAGCATCAGCAGCACGCCCGCGGTTGATCGATAACGTCGCATCTGTTCACTATAGCAAGGCATGGTTGAACTTGACGACTCCACTGGGTATTAAGGCGAAGGTGTGGTAGCAATTTCGCGCACCTGCGCTTCCACTTCAGGGGCATTCCATGGACCCGTGACGTGATATTCCAGTCGCATACTGTCATCCAAACGATCACCCAAACCCGCGATACGCTCGAACAAAAATACCGCGATTCCGGCGACGGGGCCGCCCAAAAATGCGCCTGCCAGGGGCAGAGTCGAACGCACATTCGGTGAAACCAGAATCATCTGATCGTAATCCTGCGCCAGCAATCCAGTGCGGCCGCGAATCTGAATTCGGGCAGCAGGCCCATGCAGCAACAAATCCGGGGTGTACAACTGACCTTGTTGTAAATCAAAGGCTCCCTTGAATTCATCAAACACCAGCCCTCGCTGAAACACATCGCGAAAATCCAAAGCCAAGCGACGCGGCAACATATTCAAACTGAACAATCCCAACCATCGTCCGGCACCCGGCTCCACCTCAAGTAATCGCCCCTCTTCGATGTTCAGCTCACCCTGCGCCTCTGCTATCTCAAGTGCGAAGTGGGTGGCTGCATCTGGCCAGTGCACGCGTGCTGTGGCCAGCACTCGTCCACCACTAATGTTATGGTTGATATTCAACGCACTCAGCCCCTGTCCCAGATCATCACCGAAGAAACGAATATGGGCTTCGGTGCGGTGTTCCGCATCTTCCCCAATACGCCACTCTCCCTGCGCTTCAGCCTGCAAATACTGATCGCGGCTGGCGACTGAGGCCGACAGCAGACGCAAGCCCTGATCAAAAGGCACACTCTGCCAGCGCAAGTCATGCAATATGCGTTCATTCAAGTGCAGCGCATCAATCGATACATCCAGAGCCGGCAAAACGTGCGGGTCGATGCGGGCGCGCTCCGATCGGTCCTCAGGAAAACCCAACTCCGCCCAGCGCACATAACGCAGCTCAGCGCGCAAACCTTGCTCAGCACTGGGCTCAAAAGGCCAGCGCAACTCACCACTGACGGCTGGTGAATCCATCTGCCATAGCCAGTGTGGTGCCTCCTGCCGACCGCGTAAAAACAGCCTCTCCCCACCCGACTCACCCAAACTAAGCCGCACCCCGGCCGGCCCATCAGCCAAGAGATCCATGCGCAGGTCCAGCAGCCAAGCCTCATCGGCTGTCTTCGCCAAAAGTGATGGCAAGCGAGAAACCACGCCGCGAGTATCGCTGCGTAGGCGCAAATGGGGGGGATCTTGTGGCGCAAATTGCAGTTGTGCCCGCCAGAGGGCAGAGCCGCTTAGGTGATCCCTAACCATTTCGGGGAGTTCCTGCAGCAAAGTCTCGATCGGCTGGAGTCCCAGGGCCTCGATATACACATGTGCATCAGGCTCCCGTCGCACATCTAAACGAATCGCTTCACTATTTAATTTGGCGGTTAAGTTCCGCGAGCTTAGACTGCTCAAATCAAAGCGCAGATCTCCTTGTATATCTTCCAGCGGCCAGGGCAAGCCGGGTGCCATCAAGCGAGTCCCAAGCAACGAAAACCGCCCCTGCAGCTGATCTGGGTTAGCGTGTTTGTGTCGGTCTCTCAGTTCCATTTGCAGACCCAACTCCAATTGCCCCACACCTTGCAATTGCAACGGCTCTAACCAAGCTTGATTGAGCGCAGCTAAGGGCGTGGCCAGCAGGTAGGATTGAAACCCAGGCAAATCTCCGCGGGCGATGCCGCTAAGATCCAATACAGGCCTGCCAAAATCCTCGATACGCACGCTCAAATCCACCACAGGCGTATCCCGCAAGCGGCCACTGGCCTCACGTACCTCCATGCCGGCATTCTTAAAGATCAATTCTGCTTGCACTTGCTCAGCTGAAGGCCATTCGGGGTGGAACTGCAGGCCCACATCACGAACATCGGCACGCACTTCAAAAACACCCTGATCCTGTGGAAACGGAAAATCTTTAAAACGTCCGCGAAATTGCACCTCGCCGCCAGCAATCTCACCCTGCAGCAATGCATTCTCCAGCCAAGTGACCACAATGGGCGGCATAATGCCGCGTGGTAGGTAATGAGAAACCCGGCGGATATCTGCTGAACCGAATTGGCCCTCAAGGATCATCCCTGCATCAGCCTGCAGGTCAAACTCGCCCCGCAATTGCAGAGCGACATCCTGATTACTCAAAGCGATTGAATCGCTGACCAGACTTACACCCTGATCATGCTGAGTGATGTCAAACGACGCCGCTAAACTTTGGATTGCCAGCGCGTCCGTGAACAGCCTTGGGGCAGTGATTGCGGCGGAATCGCTGTAAATCTGCAACTCACCTTGCCCATCGTAAAAGACCACATCACCGTGAATCCCCTGAAATCCCGGTATACCGCGCGCTGGAAGCGTCTGCCCATCGCGCAAACTGGCCTGCAACTGGAGACTTGGCTGGTCTTCTTTAGAGAGCTGGATATGCGCGGATAAGGATTGCACAACTCCGCCAGGCTGCAACTCTTGCAGCCAGTCCGCACCTGGCACAGACCAAGATTGCTGCGCCAAGATAAAAGGCCAAATATCTTCTAAGCGCGCATGATCAAGAGAGATTCGCCAGTCTTGGCGATCCGCTTCTTGGGTGACCTGCAGGTCAAAACCACTCTCAGGCCAGAAACGCGTGCCTCTTTGCACGCGCAGATCATGGCCCCGCATCTGCCAACCCGATGCCTGCTGCTCCCAGAGAAAATGGCCCGCTAGATGATCAAACTTGACCGCCTCGATTGAGGGCTGTGCAACAAAAGGCAGCAGCAATAAATCCTCAATACTCACCAAAGCTTGTGCCCGACGCACTTCACCGCGCATCCAATTCAACCAAACACTGGTCTGAATCTCCGCCTTATCCAGCCCCAATTGTTGTCGCAGCGATTCGGGCAAGCCGGAACCATGCAAAGATTGCCCCCGCAAATAGGCCAAGCCGGACCAGTCACGTGCAGACGCTTCCAAGTGCATATCCATCGCCACATGTAGTGAGTCCCCCAGATACTCGGGCAAAAAAACCTGCCCCGCCAATTGCACACGCTTTGGCTCGGTGACGACAGCCAGCTGCAAATCATGAAACTGATAATCGATGCCCAAACGTCGGTCTTCCCATCGCAACCGGCTGCGCTCCAACAACAAATGCTGACCGGCGATCAAGCCCAGGACATCGCGATCTGCATCGGGGGTTCCGATATCCATGCCCACTGGAGCACCATAAACGCGCACAACCCCAGCTTCATCGCGCAGCACATGCACGTCAGCACGGCGAATCGTCAGGTCGGAAAATACCGGTTGTTGCTGCCACCAACTGCGCCAGACATGGAGATCGACCTGCACCTCACCCACACCGAACAAGACGTCCTGGGCGTGCTGATCCAGCACGGTGACATCGCCCAAGGTGACGCGAGCGCTGACGACTCGCCATTGCACGCGCAGGTCACCGATCTCAACGGTCTCTCCGACCCAAGCAGTGAGCTCCTGCTCTAAGTGGGGGATCAGGTTATCAGCCCACAGCAGGCCAACGCGCAACACGCTGATGGACACGGCCAAAACAATAACCAGCACTGCGCCCCAGGACCACAGCCTGCGCAAGACCCGCGGAACGCGCTGTCTAGACTGCTCAGAACCGGTCACATGACCGCCTAGACGGGCACCACATCAAATTGCTCCTGGGTGTATAGGGTTTCTACTTGGAAGCGGATCGGGATGCCAATAAATTCCTGCAACTGAGCGACGCTAGCTGATTCCTCGTCAAGCAATAAATCCACCACACTTTGTGACGCCAAAACCAGTAATTCCTGGGCATCAAACTGTCTGGCTTCGCGCAAAATCTCGCGGAACATCTCGAAGCAGACGGTCTCGGCCGACTTTAAATAACCGCGGCCGCCACAGGTAGGACAGGGCTCACACAATTGATGCGCCAAACTGTCACGCGTGCGCTTGCGAGTCATTTCTACCAGTCCCAACGGCGAGACCTCACAGATCTGGCTACGCGCGTAATCCTTTTCCATCCCCTTCTCTAGAGCGCGCAAGACCTGGCGTTTGTGCTCTTCCTGCGTCATGTCGATGAAATCGACAATGATAATACCGCCAAGATTTCGCAGGCGCAGTTGCCGAGCAATGGCTTGCGCTGCCTCTAGGTTGGTTTTAAAGGTGGTTTCCTCCAAGTTGCGATGACCAACAAACCCTCCCGTATTGATATCAATCGTCGTCATGGCTTCGGTTTGATCAAAGATCAAATAACCACCAGACTTTAATTCGACTTTGCGATCCAAGGCTTTCTCAATCTCGTCCTCGATATTGTAGAGATCGAATATGGGCCGCTCGCCAGGATAGTGTTCAATATGCGGTAGCAACTCCACCATGTAGCGATTGGCAAATTCAGTGACCTTTTGCAGGGTCTCCCGAGAATCAATACGCACGCGTTCTAATGTGACTCCCGCCATGTCCCGGAGAATGCGTAGACTCAAGGGCAGATCAGCATAAACCTCGGAACCGGCTTTAGCCTGTTTGGCGCGCTCATCAATGCTTTGCCAAAGCTTTTCCAAAAACTCGACATCCTGCTTTAGGGCGTCATGCGTGGCACCATCGGCAGCTGTTCGCGCAATCAAGCCCGGCTTTGCCGTAGTTTCACTTTGCAATTGGCCGAGTAATGTTTTCAAACGCTCGCGTTCTGTCTCTGCTTCAATCCGTGTGGATACCCCGACCACCGAATTATCAGGTAGCAGTACCAGATAGCGGGAAGGGATAGTGATATGGGTGGTCAGTCTCGCACCCTTAGTGCCCATAGGATCTTTGATCACCTGCACGAGTATCTCTTGGCCTTCATGCAGCAATCTCTGAATGGGTTCTCGAGCCACCTCCTCGCCTTCAGGCAGGGCTTCATGATGTGCCGGAGCGACATCCGAGGCATGTAAAAAAGCGGCTCGTTCCAAGCCGATATCCACGAATGCTGCGTCCATGCCAGGCAACACGCGATTCACCTTGCCCTTGTAGATGTTGCCCACGAGACCAAAGCCACGGGCTCGCTCCAAATTAAGCTCTACCAACACGCCATTTTCCACGAGTGCCACCCGCGTTTCCTGCGGCGTGACGTTCATGAGAATTTCCATACCCATCATGCTTGAGTGTCCCTCGCTAAGCGTCCAGTATTCCACAGGCGGCAAGCAGCTGCCCCGTTTCAAAAATGGGCAAACCCATCACCCCTGTGTAGCTACCGTCGATACGCTCCACAAACAGTCCACCCAAGCCCTGTATACCATAGGCCCCTGCCTTATCTTTTGGTTCCCCTGTTTCCCAATAGACGTTAATAGCCCGGGGACTCAAGGCCTTAAACCACACTTGTGTGGCACAGAGTTTTTCATGCAAACCCGCACGACTCTGCAATGCCAGTGCTGAATACACCCAATGGCTGCGCCCCGAAAGACTCTGCAGCATCTCGATGGCGTCGGCGCGACCTCGGGGCTTACCCAAAATCTGCTGATCTATGCCAACCACGGTATCAGCCGCCAGAATGGGTAATGCCGCAGGGCTACACTGATAGGCTGCCTGCGCCTTTTCCCTAGCCATACGCTGCGCAAATGCTGCGGCTAACTCACCCCGGTGGGGCGTTTCGTCAATCTCGGCGGGCTGCACACGAAATACCACACCCAATTGCGCGAGTAATTCTCGGCGGCGCGGTGAAGCAGAGGCCAAAATCAGCTGAGCAGCATCCGCCATTATTAATCCCCTCGATGATAGGGATGACCGCGCAATAAAGACCAAGCGCGGTACAATTGTTCTGCCACCACCACACGCACCAGAGGATGCGGAAAAGTCAGCGGCGATAATGACCAACTCCAGTCTGCACGTTGGCGCACCTGGGCATCGAGGCCGTCAGGCCCACCCACCAGCAGGCTGACATCGCGGCCGGATTGCATCCATTTGTCCAACTGCTCGGCTAAGGCTTCGGTGGTTAATGATTTACCCTGACCGTCCAGAGCAATCACCCAGTTGGCTTTGGGCACAGCATCCAGTAAATCCTCGGCTTCACGGGTTTTTAAAGCCTCTACTTTTGAGCTGCGATGCCGCTTAGGCATGGCGATTTCGCGCAACTCCAAACGACACTCAGCCGGCAGGCGGTCCGCATAATCACGATACGCCTCATTTACCCATGATGGCATGCGCGTCCCGATAGCCAGCAACTGCAAACGCATCAATACCTCAGCGTTTCAGTCGACGAAAGGCAGACTCGGGCAGATCATCCTCTTGTGCCTCATCCTCCTCAGACACCACCCCGGCAGCCAGCCATAGCTTTTCGAGATTATAAAAATCCCGAACCTGCGGCAGCATGACGTGCACCACGACGTCGTTGAGATCCACTAACACCCATTCGGCATCGCGTTCACCCTCCATCCCCAAAGGCTGGACACCGGCGTCCTTTGCTTTTTTCATCACATTGTCGGCCAGGGATTTCACATGGCGATTAGAGCTCCCGGTAGCGATGATCATATGATCGGTAATACTGGTTTTACCACGTACATCGATCACCCGAATATCCTTAGCCTTGATATCTTCTAGGGCCTCGGTGACGAGTTGGCTGAGCTGTTCAGTCTGCATGCATACCTCTATGTCCCTAGCGATGGGTGCTGTGTTTCATGATGGCGGTAAAGCCGTTGTTGTTCAATGTACGAGAGCACGCTGTCGGGTAATAAAAATCGGGGACTATGCCCATCTTGCAACAGCCTACGAATCCGGCTGGCCGAGATATCCAGCTGGGTCACGCTCACATAAAGAATGTGACCAGATGGCGACTCATCCAGTTTTTGCCGCGAATCCACCTGCGCGTCTTTCCAAATGAATGGCGGATCTACCTTACTCGAGCCCGGTCGGTGGGTGACCACCACATGCGCCAAGCCCAGCAAGGCTTGCCAGTCATGCCATTGTTCTATAGCGGCAAAAGCATCCATACCAACGATCAGGCTCATCGCTTGGTTCGGCCCATATTCCGCCCGCAGTTCAGCCAAGGTATCCATCATATAGGAGGGCCCAGGGCGCTGAATCTCGCGTTCATCTAACTGCAAGCTTTGCTGGTCAGCCAGTGCCAAGCGCAGCATGCTCAGTCGCTGTTCCACACTGGCCACAGGAGGACCGCGATGTGCCGGTCGAGCACAGGGAATGATCAAAAGACGCCCCAGCTTCAGTTGCTCCTGCAACTCCCAAGCCGGACGAAGGTGGCCATAGTGAACCGGATCGAAGGTACCCCCGAGAACGCCAATCATGCCAATCCTGGCAAAGTGTTATTCACGAATTTGCCCATCACCCAAAACCACAAACTTCAGGGTGGTCAGACCCTCAAGTCCGACCGGACCACGGGCGTGTAACTTATCGGTACTGATGCCAATTTCGGCACCCAGCCCATACTCGAAACCATCAGCAAATCGCGTTGAGGCATTGACCATCACTGAGCTGGAATCGACCTCGCGCAAAAATCGCCGGGCACGCGTGTAATCCTCAGTGAGGATGGCATCGGTATGGTGTGACCCATAGTGGTTAATGTGCTCTATGGCTTCATCCAAGCCATTGACGACGCGAATGCTCAATATGGGAGCCAGGTACTCCGTCTCCCAATCCTCCTCAGTAGCCGCCGGCATTTGCGGCTCATAACCGCGGCAACGCTCACAACCCCGCAGCTCCACGCCTTTTTCAGCAAACAGCGGCACCAAGGCGCTCAACGCCCGGGCAGCAATAGACTCAGCCAGCAACAAGGTCTCTGTGGTGTTACAGGTTCCATAGCGCTGGGTTTTGGCGTTAACGGTCACGCGCACGGCTTTTTCCAAATCGGCATGATCATCGATATAGACGTGACAAATACCATCCAGATGCTTGATCACCGGTATTTGTGATTCCTCACTAACCCGCGCAATCAAGCCTTTACCGCCACGCGGCACGATGACATCCACCCACTCTTTGAGACGCAATAACTCACCCACGGCGGCGCGGTCGGTGGTGCCCACCACCTGCACGGCATCTGCGGGCAACCCAGAGGCTTCTAATGCCTCGCGAATGCACTCAGCCAAGGCTCGATTAGAGTGAAAGGCTTCAGAACCACCACGCAGGATGGCGGCATTACCCGACTTCAAACATAGACCTGCCGCGTCCACCGTCACATTGGGTCGCGATTCATAGATAATCCCAATGACACCCAAGGGCACGCGCATGCGCCCCACCTGGATTCCGCTGGGCCGATAATTCAAATCTGTAATCGCCCCCACGGGGTCTGGAAGCGCTGCAATCTGCCTCAAACCATCGGCCATCGCCGCCAGGCGCTCGGGGTTGAAGGCCAGGCGATCTAGCATAGCCGCATCCAGACCCGCAGCCCGCCCGGCCTCCAGGTCCTTGCGATTCTCTGCCATCAAGGCGACTTCTCGCGCCTCCACGGTATCAGCAATGGTAAGTAAGGCATGGTTACGCGCAGCAGTATCAGCGCGCAGCAATGCTCGGGCAGCCTGGCGAGCCTGCTGCCCCATGTGCAGCATATAATCTTGAATGTCTTTAGGTGTCATAGACCGATTGTCGCAAATTTCCGCCCCAAAGGGGATTAGACCGACAGCTCAGGTCGCCCTGACCCGGCCAAACACTGGCACAAATCAGCCAAAGCCTCCCACGGCTGCCGCATAGCCTGGCCCTTGATGGCACGATCCACCTGCGCGCAGCGGCGTAATAATGTCCCGATCTGGCGGCGCGGATGGCGGCGCAACGCCTGTCGCACAATGCCTTGGCGCTTAGCCGGTCGCACTGTGGATAACACCTGCTGCGCGGGCGTTCCCGCCGCAGCTTGCTCGGCCAACGCCAATAACTGCCGAATTTCTCGACTCAGCCCCCACAACACCAGGACGGGCTCAGCACCCTCCTGCCTCAAACCCTCAAGAATGCGCAGACTGCGTCCGCACTCGCCCGCGAGTGCCGCATCAACAAGATCAAAAACATTGAATCGCGCGCTATCCCCCACAGCCGCCATCAGCTGCTGACTGTCGATGGCACCGGCACCGAAACACAGACGCAGTTTCTCGATTTCCTGCACAGCGGCGAGCAAATTACCTTCGACTTTCTCAGCCAACAAGGACACCGATTCCGTATCTGCCTGCAGCCCCAATGAGCGCATACGCTCGGCGATAAACTGTTGCGTTTGGCGCAGATCCAAAGGCCACATAGGTACCATCACGCCAGACTGATCCAAAGTCTTCACCCAAGCCGCTTGTCGCTCACGGGCTTCTAAACGGCTGGCCTGAATGAGTAATAATACGTCCTCTGGAGGAGCTGCACAAAAGGCCCTTAATGCCTCACTGCCCGCTTTACCTGGACGCGCTGAGCCCATGCGCAATTCCAAAATGCGTCGACTGCCGAATAAGGACAAGTGATTTTGCTGCATGACCAATTGCTGCCAGTCAAAGCTCTTATCGACAAAGTAGGTCTCACGCTCGGTGAAGCCCGCCTGTTTGGCGGCGGCGCGAACGGTGTCGGCCGCCTCTAACATTTGCCAAGGCTCATCACCGGTCAATAAATAAATCTTTGCCAACGACTTTTGCAGTTGGCCGGCGAGTTGCTCAAACTTCAGCTGCATAACATCTAACTAGAATTGCGCCGTGCGCAGACGCAGCATAATTAACTGCACGGCGTCGCGGCGCATCGCCTCCTGCAGTGTTGATTCCTGTACATCTCGGCTTAATATCTGCTCAGCATCAAACTGATAATCGCGGCTGAGGTTTAAAGAGACGGGCTCAAGCTCAAACTCATCATTGATACCCGCAACCTCATAGGTAAAACGCAGAAACAGCTCATATTCGTTGACTCGGCCATCACGCCCTACCGAGACCACGCGGCGGCCCGATTCGAAATCACGAAACCTCAGCACAGCGCTGGCCTGCGTGCCAGGAACCACAGTAGCCCCTTGCGCATTGAGACCTCGCTCCAATTCTCGATACAGCGGATCTCCCGAACTCAAACCGGTAATTTGCAGCTGCTGCAGCGGAGCCGGCAACACCCCCACGCCCCGCAGCTGAAAACCACAGCCTGCAAGCAGCAACACCACTAACACCGTTAACAGCGCAGTCAATCGCCTCATTTCACCACCACATTCACTAGTTTCCCAGGAACCACGATGACTTTAGCCACCGCTTTTCCTTGCGTATGTCGCTGCACATTCTCATCAGCCAACGCCGCCTCTTGAATTTGTTCTGAGCTGGCCTTCGCCGAGACTTCAATATTGGCGCGCAACTTACCATTGACTTGCACCACCAGACTCAACGTATCACTAAGCAAAGCAGCCTCATCAACATGCGGCCATGGCGCGTCAATGACCGCCTGATGATGTCCCAATGCCTGCCAAAGTGCATGCGTGATATGCGGCACAATCGGCGCCAGCATCAGAGTGATGCCCTCTAAGACTTCCTGACTCAGCGCGCGCCCCGAGTCGCTGCTATCGTCAAAGCGCCCCAGATCATTGAGTAATTCCATACACGCGGCGATCGCTGTATTGAAGGTTTGCCGACGTCCGATGTCATCACTGACTTTGGCGATGGTCTGATGCAGCTTGCGCCTGAGTTCCGCCTGAGCCGAGCTTAGGCGAGTCGTATCCAATGGCCCAGCAGGCCCACTGGCGAGATGATCATGGGCTTGCTTCCACAATCTCTTGAGAAACCGAAAGGATCCTTCGACGGCCGAGTCCGACCATTCCAATGACAGCTCCGGCGGCGCTGCAAACATCGTGAATAAACGCACGGTATCGGCGCCATAACGCTGAATCAGTGCCTCAGGGTCTACCGTATTGCCCTTGGACTTAGACATTTTGGCGCCGTCTTTGAGCACCATGCCCTGGGTGAGCAAGCGCTGAAAAGGCTCATCGCATGTCACCAAGCCTTCGTCACGCATCAGCTTGTGGAAGAACCGCGCATACAACAGATGCAACACAGCATGTTCAACGCCGCCCACATACTGATCCACTGGCAGCCAATATCGTGCACGCTCATCCAGCATCGCGGTATCAGTATTGGGTACCGTGTAGCGGGCGTAATACCAAGACGACTCAAAAAAGGTGTCGAACGTATCCGTCTCCCGCTGCGCTGCGCCGCCGCACTGAGGGCATGTCGTCTGCATGAATTCGGACATTTTTTTCAGTGGCGAGCCGACGCCGTCAAAAGCCACATCCTCGGGCAATACCACCGGAAGTTGTTCCTCAGGAACCGGCACATCACCACAATCCGGACAATGGATCATGGGAATCGGGCAACCCCAATAGCGTTGCCGTGAGACACCCCAATCGCGCAGCCGGTAGTTCACCTGGCGGGCACCTTTGCCCGCTCCCTCAAGATGCTCGGCAATCGCCGCAAAAGCCTGATCAAAATCCAGACCATCAAAGGCGCTTGAGGCCACCAAGCGGCCCTTCTCAGTCCACGCCTGTTGCTCCAAATTCACCTCAGACTCCGCTTCCATGGGCGCAATGACCTGCTTAATGGGTAAGCCATAAGCGCGTGCGAACTCCCAATCACGCTGATCATGGGCCGGCACCGACATCACCGCCCCCGTGCCGTAGTCCATCAGCACAAAATTGGCTGCCCACACCGGAATGCGCTCGCCACTGATGGGATGAATCGCATGGATACCCGTATCCACACCGCGTTTTTCCATGGTGGCCATATCAGCCTCGGTGACGCCGGCATGACGGCATGCTTCGATAAATGCCGCCAACTCGGGCCGCTGCTTGGCAGCCTCAGCCGCCAACGGGTGCTCAGCGGCCACTGCCAAATAAGTGACCCCCATCAGCGTGTCGGGGCGCGTGGTGTAGACCTTCAAAGCATCCCGGTCGGGGACGTCAAAGCAGACCTCTACGCCCTCCGAGCGACCAATCCAGTGGCGCTGCATGGTGCGCACCTGCTCAGGCCAGCCCTCTAGTTGATCTAAACCATTAAGCAACTCCTCCGCATAATGCGTAATCCGCAAAAACCATTGAGGAATCTCGCGCCGCTCCACTTTGGCACCAGAGCGCCAACCCCGACCATCAATCACCTGCTCATTAGCCAAAACAGTCTGGTCGACAGGATCCCAATTCACCACCGCAGTTTTTTTGTAAACCAGGCCTTTTTTAAACAGGCGGGTGAATAACCACTGTTCCCAGCGGTAATAGTCGGGCTGACAGGTGGCCAGCTCGCGCGACCAGTCATAAGCAAACCCCAGCCGCTTGAGTTGGCGCCGCATGTAATCGATGTTTTCATAGGTCCAACGCGCCGGTGGCACCTGATTGGCAATGGCGGCATTCTCAGCAGGCAGGCCAAAAGCATCCCAACCCATGGGCTGCAGCACGTTTTTACCCAACATGCGCTGATGCCTGGCGATCACATCACCGATGGTGTAGTTGCGCACATGCCCCATATGCAATCTGCCGCTGGGATAGGGGAACATCGACAGACAGTAAAATTTCTCCTTCGCGCTGTCCTCATGGGCGCGAAAACACTGGCCGTCATCCCAGTAAGACTGAGCCTGAGTTTCAATCAAATCGGGATCGTATTGTTCTTGCATATCAGACTCAAAAAAGGGGTAAAGCCAAGGTTAAGCTGCCAAGAATACCAGCGCCCGATTCCGACGAACAACCAAAGCCGGCGTTAAGCTTTCGCGCGAGGCCCTCGTCGCGCCGACAGCAAGGCCAGACCCACCATCAAACCCAACAATGAGATCAATGGCGCATCCCCCCATCGCACGTATGGGGTCGTACCCTGGCGGGGTTGCGCGCTGGTGCGCAGAACATGGGGCTCGAATTGCGGGGAGACGGCGCTGAGGCGACCGCGATAGTCAATCACCGCAGAGATGCCAGTGTTGGTGGCACGCAGCATATCCCGGCCGCTTTCAACACTGCGCATGCGAGCGATCTGCAGATGTTGATGAGGCGCTATCGAGTCACCAAACCACGCATCATTGCTCACATTGACCAATAAATGCGCCTGCGGCAGGGCCAGACGCACCAAACCCGCGTAAGCGCCTTCGTAACACACCGAAGGCCCCAAAACCCAGTCGCCCACTTGCAGCACACGATCACCGGTTCCAGGGGATAAATCCGCCATCGGCAAATCCATCCAGCGGTCCAGCCAATGCAAAGCCTTGCGCAGCGGCAAATATTCGCCAAATGGAACGAGGCGGCGTTTGTGATAAAAACTCGATTGCTGCCGATCCACATGCACGATGCTGTTGTGTAGCTTGGCCGTAGCATCATCATAAGTAAACACGCCCGCAATCAGTGCACCGCCGGCGGCGTGTACTTGATCGGCCAGCGGCCACAGCAGTTCATCGCGAATCTCACGATAAAACGTTGGCACGGCAGTCTCTGGCCATATCACCAGCTCTGCCCCCAAAGCCTGCTGTGTTAAGTCGTAATAGACCTGTATGGATTGCGGCAATTGCCAGGGTTGTAGTTTCTCGGCTTGGGCCACATTACCCTGCAGCAAAGCCACGGTGACTGGCGCCCCCATCGGTTGAGTCCAATTAACCTGCTGTAAGCCAGCGCCCAAAACCCAAATAAACAGCAGCAGGGCGGCAGCCTGCCAACCTCGGCGACGTTGTGACAAGAGCCCCCAAGCCAATACCCCCGCCATCAAAGCCACCATCAGCGATACGCCAAACACCCCGACCACCGGGGCATAGCCGGCCAAAGCCGTGTCGACATGAGCACTGCCCAATAGTAACCAAGGAAAGCCCGTCAAAAAAACCGAGCGAAAAGCCTCAAAAGCCACCCAACTGGCCGGCATCAATAAAAGCAATTGGCTGGTTAAAGCCAAACGCCGACCCAATAGCGCCAAGAGATAACCCAATAGTGCGGGGAATAAGGCTAGAAACAAGACAAAGCCAGCGGTGATCAAGGCGGCCAGCGGCGCTATGGCCTCACCAAATAAGTACAAACTGTAATAAATCCAATAGACACCCGCGCCAAAAAAACCGACACCAAAGGCATACCCGCGCCAGGCTGCAGCCCGCGGTTCAGCGCGAACCCAAAGGATAAAAAGCGTCGCGGGGGCGACAATACTCAGAGTGCGCCAGGCGAACGGGGCAAATGCCAGAACCAGCGATAGGCCAGCGACTAGGGCAAGCAGTAGAGCGGCTCGAGGATGCCGCCCCAGCCACTCGGGCAAGCCAGCCACCTGATTCGCCGTATTCATTCCGCCTCTGGCGTTTTCGTGACCGTCTCAGGCAAAGTCTGGCGCGTCAACTCAAACAAGTGTACCCGCCGATTGTCGGCCCGCAGAATACGCACTTGAAAACCATCAAAGCTGATCTCTTCGCCGCGCTTGGGTAAGTGTCCGAATAAATGCACCACATAACCGCCGATGGTGTCGAATTCCTCGTCACTGTACTGCGTATTGAAGTAAGCGTTGAATTCCTCAATCGGGGTTAATGCCTTGACCGTATAGCGTCCATGCGCATGACGCAGAATATGGGTCAGAAAGTCTTCGATATCATGCTCATCATCGATATCACCAACGATTTGTTCCAACACATCCTCGATGGTGATGAGGCCCGCGACGCCACCGTATTCATCGACAACAATCGCCATGTGATTGCGGCTATTACGAAACTCGGTGAGCAGGACGTTCAGACGCTTACTTTCCGGCACAAAAACAGCAGGGCGCAGAATCTCCTGCATAGAGAAGCGATCGCGTGATGCCTCGACAAAATAACGCAGCATATCTTTAGCCAATAAAATCCCCACCACTTCGTCGCGGTCATCACCGATCACCGGAAAACGTGAATGCGCAGACTCGGTCAAGACTGGGATGATTTCATCAATGCGTGCATCGCGTTGCACGACGTCCATTTGTGCGCGCGGGATCATGATATCTCGCACCTGCATTTCTGTGACCTGCAATACACCTTCAAGCATCGCCAGTGCATCGAGGTCCAGCAACTGGCGTTGATGCGCGCTGCGCAGAGTCTCCAATAATTGGTTGCGATCCCGGGGCTCGGCTAACAGGGCCAGACCAATGCGTTCTGCCCAACTGCGCGCCCCCGGTTGACTAGGTCGATCAGATGCCATGGGGTTTTTCGTTCACCTCGTAAGGGTTGGCTAATCCTAGCTGCGACAGAAGATCAATTTCCAGTCGTTCCATGACTGTGGCTTGCGCCGCATCTTGATGATCATAGCCGCGCAAATGCAATACGCCATGAATCACCAGATGTGCCCAATGATTTTTGACCGGCTTGTGCTGTTGTTCCGCTTGTTTTAACACCACAGGAGCACAAATCACCAGATCGCCTAGATGCGTACACGGCACCTCAGGAGGCGCCTCAAACGGAAAAGACAGCACATTGGTCGGTCCGGATTTCTGACGATAAGTTTGGTTTAACTGGGCACTTTCCTCGGTATCCACCACCCGAATCAATACCGTGCCAGGGGTCTTTTGCCGCGCCAAGTTAGCCCATTCATGCAATTTTTTCGGACTGGGCAAGCCGCGGCGTGACAGCGCGTATTGCACCTGCACATCAGTGGCCATCGGAAGAATCCATGGGCCGTTCTGACGCGTCATACGCTTCGACAATACGCTGCACCAGCGGGTGTCGCACCACATCTCGGGAGTTGAAAAAGGTGAAACTCACCCCTTGGACGCCCTGAAGAATTTCCAACACTTGGCGCAAACCCGAGCGTTGTGAACGCGGCAAATCGGTTTGCGTGACATCGCCATTCACCACAGCGGTTGAGCCAAAGCCAATGCGCGTCAAAAACATCTTCATCTGCTCAGGCGTGGTGTTTTGCGCCTCATCTAAAATCACAAAGGCATCATTCAAGGTTCGCCCACGCATATAAGCCAAGGGCGCGACTTCAATCACATTGCGTTCCTGCAGGCGGGCGACTTTTTCAAACCCCAGCATCTCATAAAGGGCGTCATACATTGGCCGCAGATAGGGATCGATTTTCTGTGCCAAATCGCCCGGCAAAAAGCCCAAACGCTCACCGGCTTCCACCGCCGGACGCACCAGCACCAAGCGTCGCACGCGATCAGCCTCGAGTGCTTCACAGGCGGCAGCGACCGCCAAATAGGTCTTACCGGTGCCCGCTGGACCTACACCAAAATTCAGATCATGGGTGCGGACATTCTGCAAGTATTGAATCTGGTGTGCGCCCCGACCACGGATGACACCACGTCTGAGTTTCAGCGCCTCAAATTCGCGCTCCGCATCACTGCCGCCGCTCTCCAGCAGACGCTCGATGCCGGACTCCTGCAAAAACAAATGCACGGTTTGCGGATTCAGGCTCGTATGCTCACAGTGGCGGTAAAGATCACGCAAGAGCTCCGCTGTGGCCTGCACCGCACGAGCATCACCCAAGAGATTGAAATCCGCACCGCGGTTATTGATTTCCACACCCAGGCGCCGCTCGATCAGCCGTAGATGTTCATCAAACTGGCCACACAAATTCGCCAAGCGCTCGTTATCAACGGGTTTTAGTGTCAGCGCGATACTGCTGGCTGCGGCAGGCGTCACAACACGCTCCGGTTTGGGATTACTCATGGCTTGGCATCAAGCGGCGTTATCCTGCAACTCACCGCGCAAAGAGTGGCTGAGTGCTTGGGTGATGCGCACATCGACAAACTGACCCACCAAGGATGCATCACCCACGAAATTCACCATCCGATTATTTTGTGTACGGCCAGCCCATTCCCCCGCATCACGCCGCGATGGCCCTTCGACCAAAATGCGCTCAACATTTCCCACCATAGCCTCACTGATGCCTCGAGCATGAGCCTCGATATGCGCCTGCAGCTGTTTCAGCCTTTGTTTCTTGACCGCCATGGGCGTAGGGTCTTCTAAGCTGGCCGCCGGCGTCCCGGGTCTGGGGCTGTAGATAAAGCTGAACGAAAAATCAAAACCAATATCCTCAATCAACTTCATGGTCGCAGCAAAATCCGCATCGGTTTCACCGGGGAAACCGACAATGAAATCCGAGGAGATGCTGATATCTGGACGTACTTCGCGCAGGCGGCGGATCTTAGACTTGTATTCAAGGGCAGCATGTCCCCGCTTCATGGCAGTCAGAATTCGATCGGAACCGCTTTGCACCGGCAAATGCAAATAGCTGGCTAATTCGGGCACCGTGGCATAGGCCTGAATCAGGCTGTCCGAGAACTCCACCGGATGCGAGGTGGTAAAACGGATACGCTCAATACCCTCAATGGCCGCCACGTAATGAATCAGCAGTGCGAGGTCTGCCGTTTCATTATCATGCATGCGGCCGCGATAAGCGTTGACGTTCTGCCCCAACAGATTCACCTCACGCACGCCTTGCTCGGCCAATTTAGCCACTTCCGCCAGCACATCATCAAAGGGCCGACTAATCTCCTCACCGCGGGTATAGGGAACGACACAAAAACTGCAGTACTTGCTGCAGCCTTCCATGATAGAGACAAAGGCCGTGGGACCTTCTGCTCGCGGCTCGGGCAAGCGGTCGAATTTCTCGATCTCGGGGAAGGAGACGTCAACCACGCTGCGCCCCTCGCGCTGAGACTTTTCTAGCAGATCAGGCAAGCGATGCAGCGTCTGCGGGCCAAAAACCAAATCCACAAAGGGGGCGCGCTGTCGCAACAGATCACCTTCTTGACTGGCTACGCAGCCTCCTACGCCGATGACTACCCCGGGCTTGGTCTCTTTAAGTTGACGCCAGCGGCCCAGCTGCGAAAAGACTTTCTCTTGCGCTTTTTCGCGGATCGAACAGGTATTCAGCAGCAAAATATCTGCTTGGCTGGGATCATCCGTGGCTTCCGCGCCATGCGACTCTTTGAGCACATCAAGCATCTTGCTCGAGTCGTACTCATTCATTTGGCATCCCTGCGTTTGGATAAAGACTTTGGTGCTCATTTAGAACGGAATATCATCATCGAACTGGCTACCGCCACCCGCCGATGCGGCAGACGAAGCAGGAGTTTTGCTCTGCGAGGCGCCACCGGCGCTAGCGGGTGCACTGCGAGGTTCACTGGGCTGATCCCAATTATCGGCTGAACCACCCCCGGCTCCGCGGCCACCGAGCATTTGCATGTCGTTGACGATAATTTCTGTGGTATAGCGATCCTGGCCATCCTGACCCTGCCATTTGCGCGTCTGGATACGACCCTCCACATAAACCTGAGAGCCTTTGCGCAGATATTCTCCAGCAACTTCAGCGGTTCGCCCATAGAATGTTAGACGATGCCACTCAGTGCGCTCTTGCTGCTCACCCGTTTGGCGATCCTTCCAACGCTCAGTGGTGGCCAAATTCACATTGGCAACTGCTCCACCGCTGGGCATATATTTCACTTCTGGGTCAGCCCCCAAATGGCCGATCAAAATCGCTTTATTAACCCCTCTGGACATACCTTACTCCTGAATCTGTGTGAACCCAGTATAGGCTAGCGGATGTTACTGGATGGACAAATACCGCCCATCCGAAAAATACCTGCACTAAGCCGCATCCGTCAGCGCTTTTCTCTCTGCTGCGCATGTTAACCTATTTGTTTGTCCGAAGACTGCTAGCCATCCTATGCAACATATTATCGTCCGCGGCGCGCGAACCCACAATCTTCGCAATATCGACCTGGTTCTGCCTCGCGACAAACTGATTGTCATCACCGGCGTATCGGGCTCTGGCAAGTCATCTCTGGCCTTTGACACCCTATTTGCCGAAGGACAGCGGCGTTATGTGGAGTCTCTGTCTGCGTATGCGCGGCAATTTCTATCGATGATGGAAAAACCCGATGTTGACCATATCGAGGGGCTATCACCCGCTATATCTATCGAACAAAAAACCACCTCGCACAACCCCCGCTCAACCGTCGGCACAATCACCGAGATCTACGATTATCTGCGCCTGTTATTTGCGCGTGCGGGCACACCTCGCTGCCCAACCCATGGCAACAGCCTAGAGGCGCAAACGGTCAGTCAAATGGTGGATCAGATCCTGGACTTACCCGAAGGCGACAAACTCATGCTGCTGGCGCCGGTGATCAAAGAGCGCAAAGGCGAGCACCTGAATCTCTTGGATGGGCTGCGCGCTCAAGGATTTCTTCGCGCCCGTATCGACGGCGAGGTGGTCGATTTAGATGCCACACCGGATCTGGATCCCAAACGCAAACACAGTATCGAGGTGGTGGTGGATCGCTTCCGTGTTCGCGAGGACCTGCGTCTGCGCCTAGCCGAATCACTAGAAACCGCTCTGCAGCTGGCTGATGGCATTGCCTTGGTCGCCTGGATGGACGAACCGCATCGTTCACCTTTGGTGTTTTCTGCCAGCTTTGCCTGTCCTGAGTGCGGATATGCGCTACAGGAATTAGAGCCGCGGCTGTTTTCCTTTAACAACCCCGTAGGCGCCTGCCCCAGCTGCGATGGCTTGGGCATCCACCAATATTTTGATCCAGCCCGTGTCGTGGGCCATCCTGAACTCAGCCTAGCCGGCGGAGCGATACGTGGCTGGGATCGACGCAATGCCTACTATTTCCAGCTGCTACAAGCGCTGGCGGCGCACTATGATTTTGACATTGAAGCGCCCTTTGAGGGCCTACCGCAGCGCGTGCGTGATGTGGTGCTCTACGGCAGTGGCAGTGAGGCCATTAACTTGGCGTATCACAATGCACGTGGTCGTGTATCGCGCACGCAACTGCCTTTTGAAGGCATTATCCCTAATTTGCAACGCCGCTATCATGAAACCGATTCCAACATGGTGCGCGAGGAGTTAGCCCGCTATCGCGCGACCCAAGCTTGCCCCGATTGCCAGGGAACACGACTCAATACCGCAGCACGCAATGTCTTTGTGGGTGAACGCACCTTGCCAGAAATCACCGCTTGGCCCATTGGTCAAGCCCGGGCATTTTTTGGTGAGCTGAGTTTACCCGGCAAACAGGGAAAGATTGCGGAAAAAATCGTCAACGAGATCAGTGCGCGCCTAGATTTTCTCGTCAATGTGGGTTTGGATTATCTCACCTTGGATCGTTCCGCTGACACGCTCTCAGGCGGTGAAGCCCAGCGCATTCGCTTGGCCTCACAAATCGGCGCGGGCCTTGTCGGCGTCATGTATATTCTCGACGAACCCTCGATCGGCCTACATCAACGGGATAATGAGCGACTGCTCAATACGCTCACCTATTTGCGTGATTTAGGGAATACCGTGCTGGTGGTCGAGCATGATGAAGATGCCATTCGGCGCGCTGATCATGTGGTGGATATGGGGCCAGGCGCGGGTCGTCATGGTGGGCAAGTAGTGGCTCAAGGAACCCCAGAGGAAATCACGCAAACCCCGGAATCACTCACCGGACAATATCTCAGTGGCCAAAAATGTATCGCCATACCCAGCAAACGCCATCCCCCCAAGAAGACCAAACAATTGGTGATTCATGGTGCCAGTGGCAACAACCTCAAAAGTGTGGATGCATCCATACCCATTGGCCTATTTACCTGCGTCACAGGAGTCTCGGGCTCAGGAAAATCCACGCTCATCAACGACACCTTGTACCGCCTAGTTGCCCAGCGCCTAAACAATGCCTCTGAAGCACCCGCGGCTTTTGCATCGGTCAGCGGCCTCGAGCACATCGATAAGGTCGTCGATATCGATCAAAGCCCGATTGGCCGCACGCCGCGCTCCAATCCGGCCACCTACACAGGCCTGTTCACGCCGATACGGGAACTGTTTGCTGGCACTCAGGAAGCCCGCTCCCGCGGTTATGCGCCGGGGCGCTTCTCATTTAATGTGCGTGGCGGCCGCTGCGAGGCATGCCAGGGTGATGGCGTCATCAGAGTAGAGATGCATTTTTTACCGGATGTCTATGTGCCCTGCGATGTCTGCAAGGGCAAGCGCTACAACCGCGAGACGCTCGATGTGCATTACAAAGGCAAGAATATTCATGAAGTCTTAGAAATGACCGTGGAAGATGCCTTGGTCTTTTTTGATGCGGTACCCGTGGTCAAGCGCAAGCTAGAGACGCTGATGGATGTCGGCTTGTCTTATCTGACCTTAGGGCAAAACGCTACCACCCTGTCCGGCGGCGAAGCACAACGAGTGAAATTAGCGCGAGAGCTGTCCAAGCGTGACACTGGCCGAACCCTCTATATTCTCGACGAACCGACCACCGGCTTACATTTTGAGGATGTGGATCAACTGCTCAAAGTGCTGCATCGTCTCAGGGATCACGGCAACACTGTGGTGGTCATCGAACACAATCTGGATGTCATTAAAACCGCCGACTGGCTGATGGATTTAGGGCCAGAAGGGGGATCGGGCGGTGGCGTAATTATTGCTGAGGGAACCCCAGAGCAACTTACAACCAACCCGCACTCGCATACAGGACGCTTCCTAGCCCCACTGCTGAAAAAGAGCTAACCCCCTGATAGCAGGGGGTTAGCAGTCAACACTTAGGAGCAGCCCGCAAAGCCGTCTGCGTCCATCTTCGCCTGTAAGGCGGACTGAGCGTCAGCGCCGGTTTTCAGATCTCCGGATTCGCCATCCCAATCAGCCGGGGTAATTTTCACCAACCAGCCATTGCCATAAGGATCTTCATTGATCAAGCCAGGGTTGGCTGCTACGGCACTGTTGATGGCAGCAACATCGCCACTGATCGGAGTTTTCGCTGGACCGACCCATTTACCCGACTCGATGGTGGCACAGGACTTATCCTTTTTAACGCCCTTGCCTTCCTTCTTGGGTGTATAGGACACCACCTGACCGGCCAAAGCACACGCGTAAGCCGTCAAACCCACTGTCACCGTGCCATCGCCCTCTTTACGAACCCAAACATTATTCTCGATGCTGTACATCAGATCATCGGGCATATCACAGCCTTTGACTGCACCCATAGTAACCTCCGCAATGTTTAATAAAAACTTCGAAACAACCCTACAATTATCACAGTTTCCCTAAAACGATACCACCTTATCGGCGCGAAGCATGAGATCGGCCAAGTCACTAGCACGAGCCACGCTGTCTACCTCCTCGATCAAGTCCGTGTCTGGATCAATTTCATAGCCAGGAAGCGCCGGCCGACATACATGCAATTGCACGCCAGCGCGCTTGGCATCGCGAATGAAATCAATCACCCGCTTACCCCCTTCCATGGCCGTTAGCGGCTCTGCAATCCCTTTTTGCATGAGCTTTACGCCTTCCATGGTAAAAAAGATGTGCACTTCGCAATCCATGGCCGCCAAAACCGCCCCCAGATAAAAAGGCGTGGCACAACGATGCGGGGTGCTGGGGCCACTGGTCATCACCATCACCACTGTTTGCTCTTCGGCGTCTAGAAAATCATCAGTGGCCATGGGCATAAAGCCTCAGTTAGCGATTACAGTGAATATTGTCTCGTTTGGCGCGTTGACAATAACCCTCATGAGCAAGCTTGCCGGTCACAAAGGCATCCAAAACGGCTTGCCCGCCACCTTCGGCTTCGACGCGCGCAATCCAAGTGCCGTAGGGATCCGAGTTCAGCAGATCCGGCTGCTCCATGACATGCTCATTGGCTTCAATGATGGTGCAATTGAAAAAATTGGGAATGGGGCCCGCCCACTTGCCGCTCTCAATCGTTGCCACTGGCTTGCCAGTCGGGCGCGCCGTACCAGGCCGCCGCACGCGAACATGAAGAATGTGACCGGCGATCGCCTGAGACAGGTCGGTCATACCAACACTGAGGCTGTCATCATCCTCTAGGCGCAACCAGATCTGGTACTCGTCGTCATAAAAGAGTTCAGGGCGAAACTCGCAACCATTGCACTCCATCACACCGCCTTCAGATAACGCCACGTTCCCGCAGGAAACCGATGGAATCGCTGACGTTTTCATGGATCCCCAGCTTCCGCGGTGACAAGCCCATGGCCAAGCCTAAGAGTTGGGTAAAATAAAGCACCTTCACCCCAGTTTTGATACCAAACTCAGTCTCGGCGCGCACTTGGTGCATTTCCAATCCAGAATGACAGGTCGGACATTCGGTGGCGATTACCTCAGCCCCGGAGTCTTCCGCCGCCTGCAGCAAGTTCAGCACCAACTGCGTCGAGGTATCAGAGTCACTCAAGGTGTGCGCTCCCCCACAGCAAGAAGTCTTTAATGGGAAGTCCACATTTACTGCGCCAGCCGCCTCCAATAAATCATCCATGAAATGCGGCTTATAACTCGATTCCGACCCTGGACCCTGGTCTTTTTCTGGAAAGATTTGCCGCGGCCGGGTGTACATGCAACCGTAGTAGTTGGCGATTTTGATGCCATTGAGGCTTTTGGTGAATTGTTGCTTCATCCCTTCTGGCCCCAACTCTTCCATCAACCACTCCAAGAGATGGAGCGTGCGGACATCGCCGTTATACACCGGATCATCGGATTTGCGCGCCAGATCCTGAACGGTTTGCATCACTTGCTCTGAAGTGGCGGTTTCGTATTCGGCTTTTTTGAGGTTGTGGTAACAACCATTACAGGGCGCCATGACGGTATCGATACCCATTTGTTCGGCTGCGATGGCTAAATTACGCGCGGAAAGATAGGTTTGCAGCATGGGGTGAACATTTTTCACCTCCATGGCGCCGCAGCAATTCCAGTCGCGCAGGTTTTCCATCTCCAAACCCAGCGCCTTCACCAACACGCGGGTGGACTTATCGTAGGGACCACCGGAGCCTTCCAACGCACATCCCGGATAGTAGGCAACCTTAGCCATGAGCGGCCTCCTTCTGTTCACGAACATACTGCTTCAACACATCGCCCGTCTTGCCCCATGAGCTGGTCTTGGGCTTCATCACCTGATTACGCGCCATACGCATACCGAGATGCACCGGCAGGTACTTCATCAGGCGCACGACAAAGACCTTCAACCATTCCTGGAACAGGGGCTGGCCAGTGCGCTTGTAAAAAGCCATCAGCACGTGTCCATCTTCAATACGGCCACGCTTGTAAATCAGATCGGTGAATTCTTCGTCGAAAATCGTCGATGGCGTTTTTTCGGTAATGCCTTCCTCTTCCATCCAGTGCGCCAAGGCCTTCATCACACCTTCAGGGCGCACATCCTTAGGACAAATGTTGGTGCACTTGTTACAGGACACGCACTGCCAAATAATGTCTTTGTCTTTGATCAGCTCTTCTTTCAATCCCAGTCGCACCGCATAAATCCAATAGCGCGGATTAAATTGCACATTTTGTGCGTACATGGTGCAGGAGTTGGTACAAGAACCACACTGCCAGCAGCGATGCACGTTCTCTGCGCCGGGGTATTGCTGCAGCATTTTCTCAAAACCGTCGTCATAGTCGGTAATCGTGCGCGGCGTGATCATGGTGTTCCAGTGACCGGAAACATCCACACCATCGACCACCAGCTGTTCCGACTCCAGTAAGCGCTCGGGTTCAATTAGTGACTTTTCATGAATCGCCATGTCGTTCTCCGCACTTCGTGCTTAACAATTCGGCTCAGTGCAAGGGCAAGGAGGGTGCATTGCGGGCAGGCCGCGTATTGCGCCGCTCATCAATACCCAGCAGCTTTACCACCATATCCATCGGGTCTTGTTGACCGCCAAATTCGCTTTTAAAGATACCCAGGCTGCCGGATATGGAATCCATATAGTCGGCATAACCCCGGGCGAGAATTAAATCAGTAATAAACGGCAGATCGCGGTAGAAGCCGCTGGCCTCCAGGTGCTCAACAAACCAGGCACGAACACCTTCAAGACCCTCCGGCGACACCTCTAACGGCAGCGATTGCACCGTGTCCGCACCCGCCACAAACTCACGCACCGCACCACTCATGGTCTGACTGTCCCAAACCCAGCGTGTCATCAACGGCAAGAGCTCCGGAAAGCGGAAATGCAGGATCTCTGCTGCCAAGTCCCAGGCCGCACCTTCCTGCTTGCGACCGCTGACCGGTAACTTGTCACAAAAATCACGCATGCGTTCCAAGATGCTTCCCTTGCTATAAACCAACTCTAGGATGGCATCGGCGAAATGCACCTGCTCCAGGCCTTTGAGTGGCTCGGCCAATTTTCGCCGCGCTGGAAACACGCATTCGAGCAATACCTGAGTCACCTCACCGGGAAGGCTATCGGGTCGGCGTTCCGGGAGCGCCGCCGCGAACACTTGATGTTTGTTGCGCAGCGCATCCACATAGCTTTCCACACCGCCCCGCTCGCGAACATCATCCAGCAGACTGGCCAACTTACTGGCAGCGATCTGCGGCTCTAGACGAAAATCGAGCGCGGCGGGTTGAATCTGCGCGAGCATCGGCTTCTTCAGCTGGCCTGACGCATCAATGCCACGAGGTCACCCACCGCGCGACTGGCCGCTGCCGCACCCTGAGAAATCGAGTCATCGATGGTCTCGGGGCCGTAAGCCGCACCACAGGAGTAAACACCGGGACGGCTGGTGCCGCAGGGATTGGTGTAATGCTCAGCGCGCTTAATGAATCCATGATGCTCCAACTCAATCCCGAACACTTGCGAGATTTCCGGGTTGTCCTGGTTGGGATCCATACCAATGGCATGCACCACGATATCAAAGGGAATAACGATGGGACGCTTGACCAGGGTGTCTTCACCCTTCACCAAGAGGCGTCCATCGGGTGCCGCCGTAACCTCGGCAATACGCGCTTTGACGAACTTGGTTTTGAATTCTTCCTGAGACTTCCAGTAGAACTTGTCCTCATACAAGCCGAAGGTGCGGATATCCATATAGTAGATAAACACCTCGGTCTTGGGTGACATCTCTTTAATCTCGATCGCCATATTGGCTGAGACTGTGCAGCAAATTTTCGAACACCATTCACGACCAATCTGGCGATCACGTGAGCCCACACACAAGAGAATGGCAACGCGTTCTGGGACTCGGCCATCAGACGGGCATTTCAACTCGCCACGGCCAATCATCTGTTCCATCTGGGTGGTGGTCAGCACATCTGGAAAAGTACCAAACCCCCACTCGGGCTTATTGACTGAATCAAAGTGGGTGAAGCCGGTGGCCAAAACCACCGCCCCGGCATTCACCGTTTCATTATTGGACAGCGTGGCCGTGAAGTTACCAGCCTCTCCGTCCAACTTGGTCACCTTCGCGCCTTTGTGAATGCTCACGTTGGCATCATCCTCGACCCGTTTGACCATGCGGCCGATGGCATCCTTGGCCCATTCGCCTGAAGGGACCAACTTGGCGTATCCCGACAGAATCGGTGCGCCACCCAGGGTGTCTTCCTTTTCCACCATCACGGCTTTGTAACCCGAGGCAGCGACCTGCGCTGCCGCGGAAAGACCGGACGGACCGGAGCCGACGATCAAAACGGTATCTTGGGACATTTCTTAGCCTCCGTATGCCAATTCTGGCTTGTAAAGGTACTCAATATTGCCGGCTTCCACTTCCTTCAAATAGGCTTGGAAGTTTTTCTTCGCCTGATCCCAGGAGATACCCATCTTCTCGACGAGATCTTCACAAGGTGAGGCATGCCATTGCAGCTGCACGATCTTTAATGGATCTGCGCCACAAGCCAAAGCGGCAAACTGAATTTCCGCCATGATAGGAACCTGATAGTTCTGCTCATGGGCTTTACCGATCCACTGATTCTTGTCCATGGTCGTGACACAACCGGTGTCGTTGGCCAGCATCACATCTGCATTGGCTTCTTCACGCACCACTCGAATTTTCCGATTCATGGTGAAGGAACGCGTGAATTCACGCTCAGAGATAATGTGGCGGAATCCAAAGCCACAGCAGTCATACCAGGTGGAATAGTCAATCACCTGTGCACCCAAAGCTTGGGCCATAGAGGTGATGATCGCGGTGCGGTTACCACCCAAAACTTCCGGATCATAAACCGCATCCTCGTGGATCATTTTGTAGTAATGACAAGCCACGTGAGCGGTCGCACGAATGTGTGACACGTCGATCTTCTGCAGATCGCTGGCAATGCGATTACGCATCACATGCACCCACTCGGAGTAGTGAATCACCTCTTCTGGGATCACTAACTTGCCATCAACCAAGCGGCCCAGCTTGCCGAGAATCTTAGTGACTTTTTCACGCAGCTCCGCCGACTCAATCAGATATTTGCGGATCTCTTTGTAGTTACCAAAAGAGGTGCCGCAATGCACTAACGGGTAGAAATGACCCAGTTCGTGGCCATGCTGCTTACCAGAGACATAGGCTTGGTGGAAGTTTCGTAGGAACACCGCCGCCAAGGACTCGACGTTGCCAATGCCCGAACCATGATAGTTCCAAGCCGTGCAAGAGGTCTGATCAGTCTCATCCAGATAATCCTTACCCGGCACGAAACCCAGTTCATTCATCACCCATAACAAAGAAGTAGGGTAGCCGGGAATATTGCCGCACTGACCGCAGGACTTGTGGTGCCAAAGCTGTTTAGTGGGAATCTTTTTGTCCCAGCCAAACAGAGTTTTAACGCCAATAGGTTCGTGCTGATCACCCACACGGTGGATGATGATCTCGCCTTCTTTTTCCAGTTCGTACATGTGCTCACGCACATCGTCCATACGATCACCCAGATCGATGGTGCGACGATCGACGTGTTTGCGCACCCAATCTGTGGCCTGAACCGCTTCCTCGCGGGACAGATCGGTGGACTGAAAAAAGGATCCGTGGCCGGCGATGCCTTGACCATCGGTATTGTGGAATCCGGGCTTCATGGCACCAGGGCCAGCGCCCTCTGCCGTTGCATTGTGACCGCCAGGGGTATGTTCATTCGATGACATGTTCGGGTACTCCTCTCGTTAAATTCAGGTCAAAAGAATAGTCGGGAATCAGTCTTCTTCCTGCTCCTCAAGCCACTCTTCGTATTCCTCCCGTTTTTCGTCGATGAAATCCTCAATAACGTCAAAGAGGTTTTCATCCATGAGTTCCAATGATTTCAGAACCCCCGTCATCTCCCAGATCGTGTACATCTCTACGGATGTCTTTAAAGAAACTTCCCAGGCGGTGTCCGTGGTCTGCATGGTCTGCATCGGAATCGCCTTACGCAGCAACTTCAAATCGCCTTCCACTTTCTGAATATTCGGACCCCAGTCCGGGAAGTGGTCAGGCTGAATCATATCGGGTGAAAGCTGGTTACCGGTGGTGATCAATTTGAGCATCACGCGTCCAAACGGACGCAGCACATCCTTGGCCGACTGCATTTCATGTTTGATCGCGACCTCGCGCATGATGGCGACAAGCCCGCCCGGAGAATTCTTGAAAGGACAGCGGGCGGCACAGGTCATGCACTGCGCACACGCCCAGATCTTTTCCTGCATGGCGTCATAAATTTGTTCGACGTTTTCGGTCCACAACAGCTGCACGATCTCGCGGGGACTGTAGTCATAGAATTGAGCGGACGGGCACGTGGCCGTACAGATCCCACAATTCAAACAGCCATTGAGCTCATGGTCGTAGCGAAAGTCACTACGAATATCGTCAAAAATTTCCTGCATTTCTGCGTAAGTTGCCATGAAACACCTCGTCAGAGTCCTCGTGAGGACAACTCGCTGGCCTTTCTCCCAGCGATTAAGTCAAGTATTACCGCTAACCGAGTGTAGACCATAAAAATCGGACCCGCGATAAACCCTAAATTGTTGCAGGTTGCTCTTAAATGAACAGACAGATGTCTGATTCACCAGCAAACTCAAAGAAAGTCGCCGCAGCGTCGCACTCGAACCCATCGATGAGTTCATCGGTGGGCGTAGCGAAGAAATTGACCCACATCCGTCCATTCATCATCAGAAGGTTAAAAACACTTGGGTTTGGTGACCCAGGGGCAAGCCCCGAAGCTTTAGCCTTTGCGGATGAGGAAGTAGAATTTCCCGCCTTCCTCGCGGTGCTCGAGCACTTCATTGCCCGTCTGCTTGGAGAAGGCTTCGAAGTCTTTTACCGCGCCTGGATCGGTCGCAATAATATGCAGCACTTGGCCACTGGACATGGTCGCTAAAGATTTCTTGGCACGCAGAATGGGTAGGGGACAGTTCAAACCCGATGCGTCCAACTCCTGATCAAATTCAGCCATCTCAACTCTCCTTTTCGCTCTTCTTGTCGCTAGGCCAAACAGCCGGCCGCAGCATTTTTGATCATTATCAAAGCTTGCCAGATCATCGCATGAACCACTACAACCATCGCAAGCTTTTTTGCTTCAAGCTTTTTTATACCAGAACCAAGTTTGCTTATGCTGCACCTGATTCAACTCAATTTTGCGCCATCGCAAGTTTCTTGATGCTAGTATTATCACAAAGTGAATAACAATATAACCATTTTCTTCTATACCGCCAAACCTGCCCTGAACCAAAATGAGGCCCAACAGTCTCAATTTAAGAAGCTGGCAGGCGGAGGGGCAGCGGCTAGAATAAGATGCAATGCCAACAGTTGAGGAGATTAGGCCGTGGACAAAGAGGCTTTTCAGGTCGACCAGCAATACGCCATCACTCTGCAGGATGCCGTCGGCAAACTGCGACCCGCAAATATTTATGTGCATCATCTGTTCGACAACGACATGATCGTGCGCCGAACCGATGGAGCCGATACAGGGATGCTGTTCAAAATCGCTTACAGTCGGGTGACGAAAATTGTGCGCACCATCCCGGTTTTAGACGTCAAGCGTTTCATGCTTCCCAAGGCCATGCTCAGCCCCAAGCTGTGGGAAAGCCGCGACTCGATGTCGGCCTACTCTTCTTCACCCAATCTCGGCAAATAATTCACGCCCTAGTCATTTTTCTGCTTCTGCTGCTGGCAGCAACGCCCGCAGCTGCGCAGGTGCAGTTACCAGAGATCGGCGACCCTGCGTCGGCGCTGCTATCTCCTGCACAGGAACAACAACTGGGGCGCAATTTGCTGCGTGAAGTTCGGCGCAACCTGCCGATTAGCAGTGATCCGCAACTTCTGGCCTATATCGAAGCCATCGGTCAACGCTTGGTGTCCAGCAGCCAAGACGGCCATGATGAATTCACCTTTTTGGTCATCGACGACCCCCGCATCAACGCCTTTGCCATGCCGGGTGGCATCATTGGTATGAATACCGGGCTGATTATTGCGGCACGCAATGAAGCGGAAATGGCGGCAGTCCTTGCCCATGAAATCGCCCATGTCACCCAACGCCACATCGCCCGTGCTTATGCTGGCAGCACGCGCACTGACTTGGCGGCAGGGTTAGCCATATTGGCTGGCATCATCGCCAGTGCGTATTCACCAGAGCTGGGCCAAGCAGCCATGATCTCTGGCATGGCGGGGGGCGTGCAGGCCCGCCTAAATTTCACCCGCGCCAACGAACAGGAGGCCGATCGCATTGGCATCAGCTTGCTCGCCGAATCGGGATTTGATCCAGAGGCGATGCCCAGCTTTTTCGAGCGCATGATGCAATTGGCCGGTCCCACGGGGGATAGCGTCCCGGAGTATCTTCGCACCCACCCAGTCACTGCCAATCGTATCAGCGACAGTCGCGCTCGAGCGGCCCAATTCGCGCATGGCGACTATCGTCAGGACGGCATGGAATTTCGCCTGATGCGCATGCGCGCTGAGGCGCTAGAGCAACCCGCTGAGATCATTCAACGCTACGCGCGCAATCAATTGCATTCAGAAGCAGCAGTGGCCGAATATGGCTACGCCATCGCCTTAATACAGCGAGGCCAAGCCGATGACGCGCTGAGCGTCTTGCAGGCACTCGACACACGATCATCAGAAAGTCTCAAACTCAAAGTGGACCTGGCAACTGCCGAGGCGCTACTGAGGGTCTCCCCGAGCCGAGCCGATGAGGCAACGACGCTAATGCTGCGCCTCAATGATATCTATCCCGGACAGCTACCCGTCGTACAATTGTTGGCTGAAGCACAGATCCGTCAAGGTGAGTATAGCGGCGCGATACGCAACCTCGATCGGATCATGAATCGCCGCCCCATGGCGCCGGATTTGCTACGCTTGAAGGCTGAAGCGGCCGCTAAAGGTGACCTGCCTGCACTCAGTCACGAGACCATGGCGGAATATTATTTCCACCATGCACGATTTCATGACTCAGTGAGACAGCTCGATCGCGCTTTAAGCATGCCTGGCTTGAGCAGCCTACAAGCCGAGCGCATCCGCAGCAAAAGGGAGATTGCCGCGAGCTTTGCGGAGAGCAACCCATAGCTTAGAACATCACTATATTCAGCTTTGCTTATATAACCAAAAAATACTTGTAAAAAAGATTTAGTTAGGTAGTCTACGATTTTGACGGATCCCAAAAATGGGCATCCCGCCCTAAAGACGATTGAACCGGAGGAGAACGCATGAATTGCAAGCGTCGAGTGTTTTTGAAAGGCACGTTGGCGGCAGGCACCGTGGGTGTCGCTGTCGGTGCCGGCTTGTTGACCCCGAGCACAGTGCTCGCATCTGCACGTGATGCCTTCCAGGCAGAGTCGGTATCGGATGCTCTGCGTGTCGCCATGGGCAGCGCCAATCACAGCAGTGGCAATCTAGTGGTTCGCGCCCCTGAACTGGCTGAAAACGGAGCCGTTGTGCCGATTAGCGTCGAGTCTGATCTGGCCGGCGTCAGCGACGTGGCTATTCTGGCTGCCGCTGCCAATCATCCACTGACCTCCAGCTACAAGCTAAGCCCAGGCACCAAGGCCAATATCAGCACCCGCATCAAAATGGGTCAAACTTCTGAAATCGTAGCCGTGGCCAAGGTTGATGGGCAACTGTATAGCGCCTCTCAGGAAGTTCGCGTGACCGTTGGCGGTTGCGGCGGTTAATGACAGCATTCGAGGAGAATTAATATGTCGAGCATTCGTGTACGTGCCCAGCTGAGAGACGGTGTAACCAACGTCCGCGCCCTGATCAGCCATCCGATGGAAACCGGTCAGCGCCGAGACAACAGCGGCAATGTCGTCGAAGCCCATTACATCACCGAGGTGGTGGCCGAAATGGGTAGTCGCCACATCATGACCGCTAACTGGGGTCCCGCTATTTCCCGCAATCCCTACCTGTCCTTCGAGTTTGAAGGCGCCAATACCGGCGAGACCCTGAAGCTTTCATGGGTGGACAACAAAGGGGAACAAGACAGCACTGAAGTTCGGATCGGTTAATCTGAACCCCGGCTGTACCTGTAGTACTTTGCAAGTCGCGCCAAAGCTCCGCCAGAGAGCGGCCACCAGAGGATGAGGGGAAGCCCGGCTTGGCCGGGCTTTCTTTTAACCGCTATCCTGAGGCAATAACACCAAAACGGAGTTGTCAGCATGAATCTGACCCGTCGTGAATTCCTGCAAGTCATGGCTGCCGCCGGCTTCGCGGGCATCGTTCTTCCCGGCTGTGGCAATGGCCAGCAAGCCGCTTCCACCCGTCCCTTGAATGATCTCTATGACTTCCCCCCTGCCGGCAATGTATCGCTGCTGCACATCACTGATCATCACGGCCAGCTGCTACCCATTTATTTCCGCGAGCCGTCCATCAATCTCGGCGTTGCTGAAATGAACGGTCGCGTGCCGCACATTGTGGGCGCGCGCATGCTCGAACATTTTGGCGTCAGCCACCCCTCACCGGCCTCCCATGCCTACAGCTATTTAGACTTCACTGCGCTGTCGCAGGAATACGGCCCTGTAGGGGGTTATGCACAGCTGGCTACATTGGTCAAGCGCATGCGTGATCAGCGACCGGGGGCTTTACTGCTTGATGGTGGCGATAGCTGGGGTGGCGGTTCTGGCACTGGACTCTGGACCAACGCCCAAGACATGGTCGATGCGCAATTACGGTTGGGCGTCGATATTTGTACGGGCCATTGGGAATTCACCTTTGGCGCGGATCGCGTCATGCAGGTGATTGAGAACGACTATGCCGGGCGCATCGATTTTCTCGGACAAAACGTGCGTGATCGTGACTGGGAAGAACCTGTTTTCAAACCCTACACCATCCGTGAAATCAATGGCGTCAATGTCGCTGTTATTGGCCAAGCCTTCCCCTACACGCCGATTGCCAATCCCCAGTGGATGTTTCCGGACTGGTCATTTGGCATCCGTCACGATGACATGCAGCGCACCGTCAACGAAGCCCGCGCCGAAGGCGCCGAGATTGTCGTGGTGCTCTCGCACAATGGCATGGACGTCGATATCAAGTTGGCACAGATCACCCGCGGCATCGATGTGATTCTTGGCGGCCATACCCATGATGCTGTGCCGGCACCCATGGAGGTGCGCGACCCCGATGGCAATGTCTGCTTGGTGGCCAATGGCGGCTCTAATGGCAAATTCCTGGGGGTCATGGACCTCGATTTCCGCAATGGGCGCATTCAGGGGTATCAGTATCGCCTGCTACCGATCTTTGCCAACCTCATTGATGCAGACCCGGAGATGGCCAGCTATATCGACAACATGCGCAACCAAACAGTCACCTATGACGGCCAGACCTTCAACATGGCTGAGCGCTTGTCCGAAGAGCTCGCGGTCACTGAGGACTTGCTCTATCGACGCGGCAACTTCAACGGCACTTTCGACCAGCTGATCTGTGATGCTCTGATGGAACAAATCGATGCCGAGATTGCTTTCTCGCCAGGGTTCCGCTGGGGGACTTCAGTACTGCCCGGCTCGCCCATCACCTTTGAGCATGTCATGGATCAAACCGGATTGACCTATCCCGCCGTCACCCGTAATGGTATGACCGGCGAGATGATTAAGTTCATTCTCGAGGATATTGGCGATAATTTGTTCAATGCCGACCCCTTCTACCAGCAGGGCGGGGACATGGTGCGCATCGGCGGTCTAACCTACAGCATGGATCCCACCCAGACCATCGGCAACCGCATCTCCGATTTAGCCCTGAATGGTGAGCCCTTGCAGGCCGATAAGGAATATATAGTGGCTGGTTGGGCTAGCATTGCTGAGGAGCCGCCTGGAGATACCGGACGCAAGATTTGGGATGTCGTCAGTGATTACTTACAAGACCACCAAACCATCTCAATTCGCGAAGTGAATACACCTCGCTTACGGGGTGTCGACGGTAACGCCGGATTGAGCCTCTAACTCGAGCCTAACGTCGGACGAGGATCAGTCCACACGCTGCACAGCCAATGTCGGTTGTGCAGCGTTTTTTTAGGCGAAAAGAAACACCAGATAAGCCACGTAGATCGCGAGCAGACCCAAGCCTAGGCCGCGCCCAATCGCGCCGCGCCAGAAGAAGATGGCCAGCACCAATACCGAGAAACCCAACATTACGCTTAAATCGACTGGCCCGATATCAGCGATACTTAATGGAATAAAACTGGCTGTGATACCCAGGACCGCGAAAATATTGAAGATATTCGAGCCAATAATATTACCCAAGATCATATCCACCTGACGTTTCCAAGCACCCACCACGGTAGCGGCCAACTCGGGCAAGCTGGTCCCCACCGAGACCAAGGTCAGACCAATCACTGCCTCACTCAGCCCCCAAGATCGCCCAATATCCACCGCCCCATGCAAAAAGGCCTCGGAGCCCAGATAAAGCCCCACTGTGCCCAATGCCACATACAGCCAGGCGCGCCCGATACCGGTGCCTGAGAATGCCAATACTTCACTAGCAGCCGGCGACGACTGCCGCTGTTCTGCCGCCAGGCGCCATTGCCAAAGCACGAAACCCACCAGCAGAAACAACAAAAAAACACCTTCCAGCCGACTCAGGCTGCCGTTCCACAGCAGCACAAACAGCAAACCCACGGCCGCGACCATCAAGGGCATCTCACGCCGCACCACCCTGTGATCACCGGGTACGCGAGTGATGATGGCTGCCATCGCAAGAACCAGGCCGATATTGGCGATGTTGGATCCCACGACATTGCCCACTGCAATCTCAGGTTTACCTTGCCAAGCCGCCAACAGCGAGACGAAAAGCTCCGGGCTGCTGGTAGCAAAGGCCACAATGGTCAAGCCAATCAATAAAGGTGAAATCCCAGTACGCAAAGCCAAAGCGGCACTGCCCGCCACCAAGCGATCAGCAGCCACCGCCAGAAGGGCGGCGCCGGCTAATAACCAAACCCAAGCCATCAAGAGGCCTTGCTCAAATAGCGGCCGAGCCGTGATTTCATCAAAATAGGCATGAGTGGCAACGTTCCTTTCATAAAGGCAAAGTTTACTGCAGCCATGGGTCGTATGTGCGCATTTCCACTCAAACACGAGTATGGCGCGAGAAGAGGCTGATGCGTTATAAAGAGACGCGCATGCACTAATCCCGGCCGGCACGGATATTGCTGCAGGACAGCAATCCTTTAAGTAATTCGCAGGAAAGAGTTCCCATGGCTTTACCGATCAAAGAACACCCGCTTCGCCGCGCCGTCTCTAACGAGCTGCACGTGCGCAGCTTTGAGCCGGTGAAAGCACCAGCGCGCGTCTCGCATTTGGCTTTCCTGTGTGGCGAACGGGGTTCCGGCATCAATGTGGATCACCTCAAGGCCTTGCTGGACTATTTTGGTGCACCTGTACCAGAAAGCGTAGGCCAATACCTGATGGCCGATTTAGGGGGCATTCGTCTCAATTGGGAGAGACACACCGAGTTTGTCACATATACCTTCACCCAGTTGGGCGATTTTGATGACCCCTTCGAGCAGGCCGTGATTGATGAATTGCCCAAGCAATGGCTGGAACAATGCCCCGGGGAACTGGTTTCCGCCATCACTTTGGCGATGGAACCAGCGTCATACCCCGAGCGCAGTGTGGATGACTTGACCGAGTTATTCGGTGGTAACACGGTGATTGGCTCCGAAGTCGTTGGTGGTAAGGCCCGAGCGTTCTCCGACTTGCGCATCCACTTTGATGGTTACTCTCGGATTCTCGTGCGCAATGAAAACCTCACTGAAGCACAGGCCGGGCGCCTCATCAAGCGTCTTTTAGAAATCAATGCCTACCGCGCGATGGCCTTACTGGGCTTGCCACTAGCGCGGCAAGCGGGGCGATCCTTAAGTGACGCGGACAAGCAACTGGCCGATCTGGCTGCCAGACTGCTGGGCCACATGGGGCAAGACGCCGCAGACTCGCAAAGCCGCTTGTTGGGAGATCTCACTCAGTTGGCATCACAAATCGAAACACTATCGGCACAAACCACTTTTCGCTTCGAAGCGTCGCGCGCCTACTATCGCGTGGTCCTGCAGCGCCTCGATCAGCTGCGTCAGCAGCGCATTGAGGGCCTACAAACCTTCACCGAATTCCTAGATGTTCGCCTGGCACCTGCCATTGCCACCTGTGAATCTGTAGCCGACCGACAGCGCAGTTTGGGTGAACGCGCCGCCCGCCTCACCGGCCTGCTGCGTGCTCGTGTTGAAGTCAGTCTGCAGGCCCAAAACCGCAATTTACTAGAGTCCATGGATCGCCGAGCGAGATTACAGGCGCGCCTCCAAGAGACGGTCGAAGGTCTCTCCATCATTGCCATCAGTTACTATGGCGTGGGCTTGGTGGGCTATGTTTTGAAAGCCCTTGCAGAGCAAGGACTGCCTTTGAATCCAACGCTAGGCATGGGCATTTTAGCGCCCTTGGTGGTTGTGGGTGCTTGGCTGTTCCTCAAACGGGTCAAACGTCATATCCTCAAACAGGAAAAAGTCTAAACCGTGACCAGCCTGCCCGACCCAGAACATATTGCCGCCCAAGTGCGGGCGGCGTTGGCCGAGGACATCGGTACTGGTGATATCACCGCGGCGCTGATTGATGACCGAACACAATGCCAAGCCCAAGTCATCAGCCGCGAATCCGCCATCATCTGCGGCCAGGCCTGGTTTGACCTAGCATTTCAACAATTAGACCCGAATATTCACATTCATTGGGCCGTTGCCGAGGGCGCACGAGTAACGCCGGATCAGTCCCTGTGCCAACTCACGGGCTCCGCCCGCGCCGTCTTAACTGCCGAACGCACTGGGCTGAATTTCCTGCAAACCCTATCGGCCACCGCGACCGTAACGCGCCGCTATGTGGATGTGATTAGCGGCACCCAGGCCACGATCTTAGACACCCGTAAAACCCTGCCGGGCATGCGCCTAGCGCAGAAATACGCCGTGCGTGTTGGCGGCGGACAAAACCATCGCCTCGGTCTGTATGATGCCTTTTTAATCAAGGAGAACCACATCATGGCAGCCGGCGGCATTGCTGGAGCGATCGCCAAGGCTCGGCAACTGTCTCCGGGGAAACCCATTGAGGTGGAAACAGAAAATTTCTCCGAAGTTCAACAAGCGCTTGAGGCTGGCGCTGACGTCATCATGCTCGATGATTTCAGCCTGGAACAAATGCGCGAAGCAGTGGCATGGGTAGCGGGTCGCTGCCGACTGGAGGCCTCCGGTGGCGCCACTTTAGAAACGGTGCGTGCGTTAGCGCTGACCGGGGTGGACTACATCTCTGTGGGCGCGCTCACCAAGCATATTCAGGCCATTGATCTGTCTCTGCGCCTAGAAAAGCCGGTTTGACTGGATCAGGCCGGCCCTAAAAACAACTGATAAACCGGGTTGTCGGTCTCTTCCCAGTGGGCATAACCCAATTCTTTAAGAAATTGTTTTAGTCGCGGTTTCTCGCCTTTGGGGACTTGCATTCCCACCAAGACGCGGCCATAGGCGGCGCCATGATTGCGGTAATGGAATAAACTGATATTCCAATTCTGACCCATATGTGTCAAAAATCGAATCAAAGCACCGGGACGCTCGGGAAATTCAAAGCGAAAGACGATTTCCTCACCCACTTCACTGGCGTGACCGCCAACCATATGGCGCAGATGCACTTTGGCCATTTCATTATCCGATAAGTCGACGATGGGGTAACCCTTGGCCTGTAAATCATCCAGCAGTGAATCCGCTTCTTCACGCCCACCGGAAAGCTGAACACCGACAAATACATGGGCATCGCGACTATCGGCATAGCGGTAATTAAACTCGGTAATACCCCGCTTACCAATCGCATCACAAAACTTTCGAAAGCTTCCTGGCCGCTCAGGAATCGTCGCAGCAAACAGCGCTTCACGATGCTCGCCCAATTCAGCGCGCTCAGTAACATGACGCAGCCGATCAAAATTGATATTCGCGCCGCTGAGCACGGCAGCATAACGCCCGCCCTGAATATCATGCTGCTCCAGATACTTTTTCAGACCTGCCACGCCTAAAGCACCCGCTGGCTCGGCCATCACCCGAGTATCGTCAAAAATATCTTTGATAGCCGCGCAGATTTCGTCGGTCGAGACCAACAACATCTCATCCACATATTGACGCGCCAAACGATAAGTCTCTTTGCCCGCCTGACGCACAGCAGCGCCATCAGCAAAAATTCCCACCTGAGCCAGTTTCACCCGACGATTTTTCTCCAAGGCTTGCTGCATAGAGGGCGCATCATCAGGCTCAACGCCAATCACCTTAATCTCCGGGCGCAAAGCCTTAATGTAGGTCGCCATGCCAGCCAGCAAACCACCACCCCCACAACAAATAAAGACCGCATCCAAGGGGTCTGGGTGTTGGCGCAGCAATTCCATGGCCACTGTGCCTTGGCCGGCAATGACATCCGGATCATCAAAGGGATGGATAAATGTATAGCCATGCTTTTGCATGAGCTGCTCGCTGTGCTCACAGGCGTCATCATAAGAGTCACCATGCAAAATGGCCTTAGCCCCCAAGGCACGTACGGCTTCGACTTTAATGCGCGGCGTCGTTTGCGGCATGACAATGACCGCCCGAATGCCAAGCTGCGCCGCAGCTAAGGCCACACCCTGAGCGTGATTGCCTGCCGAAGCAGCGATCACACCACGCTCGCGTTGCGCCGCCGACAGATTGACAATCTTGTTATAAGCGCCACGCAGCTTAAAAGAAAAGACCGGCTGCAAATCTTCACGCTTCAGTAGGATCTGCGCACCCAAACGCCGCGACAAGTTCGGCATGGCATCCAGTGGCGTTTCGCGCGCGACGTCATACACGCGCGCCGTCAGCGTTTTCTGTAAGTAGGGGTAAGACATCAGCTCAGCACACGCACCCCTTTCGGGCCTCCCAGAATCAGCACATCGGCGGGACGCTGGGCAAAGATACCCACGGTCACGACTCCGGCGATTTGATTGATTTGCTTTTCCATTTCTACCGGATTGAGAATCTCGAGATTAAAAACATCGAGAATGAGGTTGCCATTATCGGTGGTGAACCCAGGGCGCAGCTCAGGCTGCCCACCCAATTTCAGCATTTGGCGCCCAACATGACTGCGTGCCATGGGAATAACTTCAACAGGCAAAGGAAATGCCCCCAATTGACCCACCAACTTGGTTTCATCTGCGATACAGACGAATTGCTCACTGGCAGCGGCGACAATTTTTTCGCGGGTCAAAGCCCCGCCACCCCCTTTGATGAGATGCAGATGTTCGGTAGCCTCATCAGCTCCATCCACATAAAGCGGTAAGGGGCCCACCGCATTCAAATCCAATACCGGAATGCCATGGCCGCGCAGACGCTCAGCACTGACCTCGGAAGAGGCCACCGCCCCCTCGATACGGCCTTTCATAGCGGCCAACAAATCGATGAAATGATTGGCCGTTGAGCCGGTACCAATGCCCACCACCATATCGTCTTTAACGTATTCTAAGGCTGCCTCGGCAGCGGCTTTTTTATAAGTATCTGAGTCGCTCATTTTCCCCTCCCTTCTATCAAGCCCCTAGTGTAACGAAAAACCCCCGGGATTAATTGACCCGGCCTAGGCCAAATGGGGACCCCCCAAATCAATCCAGCCCAGCATAATCGCCAGTGCGAGCAACCAAACATAAAACGCAAAGACTTTCAGCTGAGCTCGATAAAGGAAATACACCACCAGCTTGAGCGAAACAATCCCAACCATCGCCGCCACCACAAAGCCAACGGTCAAGGCCATCATGCTGACGTCATTGGCGACATCGAGGCGATAGACTTTGATGGCCTGTACCAAGGTGGCAGCCAAAATCGTCGGAATGGCCAGAAAGAAACTGTATTCCGCTGCCCAGCGACGTTTTAGGCCGGTAAACAGCGAGAACATAATGGTCATGGCACTGCGAGACAAGCCCGGCATCAGCGCAAAGCCCTGCGCCAAACCAATCACCCCGGCCACCTTCCAGTTGATTTTCTTTAGCCCGCGTTTGCGCGGCGACAAACGGTCTGTCCACCAGAGCAAAATACCGGTGAGGGTGAGGGTGATGGCGATAATCCAAGGAGCACCAAAAATCTGCTCAAAACTGGTTTTAAAAGCGATACCCAGTAAGCCGGTACACAATACTGAGAACAGGCCCAGTAGAAACAAACGAAAATACAGCGGCAAGCCCCCGCGGCCACCACGCCCCGCCCAGCTTAAAGCGCCCTCTGTGGCGTTACGGGTAAATCGCCACAGACTCGACCAAAAGACCACAATAATCGAGATCAGGGTGCCCACATGGACCACTAGGGCAAATAAAATCATCTCCGCACTATCCGGCGCCGGCAAACTATAGCCCTTGGCGATCAGCCAATGTTCTGCAAGCACCATGTGCGCTGTAGAACTGACCGGCAAGAACATAAAAATGCCCTGAATCACACCCAGCAGGGCCGCAATCCACAAAGCCATTTACAACAAGACCTTTTCGATACCGCCGGCACGTGCCTGGTCGATGAACTGAGTTTGCCAATTTTGGCCCAGTAGATGATTGGCCATTTCCACAACGATGTAATCGGTATCAGCCCCTGTTTCTGCGCGGTAACGCGATAGCCCTTGCTGACAGGCTGGGCAGGAGGTGAGAATTTTCACCTGACCGGGAGCAGCCACTGGCGAGCCGATCAGCTCCTGGATGCCTTTTTGAATTTCTTCCTGCTTACGAAAACGTACTTGTGTAGCGATGTCGGGGCGATTCACCGCGAATAAACCGGCCTCGCCACAGCAGCGATCGGACTTCACCACCTTCTGCCCCATCAATTCTGAGGTGACGCTCACTGGCTGATAGGTTTTCATCGGGCTGTGACAGGGATCGTGGTAGAGATACTGCACGCCCGTGGGTTGGTTGAGACGCACGCCTTTTTCCAGCAAATATTCATGAATATCCAACAACCGACAGCCCGGGAAAATCCGATCAAACTCATACTTCAAGAGCTGATCCATGCACGTGCCGCAGGAGACAATCACGGTCTTAATGTCCAGGTAATTCAAGGTGTTGGCTACACGATGGAATAACACGCGATTCTCTGTGGTGATGGCCCGACCCTTGTCGCGATCGCCACTGGATTCCTGAGGATAGCCACAGCACAGATAACCGGGCGGCAGCACAGCCTGCGCACCGGTGCCATACAGCATGGCCAACGTGGCTAGGCCCACCTGACTGAATAAGCGCTCAGAGCCACATCCAGGGAAATAAAACACGGCCTCGCCATTTTCTTCGAGTTTGGCGGGATCGCGAATAATGGCGATATGACTAGACTCCTCCAGTCCCAACATGGCGCGCGTGGTTTTACTTGGCAAGCCTGCCGGCAAGGGTTTCTTCACAAAATGCAGCACCTGCGCAGCCACTGGGGTTTTACCCGTGGTCGCCGCCGGTCTTGCTTTGGAGGTGTTGAGTTTCAGGCGCTTGAATAATTCAAAGCCAAAGCGTTGCGCCGCAAAGCCCCATTCGGCCAGCCCTTTGCGCATCAATTTAATGGTCTGCGGATCACGGATATTCAAAAACGCCATAGACACGGTGGCGGCGATACTGGTTTTGCGCTGGCCGCGGTCTTTGAGGATCGTGCGCATGCGCGCCGTTACATCACCAAAATCGATATCCACAGGACAAGGGTTAAAACAGCGATGGCATACCGTGCAGTGATCGGCAATGTCATTCATCTCATCGAAATGCCGCAAAGACAAACCCCGCCGGGTCTGCTCTTCATACAAGAACGCCTCAATAATCAGGCCGGTGGCGAGGATTTTATTGCGCGGTGAATACAGCAAATTGGCGCGCGGCACATGCGTGGTACACACCGGTTTACACTTACCACAACGCAGGCAGTCCTTAATGTCATCATTGAGCGCGCCCAGCTCACTTTGCTCCAGAATCAACGCCTCTTCCTGCACCAAGCGCAGCGACGGCGTATAGGCCATGGCCAACCCCGAACCCACCTGTAACTTGCCGCGATTAAAGCAGTCTTGGGGATCAGCAGTTTGCTTGTACTGCGCGAAGGCCTCGACTTCCTCGGGCTGTAAGTACTGCATCTTGGTCAAGCCGATGCCGTGCTCCCCAGAAATCACGCCATCCAGACGCCGCGCTAAAGCCATGACTTCATCGACGATACGCTCGGCCTCGAGCATCATGCCGTAATCATTGGAATTCACCGGGATATTGGTATGCACATTGCCGTCCCCGGCATGCATGTGCAGCGCCACGAACAAACGACTGGTCAGCACCCGATCATGAATCGTCTCGATGTGCTGACGAATCGGCTCCAGATCACGGCCGGCAAAGCACTCGAACAGCGGCGTCTCTAGCTCATGCCGATAGGAGATCACCAAATCTCGGCGCAAAATCAGATGCACTAGCTGATCGCCATCGCGGCGCGCAGCCTGAGCAGACTCATCCAGAAGATACGCGACATCAGCAGCTGGCGTATGCAGCTGATCCAAAATTTGTTGCCAACGCTGACGCACCCGAGTGGCGATGGCGACCGCCTGCTGCTGGCGCTCAGCAAACCAGCTTTGCCCTTCTTCGTTATTCAGGTTCAACTCAGACATCAGTGCCGCTGGCATATCACTCAGCCAAGCATGAATCTCATCCGCCATGCGCAGCTTGTTGCTGATGGACTGGCGAATATTGATGATCTCAATGCCTTCGCTGTAGTCCGCCAGTCGATCCAGTGGAATCACGACATCCTCGTTAATTTTAAACGCATTGGTATGCGCCGCAATCGCCGCGGTGCGCGAGCGATCCGCCCAGAACCTTTGACGTGCCTCGGGACTAACCGCCACAAAACCATCGCCATGGCGGGCATTGGCCAGACGCACCATGAGCGATGCCGCCTCACCGACGGCTTCCTCATCATCCGATGCTAAATCGGCCAGCAACACCATTTTTGGGTTTTCCCGGCGCGCGCCTTTGGGGGTGTAGCGCACCGCCCGAATATAACGCTCATCGAGATGTTCAAGACCCGCCAGGGCGACTTTTTCATTAGCGTCCAAAGCATTCTTGATCTCGACAATGGCGGGCACCGCCTCATGCAAGTCATTACCGAAAAACTCTAGACAAACCGTGCGCTTATGCTCAGGCAGGCGGTGCACCACAAACACCGCCGAGGTAATCAGGCCATCACAGCCTTCTTTTTGCACCCCGGGAAGATTACTCAGGCGCTTGTCGGTGACATCCTTACCCAAGCCCGCTTTGCGCGTACTGGCGCCCGGGAAACTGATGGTTTCCGGCTCGCCAATGAGACTCACCCCATCGGCACGATAGCGACTGATGCGAAAGCGCACCGTCTCCTGATCATGAATACGACCGAGATTATGGTCCAGGCGCTCTACCTCCAACCACTCACCTTGGGGCGTCACCATACGCCAAGAAGCCAGATTATCGAGGGTCGTACCCCAGAGGACGGCTTTTTTACCACCAGCATTCATGGCGATATTACCGCCAATGGTGCAGGCATCTTGAGAGGTCGGATCAACGGCAAATACATGGCCACCGCGAGTCGCTGCCTCGGCAACGCGCTTGGTCACCACACCCGCTTCGGCACGGATTGTTGGTACCTTAGCCGTCACACCCGGTAAGTCACGCCACTCCAGTTCGCTCACTGCTTCCAATTTTTCGGTATTGATTACCGCCGCATTATCGGTAAGTGGCACCACCGACCCGGTATAACCGGTGCCACCGCCACGCGGAATCAAGGTCAAGCCCAATTCGATGCACGCCGCCACCACGCCAGCCATTTCCGCCTCGGTATCGGGCGTTATCACCACAAAAGGCAATTCCACGCGCCAGTCTGTGGCATCAGTGACATGGGAGACGCGGGCTAGACCATCAAAACCGATATTGTCGCTACGGGTAATTCGGGCTAAGCGCTTGCGCACTTTTTGCCGTAAGGCTTTTTGCGCCGGAAACCAATCGGCAAAGTGTTGAACCGCCGCTTGGGCGCGATCTGCCAAATGGATGGCTTGTTCGTTGCCGCCGGCGCGCTGGCGAATTTGGTCTATGCGGTGTTGCATAGCCCCCACCAAGGCCTTGAGACGCCGTTCGTTGGCCAATAAATCATCTTGGATATAGGGGTTGCGGGTGACCACCCACATATCCCCCAAAACCTCGAACAACATGCGTGCAGAGACGCCGGTACGACGCTGCTCGCGCAGGGTATTCAATACCGTCCACATCTCTTCACCCAGAAACCGTATAACGATTTCACGATCTGAGTAAGAGGTATAGTTGTAGGGGATTTCGCGGATACGTTGGGCTGCAGCACTCATCGGCTTATTGTAGCACTGCAGCATCCGCTGCCCAGCCCTTTCGGCTTAACTCTTGAGTTCAGTACTCAGGTATTTTTTGCAGATGACGGTACAGCGTGCGCTCGCTGATGCCCAGTTGTCTGGCAGCCTCAGACCGATGTCCATCACAAGCCTGTAAAACAGCCAAGATCCGCTCGGTGCTGAGCCGGTTACGGCTTCGCGGTATTCGCCCAGCAGATATATCAATATCACCGCGCCGCACCGCTTGAAAAGCAATATGCTCGGGTCGTAGCGGCCCATTATCAGCGAGAATCGCCGCGCGACTGATGATGTTCTTCAGTTCACGAACATTACCAGGGAACTGATAGCCCAAGAGCATCTCACAAACCTCAGGCCCCAACGGCAATGCCGCATCACCGGCTTCACTGTGCTGCAAGAAGTGCTCAGCCAAAGCCAAGATATCATCAGGTCGTTCCCGCAAGGGGGGGATCTGAATGGGAAAGGCAGACAGCCGATAAAACAAGTCCTCACGAAACTGTCCTTGTTGCACCATAGCCGCCAAATCCCGATGTGTGGCCGCAATGACGCGAGCGTCCACTGCAATATAGTCTGTGCCGCCCAGACGACGAATGCGGGAGGTTTCCAGGGCCCGCAGCAACTTACTTTGCATCGCCAGAGGCATTTCACCGACCTCATCAATGAACAAAGTGCCGCCCTCGGCTGCTTCAAACAGGCCAATCTTGCGCCGATCAGCTCCAGTAAACGCGCCCTTCTCATAACCAAATAGCTCAGCCTCGATGAGATTTTCACCAAGGGTTGAGCAATCCACCACCACCAGCGGGCCCGATACTCTGCGTGAATGACGATGCAGATGATCAGCGGCGCGCTCCTTACCGACGCCGCTCTCGCCCAATAACAAGACCGTTGCCTGAGTGGGCGCCACGCGCTCAATCATCGTCATCAGGTTTTGCATCGCCTCTGAGCGACCCACTAACTGGCTCTCAGCTGCGGGCATGCTGTTGCCGGCCTCCAGCAACACCCCTAAGTAGCCTGCCTGGTTTTGTATCACGCGCAAATGCAGCGATAGCGGACCGCCCAGCCTGTCATTCTGAATATTCTCTATCAATCGGCTGCCATGGATCAGAGCGCGATGTAAGGAACAGGATTCGGGACCATCGCAAGCTCCCGCTAGGCCCGTAAAAAAATGCTTGCAAGGCATGCCTGCCAGGTCTTCAAGTGCATGCCCCAATAAATCGGCGGCAAGCTGATTAGCCGCCAATAAACGATGCTCCGCATCAAAGAGGGCAAATGGCCGAGGGACTAGGGCGACAAGCGAATCAAGATCCGGAGTGGAAGACATAGACCGCATGAATTCTAGGGATGCCATCTTGCAACAATATCACAGCGTTGGATGCCGAAAATACTGGCAACGCCTTAAAAAACAAAAGCCTCCAAAGGAGGCTTTTGTGCAGAATGGCTGGGGGACTAGGATTCGAACCTAGGTTGACGGAGTCAGAGTCCGTAGTCCTACCACTAGACGATCCCCCAATGGGCGGGCGAGTCTTAGCGCTTGCTGTACTGTGTTGCACGGCGTGCTTTACGCAGGCCGACTTTCTTACGTTCCACTTCACGTGCATCACGAGTCAAGTAACCATGCTGGCGCATGGTGCCGCGCAGCGCCTCGTCATACTCAACCAATGCGCGAGCAATGCCCAGTCGAATAGCACCGGCTTGACCATTAGCTCCGCCACCAGTGACAGAGGCAAACACATCAAAACGCCCCACATTGTCACTAGCTTCCAGCGGCTGGCGCACGACCATGCGCGAGGTTTCGCGGCCGAAGAACTGGTCCAAAGGACGCTCATTCACCGTGATATCGCCTTTACCGGGACGCAAAAAAACGCGGGCTGTGGCCTGTTTACGACGACCGGTTCCGTAGTTCTGGGTAGCTGCCATGAATACTTACTCGCTTAAATCAGATTTCCAGAGCCTGAGGCTGCTGGGCTGTGTGTCGGTGTTCGCTGCCGGCGTAGACCTTGAGCTTTTTGAACATAGCGCGGCCCAAAGGATTCTTGGGCAGCATACCTTTCACCGCGGTTTCAATGAGGCGCTCCGGATGAGAGGCGCGAATCTGTCCGGCAGTCGCTGACTTCATATTGCCGATATAACCGGTGTGATGATAATAGACCTTGTCCGTCTCTTTATTGCCGCTGAGGCGAACTTTCTCTGCGTTGATCACAACGATGTAATCGCCGGTGTCGACATGCGGGGTATATTCCGGTTTGTGCTTGCCACGCAGGCGGCGAGCCAATTCCGTGGACAAACGTCCCAGAGACTTGCCGGTGGCGTCGACCACGAACCAATCGCGGTTGACTTCAGCGGGCTTGGCGCTAAAGGTCTTCATCTAGCCAACTCCAAAGGTTATGCAGGCTGCTTTCAAAGAGCGCGACAGGGTAGCGGTAAACGCAGGTTTTTTCAAGTAGTGTTTGTGTTTTCGCCTGACTAGACCCAATAAGCCGTGCGGGTCATCGTCTTGGACACCATAGGCATCACCAAACGCCGCACTGGCCAGGGCAAATCCACCCCGCCCAAGGACATGGCCATTTCTCCATGATGGGCTTCATCAATCTTCATTTGCTCCAACACTGCGCGACTGGGCTGATCTTCGGGAACCATGCGCTCTAAATGCTCATCTAGATGGCGCACGACCTGTTGTTCAGTTTCGTTCACAAAACCCAGACTCCATTTATCTCCCGCCCAGCCCGCTAGCGCACCAATGGCAAACGAACCGGTATACCAAACGGGGTTCAGCCAGCTGGTATGGCTGCCCAGCGCTTCCAGGCGATCCTGGCACCACACCAGATGATCATTTTCCTCACGCGCAGAGTGCTCCATACTGCGTCGCACTTCATCACTGCGCGCGGTAATCGCCTGCCCTTGATAAAGTCCTTGAGCAGCAACTTCTCCGGCATGATTGATACGCATCAAGGCAGCCGATAAGCGCCGAGCGTTGTCATCTAATTCGGGCTCAGCTAAGCCAGCAGCAGGATGCGGTCTTTCGGTCGCGCGCGGGCGCCCAAAAAGAGTACACAGTGCCTCATCACAGGCGGTCAGGAGTCGGTCAGTCGTTGAATAGCGTCGCATGGACTGAACATACCCGAGCGCAGCACCTGGGTTCAAGCCTCAGGTAACCGAGAACCAATAAAACTGGCGATGTGCACCACGGGCAACTCCTGACGGCGCTTGGCCAATCCCTGTTGAAAATGCAGCGCACAGCCAATATTGGCGGTTACCAAGATATCAACCTTGGCGTCTTCAAGCGCATCTAGCTTGGGCGATAGCAATGCCTCGGCTTGCTGCTTGTGGGTCAACATATGCGTGCCCGCTGCCCCACAACAACGATCATTCTCTGCCAAGGGCACGATGCCGACCCCGGGCAGCTGTGCCAATAAGGCCAAAGTTGCGGCATGCGATTTAAGAACATTGCGCTGAGTACAGGGCGTATGCACAGCAACCCGCACAGGATCCGCCCGCCATGCCAAGGCGCTCAGCTTCTGTTTGAGTAAAAGTGTCGGCAAATCCACCACACGATCGGCCCAAGGACTGGTTACTCGAGAATATTCCGTCAGCGTCGCGCCACAACCGCTATTGAGCGCCAACACAGCCCCCTCAAACCCCTGCAATGAGGCCTGAACTTCGGCTTGTTGTTGCACTGCTTGAGCCGCGCGACCGGCATGCTGATGCAAAGCCCCGCAGCACAGATCATGCTTGGGAATAGACAACTTTAAGCCCAGAGCCTCCAAGATGCGCTTGGTCGCTTGCAAGGCTTCACCGTCAAACACACTGGCGGTGCATCCCGTGAATAAAAAAACATCGGCATCCGACTCAGCTTGGGCTTTCGGAGGGGCAATACCCATGAGCCTGAGCGGAGCCAAACTGGGCCAGTGTGACAAGGGACGCTGCAAACCCAAAGCGCGCACTCCTTGACCACCCAATGCCACGCCAGCTTTGAGCATGGGCCGCTGCAACAGCTGCTCTGCTAAACGAGGCGCACCTTGGGGCGGAATCAGCTCCGCCCGAGTGATATCCATCAAGTGACCAAAGGGCACTTTGGATGGGCAAACTGCCTCGCAGGCGCGGCACTGCAAACAAGATTCCAAGTGGCTGCGGGCCGTTGCGCTCTCATGCATGATGCCTTGCATTAGCCCTTGCATCAGATTGATCCGCCCGCGCGGCGAATCCGCCTCATTCTGGGAAAGCCCATAAGTGGGGCAATGCGGCAAGCATAAGCCGCATTTTACGCATAAGTCGGTAGCTTGGAGTTGCTCTGAAAATTTCATCTGTTAGGGTAAATTTGAATTCCATCAAACAAAGGACAAGTGTGCATGTCTCGGTCGCAACAGTGCAAAGTGTATTTAATGGGGCTTTTGCTGCTCATACCTATGAGCGTAATGGCCGAATGGGAGGATGCCATGGGCTGGCGCGGCAGTGTGGAGTTTGGCGCCGCTCTCTCCACAGGCAACACCGATTCCAGCAACCTTAATGCTAAGGGGCGCGTGCAGTTTCAAAATGAGCAATGGCGCAATCGTGCGAGCCTGGATGTGGTGCAAAGCTCTGAAGACAAGAGCACAACCCAGGAACGTTACTTACTACAACTGCAAGCCGACCGACGCTTAAGCGCCAATGATTACCTCTTCTCTGCCTTTCGTAATGACAAAGATCGCTTCAGCGGTTATGACTATCAACGTTCGTTGTCTGCCGGTTATGGCCGTCGCCTCATCAACACTGACCGCACCTCTCTAGAAGTAGAGGCAGGCCCTGGTGTGCGCCAGAATAAAAAACCCAACGAAAGCAGCCAAAATGAGGCGGTGGTCCGCGGCGCCGCACAATTCCGCCATCAAATCAGTGATTCGGCAAGATTTGGCGAGGAGTTGGTCATCATCAGCGGGTCAGACAATACTGAAATCGACTCCACCACCAGCCTGCGCTTGGCCATTACCGATGTTCTCGCAGCGCGTTTTGCCGTGAATATCAAGTACAATTCAAGGGTTTCGGAGGGCCGCAGTAAAACCGATACTGTGACCACCATGAACTTAGTGTACGACTTCTGGTAATCACCAATTGGGTGACAACGCAATGAGTTACTACGAACGGCATTTGTTTTTTTGCACCAACTGTCGCGAGGACGGCAATTGCTGCGAAGCTTTTGGTGCCAGCGAGATGCGCACCTATGCCAAGAAGCGCGCCAAAGAGCTGGGCATTCATGGCAAGGGTCAGATCAGGGTGAACAATGCCGGCTGCTTAGATCGTTGTAACGAGGGCCCGGTTGCCGTCGTCTACCCCGAGGGCACTTGGTACACCTATGTGGATGCAGCCGATGTCGATGAAATCATCCAAGAACACCTACTCAATGGGCGGGTGGTGGAGCGCTTACAAATCTGACTTGCGCGAACGCAAGGGCCGTGAGATTTTTCTGACATGACCCTTGACATGTGCAGTGCAGCATATAGAATTGGAATCATATCAAGCGCAGGATCTCCTCCGGTGCTTGGTATACTCCTCCATCCTCCTTTGGTGGTTTTTGGCGCGGCTTCTTAGCCGCGCTTTTTTTTGGCCAAAACCCTATAATCTGAAGCTTTTTCGCCCGAAAGCGCAGACAAACTCATGAGCAAAATCGCCCTCGCCCCTATTCGCCGCGCGCTGATCAGCGTCTCCGACAAAACTGGTTTAGAGGATTTCGCCAAAGCCTTAGCTGCTCAGGGAGTCGCCATACTCTCCACCGGCGGCACCGCTAAACTTTTGGCGGATCTGGGATTACCCGTCACTGAAGTCTCCAGCCACACCGGCTTTCCCGAAATGATGGCGGGCCGTGTCAAAACCCTCCATCCTAAAATCCACGGCGGTATTCTGGGGCGACGCGGCATGGATGATGCGGTGATGCAGGAACACGACATCCCGCCCATCGATCTGGTTGTGGTGAATCTCTATCCCTTTGATGCCACCGTGGCGCGCCCAGACTGCACGCTGGATCTGGCTATCGAGAACATTGATATTGGCGGCCCCGCCATGGTGCGCGCCGCAGCCAAGAATCATGCCTCGGTCGGTATCGTGGTCGATCCGACAGACTACCCACGCGTGCTCCAGGCGATGCAAGAAAATAATGGCGCCTTGGCCGACGCCCTGCGTTTTGAGCTGGCTGCCAAAGCCTTTGCCCACACCGGCCGCTATGATGGAGCCATCGCCAACTATCTCACGCGCATCAGTACTGATGGCCAAACTGAGGCGTTCCCAAACACGCTCAGCCTGCAATACCAAAAACAGCAAGAAATGCGTTACGGCGAAAACCCACATCAGTCCGCAGCTTTCTATGTCGAGGCTCAGGGAACGGAACCCGGTATCAGCACCGCCCAACAACACCAAGGCAAGGAATTATCTTTCAACAACATCGCCGATACCGACGCCGCCCTAGAGTGTGTCAAACAGTTCTCCCAGCCCGCCTGCGTCATCGTCAAGCACGCCAACCCCTGCGGGGTAGCGGTGGCTGAAAGTCTGCTGAAAGCCTATGACAAGGCCTTTCAGACAGATCCCACCTCAGCATTTGGCGGCATCATCGCCTTCAACGGGCCATTAGATCAGGCCGCAGCGCAAGCCATCATCGAGCGCCAGTTCGTTGAAGTCATCATCGCCCCAGAAATCACCGCCGCTGCCCTACAAGTACTCGCTAGCAAACCCAATGTGCGCGCCCTCTCCTGTGGCACATGGCCGACCCAGCCCAAGGCCGCCTGGGATTTCAAGCGCGTTAATGGCGGGCTACTGGTGCAAGATCGAGATCTGGGACAAATCAACGACAGCGATTTACGCGTGGTCAGCCAACGTCAGCCCAGCGCCAAGGAGCGCGAAGATTTGCTATTTGCCTGGCGCGTCGCCAAATTCGTCAAATCCAACGCTATTGTTTATGCCCGCGACGGCCAAACCATTGGCGTGGGCGCCGGGCAGATGAGCCGGGTGTATTCGGCACGCATCGCCAGCATCAAAGCCGCGGATGAAAACCTCACTGTCGCCAGTTCAGTGATGGCCTCTGATGCTTTCTTCCCGTTTCGTGATGGCATCGATGCCGCCCACGCAGCAGGTATTGAGGCGGTAATCCAGCCGGGCGGCTCGATGCGCGATGAAGAGGTTATTGCCGCAGCCGATGAACATGGCATGGCCATGGTATTCACCGGCATGCGCCATTTCAGACATTAAGGAGCAGTCCATGAAAGTCCTGATCATTGGCTCCGGAGGCCGCGAACATGCTCTGGCTTGGAAAGTCGCGCAATCCGAGCGCGTGACTGAAGTCTTAGTCGCCCCGGGCAACGCCGGCACAGCCCGTGAACCCAAATGCCGCAATCTGGCGATTGATGTCATGGACATCCAAGGCCTGCTGCAGGCAGCGCAAGATGAATCTGTGGCCCTCACGATTGTGGGCCCGGAAGCCCCGCTGGTCGCCGGTGTGGTCGATGTTTTTCGCGAGGCCGGTCAGGCCATTTTTGGCCCCAGCGCTAAAGCCGCGCAATTAGAGGGCTCGAAAGCCTTCTCCAAAGATTTTCTGGCGCGTCATAACATCCCCACAGCAGCTTATGGCAGCTTCACCGATTTGCCTGAGGCCCTCGATTTTATCCGTGCTCAGGGCGCACCGATCGTCGTCAAAGCCGATGGCTTAGCAGCCGGCAAGGGCGTAATTTTGGCCCAGACTCAAGAAGAAGCCGAGGCCGCGGCGCGCGATATGCTGGCGGGCAATGCCTTTGGCGACGCGGGTCATCGTGTGGTCATCGAGGCCTTTTTAAGCGGCGAAGAAGCAAGCTTCATTTGTATGGTGGATGGCGAGAATGTCCTGCCCATGGCCAGTTCCCAGGATCACAAAGCGCGCGATGATGGCGACCAAGGCCCCAATACCGGTGGCATGGGTGCCTACTCACCCGCTCCGGTGGTCGATGCGGATATGCACGAACGCATTATGCAGGAAGTCATTCTCCCCACGGTGCACGGCATGGCGGCGGAGGGTAACCCTTACACCGGATTCCTCTATGCCGGGGTGATGATTGATCAGAATGGGACACCCAATGTACTGGAATTCAACTGCCGTTTTGGTGATCCAGAAACTCAGCCCATTATGATGCGCTTGCGTTCTGACTTGGTAGATCTGGTACAAGCCGCTCTGGCAGGAGACCTCGATAAAACCTCTGCAGACTGGGATCCACGGCCGGCCTTGGGCGTGGTTTTGGCCGCGGGCGGTTATCCCGAAGCCTATCGTCAGGGCGACATCATTCAGGGTCTGGATAAGCCTGAGATACCCGACACCAAGGTGTTTCATGCCGGCACAGCATTGCAAGGCGATCAGGTAAGCACGCAGGGTGGACGCGTACTCTGCGTCGTGGGCCTTGGCGATACTGTTAGCGCGGCACATCGCACAGCCTACGAACGCTTGGCGCACATTCACTGGGATGACGTGTATTATCGTAAGGACATCGGCTATCGGGCGATCGCACGCGAACCATCCAGCGGGCGCCCTTAACCTTGGGGGAAACCATCGATGCTGGAAACCGTCGACACCGCGATTGCTTCTGAAGAAGACATGCTCTCCTGTGATCGGGAGACTCTTCGGGCCGCTATTGAAGACGCCCTGATACACACCATCGGTAAAGATCCACAGATCGCCACACGTCGAGATTGGATGCATGCAGTAGCCCACGTGGTCCGAGCGCGCATGGTCGAGCGGCGTATGTACACCCGCCGCGCCTTCATGAAAAAACAAGCCAAGCGCGTCTACTACCTCTCCATGGAATATCTCATTGGGCGCATGCTGCTCAATAGTCTGCTTAACCTTGAGTTTTATGAGAACTGCCGCGATGCCCTAGCGGACCTAGGCCAGGACCTTCATGAGCTGATTGATGTCGAGATGGACGCCGCTCTTGGCAACGGCGGATTGGGCCGCCTGGCCGCGTGTATTCTCGATGCCATGGCGACCCTGGCGCTGCCCGGCGGCGGCTATGGTATCCGCTATGAATTCGGCATGTTCAATCAGCAAATCGAACACGGCGAACAAGTCGAACACCCAGACAACTGGCTGCGTTACGGTAACCCATGGGAATTACCCCGACCGGAAAAGGTCTACATGGTGCACTTTTACGGCCATGTCGTGGAGCACCAAGAGCGGGGCCAAACCCACTACCACTGGGAAGATGGCGAAGAAGTCGTGGCCATGGCCTATGACCTATTAACCCCCGGCTTTGGCAAAAAGAACGTCAACAGCCTACGCCTGTGGGCTGCCAAAGCCTCGCGGGACTTCAACCTCAAATATTTTAATGAAGGCGATTACATTGGCGCGGTGCAAGACAAGATTGGCTCTGAGACCATCTCCATGGTGCTCTACCCCAATGACGCCACAGCCATAGGCCGCGAACTGCGCCTCAAACAAGAATACTTCTTTGTCTCCGCCTCGGTGCAAGACATCATCGCCCGGCATCTGGATCTGGGTTACGCGGTAGATCAATTGGGTGACAAAGTCGCAATTCAGCTCAATGACACCCATCCGGCGCTGACGGTGGCGGAATTAATGCGTCTTCTGATGGATGAACATCATATGGATTGGCACAAGGCTTGGACGATCACCCAGGCCGTTTGCGCTTACACCAACCACACTCTCATGCCAGAGGCTTTAGAAACCTGGCCCATAGCGCTCATGGATCGGGTTCTGCCCCGCCACATGCAAATTATTTTCGATATCAATTTCCATTTCTTGAATGAAGTGCGTCGCCATTTCCCCGGCGATAATGCCATCGCCCGACGCTTATCAATTATCGATGAAGAGGGCGAACGCCGCGTACGCATGGCCCATTTGGCGGTTGTTGGCTCTCATCGCGTCAACGGCGTGGCTGCTTTGCATACCGAGCTGCTTAAGCGCTACCTATTCCATGACTTCCATCGACTCTGGCCCGAGCGGTTCGTGAATATCACCAACGGCATTACGCCACGGCTTTGGCTGCATCAAGCCAATCCCGGTCTGTGTCAGCTGATTTCAGAACATTGCGGCCGCGACTGGATCGCGGACCTAGGACAGTTAAAACAACTCGAACCCCTAGCCGAGGACCCGGCATTTCGTGCCCGCTTCCGCGAAATCAAAAATGCCAATAAGCAGCGCTTAGCTAAGCTGATCCATCAACAACTGGGGCTCACCGTAAACCCTGAGGCCCTATTCGATGTGCAAATCAAGCGTATCCATGAATACAAACGACAGATGCTGAATATTTTGCACATCGTTGCCTACTATAACCGCATCCGCGATGGCCGCAGCGACGAACAAGCACAGCGCGTCAGTATTTTTGCAGGCAAAGCAGCACCCTCCTATATGCGCGCCAAGCAGATTATTCGTTTGATCAATGATGTGGCTGAAGTCGTCAATCATGATCCAGTCGTGCGTAAGAAACAGCAGGTCGCTTTCCTGCCCAATTACGAGGTCAGCAGCGCTTCCGTTATTATCCCGGCCGCCGATTTATCCGAGCAGATCTCGACCGCCGGCACCGAAGCCTCGGGCACTGGCAATATGAAGCTGGCTCTGAATGGCGCTATGACGTTAGGCACCCTCGATGGCGCCAATATCGAGATTCGTGAAGCCGTGGGCGAGGATAACTTCTTTATCTTTGGCATGAACACTCAAGAAGTGGAAGACCTGCGCGCCAAGGGCTATCGACCGCGCGATTTCTATGAAGCCAATCATGAGTTACGCGAAGCGCTGGATATGATCCGCGACGGCTTTTTCTGCCCTGCCGACCCGGGGCGTTATCGAGATCTGGTGGAGGATCTTCTCGAGCATGACACCTTCATGGTGCTAGCGGATTTTGAATCCTACTTGGCTGTGCAGCAAGAAGTGGATGCGCTCTATCAACAGCCCGAAGAGTGGACCCGCAAGACCCTTTTGAATACCGCGCGCATGGGCTATTTCTCCATCGACCGAACGGTCGAGGAGTATGCCGAAAAGGTTTGGGGAATCGACCCCGAAGACTGGGGCTAATCAGCCCCGCTTCATCAGATCGAAAAACTCGTTGTTGGTCTTGGTTGACTGCAGGCGACCGAGCAAGAAGTCCATGGCTTCCAGTTCGTCCATGGGGTGTAGGAACTTGCGCAGGATCCATAGCTTTTGCAACTCTTCCGGATCGGTGAGCAGCTCCTCGCGCCGGGTACCCGAGCGATTGACATTGATGGCCGGGTAAATCCGCTTCTCAGCGATACGCCGATCAAGATGGATTTCCATGTTACCCGTGCCTTTGAATTCCTCGTAAATCACCTCGTCCATCTTCGAGCCAGTATCCACCAAGGCGGTGGCCAAAATGGTCAGACTGCCACCCTCTTCTATGTTGCGCGCCGCGCCAAAGAAACGTTTGGGTCGATGCAAAGCGTTGGCGTCCACGCCACCGGTGAGCACTTTGCCCGATGACGGCACCACCGTGTTGTAGGCGCGCGCTAAACGGGTAATGGAGTCCAGCAAAATAACCACATCTTTTTTGTGCTCCACCAACCGCTTGGCCTTTTCTATGACCATTTCCGCAACCTGCACATGGCGAGTCGCTGGCTCATCAAAGGTGGATGAGACCACCTCACCCTGCACCATACGCGACATCTCTGTGACTTCCTCAGGACGCTCATCGATCAGCAGCACGATCAAATAAATTTCCGGGAAATTGGCGGTGATACTCTGCGCAATATTTTGCAACATCAGAGTTTTACCAGCCTTTGGCGGGGAGACGATCAGACCACGCTGACCCTTACCAAATGGCGCGACGATATCAATAATACGCGCCGTGATGTCCTCGGTCGATCCGTTGCCGCGCTCCACGCGCATCCGCTGATTCGGATGCAGCGGCGTGAGATTTTCAAAAAGAACTTTATGTTTGGCCGACTCTGGAGCTTCGAAATTGATGCTGTCGACCTTGAGTAGCGCGAAGTAACGCTCACCCTCTTTGGGCGGGCGAATCTTGCCAGAAACGGTATCGCCAGTGCGCAGACTAAAGCGCCGTATCTGGCTGGGTGAGACATAGATATCGTCAGGCCCTGCCTGATAAGAGCTATCGGCACCGCGCAGAAAACCAAAGCCGTCCTGCATGATCTCCAAAACGCCATCGCCGAAAATATCTTCACCACCCTCGGCTCGCGCTTTGAGAATCGCAAAGATAATATCTTGCTTGCGCGCCCGGGCCATGCCCTCGAGATTCAGGTTCTGTGAGAGATCCACCAGCTCGGAGGCGGATTTACGTTTCAGTTCAGTCAGATTCATGGGTTTTCTGGGTAATGGATCGGGGGAAGATCGCGAGTGGTTGCCGGACTACCGGTGTCAGGGATGATCTGAGGGGGTATCAGGCGAAATTCAGTAGATGACAGCCAGTAGCGTTAAGACCCACAGCCACTGTGCTATAGTAATTCGCGGAAAATACCAGTTTCGATCCGAACTGTCTAGTCTTTGTGTCAAGCCCCACGGCAAACCCGAGGGGCTTTTAAAGCATCAATCAGATGTTTTGATCGATAAAAGCAGCGAGCTGTGACTTTGACAGAGCGCCTACCTTGGTGGCTTCCACGTTACCGCCCTTGAACAACATCAGGGTGGGAATCCCGCGGATCCCATATTTGGGTGGTGTGGCTGGATTTTCATCGATATTGAGCTTGGCGACCTTTAATTTACCGGCATATTCTGCGGCAATCTCATCCAAAATCGGAGCAATCATTTTGCAAGGTCCACACCATTCGGCCCAGTAATCAACCAATACAGGCTGATCGGATTGAAGAACATCACTGTCGAAATTGGCATCCGTGACATGGTTAATTTGACTCACTGCGCAAGACCTCCGGTTAGAATACAGCCAAGTAAACCGCATTCTCAGCCCATTCCACTCAGTATTTCAAGTGCGCGTGGGCAACCGTCAACCAAAGAATCCTAATCCATGTCTGAACAGCATCTCAGCAATACCGAATTCAACGCCCTAGAACTTCCCGATAGTTTACGACAAGGCCTAGCGGACGCCGGCTTCACCCAATGCACGCCGATTCAAGCTCTAGCCCTACCCCATGCTTTGCAGGGGCAGGATGTCGCCGGTCAGGCACAAACCGGGACGGGAAAGACCGCGGCGTTCCTGATCACTGTGTTCACGCATTTGCTCACCAAACCAGAACCTGAGCAACGCAACATCAACGATGTGAGAGCGTTGATCTTAGCCCCGACCCGTGAGTTAGCCATTCAAATACACAAGGATGCTGTGTCGCTGGGCGCCCATACCGGACTCAAGCTCGGTCTGGCTTATGGCGGCACCGATTACGACAAACAGCGCCAACAACTCGCCGAAGGCGTGGATATTTTGATTGGTACGCCGGGGCGCATCATTGATTACTTCAAACAGAAAGTCTTTTCGCTGAAAAAGACCCAAGTCTTGGTGCTGGATGAGGCTGACCGCATGTTCGATCTCGGCTTCATCAAAGACATTCGATTTCTGCTGCGGCGCATGAGCCCACCGGCAGAACGCCAATCCATGCTGTTCTCCGCGACGCTGTCTTTTCGCGTGATGGAGCTGGCCTATGAACATATGAATAACCCCATCAAACTGCAGACGCAGGATGAACAAATCACCGCTAAGCGCGTCCGTCAGTCGGTGTATTACCCCGCCAACGATCAGAAGATCCCTTTGCTGATCGGCTTGATGCGGCAGTGGCAACCCGAGCGTTCAATAGTGTTCGTTAACACCAAGCATGTTGCCGAAAGGCTGACCGACTGGCTGCAGGCCAATGGCATCACGACAGCCCTGCTCTCAGGTGATGTGCCACAGCGCAAGCGCGAAAAATTGCTTGCTCAGTTCGAGCAGGGCGACTACCGCGTGCTGGTGGCCACTGATGTGGCTGCGCGAGGTCTGCATATCCCAGATGTCTCGCATGTATTCAATTTTGATCTACCGCAGTCCGGCGAGGACTACACCCACCGCATCGGTCGCACCGGTCGCGCCGGTCGCGAGGGCGACGCCATCAGCTTCGCCTGCGAAGACTACGCCTTCTATTTGCCTGAGATCGAAGAGTACATCGGCGTGAAAATTCCCGCCGCAATGACAGAAGATAGCCTACTGGCCAGTGAACTGAGCAAACCGCCGCGCCGCGAACGTGCTCCGCGCGCCGGCACTCCGAGACCCCAAAGGGGTACGACCCCACGCCGCCACCGTTAAAAAATGGGGACGGATTTATTTTTCGAAGAAAAATAAATCCGTCCCCATTTTTTACGTGTGTTGGCGGCCGTGGTAGAGCATGACGGCGTGGCGCGCTTCCGCAAAGAACAGCCAGCGCTCCAAGCCCACACCCGCTAGCGCCGATGGCACCGCCAGCACCAACCAAAACACGGAAGCCCCCAGCAAGATCCAAGATAGCAGAAGAATGGGCAGCACAAAGCCCAGGCCATACACGCCTAAGCGCACTTGGCCAATGACCTGAGCACCGGGGTCATAACCAAACTCACGGGTCAGAAAAGTGCCCGCAGTATGGCCAGGATCCATCATGCGCACCGTGCCCCGGGTAAAGCCCGTCGCGGTATTAATCGTCGGACCGCTGGGTTCGCGAATCCACACGTAGTAGATCCATTTGAGCAGGGCCGCCAGCACCAACAGACTGAGCGCCATAGCCACCAGTGGCTCACTACGTCCCTGAAATACAGCATGTACGGCTACCAACAAAACAGCCCCCAGAGCCAGCCCCAACATCAAATAATTCGCCGGAGTTAAGGCAGTATTCCACTGACGAATGGTTTTCAAACTGGCATAAATCATCCCCGTACAAAATACCGTCAGGCCGGCCAAAGCCACACTAATCAGACCCATAGCCATGGTAAAACCGCCAGGCTCCAACGCTCCACCGCGCAAAATCGATAAGCCATACAAAAGCGCAAATGGATAAAATCCAATCGCCAACACCGCCTCACGTGATAACCACGAGGTACGCACACGCATCACCGCACGCCAAGCGTTTTTGGGATTGGCCAAGTGCTGGGTAGAAGACACGAGGCCGGTAGTGATCAACGCCAGCGCCAAGCCCAGCTGAACCACCAATTCAGAGGTGCCCGGGTCGGGATAACCACCAAAAACATGCAGTAAGGCCACCAGCATAAACAACCCGTAGCCAGCACCGGACATCACGGTAAATAAAATGACAGATAAAGCAGGATGCATGAGCGGTTTTCCTTGTGCCGATATCGCTTAACGGGCAATGGCCTGATTCACCCAGTCTTTGACGTTGTCGATCAAACTCTTACTGCGCACGTCATCGGTGGGTATGGGGCGCGAAACGCGCGGTGGCAAATATGCATTGGTCGGCTTATAACCCAACTCAGGCATCAGCTTTTGACCCGCACGCTCACGCGTCAGACGACTAACCTCAGAATCCGGATCATCAAAATCACCAAAAAAGCGCGCATGCGCAGGGCAAGTAATCACACAAGCGGGCTGACGATCTTCCGGCGCCAAGTTTTCATCATAAATGCGGTCGACGCACAGCGTGCATTTTTTCATTACGCCATCGGTCGGATCCAACTCGCGCGCTCCATAGGGACACGCCCAAGCGCACAGATTACACCCCATGCACTTATCTTGATCGACCAGCACAATGCCGTCTTCTTTGCGCTTATACGATGCGCCAGTCGGACACACCGTGACACAGTCGGCATCCTCACAATGCATACAAGACATCGGCATATTGACGGTCTTATTGTGTGGATAGTCCCCGACTTCAAAATTTCGGATGCGGTTAAACCAGACGCCGCTGGGTTCTGCGCCATAGGGAGCTAGGTCCGTTAGCGGACCGGTGGTTCCCGAGGTGTTCCACTGTTTACAAGCCACCGCACAGGCATGACAGCCCACGCAGGTATCCAAATCAATCACAAGTCCAAGTCGCATGCGGGCGCTCCTTTGCGATTAGCGCTGATGCTTGCCGCGAGCCAGAATATCGTCCAAAGGACGCTCTAGGTTCACAGCTTGATGGGTTTGATAACGCAATACGTCGGGCGATTCCGGCATACCCGGCAACGCTTTCAAAGTGTCAAATTGTGGCCAAGATCCCTCTTCATGGGCCGGGGCCGGAGTGATCTTCACCCGCAGGTCATACCAAGCCGCCTGACCAGTCACAGGATCCGAGTTGGTAATCGCATCCACAGCATCGCCTTTTTTCGGGAGTAGCTCAGAGATCAGATGATTGAGTAAAAAGCCCTTGCGCGCCTCATCGGCATCGGCCTTCAAGCCCCAGGCACCGGACTGTTTACCAATCGCGTTCCAAGTCCAAACGGTATCGGTCTGCGTGCCCTCAATCAGCTTGACTTGCACCCGAATCTTACCGTTATGCGACTCAACATAGACCCAGCTGTCATCCTTAATCCCCATGGATTCGGCCTTGGCACGGTTCATATAAAGCCGGTTGCCCGCACAAATCTGCCGCAACCACGCATTCTGCGAGTCCCAGGAGTGGTACATAAACATCGGTCGCTGCGTCACCGCAAAGAACGGATATTCGGCCTCACTTACCCGCGTCTGTTCAATCGGCTCATACCAAATCGGCAAGGGGTCAAAAAACTCGGCTAAGCGGGCCTTATGCTCCTCCCGCATAGGCATAGGACCGTCATAAAGACCCTGACCCGCCAGCTTAAAGCGCTGCTGTGACTCGGCATAAAGCTCAATGACAATCGGGTCAGTCGAACCGTTCCAACCGGCATGCTTAGCGAGCTCAAGATAGCTTTGGTTACAAAAACGATAATACTTTTGATCATCTTCGAGATGATGCACAAAAAAGCACTGGTTCTCGGCATAAGCTTCCCACTGCTTCGGGTTGGGCTCACCGCGCAGACTCTTCTCGCCGTCCTTGCCACGCCATCCCGAGAGAAAGCCAATACCCGGCTCTTTCTCAAAATAGGTGATGAAATCTTTGTAAGAGTCATATTTGGGCTGACCATCTTCACCCGTGAATGCCGGAAATTTCAGGCGTCCGGCCAAATCCACCAACACCTCTTGCCAGGCGCGCACATCACGATCCAAATCCAAAATGGGCTGGCGAATCGAATCCGCCGCAGCATGAGGCTCGGAGATAGGCCGATCCAGCATGGAGATTGTGTCGTATCGCTCCAAATACGTGGTATCGGGTAATACCAAATCCGCAAACTGCACCGTCTCGGAGTGGAACGCATCGGAGACCACCAAAAACGGGATCTTATACTCGCCGCTGGCATCTTTTTCGCGCAGCATATCCATCACCTGACTGGTGTTCATGGTCGAGTTCCAAGCCATATTAGCCATGAACAAAATCAAGGTATCAATGGGATAGGGATCACCCTTGACGGCATTGGTAATCACCATATGCATCAGGCCATGGTTGGCCACCGGCGCATCCCAAGAATAGGCCTTATCGATACGCAGCGGATTGCCCTCAGCATCGATCACCAGATCCTCGGGCGCGGTTGGAAAGCCCAGCGGCGGACTTTTCAGCGGCGTATTCGGCGCCATCTCCTTGGCCGGCTTGATACCTGGCGGGACATGTTTGGGATAAGGCGGCTTGGCCAAGTGACCGCCGGGCACATCAATACTGCCCAAAAGAATCTGCAAGAAATGAATCGCACGACAGGTCTGAAAGCCATTGGAATGCGCAGAAATCCCGCGCATTGCGTGCATCGACACGGGGCGACCAATGAACTTATCGTGTTTACGGCCATAGGCATCAGTCCATTCACAGGCTATCTCGATGCTCTCTTTAAATGCCACATGCGCCATCTCCAAAGCCATGCGTTCGATCTGCTCGGCTGAGACGCCGCAGCGCTCGGCTACATTCTCCGGCGCATACTCAGCATCCAGATAACGCTCGGCCAGAAGCGTCATCACGGTTTTCACGGGTCGGCCATCAGGCGCCGTAAAATCACCGAACATGGCGGGCTTAATGCCGGTCTGTGAGGCATCTACCGCGGCATTTTTATCCTGATCCCAGCAAAGCGGCTTGCCATCGGCATCGCGCAGTACCAAGCCATGCCCTTTCTGCCCCGGCGTATGCACAATCAGCCAAGGCGCATTGGTATAGCGAATCAGGTATTCCCAGTCGAACTGCGAATGTCTGAGCAGCACATGCACCATCGACAAAGCCAACAGGCCATCAGTACCCGGACGAATCGGCACCCACTCATCAGCAATCGCCTGATAACCGGTACGCACAGGGTTAATCGAGACGAATTTGCCGCCCCGACGCTTGAGTTGTTCCAGACCGATCTTGATCGGATTAGAGGCATGATCTTCGGCCACGCCCCACAGCATGAAATACTTGGTGCGCTCCCAATCTGGATCACCAAACTCCCAGAAGGCATGACCCATGGTGTACAGCCCACCGGCGGCCATATTCACCGAACAAAAACCGCCATGCGCCGCCCAGTTGATGGTGCCAAACTGCGTTGCCCACAATCCGGTCAGAGCCTGCATCTGATCGCGACCCGTGAAAAACGCCAGCTTTTTGGGATCGGTGGCACGAATATGCGCCAGACGCTCGGTCAGCATCTCCAAGGCCTGGTCCCAGGAAATTGGCTCGAACTCACCAGCCCCACGCTCAGTACCGGGTTTGCGCAGCAGCGGCTGACGCAGCCGCGCTGGCGACTGCTGCTTCATAATGCCCGCATTGCCCTTGGCGCACAGCACGCCTTTATTCACCGGATGGTTGCGGTTCCCTTGGATATATCGGACCTTGTTGTCCTCCACGGTAACTTTGATACCGCAGCGACAAGCGCACATATAGCAGGTCGTGTACTTCGTCTGCTGCGCCCCGTGGTCCTCGAATACCGGCAATGCCTTCATGCCTCACCATCCATTTTTTTATGGAAACAAGTGTTTCTTTTAGCAGAAACCAGCACAAAGTGTGCCGTCAGACGCGACTGAACTCAAAGTGAAGCTTTTTATTTCGGTATAAATACCCTAAGAACGCTTACGGATATTCAGTTCCTTTAACTGTGCCTCGCTGACCTGCGCCGGTGCCTGGGTCAAAGGGCACGCCGCGGTCTGCGTCTTGGGGAAGGCCATCACATCACGAATTGACTGGGCACCGGTCATCAACATCACCAACCGATCCAAACCAAAGGCAATGCCGCCATGCGGCGGGCAACCCAACTTCAAAGCATCCAAGAGAAAACCAAATTTCTCACGGGCTTCTTCCTGACCAATCCCCAAAAGCTCAAAGACGCGCTCCTGCAAGGCAGTTTGATGAATACGAATTGAGCCGCCACCCACTTCCGTACCATTGAGCACCAGGTCATAGGCCCGCGAGACCAAAGCGCCGGGATCTCCATCCAGCGTCTGCCCGTCCTGCAAACGCGGCGCGGTAAAGGGATGATGCAAAGCCACCCAGCGCTGATCCTTGTCATCAAACTCAAACATCGGGAAGTCGATCACCCATAAAGGCCGCCAACCGCGATCCACCAGACCCCGATCATGGCCCAACTTGACGCGTAACGCGCCCAGCGACTCATTGACGATCTTGGCCTTGTCGGCGCCAAAGAAAATTAAATCCCCATCTTCAGCCCCCGTGCGGTCCAAAATATCGACCACCACGGTATCGGGTAAAAATTTGAGAATGGGCGACTGCAAGCCCTCGCGCCCAGCATTCAAATCATTGACCTTGATATACGCCAAACCCCGGGCACCATAGCGACTCACGTAAGCCGTATAGTCATCGATATCTTTGCGCGACAACTCACCTCCCTTAGGCAGGCGTAAAGCAGCCACGCGACCCTGAGGATCCTGGGCCGGACCAGAGAACACTTTAAATTCCACCGGGGCCATCACATCGGTGAGATCCACCAATTCCAGAGGAATACGCAAATCCGGCTTATCCGAGCCAAAGCGATGCATGGCCTCGGCATAAGTCATACGCTCAAAAGGCGAATGCAGCGGCTCTTCTAAAACCTGAGCAAACAGCTCACGCACCATGGCCTCCATCAACCCCATGATGCCCTCCTCATCCATGAATGAGGTCTCGATATCCAGCTGGGTAAATTCCGGCTGACGATCAGCGCGCAGGTCTTCATCGCGGAAACAACGCACGATTTGATAATAGCGATCCAGCCCGGACATCATCAGCAGCTGTTTGAATAGCTGCGGCGACTGTGGCAACGCAAAAAAACTGCCGGGATGGGTGCGACTGGGCACCAAATAGTCACGCGCGCCTTCCGGGGTCGCCTTGGTCAGCATCGGCGTTTCGATATCCAAAAAACCTTGGTCTTCCAGGAAGCGGCGCATCACCCCTGTGATCTGCGCGCGCATTTTAAGGCGTGTTTGCATCATGGGCCGGCGTAAATCGACATAGCGATAACGCAGGCGAGTTTCCTCACCCACATCATCCTCATCTAGCTGAAACGGTGGGGTCTCGGAGGCATTTAACACCGTCAGCTCCAGACCCAATACTTCAATAGCACCAGTGCGTAAATCAGGATTCACGGTGCCTTCGGGTCGGGCTCGAACGCGACCGCGCACCTGTAATACGTATTCGCTGCGAATACGCTCAGCGATGGCGAAGATCTCCGGCGCATCCGGATCAAACACCACTTGCACCAATCCCTCGCGGTCACGCAGATCCACGAAAATCACGCCCCCGTGATCGCGTCGGCGATTAACCCAGCCACACAAAGTGACTTCCTGACCGAGCAGCTGGCTATCGACCGTGCCGCAATAATGTGTACGCATGGGGGACCTTAATATTCAAAAAACAGAGTGAAAGCCGCGTATGGTAAGGGCTTAACGGGTTGAGTCTCAAGTCTACACAGTCGGCGGCTTAAGCGGCGCGGCTGGGTCCGTATAGCGGGGCACGACTACACCTAAGGACATAACAAACTTCAGCCCCTCCTCCACCGTCATGTCCATTTCAATCACATCCTCCCGAGGCACCAGAATAATAAAGCCACTGGTGGGGTTGGGCGTTGTGGGAACAAAAACACTCACTACTTCATGATGCGTCTTGGACTGCACCTCGCCCAAGCGTGAACCGGTTTGAAAGCCAATAGTCCAGATCCCCTTGCGCGGATACTCGACCAGCAGCACTTTGCGAAACGCATCACCCGTGTCCCCAAAAATGGTTTCGACCACCTGTTTAATGGCCGAATAAATGGTATTGACCAGAGGAATCCGCGACAAAATCGCCTCCCACAAATCCACCAGCTTGCGGCCCAACAAATTGGCCACCACCAGACCCGTGATAAACACGATGATCACCGCAAGCACCACCCCAGTGCCGGGGATACTAAAACCCAGCAGGCTTTCAGGGCGCCAGCCGGCAGGCAGCAATAACACCGTTTTATCCAGTAAATCCACAATGAACTTGATGATCGCCACGGTGGCGACCAAAGGCACCCACACCAACAGGCCGGCGATGAGATAGCGCCGCAGGCTTTGCAAGCGGGTTGGCGACATCAGTGTCACACCCTATGAGCTGCTGGCCGCACTGGACGAACTAGCGGTGCTGCTGGCTGCCGGCTTAGAGGCTGATTCGCTGGAGGCTTTCTTAGCCGGGTCTGCGGTTTTTCCACCCTCAGCTTTCTTGGCGCCTTCGGCCGACCCTTTGTCCGCCTCTTTGAGGTTACGCTTATTATCCTTTTTAAAATCAGTTTCATACCAACCACCACCGCTCAAACGAAACGCCGCGGCCGAGACTAGCTTACGCAGCGCTGATGCGCCGCAGGCCGGGCATTCGGTCAGCGCCGCATCCGACATTTTTTGTATCGCCTCGTGGCGGTGACCGCACTCAGTACACTCATATTCGTAAATCGGCACGGCAAAGCCCTCTTGGGATCGTTAATTAGACGAACTATGGGGACTTGCTGGGATTTTTTCCAGTGCTTGAGACTCAAGCCGAAGCGGACTAGTCTTCAGGAACGCCGTATTTATTTTTAACCAAAGGAAATCGCCATGGCTGAAAAAGTCGTTTTTATGTTGGTGAATACCCAACTCGACCCCCCCACTTCCTTGGGCACACCATTTTTTCAAGCCACGGTCGCAGCCGCCATGGATCTAGAAGTGGAAATGTATTTCGCCGCCGAGACGGTCAAATTGCTGAAAAAGGGTGTGGCTGAAAAGCTTTACCCCGGCGCGGCTCAGGAAAAATCCATTTATGCATTCATGCAAGATGCGCACGAGCTCGGCGTTAAATTTTACGCCTGCTTTGGCGCTACTGATGAGCATAACGTCACGCCGGAGACCGCCATTCCGGAACTCGATGGAATGCGCGGTGGTGGTGCATTTATTGGCGATATCGTCGAAGAGGGCGTGATCGCTCTGACCTACTAGATGCGTGGTTACGCGAGTGCGTCGTCCCAACAAAACTCTATCGCTTTAAGCCATTGACCATCGAGATCAAAGACCTCCCAGAGGCAACGCATGGTCGTCCCTAACTGCGGATGCACCAAATCCGGCGCGAGATCTGCCAGCGGTCGCAAAACAAAGGCATTGTGCACAATCTCATCTCGAGGCAAAGCATAACCGGGCCCCTCAACCACCTGATCACCCAGCAACAGCAAATCCAAATCCAAAGTCCGATCCGAAAACCGCGCCACACCGCGAACGCGGCCATGCTCGTCCTCGATGCGCTTAAGCGCTTCAACGATGATCTCTGCTGGCTCAGCGGTATCAAAAGCCGCTACCGCATTAAAAAAAGGATCCCCATCAAAACCCACAGCGCCAGTCTCATACACTGGTGAGAACATCACCGCACCAAAGGCCTCCTGCAGCGCTCGGGCAGCGCCGCGGAAGTGGTGTTCGCGATCAACATTCGAGCCCATACTGATAAAGGCTCTAAGCACGCTCACCCCGCTCAATGCAAATCCCCACTTCACTCGAGCCACGCACCGCCCCCGGCTTACCTAGGGTCAACCGCAGCCAGGGCACGGGGAATTCCTCCAGCACCATCTGCGCAATATCCTCGGCCATCGCCTCCACCAACTCGCGCTGATTGTTTTCCACCAGTTTGATGACGCGCTTGGCTACTGACTTATAGTCAAGGACATCTTCGATGCGATCACTCTTTGCTCCTGGGCGAATATCTGTCCCCATCTCCAGATCGATGCGCACTTCTTGGCGAATCGCCTGTTCCCAATCAAAAATGCCAACGGTGGTCATGACCCGCAGGTCTCGTATGTAGACGATATCCATGCGCGCACTATAACCATGCGACGGTCTGAGTGGGAAGTGACTTGCTCGCCACCACACCTTCCGCTATGATGGCGCGCTTTCCTTGAATCAGCCTGGTTTTTAGCCGGAGAACACCTCATGGCCCGAGTCTGCCAAATCACGGGTAAACGCCCGATGACCGGGAACAACGTATCCCACGCGCACAACAAGACGCGTCGTCGTTTCCTGCCCAACCTGCACGAACACCGCTTCTGGGTCGAAAGCGAGAACCGCTTTGTGCGCCTGCGCGTTAGTCAAAAAGGCATGCGCATTATCGACAAGAAAGGCATTGACACCGTGCTCGGTGAAATCCGTGCCCGCGGCGAAAAGGTTTAAGGAGCTTCATCATGGCAAAAGGTCCTCGTGAAAAAATCCGCCTCGTTTCCAGCGCTGGAACCGGGCACTTCTATACCACCAGCAAGAACAAGCGCAACATGCCGGAGAAAATGGAGATCAAAAAGTTTGATCCCGTGATCCGTCAGCATGTGATGTACAAAGAAGCCAAAATCAAATAACAAAGGATGGGGTCTGACCCCCACAGAGGGGCGAGCCCCTCTGTGGGGGTCAGACCCCTTTTTTTATGGCCTCTTCTGCCCAAACCTGCATCAACTTGCCCCAACGATGCGCAGTGGCTGGGTCCAAATCCAAATGACTAAAATGCTCATCCTCGCGAATCAAAACACGCAGTAGAGGGATCCCCGAGTCGTGGATGATTTGCCGCATTTCGATGGTCTCGCCCAGCGGTGCCTTGATCTGTTCCATGAATTGATACTCTTTCACGCAAAAGTCTGTAAAAAGCTGCGCCCACATGATACGCCTAAAGCATCGCTTCCAGTAACATAGGCGCATGCTTAACCCATCCGTGGACAGTCCCATTCAGATCCATCTGCAGCCTGCCGATCAAGCGCCCGCTGTGGATGAATTCACCCTGGCACAGTTCACCTTCGGTGAGGAAATGTACACCCAGCCCGAAGCCCCTTCGCTGCTGCGCTTAGGCCTAAAACCCTTGGCACCCGTTCACACCCAAATCGAAACTTGGCGCTGTGCTCAGCCCGTACAACGTGGCTTTGAACAAGACGTCGGTTATGCCCACAGCTCAGAAATTCTGTTTGGCTGGACCCACCTCGACGAGGCATGCTTTGACGATGACATGGAAAAGGCCGCCGAGTACGCTTATGAACGCATCATGCAGCTGCATCGTGACAAAGGTTTCGCTCACCTGCTAAGAATCTGGAACTACTTCCCGCGCCTGCATGAGGAACGCGATGGACTGGATCGCTACCAACTCTTTTGTCTTGGACGTCATCGGGCTTTAGAGCGGGTCGCGCTCACCGAGGGCGCATTACCCGCTGCCACTGCCATCGGCACGCATACCCCTGGATTGATGATTTATTTTCTCGCCGGACGCGAACCCGGCAGACAAATCGAAAACCCCAGACAAGTCAGCGCTTTTCATTATCCGCGCCGCTATGGCCCCAAAAGCCCCTCTTTTTCACGCGCCACGCTGAAGCACTGGGGTGAAAAAGCTCAGCTCTACATTTCCGGCACCGCCAGCATTGTTGGTCATAAGAGCCTACATATGGACGTTCGCGCGCAACTCGATGAAATTCTGGCCAACCTCAGCAGCTTGATCAAGGCGAGTGAACCAGACCTAGCCCATTTACAGCAAGACCCCGCGCGCCTGTCTTTGCTTAAGGTCTATGTGCGTCATGCAAAAGACCTCGAGCTCGTGCAACAACATCTGCAAAGCAGGCTGTCGCAATCACTGCCGGTGTTGTACTTAGAAGGCGATGTCTGCCGTGAGGATTTGCTGGTAGAGATCGAAGGCCTCTATGCCGGAACTACCTGAGGTCGAGACCACCCGCCGCGGCATTGAGCCGCATCTGTTGGGGCGGCGCATGACCCATATTCGCGTCTACGACTCGAGGCTGCGCTGGCCCGTGCCAGCGGATTTACCCGATCAATTCCGTGACGCCTGCATCCACGCGGTCAAACGCCGTGGCAAATACCTGTTGATCGATTGCGCCAAGCACGGCCATTTGCTGATGCATCTGGGTATGTCCGGCAGCCTGCGTATTCAGCCCACCACCGCGCCCAAACGCAAGCATGACCACGCCGAACTGCAGCTAGATTCAGGGCAATGTCTGCGGCTGCATGACCCACGCCGTTTCGGTGCCCTGCTTTGGTTTAACCCTGAACAAGGTGATCATCCGCTGCTGCTCAACCTCGGCCCCGAGCCTTTAGAGGAGCATTTCAATGCCGACTACTTGTTCAAAACCGCGCGCCGCCGCCAGGTCAGTATCAAAGCCCTGATCATGAACAGTCAGGTTGTGGTCGGTGTGGGCAATATCTACGCCTCTGAGGCCTTATTTATGGCCGGCATCCGCCCTCGGCGTGCTGCTGGGCGCATCACCCGCGCTGAAGCCCAAAAGCTCGTGGATTCGATTCGCAGCGTCCTACAAGAGGCCATCACCCAAGGGGGTACGACCCTAAGGGATTTCCTTAGGGAAGATGGCTCACATGGCTACTTCTCGCAAAGGCTCAAAGCCTATGGGCGCGCCAATTTGCCTTGCACTAAGTGTGGCGCCGAGATTCGTCAGATCACTCAGGGCAGACGCTCAAGCTACTACTGCCCGCAATGCCAGCGCTAAACCTCAAACAGCGGTCAGGCGCTCATATTTAGCCATCAAAACATCTTGCGACTCTTTATTGTCGGGGTCAGAGATAATGCAATCCACCGGACAGACTTCCACACACTGGGCCGTCTCAAAGTGACCCACACATTCGGTGCAAAGCCCCGAATCAATCACATAAATCTCTTCGCCAGGCGAGATCGCACCATTAGGGCATTCTGGTTCGCAGACATCGCAGTTGATGCACTCATCGGTAATCATCAAGGCCATGTGACACTTTCCTCTTTCAGAATAGGGTTTTAAAAAAGCCGCGATTCTAACGAAAACGCTGTTTCAATGCAGCCTGTACCCCGTCAGGTACAAAGCATGAGACATCACCACCCAACATAGCAATTTCCCGCACCAGACTTGAGGACACATAGGCATACTCCTCAGCCGGGGTGAGAAACATCGTCTCCAACTGCGGCGACAACTTGCGATTCATACTCGCCAGCTGAAATTCATGTTCAAAGTCAGAAACCGCGCGTAAGCCACGCAGCAGAACCTGCGCGTTTTGCTCTTTGGCAAACTCCGCCAGCAAGCCACTAAATCCCGTGACCTCCACTCCATTCATCCCTTTTAAGGCATCACGAGCCATCTCGCAGCGCTGTTCAAGGCTGAAGACCGGCTGCTTACCAGGATTGGCAGCGACGGCCACAATCACCCGATCAAACAAACGCAAGGCCCGCCGCACAATATCAATATGCCCCTTAGTAATGGGATCAAACGTGCCGGGATAAACCACACTGACCTGCATAAAGAGCGTCTTCCTGATTCAGTCCGTAAGCACTAAGTATAGCCAGCAAAAGCCCGGCGTCATCGGTCTGCTGCCTCCGCAATGCCACGACCACGATCCTCGTCAAGAAAAAGCACGCTGATAAAGGCCAGAGCGAACAACACCGCGCAGAACAAGATCGCGGCATGCAAACCCATCGCCCATTGCAGTAAACCCAAACCCAAAATCCCGAAAATCGCCGCCAACTTGCCCGCCAAACCCCAAAAGCCAAACAACTCACCCACACGCTTAGTCGGCGCCAAAACGCCCACTAAAGCGCGCCCTGCCGATTGCGCTGATCCCAAACACAAGCCCGCCACACAACCCACCACCAGAAACACATGTTGGGCTTCATAAGGCAGCCAGCGGCCCAGCCATGGCGTGGCAAAAATCAGGGTCACAGCGACCACCCAGAGCGCCAAGGTCGCTAGATAGACGCGCCGCGCGCCCAGCCTGTCCTGCAAAAAACCAAAACCCAAAGCACCCAAGGCCGCGGTAATTTGCACCAAAACAAACATGGTCACGCGCACCGACTCATCCCAGCCAATCACCTGTGCCCCATAAATAAAAGTGAAGGAGATGACGATGTAGATGCCAGCCATGGCAAAGAAGACCGAGATCATGAGAATACTTAAATCGCGAAAAGCCGCTAGGTCTCTCAGAGTCTGGCGCACCCGCCGATATCCCATCACCCAGTAGCGCCGCGGATCTCCAGCCAAACGTCGCTGGCGACCACGATCCCTCAGCCATATAAACGTGGGCAACGCCGAAACCAAGAAGAAGAGGCCCGCGAATGGCCCCACCCAACGAATCCGCTCGAAGTTCTCCAAGCTCACTTCGCCCAGCAATAACAAGGCAAACACCGTAGCCACCAAGCCCCCAACATAGCCCAAAGCCCAACCAAAGCCCGAGATCCAGCCTAAGGCGTCTCTAGGCCCCAAATCCGTCAGGAAACTGGCAATAAATGACTCACCAATGGCGTAGGCAAAATTAGAGACCACAATCAGGGCCATGCCCAGCCAGATATAGCCGGGGGCGACAAAATACAGCAGTGTGGTGGACACCACAGTCAACACATAACTGGCGAGCAAAAACCGTTTACGCGCTTGCGTAAAATCCATCACCGCCCCAGCCACCGGCGCGGTAATCACCACCGCCAGATAACTCAGCGCCAGAGCGACACTCCACAGGAGATTGCCCAAGCGATAATTATCAGAGGCATCACCGACTATCACGCGAGTGAATAAGTCGCCAAAAATCACGGTGATAATCAACAGCGTATAAGCCTGATTGGCGAAATCAAACATCGCCCAACCGAAGATTTCTCTAAAACGCGCTCGCTGCATGCCGCTAGCCTAAGCCCACTCCGTGCGCAGCACAATTGACCGATGCGAAACAACACAACACAATAGAGACACCCCATACTTGAGGATGTCACTGCTATGCCACGTTTTCTTTTGACCACCCGTTCTTTCCTAGTCGCTTTAGTATTTTTTGCTGTGGCCGCGGCGCCGGCCAGTGCCAGTATGCTGGGCACTGAACAGCTGCTCATGGCAGAACAAGTCGCTCAGGACCGCGCTGCGCTGATTGCCGAATTTAGTCGCGACGAAGTCGCTGAGCGTCTGACCGCACAGGGTATTGATCCCTCTTGGGCTGCCGAGCGTGTGGCGCGCATGACCGATGCTGAAATCCAGGAATTGCAGGCGCGCATGGATGAGCTTCCTGCTGGCGCCAGCGCTCTGGGTGCTGTTGCCGCGGTGTTCCTGATCATGGTGCTGCTCGATGCTTTTGGTGTTACCGACATCTTCTCCTTCGTCCAGCCGGTCCGCTAAGCATCTAGTGCGTGTTTTGACTCATGCCAGCCCACGCTGTGGGCTGGCTTTTTTATCTCTGCTGGGCCTACTACTGCTCAGCGGCTGCGCTGGCACGCCACAAACCCGGGCGCTCACTCAGTCACCGCCGCCACAGCTAGCCGATCGAATCGAGCTGACACAAACGCCTTTCTTTCCCCAAGAACAATATCAATGTGGACCCGCAGCGCTGGCCACCGTGCTCAATCACCAAGGATATAGAGTCAGCGATACGGCTCTAGTCGATGAAATTTATGTGCCAGCGCGCCAAGGTTCGCTACAAACAGAAATCCTCGCTGCGGTACGCAGTCGCGACTTAATGGCTTATGTGCTGGAGCCTCAACTGGAATCCCTATTAAAAGAAGTCGCCAGCGGCCGACCGGTGCTGGTGATGCAAAACCTCGGCGTGAGCCTTTTCCCCGTTTGGCACTACGCTGTGGTGATCGGTTACGACCTGCCCGAGCAACGCATCATCCTGCGCTCGGGTCTCAATGAACGCCACATCAATAGTTTTAAGACCTTCGAGCGCACATGGCGACGCGCCAACCGTTGGGCCATCATCATCACTGACCCCAATGAAATTAATGCCAGTGCCCAAGTTTTGCCTTGGCTGCGCACCGCCTCGGGTCTAGAGCAAACGGGGCGCCTTAAAGCCGCGACATCAGCTTACCAAAGCGCCATGCATCGCTGGCCCGAACAACCGATTGCTTGGATTGGTCTAGCCAACACACAAGTAGCGGCGGGAGACACTCAGGCTGCTGAAGCGGCGTTGCGCGATCTGGTGGCACAACATCCCCACAATGCGCCTGGGTGGAACAATCTGGCCAATGTGTTGTTACTGCATGGCTGCGCGATGCCAGCCCTCAACGCCGCTCAATGTGCCATCAGGCTGCAGCCCGAACACCCGAGCTTTCAGGAAACACTGCGTGCGGTCAGTCGACAACCGGAAATGTCCGAACCTGAGCACTGCTCAGCCACGCCACCCTGCCCCCTGAGATAAGCCTAGACCTGCAGCTGCAAAATAGCCGTTGCCACGCCGAAATAAACGAGAATACCGCCGACATCGGCGATGGAGGTAACTAACGGCGCACTGGCCGTAGCGGGGTCCATTTTCAGACGGGTCAAAATCAGCGGCAGCAACAAACCCACCATACTGCCAACAATCACCACCAGCACCATAGCAATAGCCACAGCCAAGCCCACATCGGGGCCGCCCAACCAAGCCGCCGCCCCCCAAATCGCCAGTCCTAATGTGAACCCCAAAGCCACGGATACCAGCAGCTCCTTGGCCCACAACGACCACCAATCGCGCAATTGCACATCGCCGGTGGCTAGCGAACGCACCATCAGAGTCGATGCCTGAGTACCAGCATTACCGCCACTAGCAATCACCAACGGCAGGAAAAATACCAAGGCCACAACCATCTCAATCGCCGTCTCAAAAAGAGCGATGGCGGCGCCACTCACGAGGTTCACCAAAATCAAAATCAGCAGCCAGCCCACTCGCTTGCGATACAGCAACTGCATGCCCGCATCTTTGAGGTTGAGCATCAGCGGACCCACACCCACACTGCCCATGCGCAGAAAGTCCTCAGTGGTCTCTTCCTCGGTGACGTCCATGACATCATCCACCGTGATGATGCCAACGAGAATCTCGCGCTCATCCACCACCGGCAAGACTTCAAGGTCATAACGACGGATCAATTGCACCGCTTCTTCTTGATCAGCCCGGGTTTGCACGTGAATCACATCCGTGCGCATCAAACTGCCCACCTGCCGTTTGGCCGCTCCCAACAACAAATCCTTGAGTTTCACCACACCCAGCAGCCGACCGTCCTCATCCGTCACAAAAGCCACGTTAACGGTCTCACTTTCCTCGTATTTTTCGCGCACATGATCCAAAGCCTGAGCCAATGTCCATTCGCTGCGCAAAGCGATAAACTCCGGCGTCATGCGCCGACCCGCGCTGTCCACGGGATAGGCCAGTAGGCTCTTGATGACCCAGCGATCCTTATCGGGCAACAAGCTCATCAAATCGCGCGCCAGCTCCTCTGGCAAGCGATGAATCACCGCCGCCGCATCGTCAAATGAGAGCTCAGCCAATAGCGCTGCCCGCTCGTCATCATTGAGATCCAGCATGATGCCTTGCTGCTGATCCTCACTGAAATAAGAGAACACATCGGCTGCCCGCTCCTGCGGCAAAGTGCGAAATAGAACCACCCAATGACGACGATCCAGCTCAGCAACCAGTTCCGCTAGATCCTGATCCTGCAATACATCCAGATGCGCATGCAGGATCTGCCAATCACCGGCTTCGAGGTGCTTACTCAGTTGTTCTACACTCAGGGACTCGCTCATCTCACACGATCCCCAAAATCATGGCAGCTAGGCTGAAATAAATACTGATACCGGCGACGTCGGCAATCGAGGTCACTAAAGGCGCACTGGCTGTAGCCGGATCCATCTTGAAACGCGATAAAACAAAGGGCAGCAGCATACCGAGCATACTGCCCACAACCACCACCAGCAGCATGGCCAGAGCAATCAGCACCGCAACGTCCATGCCCCCGCGCCAAAATCCCAATGCAGAAACAGCCACCGCCATGGTCACCCCCAAGGCCGTGGCCACCAACAGCTCTTTACCCCACAGCTTCAACCAGTCGCTGGGCTCGACATCACCGGTGGCCAAAGAACGCACCATCAAGGTGGATGACTGCGTCCCGGCATTACCTCCGCCCGCAATAATCAAGGGCAGGAAAAACACCAACACCACCAGCGCCTCAATGGCGTCGCCATGACCCGCAATCACGACACCACCGATCATATTGATGGCAATTAAAATGAGCAGCCAGCCCACCCGCTTACGGTATAAAAGCGCCGGCGAGGCATCGCGTAAACTGAGGTTCAAAACGCCCAAACTGCCCATGCGCTGGAAATCCTCGGTGGTTTCTTCCTCCTCCACGTCCAACACATCGTCAACGGTCACAATCCCCAGAAGTTCTTGGTCCTCATCCACGACCGGCAATGCCGTCAGGTCATAGTGGCGGATCATATGCAGCGCCTCTTCCTGAGGCTCATGCGCATCGATAGCGATCACTGAGGTCGTCATCAAATCGGAGACCAGCTGCTCCGACTCACGGCGCAGAAAATATTTCAGTGGCAAGACACCCTGCAACACGCCGTCCTCATTGGTGACATACACCAGATTCACGGTCTCGCCGCGCTCGGCTTGAAGACGCAAGTGATCCAAGGCTTGGGCCATGGTCCACTCGGGGCGCACACTCACCACAGCCGTGGTCATCAGGCGGCCACAACTATCCTCCGGATAGCCTAATAAAGTCAGTGCGCGACGAATCGAGCGGAACGGCAGCATGCGCAACAAACGGCGCACTTCCGGCTGCGGCAATTCCTCAAGTAGAGCGGTCAGGTCGTCGGGCAACATCTCCGAGAGCAGATAACGCCCCTCACCAACCGAGATTTGCTCCAGCAACTGCATCTGCTGACCATGCTCGAGGTAGGAAAACACATCCACACGTCGGCCCAACGGCAGCAGCCGAAATACATCGCGACGTTCGGCGACATCCAATTCCGCTAAAACCGCGGCAATATCCTGAATGCGCATCTCATCCAAGCGCGCCCGCACACCGCTGAGGTCAGCGGCGGCCAAACACTCAAGTACGTGTTCTAGATCGTGGAGATGCGAGGAGTCCATGGGCCGATATTTTTACATATCCAGATGACGAATAGCGGACAGCCGGGGGGCTTTGTCTCACTCTTTTGCATCTAAGCAGGGCAGCAGTTGCGCGAAATCATCCGGCAGTGGCGCCTCACATACTAAGGCTTCGCCCGTCTCAGGGTGCACCAGACCTAAGCGAGCGGCATGCAAGGCCTGTCGTCGCAACTGCTGCAACTGCGTAATCGCCGCCTCCGACAAGCCGGCAGGCAAGCGTAGCCGCCCACCATAGGTCGGATCACCCACAATGGGATAACGAATATGCGCCATATGCACGCGGATTTGGTGGGTACGCCCTGTCTCCAGTTTGACCCGCAACAAAGTGAAACCCGAATAGCGCTGCTCGACACGATAATGGGTAATGGCTTCCCGACCATTGGCGACAACTGCCATCCGCTTGCGATCTACAGGGTGACGACCAATCGGCTCATCCACCGTACCACCGGAGATCATCTCGCCCTGCACCAGGGCCAGATATTCACGGCTGACGCTACGCGCCTGCAGCTGGCGCACCAAATCGGTGTGGGCGCGCAGAGTTCGCGCCACCACCAAAAGACCCGAAGTCTCCTTATCCAAGCGATGCACTATCCCGGCCCGCGGCAAACTCGCTAACTCCGGCGCGTAGTGCAACAAGGCGTTCACTAACGTGCCTTGCGGATGTCCTACGGCAGGATGCACCACCAACCCCGCTGGCTTGTGAATCACCAAGAGATGTTCATCTTCGTAGATCAAGTCAAGCGGCAAAGGCTGAGCCACATCCTCGCTGACGGCCACATCCTGAGCGGCATCAATCAACACCTGCTCACCCCCCAGCACCTTATCGCGAACCCTTGGGGTACGCCCATCCAGCAACACTTCACCCGCTTGTATCCACTGTTGCAGGCGACTGCGCGAATAGTCTGAAAATAGCTGGGCTAACACGCTATCCAGTCGCTGTCCCGAGAAGTCTTCGGGGATCAAGGTCTGCAGCTGGATACGTGTCTTGCTCATGGGGCTCGGTTATACTGAGGGGATGTCATTATCCACTGCCTGGAATACCATGTCAGCTATGCGACTCGTCATTATCGCCTTACTTAGCCTCACGCTCATCTCGGGCTGCAGCTCTTGGCGCTCAGACCCCACCCGAGATTGGTCCGCCAGCCAGCTTTATGAAGAGGCCAAATCCGCTTTGAATCGGGGCAGTTATGATCGCGCCGTGGAGCTTTATGAAACGCTGGAAGCGCGGTTTCCCTTCGGCCGCCACGCCCAACAAGCTCAGCTGGAAATCGCCTATGCCTATTACAAGGCGCAAGAACCTGAAATGGCGATTGCCGCCATTGACCGTTTCCTGCAGATTAACCCACGCCACCCGCATGTGGACTATGCCTATTATCTGCGCGGCCTCACCAACTTTGAGCGCGATCTGAGTTTTATTAATCGTTGGATCCCACAGGATCAGTCCCGCCGCGATGCTGCGCCGCTGCGCGATGCTTTCGAGGATTTTGGCAATCTTGTGCGCAACTTCCCCGACAGCCGCTATAGCCAGGACGCGCGTGATCGCATGATGCATCTGCGCAACATGCTGGCCGATCATGAACTCTACATCGCTGACTTTTATATGCGGCGCGGCGCTTGGTTGGCTGCCGCCAAGCGAGCCAGCTATGTCATCGAGCATTATGATCAAAGTGATGCCGTCCCTCAGGCACTGGTGATTATGGTTCGCGCCTACCGGGAACTGGATATGAATGATCTGGCGGATGATGCTTTACGGGTTTTACAGCTAAACTTCCCTGAAGAGGCGCAGCGTCAACGACTCAGTCATCTTCCGCAGCCGCACCGCTCTAGCTAGGGGGCCAAGGCTCATGTGGGACTTCTTTCAAACCGTCAGACATCGCCACTCCATCCGGCGCTACCAAAAAGACATGCCGGTTGAAGCGGAGAAACTGCATGCCATTTTAGAGACTGCCGTGACCGGACCTTCAGCGGGGGATCTGCAGTCCTACCGCATCATCTGCGTCCAAGACGAGGGCCTTCGCCAGAAACTGGCGGAAGCGGCTAACGGCCAAAGTTTCGTCGCCGATGCGCCGGTCTGTTTAGTGTTTTGTACCGATACGCAGCGAGCCGCCCAAGAATATGGAGAACGCGGCCGCACGCTGTTTGCAGTGCAAGATGCCACCATCGCCGCAGCCTATGCACAGTTAGCCACCGTTGCCGCCGGCATGGCCTCGACCTGGGTGGGGTTCTTTGATGAGCAAGCCGTCGCCAAACTGCTGAATTTGGAAGCGGGAATCACGCCCGTGGCCCTGATGTGCGTCGGTTATCCGGCAGAAATACCCACGGCCTCGCCGCGGCGCCGGCTCGATGAAGTGATCAGCCACCGCTAAAGCGCGTCGACGTTCTCCTCACCTGTGCGAATCCGCACAGCACGCTCCAAATCGGTCACAAAAATCTTGCCATCGCCGATCTTGCCGGTGCGCGCCGCCTTGATTATGGCCTCAACACAGGCATCGACCATGGCGTCATCCACACCGATCTCCAGCTTCACTTTAGGGATGAAATCCACCACATACTCAGCGCCGCGATAAAGCTCGGTGTGGCCTTTTTGTCGACCAAAGCCTTTGACTTCGGTGGCGGTCAGACCCGTGACGCCAATTTCCATCAGAGCTTCACGCACATCTTCTAACTTGAACGGCTTGATAATCGCTTCGATTTTTTTCATGCCCTAGAGTCTCTGTCCTCAATAGTGAATATCAGCAAACCTAGTGTAACAGCCTGCCATAACCCGATGTAATGGGATAGCGCCGATCCTTACCGAAGTTACGGCGGGTAACACGCACACCTGGAGGCGCTTGGCGGCGCTTGTACTCATTGCGCAGCACCAAACTGATCACCCGCTCCACCGTTGCGGCATCAAATCCCTCAGCAACGATCTGCGCATAAGAGGCATCCTGCTCGACAAAGCGCTCCAAGATAACATCCAAAATCTCATAAGGCGGCAGACTGTCTTGATCCATCTGATCAGGGGCCAACTCCGCTGATGGCGGGCGCTGCAGTACCCGTTCTGGGATCGCTGGGCTACGCATATTGCGATAACGTGCCAAGCGATACACCCAAAGTTTCGAGACGTCCTTAAGCGGCGCAAACCCCCCCGCCATATCGCCATACAGCGTGGCATAACCCACAGCCATCTCGCTCTTATTACCCGTAGTCAAAAGCATGCGGCCGGTCTTATTGGAAAAAGCCATTAAAATCATGCCGCGGCAACGCGCCTGGATATTCTCCTCTGTGGCGTCTTTAGCCAGACCCGCAAAGGGACGCTCTAGGGCCTGCATGAATGACTCTACCATCGGCGCGATAGAAATCTCATCGAACTTAACCCCCAGCAGCTCAGCTTGGGCCTTGGCATCTTCACGGCTGATATCCGCCGTGTAGTGGTAAGGCATCATCAAAGCCTCGACCGCATCAGCCCCCAAGGCATCCACCGCGATACACAGCGTCAACGCCGAATCAATACCGCCAGAAAGTCCCAGCACCACGCCGTGAAAGCCATTTTTTTGAACATAATCGCGCACGCCGGTGACCAGCGCCTCATACAAACTGGCCTCGTCCGTCTGTTCGGGGGCCATCACCCCCTGATGCAGACGCAGCCCCTGGGCATCCACGGTCAATTCCAATGCATACAGGCCCGTTTGCCAAGGAGGTGCGCTCAAATGCAGCTCGCCTGAGGCATCCACTGCCAGCGAATGGCCATCAAACACCAACTCATCCTGACCACCGACCATATTGAGATAGACAATCGGCAAGCCGGTTTCTGTCACCCTTTGTCGCAGCACACTCAGGCGCTCAGCCCCCTTTCCCAGATGATAGGGTGAGGCATTGATATTCAAAATCAGCTGCGCACCGGCATCACAGGCTTTTTGCGCCGGCTCGGGACCCCAAATATCCTCACAAATTGTGATGCCCATGGGCACGCCCGCCACCTCAACCACCAAAGCTTGCTGACCTGCGCTGAAATAGCGTTTCTCGTCAAACACGCTGTAGTTAGGCAAGCGCTGCTTGAAATAAGGCCCCAAGCGTTCCCCATCGCGTAACAATACGGCCGCATTAAACAACTGACCGTTCTCACGCCAAGGCAGCCCGAGAACAACATCGATGCCACGCACCTGCTGAGATAGCTGCTGTAACGCCCGCTCACAGCGATCATGCAAGCTAGCGCGCAGCAGCAAGTCCTCCGGCGGATAGCCGGTGAGCATCAGCTCAGGAAACAAGATTAGATCGGCACCCACCTCATCGCGGGCGCGCAGACAGGCCTGAGCCATAAGCTCAGCATTGCCCTCAACATCGCCAACGAAAGGATTGAGCTGGGCCAGCACCAGCTTGATCGATCGAGTCATTAGGCCATCAGTGCGCGCAGAGTTTCACCCATATCTGCCGGCGAGCGCACCACCGTGGCCCCAGCAGCCTCCAGCGCTGCAAACTTTTGATCTGCCGTGCCTTTGCCACCAGAAATAATCGCCCCGGCGTGGCCCATACGCCGCCCGGGCGGTGCCGTCACGCCAGCGATATAAGCCACCACCGGCTTGGTCACATGCGCCTGAATAAACTCAGCCGCCTCTTCTTCGGCAGTGCCGCCAATCTCACCGACAAGAATAATCCCCTCGGTTTGCGGATCGTCCTGAAATAAACGCAAACAATCGACGAAGTTCATGCCCTGGATGGGATCACCGCCGATCCCGACACAGGTGCTTTGCCCCAGGCCGGCATCGGTTGTCTGTTTGACGGCTTCATAAGTTAAAGTCCCAGAGCGCGAGACAACCCCCACCCGCCCGGGCTGATGAATATGGCCAGGCATAATGCCGATCTTGCAGGTGCCTGGGGTGATGATGCCCGGACAATTGGGGCCAATGAGATACACCGAACGCCCTGCCAAAGCGGCTTTGACCTTAAGCATATCCATGACGGGAATGCCCTCGGTGATACAAGCAATCACCCCAATGCCCGCATCAGCTGCTTCCAAAATCGCATCGGCCGCAAAAGCGGCCGGCACATAAATCATCGTCGCATTAGCACCCGTGCCCTGTACCGCATCATGCACGGTATCAAATACCGGCAAATCCAAATGCTTCTGCCCACCTTTGCCGGGTGTCACGCCGCCCACCATCTGTGTGCCATAGGCAATGGCCTGTTCTGAATGGAAAGTCCCTTGCTTGCCGGTGAAGCCCTGACAAATCACCCGCGTATCTTCGTTAATCAAAATACTCATGCGCCTACTCCTGCAGCTGCTACCACTTGGCGCGCGCCCTCAGTCAGTGACTCAGCCGTGATGATATTAAAGTCGCTCTCCGCCAGTAGCTGCCGGCCACGCTCCACGTTAGTGCCCTCCAAGCGCACCACCACCGGCACCCCGACATCCACCTCGCGCACGGCGCTGATAATGCCCTCAGCAATCAAATCACAGCGCACAATGCCGCCAAAGATATTCACAAACACGGCTTTGACACTGCCATCAGACAAGATGATCTTGAAGGCTTCGCTGACCCGAGCTGCGGTAGTGCCACCACCCACGTCCAAAAAGTTGGCCGGCTCGCCACCATGCAGCTTAATCAAGTCCATGGTTGCCATCGCCAATCCAGCGCCATTGACCATGCAGCCAATCGTGCCATCCAAGCGAATATAATTAAGCTCATGCTCACTGGCGCGGGCCTCGGCCGCATCTTCCTGACTAAGATCGCGCAGCGCTGCAAGTTCCGGCTGGCGATAAAGGGCGTTGCCATCCAAGTTCACCTTGGCATCCAAGGCAATCAAATCCCCGGCCTTGGTCACCACCAAGGGATTGATTTCCACCAAACTGGCATCGCTTTCGACAAACAGGCGATACAGCTGCCCCAAAAGCTTCACGAAGGCGCCGATCTGCGCTCCTTGCAAACCCAAAGCAAAAGCCGCACGGCGTCCCTGATAGGGCATATAACCCACCACTGGCTCAACAAAAAGGGTTAGCAGCTTTTCTGGCGTCTTAGCCGCCACCTCTTCAATATCCATGCCACCAGCAGCCGACACCATAATCGCCACGCGCCGAGTACCGCGATCCACCACCAAACTGATGTACAACTCGCGATCGATATCGGTGAGCGACTCGATCAGTAGCGTTTGGATTGGCAGCCCCTGAGGACCGGTTTGATGGGTCACCAACTGCTGCCCCAGCAAGCCATCAGCGGCCTCCTTCACAGCGGGGACACCCTTGACCAGCTTCACCCCTCCAGCTTTACCCCGCCCTCCGGCGTGTACCTGCGCCTTGACTACCCAAGCCTCACCGCCCAAGCTCAAAGCGGCTTGCTCGGCTTCGGCGACACTGGCGGCTGGTTTACCTTCGGGAACCGGTATGCCAAAACGGCGAAATAAGTCTTTTGATTGATACTCGTGCAGGTTCATGGTTTTGTAGTACCTTTTTTATCATCACACACGATTGGGATTACGCCATGCAAATTCTATTTGTTATTGCTGCACTGGTACTTTTGTTCATGATCGTGCGGCTCCTATTGCGTACGCCCAAAACACCGCGCCCACAGCAGGCGCCGAAAGTCACATCGCGACGCATGCTGCGCTGTGATCACTGTGGCCTACACGTCCCCGAGAATGAAGCGGTCCGTGAGGGAAACAAACACTTCTGCTGCCCTGACCATCGCGATATGGCGCTCAGCAAGCAGTCTACACGAGATTGATTCTCCGCAATAACGCCCACTCATCCATCCCGTATAACCGCTCACGCAGTTGACCCTTGCTGAGGCGCCTGAGTCGCTGCAGGCTCTGGGGTATGCACAGTCAGGATACTTTGCAGTGGTTACAAGATTCGCTGGATTCCGAAGCGCATGATCTAAGGCGCGAGGATGTCCCCATCGTCAAGCTGCTCAATGAGCTCTTGCTCGAAGCCATTCAAGCCGGCGCCTCCGACGTGCATTTTGAACTTCATGATCAGCAACTGCGGGTGCGCTTTCGCATTGATGGTTTGTTATACACCCGGCGCCAAATGCCACAGCGCCTCGCTGCGCGCATCCATTCGCGACTCAAGGTCATGGGCCGCATGGATATTGCCGAGCGGCGTCTGCCTCAAGATGGTCGCGCTCGGCTGCGCTTTGGCCATTCAGATCCCATCGATTTGCGCATCAGTAGCTGCCCGACTGTGCATGGCGAGAAACTCGTGGTGCGTATTCTCGATAATCGCCAGACCGGTCTGGGTGTCGATGAGCTAGGTATGTCAGCCGCACAAGCCGAGGATTATCGCAAAGCCCTAACCCAGCACCAAGGCATGATTCTGGTGACCGGCCCCACCGGCGCGGGAAAAACTGTCACCTTGTATGCCGGCTTAAAACAGCTCAACTCGGGGGAGCGCAATATTGCCACGGCCGAAGATCCGGTTGAGATCACGCTACCGGGGATAAATCAGCTCAATGTGCATCCCGTCATCGGTTTGAACTTTGCCCGTGCCCTACGTGCTTTTTTACGCCAAGACCCCGATGTCATCATGGTCGGCGAAATTCGCGACACCGAGACCGCTGAAATGGCCATTAAGGCCGCGCAAACCGGTCATTTGGTGCTTTCCACTTTACATACCAATAATGCACCACAAACCTTAGAGCGTTTGGCGCACATGGGTATCCCTGCCTACGGCATTGCCGCCTCAGTCAGTCTCATCATCGCCCAGCGGCTGCTGCGGCGTTTATGCCCCCACTGTCGCCAAGTGCAAACCCTGCCCATAGGGGCATTACGAGATCTGGGCTTTAGTGATTCTCAGTTGGCCGAGAACATCCAGCTATTTGCAGCTCAGGGCTGTGAGCACTGCGTGCACGGATATCGCGGTCGCATCGGTATTTATCAGCATCTGCCGGTGAGTGCAGCGATCCGCGATGTCATCTTAAGCGGCGGTAATAGCCATCAGATTGCGACCTGCGCTGCCCGTGAGGGCATGCGCTCGCTCTATGAAGAGGGCCTGCTGCGCGCCGCCCAAGGCCTCACCAGCCTGGCCGAAGTGCAGCGCCTACTGAATACCAGCCGCTAAGACTCATGCATGTCTTTCATTGGCAGGGTATCAATCGGCGTGGCCAGGCCTGCCGCGGCAAAGACTTCGCACCAGATATCGCTCAACTGCGGGCACACTTAGCTCAGCAGGGAGTCACCTTGCTCAAAGCCAAACCGCGGCGCTGGACGCTGAGCTATAAAAAGCCCGGCTGCAAGCATCAGCCTCTGCAACAAGTGCTGGATGACTGTGCCGACCTCTTGACGGCCGGCATCCCCCTTACCGAAACATTGGCACTGATGGTACAAAATCCCGAACACAAAACCCTGCGCAACATGCTCATCACGCTCCGCGATCGCGTGATGGCGGGGCAAAGCCTGGCCCAAGCCATGGCTGCCGAGCCGCAGTGTTTCAAGCCACTGGCCGTGCATTGGGTACAAGCCGGTGAGCAATCAGGAACCCTATCCAAGGTCCTAAAACGCCTGGCGCGTCATCTTCAGCGCCGTGTTGAAGCCCGCGCGCGACTGCAAAAAGCCCTGCAATATCCGGTGCTGGTGGTTGCCTTAGGCATCATCGTCAGCATCGTCATGCTGATCTTTGTCGTTCCTCAGTTTGAGCTCTTATTTCAAGACTTTGGGGCAGACCTGCCAACACTAACAGTCAAGCTTTTGGCGCTCTCAGAGGCGCTTCAGACACATGGGCCTCGCTTGGCGCTAGCCATCATCAGCCTAGTGATGCTCAGTGTTGGGATTTACCGCCGCTACGCCCGTCTGCGCTATCACCTGCATCGAGCCATGCTGCGCACGCCCTTAATCGGTCGCTTTCTGGCATACCAAGCCACTACCCAGTTTGCGCATACACTGACCAGCCTGCTCCAGGCTGGCATGCCCCTGACCGCGGCCTTAATGCTCATGACACCGGGCATGAACAACCTCGTGTTTCAAGAAACGCTGCGCCAAACCGCCGCTGATATCACCCAAGGCCACTCTTTTGCCGCTTGCCTGCGCAACAGTCGCCATTTTCCGCAACATGCCATCAGCCTGATTAGCTTGGGAGAGCAGACCGGCACGCTAGGTATCATGCTAGAACGGCTAGCCACCCTGATTGATCAGCGCCAAGCCAGTCAAACCGAACGCCTGAGTCAACTCATTGAGCCGGTCTCCATGCTGCTGTTAGGTGCGCTGGTCGGGACCATGGTGGTCGCATTGTATTTACCCATTATCCAGTTGGGCACCGTACTGTAATCAGGCATCATAAGGGTATGACGACATCTTCTTTGCCGTTCTGTGTGGGCCTAACCGGTGGCATTGGCTGTGGCAAATCCACCGTGGCGGATGCATTTGCGCATCACGGCATCGACATCATCGATGCCGACCTCATGGCCCGAGAAGTGGTTAAACCTGGGACACCAGGCTTGGATGCCCTGATTGACCGCTTTGGAAAAGGTATCTTAAATCCCGAAGGCGCCCTAGATCGTCAAGCCTTGCGGACCCAGATCTTTGCCGACCCCAAAGCCCGAGAGCAGCTCGAATCCATACTTCATCCGTTGATCTGGACCGCGATGCGTGCCGCCCATGCCGAAGTCAAAAGTCCCTATTGCATTATGGCCATTCCCTTGCTGATTGAGTCTGGCAACCTCAATCGCGTGAATCGCATCTTGGTCGTGGACTGTCCGCCCGAGCTACAAATCCAAAGGGCCATGCAACGTGACCATGCCTCACGCGAACACATTGAGGCGGTTCTAGCCGCACAAGCGAGCCGCAAGCAACGCTTGGCAGCGGCTGATGATGTGCTGGATAACAGCGGGTCTCACCAAGACTTGCAGACAAAAATCAGTCAACTGCATCAACAGTATCTGCAAAGCGCGGCCTTGCACGCATAAATTCTTCTTGCACCAGCGCATCTATCCTGTCTAAGCTTTTGTTTCGGGTGGACAATAAAATACCCAAAAAATAGGGAAGACACCGCGCCCACAAGCCGGTAGCCTGCACAGTTCTGAGAAGCGCGGCATGAGTTCCAGTGTGATTTACGAACAACCTCTAAACGAGCGAATCCGTATGTTTATGCGGCTGGACGCGCTGTTGGCTCGCCTCGGGCAAACCCTAGCCCAAGACAACATCAACGACACTCACCATGCCATTATCACCTTAGTGGAATTGGTAGCGCTTACCGCGCGCATGGACATCAAGCAGGAATTGGCCAAGGAATTGGAGCGCCTAAATACCAATCTCGTCAGCTTACGTGAACGGCCCAATGCCGACGTCAACCGCATCAATACGTTAATCGCGCAACAACGTGCTTGGGTGGATTCCATCTTGGGCTTTGCCGGCTCCATGGACCAACATACCAAGGAAAATGACCTATTCAATAGCATCCGCCAGCGCTTAGCAGTACCCGGCGGAACCTGTGCTTTTGATCTGCCGGTCTACCATCACTGGCTCACCCGCCCCAGCTCCGAGCGACGCCAGCTCATCAAGCATTGGGCCAGCCCCTTTGACGTGCTTAAAGAACCCATCAGTTCGGTTCTACAGCTGATTCGTCGCAGCGGCCAAAGCGAAACACAAACCGCCCACCAAGGATTTTATGACCAGTCTTTGGATGGTCAGCGCCCATGGCAGTTAGTGCGCATTGCCTTACCCCATGGTAGCCCCCTGTATCCAGAGGTCAGCGCTGGACGTCAGCGCTTTAATGTACGCTTTTTAATCGCTCGTGAGGATGGTCAGCGCGCCTGTCAGACTCAAGAGGATGTCTCGTTCACGCTAAGTTGTTGCGCCATTTAAACAGCGCCACAATGGGTTTTGACCGCGTTTAGGGTCGGGTCATCAACAGCGGCACAGACACTTCATAGGCCTGACCGCCATAACTAAAGCGCACTTGCGCCACCCAGTCCAGCCGCCCCGACATACACATGGCCAGAGCCGACGGCGCCACCCAGTGATTCCCCTGGTGCTGCAGAGCAAAGCGATTCATGCCCATATCCATACCCGGCATCACATAGGACACCTCGTCCCCTTGCAACGGCAAATTCGACTCTAAGATAAGATCAAAATCCCGCATCGGCAGAATCTGTTCGGGGCCACGAATACTAACCCAGCCACCGGGTAGATCAACTCGACAAGCCTCCACACCCAGCAAACACCCCTCAGCAGCCGTCAAGCTTTGCTGATCTTGAGGCGTTGGATCCAGTAGCGGCCGCAACCAGAAATGCGCAGCAGCAATGCCAATCAAGACCAGCAACGGCAGGATATACAATAGGGCTCTGGTTTTAGATACGGGTTGATTCATCAATGAGGATCATGCCAAAGCCCGGAGATACCGGCAATACCTTGAGCACCCGCCGCCTTGGCTTTCGCCAAGTCCTCAAGCCTCATGCCGCCCAGGGCATAAACCGGCTGACCGGCTTGGCGCACCCAATCAGCAAACACTGTCCAACCCAAGGGCTTTGCCTGGGGGTGACTGGCGGTCGCCGCCACCGGCGAGAGCACCACAAAATCACAGTCCAATCGCTGCGCTAACGCCAAACCCTCAACATCGTGCACCGAGGCGGCCAAGAGACGCCCCTTGGGCACGGGGCGCGCCTGCCTCGCCTGCACCAAGCGGCGCAGCATCAACTCGGACAGGTGCACCCCATCAGCACCCACGGACATAGCTGCCGCCGGATCGGTATTCACCAAGAGTCGGGCACCCGCTGCATGACACACGGGCAGCAGTCGCTTGGCCAAGGACAGCAATTGCGCTTTCGGGAGGCGCGGCGCCCGCAGCTGCACCAGCGAACCATGGCCTGCGGCCAGTGTTGCCTGCAACCCCGCCATCACGACCTGTGGCGAAGCATCAGCCGGAGTAATCACATAACGAGACGGCAATTGCAACGCCGCCACAATACTGCGGTTGGCGGCAGGAAAGTCCACATCACCCAAAGCCTCAGCACCTACCCAGGTCAGCGGCTGACCTTCCAAACCTTGTGGCTCACCGCGATAATCAGTCACCAAAGCCACATGCAAGACCACGCTCAACTCAGGATAATGATGGGTCAGGGTGATCAAAGGCTCCCACGCTAGGACTTCGACACCCAATTCCTCACCGCACTCGCGCTTTAACGCCGCATCCACATCCTCGCCGGGCTCCAGTTTTCCGCCGGGAAACTCCCACAGCCCGCCTTGAAATTTATGGGCTGCCCGCTGCGCCAACAAAACCTCGCCATCGGCATTACGAATGACCGCTACGGCCACCTGCATCATGAACGGTATTCCGCGTTGATGCGCACATAGTCATAGGAAAAATCGCAGGTATAAATACTGGCCTTGGCCGTGCCGCGACCACCCAGTAAGACCCGTATCAGAATCTCATCCTGCGCCATCACCGCAGCCCCCTGAGCTTCGGTATACGCCGGCGCTCGCCCACCATCCGCAACGATTTGCACCTCGTCTAGCCAGATGGCTACTTGATCGACATCCAAATCCACCAATCCGGCCCGCCCCACGGCAGCCAGAATACGTCCCCAGTTAGGATCCGAGGCAAATAAAGCGGTTTTCACCAGCGGCGAATGGGCAATCGTATAGGCCACCTGCCGAGCCTCCGCCTCATCGCGCCCCCCCTCAACCTGAACCGTGACGAACTTATTGGCACCCTCGCCATCGCGCACAATGGCCTGAGCCAAAGCCAAACACACGCGCTGCATCGCGGCTTCAAAGCGCACGGCATCCTCGGGTGTCTGTAATGTCACGCCTGAGCGACCGGTGGCCATCAACACACAGGCATCATTGGTTGAGGTATCGCCATCCACACTAATAGCGTTAAAGCTTTGCGCATTACACCGCTCGAGCATCGCTTTGAGACTCTGCGGTGCAATCTGCGCATCGGTGGCGATATAAGCCAGCATCGTCGCCATGTTCGGACAAATCATGCCCGAGCCTTTGGCAATGCCGGTGATACACACCTCGCCACCCGACAACACCACACGCTCACTAAAGCCCTTGCCCACGGTGTCGGTGGTCATGATGGCGCGCATCGCCGCCAGCCACTGATCCTCTGCTAAAGCCGCATGGGCTGCTGGCAATGCTGCAGCAATGCGGTCCACCGGCAGCAACTCACCAATCACACCCGTGGAGAAAGGCAATACCGATTGCGGCTCCACCCCGGCAACCGAGGCCAGGGCATGACAACTGGCGATGGCTGCGGCCAAGCCGGGCTCACCGGTACCCGCATTGGCATTGCCCGCATTGATCAACAAATAGCGTGGCGACGCCACCCGCAGATGCTGCTTAGCAACCTGCACCGGTGCCGCACAAAAAGCGTTTTGGGTAAACACCGCCGCACAACTACTGCCCTCAGCCAGCTCAATCAGCAACAGGTCGGCGCGATCACGATAGCGAATTCCCGCCGCCACCGCCGCCAGCCGCACCCCGGCCACAGACCACAATTGCGTCGGTTCAGTCAGCCCTACCGCCATGACCGTGCTATATCACTCGCCCAATTTGCCGTGGCATTGCTTGTATTTTTTGCCGGAGCCACACCAGCAGGGGTCATTTCTGCCCAATTTTGGACCTTCGCGGCGCACGGGCTGCTGCGCCTCTTGACCACCGGGACCCTGAGCGGCGCTGGGGGCGGGCGCTCCCAGCACGCTACCCGGTTCAGCATGCTTGAACTCCATTTTCGCGGGCGCAGGACTGGCCTGAGCTTCCATCGCCGCCAGATCTTCGGGCGAACGGACTTGCACCCGCATGAGCATGGTCACAACATCATGCTTAACCCGATCCAGCAAGGATTCAAACAGCGCAAAAGCCTCGCGCTTGTATTCCTGTTTAGGATTTTTTTGCGCATAGCCTCTAAGGCCGATGCTTTGACGCATGTAATCCATGGCCGCCAAATGCTCCTTCCATTGGGTATCGAGGATCTGCAACATGACGTCTTTTTCGATACGCCGCATCATTTCCTCACCAAACTGAGCTTCTTTGGCTTTGATGGCATCACGAAATACGCCCTGAAGTCTCTGCAGCAGGGTCTCTTCGTGCAAATCCGGATCGGTCTCCAACCACTCAGCGATGTCCAGGGACACACCAAAATCCGCCTCTAAGGTCTGCACCAAACCGGGCACATCCCACTGATCTTCAATAGAGCCAGGCGGAATAAAACGCGCCATGGTCTCAGTCACCACATCTTCGAATACCCGCTCGATGGTCTCGGCGATATCCTCGGACTCGAGCAACTCGCGCCGCTGTTCATACACCACCCGACGCTGATCATTAGCGACGTCGTCGTACTCCAAAAGGTTCTTACGAATATCGAAGTTATGGCCTTCAACCTTGCGCTGAGCATTCTCAATGGCCTTGGTCACCCACGCATTTTCAATCGCCTCGCCCTGCTGCATGCCGAGTTTTTGCATGATGGCTTTCACCCGATCAGAGGCAAAAATGCGCATCAAATTATCTTCTAAGGAGAGGAAGAAGCGACTAGAACCCGGATCGCCCTGACGTCCCGCACGACCCCGCAGCTGGTTATCAATACGGCGCGATTCGTGACGTTCAGAGCCAACAATATGCAGCCCACCCGCATCTAAAACCGCCTCATGGCGCTTTTCCCACTCTTCGCGAATGGCTTGACGCTTTGCTTCATCGATCTCAGGGCCCCATTCGGCCAGTTCGGCTTCTAAGCTGCCGCCCAAGACGATGTCAGTGCCGCGACCCGCCATATTGGTGGCGATGGTGACCGCTCCGGGACGACCGGCTTGCGCGACGATCGGAGCCTCGCGATCATGCTGTTTGGCGTTGAGCACTTCGTGTGGAATTTTGGCCTTTTTAAACATGCCGGAAAGAATTTCCGAGGCTTCCACGGAGGCGGTACCCACCAGCACAGGTTGTTGGCGCTCCACACAATCTTTGACTTCCTCCAAGATCGCGGCAAACTTCTCGCCCTGAGTCATATAGACCAGATCTTGCATATCATCGCGTATCATCGCCCGATTGGTGGGAATGACCACCACTTCAAGCGCATAAATATGCTGGAACTCATAAGCCTCGGTATCGGCCGTCCCCGTCATCCCTGATAATTTTTCGTACAAGCGGAAGTAGTTCTGGAAAGTGATTGAGGCCAGGGTCTGATTTTCATTTTGAATCGGTACGCCTTCTTTGGCTTCGATGGCTTGATGCAGACCATCTGACCACCGCCGACCGGCCATAATGCGGCCGGTAAACTCATCGATGATCATCACCTGTTTGTCGCGCACCAGGTAATGCACATCGCGCTGAAACAACGCATGAGCGCGCAAAGCAGCATTTAAATGATGCAACAGCGGAATACTGGCGGCATCAAACAGACCCTGCTCTTCACTCAACAAACCGGCCTCATGCAAAAGCTGCTCAGCTCTTTCTTGACCTTCTTCCGAGAGAAACACCTGCTTCATTTTCTCTTCGATCATATAGTCGCCTTCCGACTCCTCATCTTCCTGAGGCCGGAACATCGGCACGATATCCTTCATACGCATATAGAGCTCTGAATTCTCACCCGTGGGCCCCGAGATAATCAGCGGGGTACGCGCCTCGTCGATCAGAATCGAGTCGACCTCGTCGATGATGGCGTAAGCCAAGCCGCGTTGGACGCGGTCTTCGGCACGAAACGCCATGTTGTCGCGCAGATAGTCAAAGCCATACTCGTTATTCGTGCCATAGGTAATATCGGCCCCATAAGCCTCGCGACGGGTGCAAGGGCGCAGTTGGGCATAACCTTCACCGTCACCCTCGGGCTGATAATCGGGGTCGTAGAGAAATGAACTCTTGTCTTGGCCGCGACCGCCGGAAGCATTAATGACTCCGACGCTCAATCCCAACGCATGATAAATCCGCCCCATCCAAGTGGCATCGCGTCGCGCCAAGTAATCATTCACGGTAATGACATGCACGCCACGCCCGGGCAGCGCGTTCAAATAAGCGGACAGGGTGGCCACCAGGGTTTTACCCTCACCGGTGCGCATCTCAGCAATCCGCCCATCATTGAGCACCATGCCGCCAATCATCTGCACATCAAAGTGACGCATGCCCATGATGCGATGCCCGGCCTCGCGCACCACGGCAAAGGCCTCGGGCAAGATCGATTCTAGAGCCCCACCGGCGGCAAGACGCTTTTGAAAATCATGCGTCTTTTCCCTCAGCGCCTCATCGCTGAGACTGCGCAGCGTGTCCTCATGCGCATTGATTTGCGTGACCAGCTTAGAGTAACCCTTGACCAGGCGATCATTGCGGCTGCCGAATATTTTTTTTACAAGATTCCTGACCATGAATCCATCGCGTCTTGGAGAAACGTTAAGCGCCGCATGATAACCTATCCGCTGCTATTACGCAGGGGCGCAGGACATCAAAACCGATGAGCATGCAATCAGCACGCAGCCTACTCAACTCAGAACTGATGCAAAAAGCCGCGCTTTATGAGCGGATTAGTCGAGATATTTGGTCTTTACTGCCCTCGGATATGCGGGCGCATTGCTGGGTGAGTGGCTTGGATAAGGGCCTGTTAACCCTGGTGACCGACTCTGCCAGTCGGGTTCACCCGCTGCGTTTCATGCAACGCGAGATCATCAAGCTGCTGCGCGACCACTATGGACTGAGCGTGAAGAAAATTCAGCTCAAGGTCCGGCCTGGTGTTACAGAGAGCCTCTCGCAGCTCTCTCAACGGGGCTAATTAGACAGCGCCAACAGCCTGAGAATAGGAGATAGGGAGATCGCCTTTGGCCTCATCAAAGCTGATGAGCTCAAAGCTTTTTTCGTTTTGCACCAAATGGCGGATGAGCTGATTGTTGAGAGCATGTCCTGACTTATAACCCTTAAATGCCCCAATCAAGCTGTAGCCGAGCTGATAGAGATCGCCGATGGCATCGAGGATTTTGTGTTTCACGAACTCATCCTCGTAACGCAGCCCATCCTCATTCAAGACCCGGTAATCATCCAGCACCACAGCGTTTTGCAGACTGCCGCCCAAGGCTAGGTCGCAGGACCGCAGACTCTCAATATCGCGCATGAAGCCAAAGGTACGCGCCCGACTGACTTCCTTAACAAACGAAGTCGTCGAGAAATCCAATTCAGCGCTTTGCACGCCTCCCGAAAATACGGGGTGTTCAAAATCAATCTCAAATGCGACTTTAAAGCCGTCGTAAGGATCAAAACTGGCGAATTTATCGCCGTCGCGCACTTCCACATGTTCTTTGATGCGAATGAAATGCTTGGGCGCTTTGAGATCCACAATCCCGGCCGACTGGATCAAAAATACGAAGGGACCTGCGCTGCCATCCATGATAGGCACTTCGGGAGAATCCAAATCCACATAGAGATTATCAATCCCCAAACCCGCTAGCGCAGACAGCAAATGCTCCACCGTGGAGACGCGAACACCCTCATTCACCAAGGTGGTGGACAAGCGGGTATCGCCGACATTTTCCGGAGCCGCCTTGATTTCCACTACCGGATCTAGGTCTACGCGACGAAACACAATCCCTGTGTTAGCGGGTGCCGGACGTAACATCAAATAAATCTTTTTGCCCGTATGCAAACCAACACCGGTAGCCCGGATGCTGTTCTTCAGCGTTCTTTGTCTCATTACCGTTCCGTTCCCTAACCGCGCGCCCTGTGCGTGCGGTGTGGCTAAAGAGCAAACCTCGCCACTTGGAGATGTACTTTATCACACATCCCAGTGGCAACCGATACCCCAAAAATCAGTAAATTTCATTAGTCCGCCTGTTTGCGCAAGAAAGCAGGAATATCCAAGTAATCCATGTTGCTATCCGCGGACAAATCATAGGCCGCATTGCCATGAGTCTGAGGACGAGCAGGCATCCGCTCGGCACTATCCATACCCAAGGCATGATCCTCTGCCGGCACCGAATCCTGCGTCGGGGCAGGCTCGACCAACTTCATCGCCGAACGATCAAGGTTAGGACGCGTGGTAGCCGCTTGATTGAGTCCCGTAGCCACCAAAGTGACGCGTAATTCGTCCGATAAATCCGGATCAATCACGGTACCCACCACCACGGTGGCATCCTCAGAAGCAAACTGCTTGACGGCATCACCCACAGCCTCGAACTCACCGATCGACATATCCAAACCAGCTGTCACATTCACCAAAATGCCCCGGGCACCAGCGATATTCACGTCTTCCAACAAAGGACTGGCAATGGCGGCTTCCGCGGCCTCACGCGCCCGATCTTCACCGCTGGCCGTGCCCGTGCCCATCATCGCCATACCCATCTCCGACATCACCGTGCGCACATCCGCAAAGTCAACGTTGATCAAGCCCGGGCGGGTAATGAGCTCGGCAATGCCCTGTACCGCACCCAACAACACGTCATTGGCGGCTTTAAAAGCCTCGAGCAGAGAAACGTTCTTGCCCAGCACGGTCAGCAGCTTGTCGTTGGGAATAGTGATCAGCGAATCTACGTACTTGCCGAGATTTTCGATACCAGCCTGCGCAATCTGCATCCGCTTCTTGCCTTCAAAGGGGAAGGGCTTGGTCACCACTGCGACCGTCAAAACACCCATTTCTTTGGCAATTTGCGCGACAACGGGAGCCGCACCGGTGCCAGTACCACCGCCCATGCCGGCGGTGATAAACACCATATCTGCCCCATCGATGATTTCGCGGATTTTCTCGCGGTCTTCCAATGCCGCTTCACGTCCCACAGCGGGATCAGCACCCGCCCCCAGGCCTTTAGTGATGTGCGAGCCCAGTTGCAGCTGAATCTTGGCGCCGACACGTTTTAAAGCCTGCGCATCGGTGTTGGCGCAAACAAATTCCACGCCATCGATATTGGCATTGACCATGTGGTGTACGGCATTACCGCCACCGCCACCGACACCGATGACCTTGATTTCCGCGTTCTGGGTGTAGCTATCTAAAAGTTCAAACATGATGTAACCCTCCTTACTCTAGGGGATGAATGCATTAAAAACTGCGTTGAAACCACTGACGCATACGCGTCCAAACCGACTTCATTCCACTGCCCTGCAGGGGGTCACCGACCCGATTCCTGCGACTCTCCTGACCAAACAGCAACAAACCAATACCCGTTGAATGAATGGGATTACTGACGGTATCGGCCATGCCGGTAACGAACTGGGGCAGGCCCAAGCGCACCGGCATGTGAAACACTTCCTCAGCCAAATCCACCACGCCTTCCATCCGTGCCGAGCCTCCCGTGAGGACGATGCCCGCAGCGATTAAATCCTCACAGCCAGAGCGGCGCAGCTCAGATTGAATGAGGGTCATGAGCTCTTCATAGCGCGGCTCAACTACTCCCGCCAAACTCTGGCGCGCCAGGCGCCTGGGAGCACGATCACCCACGCCTCGCACCTCGATACTTTCCTCGGGATTGGCCAGTTGACGCAGAGCGCACCCGTAGCGGATCTTCAGTTCTTCGGCGTTCTGAGTGGGAGTGCGCAGCGCCACAGCGATGTCATTGGTGACTTGATCACCAGCAATGGGGATCACCGCGGTATGACGAATCGCGCCTTCGGTGAACACCGCGATATCAGTCGTGCCGCCACCGATATCCACCAAACACACACCCAGCTCTTTTTCGTCATCGGTGAGCACGGCATAACTCGAGGCCAACTGCTCGAGAATGATGTCATCCACCTCAAGACCGCAGCGACGCACACACTTAATAATATTTTGCGCGGCAGACACAGCCCCTGTAACCAGATGCACTTTGGCCTCCAGACGCACTCCCGACATACCAATAGGCTCGCGAATACCCTCCTGGCCATCGATGGTGAACTCCTGAGGCAGTACGTGCAGAATGCGCTGATCAGCCGGGATGGCCACGGCACGCGCAGCATCCAACACCCGATCCACGTCGACGCGCTGGACTTCCTGTTCCTGAATCGCCACCACGCCCGTGGAGTTCAGGCTTTTGACATGACTACCGGCGATGCCGGTGAACACCGAATGAATCTGACACCCTGCCATCAACTCGGCTTCCTCGATGGCGCGCTGAATCGACTGCACGGTGGACTCAATATTGACCACCACGCCCTTTTTCAAGCCGCGCGAGGCATGAGAGCCAATGCCAATAATCTCGATGCGGCCGTCATCGCCAATCTCACCCACAATGGCTTCGACTTTGGATGTGCCAATGTCCAGGCCAACAATCATGCCTTTGTCTGAACGTTTAGCCATGGTATTCCCCTTGTGTCATGGCGCGACTTCCCGCCGGGCATCACCCCATGCCACGGCCATGCCATTGGTGTAACGAAGATCGATGAGGGCAATCGGCTCTGACCGCTGCGCCACCAAGGCGGGATAAACCCGCAACAACCGCTCGAGGCGGGCAGCATCGCTGTCACGCCCCATCAGAATCTGTGTGCCATTGGTCAATTCAATCACCCAGGCACCGCGCGCATCCTCACGCAGTCCCACGGCGCTGGCATCCACCTGACCGAGCTTTTCCTGCACCAAGACAAAACGCTGCATCAGCTCTTGGGCCTGAACGCTGCGACCGGCCAAGCGCGGCAAGCCCAGATCGTCGGGGATTGCCGCTGGGGCAAACAACTCGCCATAGCGATTCAGCAAAGCCATATCGCCCCAATACGCCACGGGCACCTGCTCAGTAATGTGCACCACCAGCCGATCTGGCCATTCGCGACTCACCCGCGCCGCATACACCCAATCCAAGCGCCGCGCCGCTTGCTCGATACGCACCAAATCCACCGCCAAAAAGCCCCCGCTCACAAAAGGCACCAATGCCTGTTCGATCTGCGCGCGCTGCAGGTACAACAAATCCCCATCAATAGAGACTTGGCGGATAGGCAGGGTTTGTGGATCACGCAAGTGATTCAGGCCGCTATTGATCAAGGTCGCCGCCAACATCACAACCCCTCCCAGCAAAACCAGGAACAGACCCCGATACCAGCGAGCATCACGCCACCAAGGAGTGACATGCCGCTTATCGCGCGCCATAACTCGCCGCTGTTTACGCACTGCATTTGCGCTCCTCATCGGTGAGTGTGCTGGCTAAAATGCACAGCACCAGTTGCGACAAATCCATGCCGGCAGCAGCCGCAGCCTTGGGCACCAAACTGTGATCGGTCATGCCCGGCACGGTATTCACTTCAATGAGTGAGGCTTGGCCCTGCGCATCCATGCGCACGTCCACCCGCCCCCAGCCCGAGCATCCGATGGCATCAAAAGCCGTGATACACAGTTGTTGCAGACCCTGCTCAGCCGCTGCATCCAAACCACAGGGACAGTGATATTGGGTATCGGTGGCATGGTATTTGGCGTCGTAGTCATAAAAACTGTGGCTGGTCTCTAGTCGAATGGCCGGCAAGGCCTCACCATCGATCACCGCCACGGTGTATTCCGCACCAGGCAACCAAGTCTCGGCCAATACCGGGCCACCGCAGTCAGCCGCCAGCCGATAAGCGGCGGCTAACTCAGCTTCAGAACGAACTACAGTCATGCCAATACTCGAGCCCTCAAGCGCAGGTTTAACAATCAGCGGCAGGCCTAGCTCGCGGCACACGGCTGGCGCATCGGAATCGGCCTGCAGCACCAAAAACTGCGCCGTGGGCAGACCCATATCGCGCCAAATCCGCTTGCACCACAATTTATTCATGCCCAGCGCCGATGCTGCGACGCCGGAGCCGGTGTAAGGCAACCGCAATAACTCCAGCGCTCCTTGAATCACGCCGTCCTCGCCACCGCGCCCATGCAGCACGATAAATGCCCGATCAAAACCGCCCGCTCGCATGACATCAAGCACATCGGGGCCCACGTCAATGCCATGAGCATCGACCCCCGCCGCCTTTAACGCGCGCAGCACAGCCTCGCCGCTTTTTAAAGAAATCGGCCGCTCGGCAGACCAACCCCCCATCAACACAGCGACCTTGCCAAAACCGGTAACAGGCAGCATCACACCACCCCCTCGGCCACTGCTTCGCCGACGATTTTGACTTCAGTTCGCAGCCGCACACCCTGCTGCTGTTCAACCGTCGACTGCACCGCACACATCAAGCTTTCAATGTCCGCTGCCGTCGCCGTGCCGGTATTGATAATAAAATTCGCGTGCTTCTCGGATACCTGCGCACCGCCTTGCATGCGACCCTTCAAACCGCAAGCCTCAATCAAGCGCGCCGCATGATCTTCATCGGGATTGCGAAACACCGAGCCACACGAAGGCAGGCCGATGGGTTGGGATGCACTGCGCTGCCCCAACAAGTGACGAATTTTCATGCGCGCCGCAGCGCCTTCACCTGGGGAAAACTGCAGTTCAGCCTCAACAAACCAGCGATCAGCGGGTCCGGTGACCGTGCGATACGACACCTGATAGTCGCTGGCCGCCCATACCTGTTGTTGCCCCTGACGATCCAGCGTCACGACCTGTAATACATGCCGCCAAGTCTCGCCCCCCCAGGCGCCAGCATTCATCGCCAAAGCTCCACCCAGAGTGCCGGGAATGCCGGCGAAAAACTCACCGCCCATCAGATCATGAGCCGCACAAAACCGCGCCAGCTTGGCACAGCTCACGCCAGCGCCGGCACGCACACTCTGTGGCGGGACAAATGTCAGCTCATCCATGACACCAGACAAAGCAATCACCGTGCCGCGAAAACCGCCATCGCGCACCAAAAGATTGCTGCCCAGCCCTACCCAAAGCAGCGGTTCCTGCGGCTTAAGGCTGCGCAAGAAAACCGCCAAATCCTCACTGTCGGCAGGACGATACCAACGATCGGCCGGACCACCGACGCGCCATGAGGTATGCCGCGCCATGGGCTCATTAAGCCGCAATTCACCGCGCAAGGCCGTCATGCGCCACCTCCCGCAGCACTCAAGCCCTCGGGCAGTTGTGCGGACAAGGCCCCGACATTACCGGCCCCTTGGGTGAGCAGCACATCGCCGTCTTCCAACACACCCTGCAAGGCATCCACCAAGCGTTCAGGGGATTCCACGAACACCGGGTCCACTTTGCCGCGAGCGCGAATGGCGCGCGCCAAGGTGCGCCCATCAGCACCGCTAATCAAGCGCTCACCCGCGGCATAAACATCCAACAAAACCAAGGCATCAGCCTGTGATAAGACTTCAGTGAAATCCTCAAATAAGTCGCGGGTACGCGTGTAACGATGTGGTTGAAAGACCAACACCAAACGCCGCTCGGGCCATGCCGCTCTTGCCGCCGCCAGTGTCGCGGCGACCTCAGTGGGATGGTGACCATAATCATCCACCAACAGCACAGAACCCGCCGCGATCGCCAGCTCGCCATGCACCTGAAAACGCCGACCAATTCCTTGGAAAGCCGCCAAGGCGCGAATAATCGCCGCATCATCCACGCCCAGCTCATGAGCCACCGCCACCGCAGCCAAAGCGTTCAAAACATTATGCTGACCGGGAAGATTCAAGGTGACCGCCAAAGGTTCGGAACGCTCAGGCAAACTCAGATTAAAATGCGTGCGCGTGCCTTCGGCGCGCAGCTCACTGGCGCGAATATCCGCCGGCTCGGTGATGCCATAGGTCAACATCGGCCGTCCGACTTGATCCAACAGGCCGCGAATCTGTGCATCATCAGCACACAACACCGCCAAGCCATAAAACGGCAAGTGATGTAAAAACTCCAAGAAGGCCTCGCGCAGCCGCGCAAAATCTCCCTCATAAGCCGACAGGTGATCAGCATCGATATTGGTGACAATCGAAATCATCGGCTGCAAACACAAAAACGAAGCATCTGACTCGTCGGCCTCGGCCACCAGATAATGCCCTTGACCCAGGCGTGAATGGCTGGCGGTGCTGTTCAAACGCCCGCCAATCACGAAGGTGGGATCCAATCCCCCCTCGGCCAGCAAACTCGCCACCAAGCTGGTGGTGGTGGTTTTACCGTGGGTACCCGCCACGGCAATGCCGTAACGAAAGCGCATGAGTTCAGCCAGCATTTCCGCCCGTGGCACCACAGGAATGCGTTTTTCGCGCGCCGCCAGCCACTCGGGGTTATCGGCCATGATGGCACTGGAGACGACCAAAGCATCAGCACTGGCCACATGCGCGGCGTCATGGCCAATCGCCACCTCCACACCCAAATCTTCTAAGCGCCGAGTCATGGCGTTTGCAGCCACATCCGAACCACTGACGCGATAGCCTAAATTGGCTAGCACCTCAGCGATGCCGCCCATACCCGAACCACCGATGCCGACAAAATGAATGCGGCGAATGCGGCGCATACCAATCACGGGTGTTGGCGCACTCATGCCCCACCCCCTTCAGCCAGCATTTGGCAGGCGCGAGCCACTTGTTCAGTCGCATCCACCTTGGCCTGCTGCCGTGCCTGCACCGCCATAGCTTGTAAGCGATCGCGATCCAAAGACTTTAAGGTCTCAGCCAAGCGCTCCGCGCTGAGCTCGGACTGCGGCAGCAACAGCGCCGCGTCGACATCAGTAAGATAAGCCGCATTCGCAGTTTGGTGATCATCCACCGCATGCGGGAAAGGCACCAAAATCGAAGCCACACCAGCAGCCGCCAACTCCGAAACCGTGAGCGCACCGGCACGACAAATCACCACGTCCGCCCCGGCATAGGCTGCCGCCATGTCCTCAATAAACGCCGTAACTTCAGCCACCACACCGGCCTCGGTGTAAGCCTGCTGCGCCTGAGCTAAGGTTCTCTCGCCTGCCTGATGACGCACCACAAAAGTGTCGGCGGGCAACTGCGCCAGAGCCTGCGGCACGATGGTATTTAAAGCCAGCGCTCCCAAGCTGCCGCCCACCACGAGGATCTGCAGCGGCCCCGAGCGCTGCGCATAACGCTGTTCAGGGGCTGGCAAATCAGCAATCTCAGTGCGCACAGGATTGCCCACAGTGACCGGCTCAAGGGCTGGCGCAAACGTCCCCGGGAAGGCCTGCAACACCAAATCTGCGCGCTTAGCCAACCAGCGATTGGTCATACCGGCAATGGCATTTTGTTCGTGGATCACCAGCGGATAGCCCAAAGCCGCCGCCACCAATCCGCCCGGGCCCGAAGCAAAGCCGCCTAGCCCCAGGACTGCACGAGGCTTAAGCCGCCACAGCAAACCCAGCGCCGCCCACATCGCCACACCCAGCTTCCATGGCGCCAGCAACCAAGTCATCAGCCCCTTACCCCGCAGGCCGCTGACAGGAAGGGTATGCAATGTGATGTTCGCGGCTGGCACCAAACGCGCCTCAAGACCCGTCGCCGTTCCCAGCCAACGTACCTCATGCCCCTGCTGACGCAGCAGCTTAGCCACAGCCAAACCCGGGAACACATGGCCGCCGGTGCCACCGGCCATAACAAGAATGCGCGCGCCGCTCATAATCCAGCCCCCGCGCGCGCTCTGGGTAAATCCCCCAAAGCAAAGTAAGTCTCGCGGTGGACCCGCATTAACAAGCCCAACGCCGCACATGTCACCAACATCGAGCTGCCGCCATAGCTCAGCAGGGGCAGGGTCAGACCCTTGGTGGGCAGAATGCCCATAGTCACGCCCATATTGATGCCCGCCTGAATGCCCAACCACAGGCCAACGCCATAGGCCAGATGCGCGCCAAACACATGACCCACCTTTTCTGCGGCTGCGCCAATGACAAAACAGCGCCACACCAAAACAGCAAATAACAAGACCACGGCAACCACGCCGATCAAGCCCAGCTCTTCGGCCAAAATCGCAAAAATGAAATCGTTATGCGCCTCAGGCAGATAAAACAGCTTTTGCACACTGCCGCCCAAGCCCGTGCCAAACCACGAACCACTGCCAATGGCGATCAACGATTGGGTCAGCTGAAACCCGCTATTAAACGGGTCCGCCCAGGGGTCCGAAAATCCGGTCAGGCGCGCCAAACGATAGGGCGTTTGCACTGCGAGCAAAGCCAAACTGCCGGCGGCGGCGGCCATCAACAACAAAAATTGCCAAAGCCGCACGCCACCCAGCCAAAGCATCCCTAGGCAAATACTGGCCAACACCACCACCGCGCCAAAATCCGGCTGCCGCAACAAAGGAATGGTGGCCAGACCCAACAACAGCAGCGGTTTCACAAAGCCCTGCAAACCCTCGCGCAACTTATCGCCATGCTGGACGATATAGGCTGCGAGGTAGAGGGTGAAAAACAGTTTCACCACCTCCGAAACCTGCAGGTTAAAAATCCCCATCGGGATCCAGCGCGTCGAACCATTGACGGTTTTGCCCACGCCCGGGATTAACACCAAAATCAATAAAAGATAGGCTGCTAAGAGCAGCAGCATGCGGGCATTTTCCCAATGCAGCAGGCGAATGTGATAAAGCACAAAGGCAATACCCCCGCCCAAAGCCACAAAGAAAAGCTGGCGAGAGAAAAAGAAGAAAGGATCGCCATTATTGCGGTCTGCAACCCCAATAGACGCGGAAGCCACCATCACCAGACCCACACACAAAAGCAGCAACACGCTGAGCAACAAAGGCACATCCACATGCTGCTGCCAACTCAGGCTGAGCTGGCGATGGGCATCACGGGTGGCGTGTAGGCTAGCGGCGCTCATGCCCCCAACCTCCGCACGGCCGAGGTAAAGACCTCACCGCGATGCTCATAATTGCGGTACATATCCAAACTGGCACAAGCCGGCGACAGTAAAACACTGTCATTGCGCCGCGCCATGCGGGCTGCTTCGGTCACCGCCTGTTCCATATCGCTGACGCGCACCACCGGCGCGGCATCCGCAAGGGCTTGTTCAATGCGACCCGCATCCTGACCCAACAACACCACGCCGCGTGCCTTGTCAGCGACCAGGGGACGAAGTGCTGAAAAATCCTGGCCTTTGCCCTGACCACCGGCAATCAGCACCACAGAACCCGGCAACCCCGCCAAAGCCGCCATTGTTGCGCCTAAATTCGTGCCCTTGGAATCGTTGTACCAATCCACGCCGCGATAGCGGCCGACAAACTGACAGCGATGCGGCAGGCCAGTGTAGCTCGCCAAAGCCTCAATACAGGGCTCCATGGGAAGACCCGCCGCTCTCGCCAGCGCCAGAGCCGCCAAAGCATTGGCCTGATTGTGGCGTCCGGCCATCAGCAAGCGCGACACCGCCATCACCGCCTGATCGCCCACACTCAGCCAGTCCTCTCCGGCGATATGGCGCAGCCCCAAATCCCCCGCAGCCGGCTCATCCAAGCCAAAGCTGATGCGCTGCTTGCCGCCAGGCATAGACACCACCCAGGGATCATCACGATTGATGATGGCCAGCTCAGCGCCTTGAAAAATGCGCTGCTTAGCCGCGGCATAAGCGGTCATATCCGCGTAACGATCCAGATGATCCTCGGCCAGATTCAGCACGGCCGCGGCAGCACATTTCAAAGAGCCGGTAGTTTCCAGCTGAAAACTCGACAACTCCAGCACATACAAATCCGGTTCTGGGTCAGTCAACAAGTCCAGCGCCGGCGGCCCCAAATTGCCACCCACACCAACGCGCCGACCACTGGCGGCAGCCATATGACCCAGCAAACTGGTCACCGTGCTTTTACCATTCGACCCGGTGATCGCCACCACGGGCGCACGGGCGGCACGCGCAAAAAGTTCGATATCTCCCAAGATTTCCGCCCCAGCCTCAGCCGCCTGCGCAATCGCCGGTTCCTGAGTACTGATACCGGGACTGACCATCAAGCGTCGATACTGCGCAAAAACTGCCGCATCAAACGGCCCAAGCAATATCGATACTTCACCGCCCAAAGCCTTCAAGTCCTTAAGGCCTGGCGGATCTTGGCGGGTATCAGCCACAGCAAACGATTCGCCACGCGCCCGCAAATAACGCGCCACCGACAGCCCCGTGCTGCCCAGCCCCACAATCAGATTGTCTTTGGCATCATGCATGTGCGCCTCAACGAATCTTCAACGTGGCCAAACCGATCAACACCAAAATCACGGTGATGATCCAAAACCGCACAATGACCCGAGGCTCGGGCCATCCCTTGAGTTCAAAATGGTGATGCAGCGGCGCCATGCGAAAAATGCGCCGGCCAGTAAGCTTGTAGGAAGCTACCTGCAAGATGACCGACAAAGTTTCCACCACGAACACACCGCCCATAATGATCAAGACGATTTCCTGACGCGTAGCGACCGCCAAAAGCCCCAAAGCTGCGCCTAGTGCCAGCGCGCCCATATCGCCCATAAACACCTGCGCCGGATAGGCGTTAAACCACAAAAAGCCCATACCAGCACCGACAATCGCTGCGGAAAACACCACCAATTCGCCAACACCGGGCACCAAGGGAATCCCCAAATAAGTGGCGAACACTGCATGACCGGAGACGTAAGCAAAAACCCCCAAAGCCCCGGCCACCAAAACACAGGGCATGATCGCCAGCCCATCCAAACCATCGGTGAGATTCACCGCATTACTGCTGCCAACAATCACCAACCACGTCAGCGGGATAAACCACAGCCCCAAATCGATGGCGACGTCCTTAAACACCGGCACGATCAAGGTGGTTTCTATCGGCGTTTGCGCGGTGTGAAATAAAACACTGGCGGCGATAAACGCCACCACGGACTGCCAAATCAGTTTATGGCGCGCCGATAAGCCCTTGCTGTTGCCATAGCGCAGCTTGAGATAGTCATCCCAACCGCCGATCAAGCCAAACAACAATGTGACAATCAGCACCACCCAAACAAAGCGATTACTCAAATCACTCCAAAACAAGGTAGCCACCGCGACCGCCACCAAAATCAATGCACCCCCCATGGTGGGCGTACCGGCTTTTTCTAAATGTGTCTGTGGCCCATCAGTGCGCACGGTCTGACCCACTTTGTAGTGAGTCAAGCGGCGAATCATGAATGGCCCAACGATAAAGGCAATCATCAAAGCCGTGAGCACACCCAAGATCGCGCGCAGTGTCAGGTACTGCACGACCACCAACGGCGCATAAAATTGGCTGAGATAATCAAATAAAATCAGCAGCATCAGGCAGCCTCCCTGCACAAAGCTTCGACCACGCGCTCCATACGTGCAGACCGTGAGCCCTTGACCAAAACACTCACCGTGCCCGACAAAGCGCGTTGCAAGGCATCAATCAATTCCTCGATGTCCATGAAATGCCGACCGGCGGCCCCAAAACCGCGCACGGCATGAGCGGACAAAGGCCCCAGCCCGTACATGACATCAATGCCGCAAGCGGCGGCATAAGCCCCAATGCCCGCATGCATGCTCTCGGCGTCCGCGCCCAGCTCACCCATATCACCCAGCACCAAGACGCGATAACCGGGTTCAGCAGCCAAAACATCGATGGCGGCGCGGGTCGAGGCGGGATTGGCGTTATAACTGTCATCAATCAAGGTCCAGCCAGCAGGAGTGGTCTGGCGTTTGAGCCGCCCCGGCACCGGCTGTAAGTTGACCAGCGCTTCGGCAATACGCTCGAGTTGAACCCCCACGGCCCAAGCAGCCGCTGCAGCCGCCAAAGCATTCATACGGTTATGCTGGCCCGCCAAGGGCAAGTTCACGGCCACAGTTTCGCCCGCCAAGCTGATGGCAAACCCGCCATCGGCCAGCGGCACACCGCGCACATCGGCCTGTTCAGAAAAGCCAAAGCGAATCATGCGTCGCTCGGCATTCAAGCCACACCACAAATCGGCGTAGTCATCATCGGCGTTGACCAAAGCGATCCCGGTAGTTCCCAGGCCCTGATAAATCTCCGCCTTGGCATGCGCCACGCCTTCGATGCTGCCAAAGCCTTCGAGATGCGCAGGACCGGCGTTGGTAATCAAGGCCACATGCGGCTGGGCGATCTGTGTCAGGCGGGCGATTTCGCCGGCATGATTGGCGCCCATCTCGATCACCGCGAATTGATGCTCAGGATCTAAGCGAAGCAGCGTCAACGGCACACCGATCTCGTTATTCAAGTTGCCCTGGGTATAAAGCGTATGGCCCTCACGGCGCAGAATCGTCGCCAGCATTTCCTTGGTACTGGTCTTGCCATTGCTGCCGGTCAAAGCGATGCGCCGCGCCGCGCATTGCTGCGCCCAAAAATGTGCCAGATCGGCCAATGCCTGACGGGTATCACTGACCAACACCTGCGGCCTACCCATTTCAACCGGGCGTGCGACCAGCAACCCTGCTGCCGGTAAATCCGCAGTGATGTGTTCATGCGCGTCAAAGCGTGGCCCGCTTAGGGCGATCAACAGCTCACCCGGCTGCGTTGTGCGGGTATCGGTGCTCACGCCAAATACTTCCACATCATCACCGACCAAACGACCACCAACCGCCGTCGCCACCTGACTGAGCAGTAGCCGCATCATGCCGCCACCTCGCTGAGCTCAGCAGCAATCGCGCGATCACTGAACGGCTGTTGCTGATCACCAATTTGCTGCCAGGTCTCATGACCCTTACCGGCGATCAACACCATGTCCTTGGGACCCGCTTGTGAGAAAGCCAAACGAATCGCCGCCTCGCGCTCGACTTCAACAAGCACCTCTTGGGGGCGGGCAAAGCCGCGCAAGATATCGCTGATAATGGCCTCGGGATCTTCATGACGTGGGTTATCGCTGGTGACGATCACCTGATCGGCATACTGCTGCGCCGCTTGCGCCATCAGCGGACGCTTTTTCACGTCGCGGTTACCACCGCAGCCAAACACACAAAACAAACGCCCCGGGCAATGCACTCTGGCGGCTTGTAACACCGATGCCAGAGCCTGCGGCGTGTGCGCATAATCCACAATCAGTGCCGGACCCTGAGCATGGCTGGGATACAACTCCATGCGCCCCGGGACGGTGGGAATACGGGCGATGCGATCCAAGGCATCACTGAGCGTCACATCCAAATGCAACAATGCGCCGAGCACGGCCAATAAATTCGAGACATTAAAGCGGCCCAAGAGGCGACTGCTGAGCTCACCCGAACCCCAGGGAGTGCTCACCTGAAAACGCAGGCCATCCGGAGTGAAACTCAAGTCACTGGCCACCAACTGTTCGGCCACGCCCGGATACGCCTGCAAGCCGTAACCCAAAACCGGCAAGCGGCCCTCGAGGTTTTCTGCGAGTTGGCGGCCAAAGGCATCGTCTAAATTCAGCACCGCCAGCTTCAGATTCGGCCAGCGAAACAGCCGCGCCTTAGCCTGACCATAGGCATCAACACTGCCGTGATAGTCCAAATGGTCATGGCCCAAATTGGTGAAGATCGCCACATCAAAATCCACGCCATTGACCCGATGTTGGGATAAGGCATGCGAGGACACCTCCATCACCAGCTGATGAATGCCGGCAGCGCGCTGCTGCGCCAGCAGGCTTTGCAGGGCGATGGCATCGGGCGTGGTCATACCAGTGGCGGGACTTAAATGACCATAAGCACCCACACCCAAGGTGCCCACCACGCCGCAGGGCCGCGTATCGCTATGCAACGCCGCAGCCAGACATTGGCTCACCGAGGTCTTGCCATCCGTGCCGGTCACGCCCACCACCTGCATGGCATGGCTAGGATGATCATAAAAAGCGGCCGCCATCAGGCCTACCCGCGAGGCCAGTTCAGGCACGGGCAACACCAGGGCGCCTAAAGCCTCCCTATCCATCGACCCCGCTCCTGCCGGATCAAAAAGCACACAGGCAGCGCCACGATCCAGCGCCTGCTGAGCATGCACCAAGCCATGCTCACGCGTGCCGGACAAAGCCAAAAACAACTCTCCAGCGCGTATCTGACGACTATCCAAACACAGGCCGCTGACTTGCACCTGATGAGCTTTCGCTAAGGGCACTGCCGCACCCAGCAAATCCGTGAGTGAACGACTGCGCTGTGTCATCACCGCCGTCATGCCGGCCCACCCCGGGACGGATCAGCGACCGTGCGCAACTCCGGCAAATGATCCGGGGGAATATCCAAAAGGCGCAAAGCGCCGCTCATGATGTTGCGAAACACCGGCGCTGCCACCTGACCGCCGAAAAATTCGTTGCCCGATGGCTCGTCAATCATGACCACCAGCGCCAAGCGGGGATCACTGGCTGGCGCCACACCGGCAAACAGCGCCTGATAACGCCCTTCCAAATAGCCACCCGGACCCGCTTTACGGGTCGTCCCGGTCTTACCGGCAATACGATAACCCTCAATCGCCGCGCGCCAACCCGTGCCCTCGCGACCCACCGATGACTCGAGCATCTGCATCACTAACTCGGCGCTCTCCACCGGCATCACCGTCTCAAATCGCGGGGCTGCTTCCGTCATCAGTAAACGCGGCTGCACCATTTGCCCCTCATGGGCCAAAGCCGCATAGGCCCGCGTCAACTGCAACAGGGTCACCGATACCCCGTAACCAAAACCCAGCACAGCACGATCGACCTCGCGCCAATCGATAAAATCCCGCAAGATGCCGCTCGCTTCACCGGGAAAGCCGCTGCCGGTGCGCTGACCAAACCCAGCACGAAACAAGGTTTGCCACATTTGCCGCGGCTCAAGCTGCAACGCCAACTGGGTGGCGCCCACATTAGAAGACTTGACCAACATAGTGCTGACGTCGATACGGCCGTAGTTACGAATATCGCGGACCGTATGGCTACCGACCCGCATCGTGCCGGGACTGGTTTCCAGCAGGCTACTGGGCTGCACCTGACCACTCTGCAAAGCTGCCATGACGATAAAGGGCTTGAGCGTCGAACCGGGTTCTAAAACATCAATAAAAGCGCGATTTCTGAAGCTGTCCGGATGCAAGGTCTCGCGGTTATTCGGATTCAGTGAAGGCTGATTAACCACCGCCAGCAAATCACCGGTGCGGATATCCATCAACACGGCCGAGCCAGCGCGGGCGCCATGGGCTTGGACCGCAGATTTCAGCTCGCGATAAGCCAAATACTGCAAGCGCTGATCGATGGTCAGCTGTAAGTTCTGGCCCGGTCGCGGCGCGCGAATATGTTCGACATCGCGGATCACCCGGCCATGCAAATCTCTGAGTACGCGCTTAGCGCCCGGTGCCCCAGCAAGCTGGGATTCAAACGCCAGCTCCAAACCCTCCTGACCCTCATCATCGATGTTGGTCACACCCAACAGCTGCGCCGCCGCTTCACCCAGCGGATAGTAACGACGATATTCACGCCGCAAACCCACGCCAGCGATGTTGAGCTCCGTCACTTGCGCAGCGACATCCGGGGTCACCTGACGCCGCAAATACACAAATTCGCGTTGGGCGCGGGAGCTCAAGCGTTCATTGAGCGCCGCCTCATCCATACCCAAAACCGCCGCCAAGGCACTTAAATCGGGTGCCTGCGCTAAAGTGATGCGGGGATTGGCCCACACGGCATCCACGGGCGTACTGACCGCCATGGGCTCGCCATGGCGATCTAAAATCATGCCGCGATGCGCTGGCAAAGACACTACCCGTAGCTGACGCGCATCGCCCTCGCCCTGCAGGAAATCGCGCTGCATCACCTGCAGATCAAAGGCACGCACAATGACCAAGGAAAAGCCAAGCGCAAAGGCGCCCAATACCAACCAACGCCGAGTCCGAACTTGATAGGCCGCCGGCTGTTTCATTGGCCCTCCCGCAGAATCACGCTGCTACCGGCTTGCGGCTTGCGCATCCCCAGACGCTGGGTGGCGACTTCCTCAATCCGCGCATGGGTTGCCCAGGTACTTTGCTCAAGCTGCAACTGCCCCCACTCGATATCCAAAGCATCACGCTCAGCGATGGCGCTTTGCAGTTGCACAAATAGCATGCGGCTTTGGTGTTTTTGACTCACCACAGCCACGCCACTGATTAGGCTGGCGCCCAAAAGCGCAAATAAAATGAGGCCGCGGGATTTCATGACAAACGCTCCGCCACCCGCAACACAGCACTGCGCGACCGAGGATTGGCAGCGACCTCCGCTTCACTGGGCCGAATCGCCTTACCCAAAAGCCGGAACTGCTTACCCGGCGCCTCGCCACGAATCGGCAAATGCCTGGGTAGGGTCTGACCCCGTGCTTCACGGCGCATGAATTGCTTGACGCGTCGGTCTTCCAAGGAGTGAAAACTGATCACCGCCAGACGGCCGCCAGGCGCCAACAGCGACGGCGTGCCGGCCAATGCCGCATCCAGCGCCGGCAATTCCTGATTCACATGCAAGCGAATCGCCTGGAAACTGCGGGTAGCAGGATGTTTGTGCAGCTCTCGATAAGGCATGGCCTCAGCAATCAATGCCGCCAGCTGCGCAGTGCGCGTGATCGGCGCTTCTTGCCTGGCTGCCAGCAAATGACGAGCAATACGCTTAGCAAAGCGCTCCTCGCCCAGATCCTTAAGCACGGTGACAATGTCTTTCTCAGACGCGGTAGCCAACCACTGCGCCGCCGATTCGCCCACGGCCGGGTTCATGCGCATATCCAAGGGACCATCCTGACTGAAACTAAAACCCCGCTCCGCACAATCCAGCTGCGGCGAAGACACACCCAAATCCATCAACACACCATCCACTCGCCCCAGCCAACCCTGCTCTGTGACAATCTCGGCCAACTGACTAAAAGAAGCCCGAACAAAAACAAAGCGTGGGTCCGCAGAAAATCGCTGCTCGGCAGCCTGCTGCGCCTCAGGATCCTGATCCAGGGCCAGCAAACGACCTTCGGAGCCCAGCCGCTCAAGAATCGCGCGACTGTGCCCACCGCGACCAAATGTGGCATCCACATAAATACCGTCCTGTCGCACTTGCAGCGCAGTCAGGACCTCTTCGAGCAAAACGGGGCGGTGCAGCTGCGCGACCGTCGCCATGGGCTTATAACGTGAGGGAATCGAGCGCAGCACCGGCATCATGGTCTTCGTCCTCTTCGCGGAACCAGACATCCCTGCTTTGCGCCCACTTCTCCTCATCCCACAATTCAAACTTGTTACCCTGACCCACCAAAACAGCGCGCTTCTCCAAACCGGCATACTCGCGCAGCGGCGGCGGCAACAAAATGCGGCCCTGGCCATCCAACTCCACTTCCGTGGCATGCCCAACCAGCAAACGCTGCAAGCGCCGCACCTGGCGGTTCATATTGGGACGAGACATCAGCGAGCGTTCAATGCGCTCCCATTCGGGCAATGGGTAAACCAGCAGGCAACCATCCCGATCCACCGTCAGCACCAACTGCCCACGGCAAAGCTCCACCAGGCTCTCGCGGTAACGCGAAGGCATGGCTAGCCGGCCTTTGACATCGACATTCAAGTTGGTTACGCCGCGAAACATCATGATCAGGGTTAAAAACCCACTTTTCCCCACAATTCCCCACCTCGGCACACTATAGGTAGGGAAACTCGTGGGTGTCAAGCAAAATCACGACCCAGCAAAGGAAAAATTCTGCTTTACCGACAATTACTTAGCGTCATTCGTTAGCTGGGGAACAGAGTGGGGAGAGATGGCGACAAAAACCCTCCATGAGGATCATGACCTTGTCCAAAACTGTTGATAATTTACTTTAATTGGCGGCAAAAAGTGCAAAGGGAGTTGGCCGATAAGCCGGGTTCTGTCGGGGGCAATCATTCCTCTGGGATGTGTGTCACCACACACCTCAAGCAGCCTACCCGGATGCCATGCGGGCCACATGAAAGCATCCCTATTTGGCCTTGCTCCAGACGGGGTTTACCCTGCCACGACGTGTTACCACGTGCGCGGTGCGCTCTTACCGCACCATTTCACCCTTACCTGTGCCTTGCGGCCATCGGCGGTATATTTTCTGTGGCACTTTCCATCGACTCGCGCCGTCCAGGCGTTACCTGGCGTCTTGCCCTATGGAGCCCGGACTTTCCTCTGCTGTCCTGACGACAACAGCGATTGCCTGGCCAACTCCCGACCCGATGTTACCATCCCCAAGCCGATTTAGGGTTTTTCCTGCAAAGCCCATTGATACAGTTGATTGCGCGACAGTCCGGTAATCTCTGCCGTCAGTCGGGCAGCGCTTTTCACTGGCAACTGCTGTAAACACAAACCCAGCACGCGGCGCGCCTCAGCCTCACCTGCAGCCTGCTCTCCCGGTTCATGACCGGCCACCATCACCACAAACTCACCGCGCTGGTGATCGGTGTCTGCCTCTAACCACAGGCATAAATCAGCCAGACTGCCGTCCTGGATTTGCTCAAAGGTCTTGGTTAACTCACGCGCCACCACTGCCCGGCGCTCTGCCCCCAAAGAGCTCGCCATATCGGCAAGAGACGCTTGGATGCGATGTGAGGACTCATAGAAAATCAGCGTGTGCGGAAAATCGGCCAGCACTTTAAGCCGCTCTTGACGGGCACTGGCGCGCGCCGGCAAAAAACCCTCAAAAAAGAAGCGATCCGAGGGCAGGCCACTGACCGATAACGCCGCAATCAAAGCGCTGGCGCCGGGGATGGGCGTCACCCGCACATCCGCCTCACGCGCTGCCTTCACCAACCGATAACCCGGATCACTGATCAAAGGCGTGCCAGCATCACTGATCAAGGCTAGGGTCTGCCCCCCTTTTAAGCGGTCAATGAGGCCGGGGACTTGCTGTTGTTCGTTGTGCTCATGCAAGCTTTTGCAGGCGGTGCGGATGCCAAAGTGCTGCAACAAACGCTGACTGTGGCGGGTATCTTCCGCCAAAATTAAATCAACCGCCTCGAGCACCTGACGCGCCCGCGGCGATAAGTCTTCTAGGTTCCCAATAGGGGTCGCCACCACATAAAGACAGGCCTGTTCGATTGACACTGCACACCCCGGTCAAGATACTGATACTCCGTGAAATACTCGCTCTCAGTCTAACCTGCTGCCCTGCCCCGGTCGACCCATATCCATGCATGCACGATTGCTCTTTCTGACCCCGCGCCTTGGCCTGCTTCTGCTCTTGCTGGCCTGGTTGGCTGGCTGCGCCGTGGCCCCACCCACTCCACGACCCGCCCCCGAACCAGTCGGGCTGGAGCCGCTGGCCGATGACGTGGCTTTTCGCACCCAACAAGTGGCTCTATTGCTGCCCTTATCCGGGCGTCTGGCGGCGGCCGGTGAAGCGGTACTAGAAGGCGTTAGCGCCGCGCATTTCAGCCTGCCACCCGCGCAGCGCGGTGAATTGCGCATTTACGATACGGGCGAGCGCCCCGAAGCCACTTGGCAACAGTATCAACAAGCCGTCGGCGATGGCGCCACACTCGTGATTGGCCCGCTGGATCGCGCTGCGGTCGACGACTTAGCTCGCCGGGATAGCTTAAGCGTGCCCGTGATCGCCTTGAACCGCAGCACGCTGCCGGGACCCTATCCACGCGGCCTGCATCAATACGCTTTATCGCCCGAGGATGAAGCCTCACAAGTAGCCTTGCGCGCCGCCCAACAAGGTCTATTTGATGCGGTCATCATGGCCTCACGCGATGAGTTGGGCGAGCGCATCGTCGATGCCTTTAGCGCCCGGTATCGCCAGCTGGGGGGGACGATTCGTGACGTGCAGTTCTATGTACCCGGCGGCGTCGATTTTCGCGACACCATTGTCAGCGGCCTAGAAGTCATCGACCCGCTGCCCACCCACAGACAACGCGCTGATGCCCATCGCATGGAACCCGAGGAAATAGAAACCCTGGTCGCCCGTCTGGATTGGATGGACATCGCTTTAGATGAGAACTGGATGGAGAATCCCAATATCATTCGCCTAATGCGTGGCGGTATTACTGCTGAAGAACTATCAGAGCAGTTGATGAGCGCGGTGACAGAACCCGAGGTAGAGACGCAAATGCAGCGCCTAGAGCGTTTAGATAATCCGCCGCCCAGACGTCAGGACGTGGACATGGTGTTTTTGGTCGGCGATACCCGGCAGGCCCGCCTGATTCGTCCGCAGCTGCGTTACTACCATGCCGGCAATCTGCCCGTACTCAGCACCTCACAGGTATATAGCGGCCGGCCCGATGCCCGTGCTGATGCGGATTTGGACGATATTATTTTCGCCGATATGCCGTGGCTGGTGGATCCCAACCACGCGGCCCGTTTGGACTGGTTGGAAGACTTATCACCCAGCGCCCAGCAACGCCGGCGTCTAGTGGGCTTGGGCCACGATGCCTTAATGCTGGGCTGGGAGATTGACCGCCTGAACTTACACACCGAGCAAAGCTTTGCGGGACTGACCGGGCGCTTATGTTTGGATGATCAAGGCTGGATTCGTCGTGAGCTTAGCTTTGGACAATTCCGCCGCGGTGTACCGCAGCCGGCACGCACGCCGCCTCAAGGGTTCTACCAACCCTTTGAGGGGCAGCCATGAACACCAAAGAACGCGGCGATCAGGCGGAGCGACGCGCCCTAGAATTTTTCATCGGACGTGGCTGGAAACCCCTCACCCAACAGTATCGCTGTCGCCAAGGCGAGATCGATCTCATCCTACAAGACGCAGACACACTGGTCTTTGTCGAAGTGCGGCAGCGCAGCCGTACCAGTTTTGGCGGCCCAGCCGAGAGCATCACGGCGACTAAGATCCGGCGCCTGTGGCTGGCGGCTCAACACTACTGCCAATCCATACGTTGGGATGGCCCCTGCCGCTTTGATGTCTTGACCATTGATGCCGACCAGCAGCTACATTGGCTACCCGACGCCTTTGAGGCCTGTGCATGAACGCCACTTCGTTCGCCGCGCAACCCGCAGCGCCGCTGAGTGCGGCCATTATTGCTGACCTGCAAGCCGCGGTGGGCGCAGCCAATCTCATCACCGATCCGGCAGAGTGCTGGACTTATGGCGGCGACAATTCCCGCTTACATGCCCTACCACAGGCTGTGGTGTTCGCCACCAACACCGAGCAAATCGCCGCCTTAGTGAAAACCTGCCGGCGCCATCGCCTGCCTTTGATTGCCCGTGGCCGTGGCACCGGCACCACGGGTGCCGTGGTGCCCGATCAAGGCGGCGTGATCTTATCGCTGGAGCGCATGAATCAAATCCTCGAGGTCGATGCCGCAAACCGCCTACTCGTCGCTCAACCCGGTGCTACCAATCAGGAAATTCAACAGGCCGCAGCGGCTGCTGGCTTTTTCTGGCCACCCGACCCCACCAGCAACGCCTATTGCTCGCTCGGCGGCAACTTGGCTTACAACTCTGCAGGACCACGCGCCGTTAAATATGGCACGCCCCGCGAAAACACCTTGGGCCTGACTGCGGTTACGGGTACGGGCGAGATCATGCGCACCGGCGTCTACACCACCAAGGGCGTGGTTGGCCTAGATTTAACACGGCTGCTGATTGGCTCGGAGGGCCTATTGGGCATCATCACCGAGGCAGTATTAAAACTTACGCCCCTACCGCCCGCCAAACGTCTTTTGGCTGCGGTATATGAAGACGTTAGCAGCGCCGCCGAGGCGGTCTCCGCCATCATGGCCCAGCCGGTGGTGCCCTGCGCCCTTGAATTCATTGATGCGCAGTGCATTGAGATGATCCGCGACTATGCCCAGGCGGATTTGCCGCGGCACGCTGGCGCCATGCTCATGATCGAAGTCGATGGCGAGGCTGAGCAGCTCACACAAGCGGCTGACCGCGTCGCTGAGGCCGCCCGCGTTGCCGGTTGCATGGACATTCGCATCGCTCAGACCGAGGCGGAGACGGCGGATTTATGGGCCATGCGCAAAGCCCTATCTCCAGCGCTGCGGCAGGTTGCTCCGAAAAAAATCAATGAAGACGTCGCCGTACCCGTGTCACACCTGCCCAAGCTAATCCAGGGCCTGGAGGCGCTTTCCCAAACCCACGGGATTCGCATCGTCAGTTTTGGCCATGCCGGCAACGGCAATATCCACGTCAACCTGTTACTCGATCCTGAAGACGCCCAGCAAATGCAGGCCGCAGAACCCTGTTTGGCAGCGGTCTTTGCGCTGGTGATGCAGTTGCGCGGTACGCTGTCTGGGGAACACGGGGTGGGGCTGGCGAAGCGGGATTATGTGCACTTGGAGTTATCACCCGAATCACTGCGCCTCATGCATGACATCAAGCGCTGTTTTGATCCGGATAATATTCTCAATCCGGGCAAAGCCCTGCCGCCTATTTAACCACGCGCAAACTGGGGCCTGACTTGGGCGCCGGTTTATCCTCCGCGCCCTCGCCGGGCGGCGGTTCATCGCCGTCTTGCGGGGTAAACATCATACCCTGGCCATTCTCCCGCGCGTAAATTGCCAGCACTCGCTCCACCGGGACAAACACGTTCATGGGGCGACCGGCAAAGCGCGCGCTAAAACTGACCTGATCATTTTCCATGGCCAAGCCGTTGACTGCCATCGGCGCGACATTGAGCACGATACGGCCCGCTTCGACATACTCTAGGGGCACCACCACATCATCAGCAGCGTCCACCAACAAATGTGGCGTCATCTGATTATCAACAATCCAGGAATAGATGGCACGAATCAGATAAGGGCGACTGGAGGTCATCAACACACACCCCCAGCCTAACGTAATTCGCGTTCGGCTTCGGTCAGACTCAGCTGAAAGGCCTCACGATTGAACATGCGGCGAGCGTAATCACGGATTTCTTGGGGCAATTTCTCATCAGCAATCCCTAGGCTGGGCAGGCGCCACAACACCGGACTAATGGCCGCATCGACCAAGCTAAACTCCTCGCTGAGGAAGAACGGCTTTAAACCAAAAACCTCACTCGAGGAAGCCAGGCTCTCAAATAAGGCTTTGCGCAGCTTAGAGGCGGCGCGATCCCCGACCTCCAAGACCTGCTCTACACCGCGCCACCAGTCTTGCTCGATGCGATATAAAGCCAGACGCGCCGTTGCCCGAGAGACCGGATCCACGGCCATCAGCGGCGGATGCGGAAACCGCTCGTCGAGATATTCTTGAATGACCTGTGTACCGTATAAAACCAGATCACGATCCACCAGGGTGGGCACCGTGCCATAAGGATTAATTTGATAGAGGTCCTCGCGCATGGTCACTTCATCCATTTGGATGATGTCCACCGTGATGTCTTTTTCTGCCAGTACAATTCTGGCGGCATGACAGCGCAGGCAGGCGGGTGCCGAAAACAGCGTCATAACAGATCTGCGATTAGCAACCAGACTCATGCTTGGCTTCCCCAAAGCATCCCATCGAGCGGGCCACGCGGCCAGTCAATCAATGAGATCACGGACATCCCTGTCCCTTGTTGACGCGTCCGCTTCAATGCACGTCGCGCCAGTATTCTTTCTTCAACAGGTAGGCCACAAAGGTGAACAGAATCAAAAAGGCAATCACCCACATCCCTATTTGCGTACGCTCAAGCCGCACCGGCTCACCTATGTAAGTCAGGAAAGCAGTGATATCGCGGACCACCTGATCATACTCTTCGGTGCCCAATGCCCCCTGAGAGACCATTTCAAGCTGTGGTTCTTCCAGACTACCTGCATTGCGCTGCCATCCCTGGAGATTCCATAACACGTGTGGCATACCCATATTTTCAAATGCCGCATTATTCACGCCCAAAGGACGGCTATCATCCAGATAAAAGCTGCGCAAGACGGTATAGATCCAGTCCGGACCGTGAAGACGCGCCGTCAAGGTCAGGTCGGGTGCCGGCTGAGCAAACCACTCCTCAGCATCCGAAGCGCGCATGGCAATATGCACCTGATCACCTATCCCGGTGGGATCGCCTTCCATATTGGTGGTGTGAATCAGATTCTCTACCACAAAATCGTCACTCAAACCCAAGTCACGCCCAATACGGTTGTAGCGCGCGAACTCCAAAGAGTGGCAACCGACGCAATACTGAAAGAAAAAGCCCGCCCCGCGCTGCAAAGATGCCTGATCCTTCAGATCGATATTCGCGCGATCCAGTGGCACAGAGGGACCCGCAGCGATGGCCGTACCAGCGCCCAGCAGGCTGAACAAAAACACAAGTGTCAGAAGCTTTTTCATCACGCAGTCACCCTTTCCGGAACCGGCTTTTCTTCATTCAATTGGGTATACAGCGGACCCAGCAAACATAGAGCCGCATAAGCAGTGGGCAACAACCACCATGTGGCGACCATGCCAAACTCAGCCGCACCAGCCTGCAGTCTCATGAAATCCCACAAGGTGTAGGCGCCGACAATCACCGCGAAGGAGATCCAACTAAAGGCAGCTGACCGCGGCTTGCTGTGGAACCAGATCACATAGAAGAAGGCCAAGTAAAGAATGGTGAAGCGCAAGCTCATCTCCGCATACAGCGGCTCCACAGCCTTCAGACCCAACCAACCCAACACGGCAAAGGAAACGCCAAAGATGATCAGGTTGGCTTTATGGATGCTGCTGCGATAGCGCCAGGATCGAATCGGGTTGCGATCCAGCCAAGGCAGGAAGAACAGGATCAGCACAGCGCCAAACATCAACAGCACACCCAAGAACGGGTCAGGCACCACACGCAACACGGTGTAGAAAGTCCCAAAGTACCAAACCGGGTGGATCAGCTCGGGTGTCACCAGTGGGTTTGCCTGCTCGTAGTTGGCGCGTTCGATAAAGAAGCCACCGGCATCCGGGGCGAAGAACACAACGCCAAAGAACAAGATCAGGAACACGCCATAACCCACAAAGTCTTTGTAGGTGTAGTACGGGTGGAAGGGGATGCCGTCCAGCGGCTTGCCATTCTCATCTTTGAACTTCTTGATTTCCACACCGTCGGGATTGTTGGAACCCACGGCATGCAAAGCAACGATGTGCACAAACACCAGCATGATCAATACCAGCGGCAAGGCCACCACATGCAAGGCAAAGAATCGAGTCAACGTTGCATCAGAGATCAAAAAGTCACCGCGAATAAACGTCACCAGATCGCCACCGATAAACGGTATCGTGGCAAATAGGTTCACAATCACCTGGGCGCCCCAATAAGACATCTGACCCCAAGGCAACATGTATCCCGCAAAGGCCTCAGCCATCAGCACCAGGTAAATCACCACGCCGATCACCCAGACCAGCTCACGTGGCGACTTATAAGAGCCGTATAACAAAGCCCTAAACATATGCAGATACACCACAATGAAAAAGGCCGAGGCCCCCGTGGTATGCATGTATCGAATAAACCAGCCCCACTCGACATCACGCATGATGTATTCGACCGAGGCAAAAGCCAGATTGGCATCTGGCTTATAGAACATGGTCAGAAAGATTCCGGTGACAATCTGAATGACCAGCACCAGCACTGCCAGCGAGCCGAAGTAGTACCAGAAGTTGAAATTTTTCGGCGCATAGTATTCCGCGAGGTGCTCATTCCACACCTTGGTCAGCGGATAGCGCGCATCAACCCATTCGAGCAAAGCTTTCATCAGGCAGCTCCTTCTTCGTCTTCGCCAATCAATAGCAGCGTGTCAGACAGATAGCGATGCGGAGGAATAACCAGGTTGGTCGGTGCCGGCACATTACGCCATACGCGACCCGCCATATCAAAACGTGAACCGTGGCAAGCGCAGAAATACCCACCGCGCCAGTTTCCACCCAGATCAGCCGGCGCCACTTCCGGACGATAGGAAGGCGAGCAGCCTAAGTGGGTGCAAATACCAATAAGCACGGAGTATTCAGGCTTGATGGAGCGCGTCGCATTCTGCGCATAGGCTGGCTGCTGTGCCACATTAGAATCGGGATCCGCCAATAGCGGACGGTTCTCCTCCAGCGAGGCGATCATCTCGGGCGTACGGTGAGTCACCCAAACGGGTTGACCACGCCAGCCGACTCGAACCAGCTGACCGGGCTCAACTTGCGCCACATCAAACTCGACTGGTGCGCCTGCCGCCTGTGCTCTTGCACTGGGCTGCCAAGTCGCCAGGAAGGGATAGGCCAAGGCCACAACCCCTGCACCCCCAACAACACCAGTGGCTCCAACCAGCAGTCGACGCCGACCCTGGTTCACGCCTTCATTTGCCATGCCATTCTCCCGTTAAAACCGTAGTGACCCAGCGGGACTTATAAAGCAGTTAAGGATTGCCTAATAAGCCCACGAGGTCAAGGGTCAAGCCGTTTTCAAAACGCAGTTTATTGATTCAAATAGGGTTTTCAATATCAATGAATTCATGAGAAATCGCTAATGCGCTACCCAAGTGCTCGCCCAAGGCTTGGGGGCCGCCGCGCTCGGTGGCGTGATGCCCCGCGGAAAAGTAGTGAATACCCGCCTCACGAGCCACATGCACGGTTTGTTCGGAGACTTCGCCACTGATATAAGCATCCACCCCTAATGCAACCGCTTGATCGATCATGCCTTGCGCTGCCCCGGTACACCACGCCACCCGTCGGATCTGCTCTGGGCCGCCCTCGATCCAGGTTGGAGCGCGCCCCAAGCGATGCTCAATGCGCTGCGCGAACTCAGCTGCGGCCATAGGGCTGGGCAAATGCCCGGTATTACCGATACCGTCCTCGCGCAGGACGCTCTCGGTCACGAGACCCAAAAGCTTTGCCAGTTGCGCGTTATTGCCCAACTCAGGATGCGCATCTAACGGCAAGTGGTAGGCCAAGAGACTGACATCGTGATCCAAAAGCAGTTTCAAACGCTGGCGCTTCATTCCCACCACGCGCGCATCCTCGCCCCGCCAGAAATAGCCGTGATGCACCAAAATAGCATCCGCCCCCGCATCAATGGCGCGCTCAATCAAGGCCTGACTGGCGGTAACACCGGTAATCAAACGCCCCACCTGACCCCGGCCCTGCACCTGTAAGCCATTGGGACAATAGTCTTTGAAGGCACGCGCATTAAGCAGCGTGTCTATATGGTCAACAAGATCAGTGAGTGCCGGCATGCGCGAGGGAAAACGGGTTTAGATTTGGTCTCAGTGTATACGCTCTATGATATCGTAATGCCATGACGCGAATCAGCCCTTTTTTGTTGCAGATGACGGCTATCGGCATTGCCGTGGCGGCGCTGATCTTGGCCATCAGCCCTGATCAGAGTGCAAGCCCCGAGGCCCCGCCGGCGGTGGTTGAAGTCCGCCAGAGCGAACCGGTCGCGCTGAGCGCTCAGCAAGGCCCGGTTTCCTATGCCGAGGCGGTGAATCTTGCGGGTCCGGCAGTGGTCAATATCCACACACGCAAGACCGTGGTGCAACAAGCCCACCCCTTCGCTGATGATCCTTTCTTCCGGCATTTCTTTGGCGACCGTTTTGGGCCCCCAACGCAACAGCGCGAGCAAACCAGTCTCGGCTCTGGCGTGATCATCAGCGCCGCCGGCTACATGCTCACCAACAATCACGTCATCGAGGGCGCCGACGAGATCCAAGCCACCCTCGCCGATGGCCGCAGCTTCCCGGCGCGCATCGTCGGCACTGACCCGGAAACCGATCTAGCGGTGCTGCGCATCGACACGGGCAACGAACCCCTGCAAAGCATTGTCATGGGCCGCTCCCGAGACCTTCTGGTCGGAGATGTGGTGCTGGCGGTAGGCAATCCCTTTGGCGTTGGCCAAACCGTCACCTTAGGCATTGTCAGTGCCACCGGCCGCAGTCGCCTGGGGATCAGCACCTATGAAGACTTCATCCAAACCGATGCGGCCATTAACCCCGGCAACTCAGGCGGCGCACTGATCAACGCCCACGGCGAGCTCATTGGCGTTAATACTGCCATCTTCACCCGCTCCGGCGGTTCACAGGGTATTGGCTTTGCCATCCCCATTGACCTGGCCCGCGACATCATCACCCAAATTATTCAATCGGGCACAGTAGTGCGCGGCTGGCTGGGTATCGAAGTCCAAGAAATCACGCCACAACTGGCGCGCTCTTTTGGGCTAGAAGATACGCGCGGCGTGATTATTGCGGGCCTACTCGCCAACGGTCCGGCGGCGCGCGCTGGCATCCGCCGCGGTGATGTATTAACCCACATGGATGGTGACCGCATTACCGATGGCCAAGACGCACTGAATTTTATTGCCCGTAGAAAACCCGGTGAAACTTTGCAAATGCAGGGCCTGCGCAACGGCCAAGCCTTTCGCGCCGAGGCTGAAGTCGGGCAAAGACCCCGACCCCAAGTGCAGCGCTAGCGTCCGCTTAAGTCGCTAAAATTTGGCTTAGAGGCTCTGTTTGAAGGCGGTCAAAAACGCCGCATTCTCCTCAGGCGTGCCAATGGTGACGCGCAAACAATCAGCCAATAAGGGATTTTGTTTTGAGACATTTTTGATCAAGATGCGCCGCTCGCGCAGCCCCTCAAAAACCGCATCAGCCCGCCCCAGCGGCACGCGCACGAGAAGAAAATTAGCCTCGCTGGGAAATACCTCAACACCAGGAAGCGCCGCCAAAGCCGCGCTCAAAGCTGCCCGCTCCGCGCGAATCAAACCGGCCTGCTCATGTAGAACCGCATTATGTTCCAGCGCAAAGCTGGCTGCTGCCTGAGTCAAGACATTGATGTTATAGGGAAGGCGCAGCCCATCCAGCGCTTGAATCCATTCACCCGGCCCCGCCAAATAACCCAAGCGCAGACCGGCCAAACCCAATTTAGACACTGTGCGCATCACCATCAGCTTCCCCTGCCCCACCTCAGACAAAAAACTATCATCAGCAAACGGCCCATAGGCCTCATCGACCACCACCAAACCGGGAGCTGCCTGAATTAAGGCCTCGACATCGGCTCGCGGCCAACGATTACCGGTGGGATTATTCGGCCATGCCAAAAACATCACTGCCGGCGCCTGATCTTCAATCGCCGCTAGCATAGCCGGCATATCCAAGGAAAAATCTGGCTGCAAAGGCACGCCCGTATAAGGCACATCCAGCCACTGCGCAATCAACCGGTACATCACAAAACCCGGCTCCGGCGCCAGCACCCCACGACCACTGCCAGCCATCGCCATCAGCAAAATTTGAATCAATTCATCCGAGCCATTGCCCAGCATCAACCCCGCAGTTTCAGGCACGCCCATCACCGCCCGCAGTTGCTGGGTTAAGGCCTCAGCGCGGGGGTCGGGATAGCGATTCAGCTCGGCCTGCGCCAGCACTCGGCCCAGCTGCGCCTGCATATCTGCGGGCCAGTGATAAGGATTTTCCATCGCATCCAGCTTGATCATGCCGCGACTATCGGGCACGGAATAAGCTCCCTGAGCCAATAGCTCAGGACGCATCAAGTCACTGGGTTGCAACCCGCTCACCCGACTAACGGGCTTTCACGCGGTATTCCGCGGAGCAGGCATGCGCCTCCAGACCTTCACCGCGCGCCAGTGTGGCTGCGGTGCGCCCCAAATCCGCTGCGCCCTCGGGTGAACAGAAAATCACGCTAGAGCGTTTCTGAAAATCATAAACCCCCAAAGGCGAGGAAAACCGCGCCGTGCGTGAGGTCGGCAACACATGATTCGGCCCGGCACAATAATCCCCCAAAGCCTCGGGCGTATGCCGTCCCAAGAACATGGCCCCAGCGTGACGAATCTTTGCCGCCAGCGCCTCGGGATCAGCCACCGATAGCTCCAAATGCTCGGGCGCAATATGATTGGCAATCTGCGCCGCCTCATGCAAATCCGCCACTTGAATCAAGGCGCCGCGCCCGGCCAGCGAGGCGCGAATAATATCGCCCCGCGGCATAGTCTCGAGTAAGTGATCCATGGCATCCGCCACCGCATCCAAAAAGGTCGCGTCGGGGCTCAATAAAATGGCTTGCGCCTGTTCATCGTGCTCAGCCTGAGAAAACAAATCCATGGCAATCCATTCAGGATCGGTTTGCCCATCACAAATGACCAAGATCTCCGATGGACCGGCGATCATATCGATGCCCACCGTGCCAAAAACCAAGCGCTTGGCCGCCGCCACATAAATATTGCCCGGACCCACGATCTTATCCACCGCCGGCACGCTTTGCGTCCCATAAGCCAAAGCCGCCACAGCTTGCGCGCCGCCGATGGTGAAGACGCGATCCACGCCCGCCACGGCGGCAGCGGCCAAAACCAAAGGATTGACCATGCCATGGGGCGTGGGCACCACCATTACCACTTCCGGCACACCCGCCACTTTGGCCGGCACTGCGTTCATGATCACGGAAGAAGGATAAGCCGCCTTGCCGCCGGGCACATAAAGCCCGACCCGATCCAAGGGCGTCACGGTCTGACCCAGCACCGTGCCATCTTCTTCGGTGTACTGCCAAGCGGCCATTTTTTGCCGCTCAGCATAGCGCCGCACCCGCTCAGCCGCTCGCTCCAAAGCCTCGCGCTGCTCCACCGGTAAACTCGCCAGCGCCTCGGCCAGTCGGCTGGCCGGTAACTCCAAATCCGCCATGGTGGTCACATCGAGGTGATCAAACTCGCCGGTATATTCGATGACCGCCGCATCCCCCTCAGCGCGCACCCGCGCGAGGATCTCGGTGACGGTGTGCATCACCTGTGCGTCAGCCACACCCTCCCAAGCCAGAAGCGCATCCAGGCGGGCAGCAAAGTCCTTGCTGCGACTATCGAGTCGATGAATCTGCGGCATCTCGCTAGACCCTTAAAGTTAAGCGGCAGCGTGTAAGCGGCGCTCGCGCACCCCAGCAGCCAGCTCCCGCAAGACCGAAGCGGTGTCATCCCAGCTCATGCAAGCATCGGTAATACTCTGACCATAAACCGGCTCCCGATCGGCTGACCAGTCCTGACGTCCCGCCACCAAATGGCTTTCCAACATCACGCCCATGACGCGGCGATCACCATGCCCCAGCTGACGGGCCACGGTAAGCGCTACCTCGACTTGGCGCGCCGGATCCTTGCGGCTATTGGCATGGCTGCAATCCACCATTAAATTCGGCGGCAAACCCGCATCTTCCAACGCCTGGGCGGCATCATCTAAGCTGGCCGCGTCGTAATTCGGCTGACGACCACCGCGCAGAATAATGTGACAGTCACTATTACCGGCAGTCGAGAAAATCGCCGAACGACCGGCCTTAGTCACCGACAAGAAATGATGCGGCCGGGCGGCGGAGCGAATCGCATCAATAGCCACCTGCAGACTGCCATCGGTGCTGTTTTTAAAGCCCACCGGGCAAGATAGACCCGAGGCCAGCTCACGGTGCACCTGACTTTCGGTGGTGCGCGCGCCAATAGCGCCCCAAGCCACCAGATCCGCTACATATTGCGGGCTGATCAAATCCAAATATTCAGTGGCCGCCGGCATGCCTTGGCTGGCCAAATCCAACAGCAGACCACGCGCCAAACGCAGGCCCTTATTGATCTCGAAACTGCCGTCTAGATCCGGATCATTAATCAACCCTTTCCAACCGACAATGGTGCGCGGCTTCTCAAAGTAGACGCGCATGACGATTTCTAAATCCGCGGACAACTCATCGCGCAGGGCTTTTAAATGCCCGGCGTATTCCATCGCCGCTTTGACGTCATGAATCGAGCAGGGTCCGGCGATCACCAACAAGCGGTCGTCCTCGCCAGCCAAAATATTTTTGATCGCCGCGCGCGAAGCGAATACCGTCTGGGCCGCTGCGTCGCTAATGGGCTGCTCTTCATGCAGGGTCTGGGGCGCCAGAACCTCTCGGATATTCAAAATGCGCAAATCGTCAGTGGGGTGTTTCATGCTGTGTTTCCAAACCGCTTTCTTAAGATGAACTGCGCCGGGTCTCAACTGCCGACTGCAGCGCCTGTATCAAACGCTTAATGCGCGCTGACTTCATTTTCAAGGACGCCTTATTCACCACCAGGCGCGAACTGACCTCGGCGATGGTCTCCACCGGCTCAAGTCCATTGGCTTTGAGGGTGTTGCCGGTATCCACCAAATCCACAATGCAATCCGCCAAGCCTACCAGAGGCGCCAGCTCCATGGAGCCGTAGAGCTTAATAATCTCTACTTGCTCGCCCTTGGCTGCATAAAATCGCCGTGTGGTCTCGACGAACTTGGTGGCCACCCGCAGCCGCCCACTTTTGGCAGCAAAGCCCACAGGACCAGCCACCATCAAACGACAGCGGGCAATCTCTAAATCCAGCGGCTCATAAAGCCCCTCGCCACCATGCTCCATCAACACATCTTTACCAGACACACCGACATCCGCGCCGCCATACTGCACATAAGTCGGCACGTCCGTGGCACGAATCACCACCAACTTCACCTGCGGATCATTGGTGTCCAAAATCAGCTTGCGGCTGGTCTCTGGGTCATCTTTGGGGACAATATCGGCAGCCGCCAATAGCGGCAGCGTTTCTTTAAAAATACGACCTTTGGATAAAGCAATGGTTAACAGCGGTGTTGTCATCGGCTTAACCCGGCACACGGCGAATCGCCGCGCCCAACTGTGCGAGTTTTTCCTCAATACACTCATAGCCGCGATCGATGTGATAAATCCGATCGACCTGAGTTTCACCCTTGGCCACCAGCCCCGCCAAAATCAGGCTGGCTGAAGCACGCAAATCGGTGGCCATCACCGGTGCGGCCATCAACTGCGGCACGCCAGTGACAATGGCTGTATTGCCCTCGATACGAATATCCGCGCCCATTCGCTGCATTTCCAGCGCATGCATAAAGCGATTCTCAAACACCGTCTCAGTGATCGCCCCCGTGCCCTCAGCAATCGCATTCATGGCCACGAACTGGGCCTGCATGTCCGTTGGGAAAGCCGGATAGGGCGCCGTGCGCAGGCTCACCGCTTTGGGGCGACGTCCGCGCATATCCAGCTCAATCCAGTCATCTCCGGTATTAATCTCAGCCCCGGCTTCTTCGAGTTTTAACAGTACCGCATCCAAAATCTTAGGCTGCGTGTGCATCGTGCGCACCCGCCCCCCGGTCATTGCCCCCGCCACCAAAAAGGTCCCGGTTTCAATCCGATCCGGCAAAACCTCATAACGACAACCATTGAGGCGTTCCACGCCCTCCACGGTAATGATGTCGGTGCCGGCGCCTGTAATCTTCGCGCCCATGGCAATCAAACAATTCGCCAAATCCACCACCTCAGGCTCGCGCGCCGCGTTTTCAATCACCGTCACGCCTTTAGCCAAGGTTGCTGCCATCATGAGATTCTCGGTACCGGTCACGGTAACGATATCCAATACCAAACGCGCTCCCTTAAGCCGCTGCGCACGTGCTCGGATGTAGCCACCTTCAACTCGGATGTCAGCGCCCATGGCCGCCAGCCCATCCAAATGGACGTTGACCGGTCGCGAACCAATGGCACAGCCCCCAGGCAGGGACACTTCGGCCTCACCATGACGCGCCAGCAATGGCCCTAATACCAAGATAGAAGCGCGCATGGTACGAACTAACTCATACGGGGCGATGCATTCGCGCAAGGTGCTGGAGTCGACTTCGATGCACATATGCTCATCAACAGTGAGCGAGACGCCCATACGCCCCAAGAAATCCATGGTGGTGGTGACATCTTGCAGATGCGGCACATTACCCACCAACAGCGGCCCGTCACACAGCAGCGAGGCCGCCAAAATCGGCAGCACCGCATTTTTAGCGCCGGATATGCGAACGTCGCCTGCTAAGGGCTGCCCGCCAGTGATCATCAGTTTATCCATGGGGCCAGAATAATAGCCGAAAGCAGTCGCCTGAGGCGACCTCAGCGCTCAGGCTGGGGCAAATAGCGGCTGCAGATTGGCCAACTCAACCAATGCCCGCATGTGTTCGGGCATCTGCGCAAACCTGAGTGACACCGACCGCGCCAGACAAAAACGTTGGCATTCCAACAAAAAAGCCACGCCAGCTGAATCCATACGGGTTGCCCCAGAAAGGTCAATTTGGGCCTCGCCTTTGAGTCGCTGCAAGCGCTCGGGGGCTTGCTTCCATAGGTCAGGGACGCTGTGACGCGTCAGCTCACCACTCAAGGCCAGCACGTCTTCGCCGCCCGCCTGCCATTGGCCCTGGCTCACTGGCGCGCCGCCTCCGTTGCATCTTCAATCAGTGACTCATCGCCCTGTTCCAAACGAGCGATCAAACGATCCAATCCCTGACGCTCGATTTCCGCGCCAAAATTGGTGCGGAAATTCCCCACCAAGCTCAGCCCCTCGACCGTCAGATCAAACACCTTCCACTCACCGTCAACAGGGCGCAGGCTGTAGATCACCGACACATTCGACTGCCCTTGACCCATGACGATCTCGGTGGCCACCTGCGCCATACGTTCATCTTGGTGACTGCGATGCGACAAGACCCGAATGTCTTTGTCCAAATGATCGGCCATCTGCAGCGTATACGTGCGCACCAACATGCCGCGGAAGGCGTTTACAAAGCGCTCACGCTGCTCAGGCGTGGCCGAGCGCCAATGACGCGCCAAAATCAATCGCGACACCCCCTCAAAATCGATAATCGGCAGGATGATTTCTTCCACCACACCATACAAAAATTCTGAGTCATTGCGGGTGCGCTCGGCGTCTTCGCGCAGGGTCTCAAATACCTGCTGAGACGCGTGCTCGATCAAAGCCACGGTCTCATTTTTGGCCCACGCGCTGGTGGTCACAGCCATACTGAGCATGCCAGCCAGCAACCATACCCAGCCCATTTTGATCACCACTTGCACGTGCTTTTCGCTCCCATTAATTGCTGGTCATATTGACCATAAACTGACCGATCAATTCTTCCAAAATGACCGCAGACTGGGTAAACAGCAGGCGATCACCCTGCGCCAGCACCGCGTCCTCACCACCTGGCTCCAAAGAAACATACTGTTCCCCCAAAAGTCCGGCGGTATAGATGCTGGCCTGCGTATCTGCTGGCAATTGATCGTATTGACCATTGATGCGCAAAGTCACGCGCGCCTGAAAACGCTCAGGGTCATAACGAATATCCGACACGCGACCGACGCGCACACCGGCCATGGTCACCGGCGCCCGGACCTTCAAGCCGCCGACATTATTGAAGTAGCCATGCACCTCATAGCCCTGAGCATTGCGATGCTCTGTGATATTGCTCACTTGGAAAGCCAAGAAGAACAACCCGGCCAGACCCAGTGCCACAAAGAGTCCGACCACAATCTCCAGCGTACGTGTACTCATTGATTCATCCTGTCAGATGTCACCGAACATCAGGCCGGTGAGAATAAAGTCTAAAGCCAGAATCGCCAGCGCCGAATGCACCACCGTGCGCGTCGTTGCCCGACTCACCCCCTCAGAGGTAGGGGCCGCATCATAACCCTCAAACACCGCAATCCAAGACACCACCACACCAAAGACCACGCTCTTGATCACGCCGTTCATGATGTCATCGTAGTAATCCACACTGGACTGCATTTGCGACCAATAAGCGCCGCCATCCACACCCAAAGCGCCCACACCCACCAAATAACCGCCCATGATGGCTACCGCACTAAAAATTCCGGCCAACAGCGGCATGGCAATCACCCCCGCCAAAAAGCGCGGTGCCAAAACCCGCTTATACGGATCGACCGCCATCATCTCCATGCTGGAGAGCTGCTCGGTGCTCTTCATCAAACCAATCTCGGCGGTCAGTGCCGAACCCGCGCGCCCGGCAAATAACAAGGCGGTGACCACGGGACCCAGCTCACGCACCAAGGACAAAGCCACCATCGTGCCCAAAGCCTCGGCCGCGCCGAAACGCACCAGAGTGATATAACCCTGATAACCCAGCACCATGCCCACAAATAAGCCCGACACAGCGATGATCAACAGCGATAAAACGCCCACTGAATAAAGCTCGCGGATCAACAGCCCGGGGCGCGGCAACATGCTGCCCATGCTGATCAAGGTGCGCGCTAAAAATAGATGGCCGCGCCCCAAACGCTCGAGAATCCCCAAACTCCAGGCGCCGAGTTTTTGCAAAGCGTCGATCAAGAGCGATTCTCCCGCATCAATTCCTCAAGATAATCAGGCGCCGGGTAATGAAACGGCACAGGCCCATCGGGCAACCCATCCAAAAACTGCCGTGACCAGTCCGTGGCCTCAGCGCGCAGGTGCTCGGGCGAGCCCTGATCAACGACCTTACCGTCGGAAATCAAATAAATCTGATCGGCGATTGAGCTGGTTTCGGCGACATCATGCGAGACGATAATACTGCTCATACCCAAGGCATCATTCAGGCGTCGAATCAGGGTGAC